>NC_018515.1:3577140-4225353 GCF_000231385.2 Desulfosporosinus meridiei DSM 13257 | reverse complement strand
GTCAGGCAGCCTCTCAGGTGGGGTCTGCTCAAATTCGGAACCGGGCCACTATCGGGGGAAATATTGCTAATGCCGCAGCGGCGGCGGATAGTTTGCCTGCTTTGCTGGTTTTGGAGGCTTGGATTAGTATCGCC
Source organism: Desulfosporosinus meridiei DSM 13257 (assembly GCF_000231385.2). Taxonomy (NCBI): domain Bacteria; kingdom Bacillati; phylum Bacillota; class Clostridia; order Eubacteriales; family Desulfitobacteriaceae; genus Desulfosporosinus; species Desulfosporosinus meridiei. Next base: position 4,225,219 of record NC_018515.1, on the reverse strand, counting down.
GGGCCCAAGGGCTCGCGGAGAATTCCCTTTTCCCACTTGCAGTCAGGAGGGGTTCAGGGTCTTCAAGAGAAGGAGCTGATTCTGGAGATTGATTTTCCGATTGTTCAAACCCCGGGCAGGACTGGAGTTAAGAGTGCCTTTGGGAAAATCGGTAGTCGAACTGCTGTGTCTGTAGCCCGTTTAAATATGGCTGCTCTGCTGGAATGTGATGTTGAGGAGCAAAGAATTCTCAATTCACGATGGGCTGTGGGGGCTTTAGGGCCAACTCCCTTTCGGATAGAAGGGTTGGAGAGAGAGTTGCAAGGCCGGAGGGTGGATTCCCTGAGTGCGGAAGAGATTGCCGACTACTTAACAGGTGTCGTGGATCAAGCGATTCCCGGCCGGGCTTCTCAGGAATATAAACGCCAGGCCATTAGGGGCTTAGTTTACGACCTTCTTGCTGATTTATCCGATGACTACCAGCCGTAAAGATAAGATGACGGCTGCTACGTCCCTGGATCACTTGATGATCATCCTGGGGTGAGAAGATTCCCGCCTCTTAGGCCTTCCCTGACAGCTCATGAATACTGAATAATGGCTTAATGAAAAGAGGATATTGTGGATGGTTGGAGAATTAACGAGAAGAAGGGTGGATAATAACTAGGAGGTAAGTAATGCCTGGTGTTGTTATGGATCAAGTTTTTAGGCAGCTTTTTAATTCAATTGACGAAGGGGTTATTGTTACCGACCCTGATGGCCAGATAATCTTCTACAATTCTGAAATGGCAAAGTTAGAAGAGTTGTTGTCCGAACAAGTTGTCGGAAGGTATTTGAATGAAGTCTATGATGCTGTTACCGTGGAAAGCAGTGAACACCTAAGTGTGGTTTTAACTAAGGAGCCGGTTCTTGAGAAGCATAAGACTTATTTTACGAATAAGGGGAAAGAGGTCACTATTGTGGCCAGTACCTTTCCTGTGCTGGAAGATGATCAGGTAATTGCAGTCTATTCCGTGTGTAAGGATATCAGTAAATTTAAAGAACTCTTAACTAAGACAATGCAATTGCATGACCAGATTGGATTTGAAGGTCAAGAACCCCGGGGTAATAATGGAACTCGCTACACCTTTGATTCCATTGTTTACGCCAGTTCTGCCATGAAGGATCTGGTTGCCTCTGCTAAAAAGGCTGCCTTGGCGGATGGATTTATTTTAGTGTTTGGTGAGACGGGAACTGGCAAAGAGCTGTTGGTTCAAGCGATTCACAATCACAGCCCTCGCAAGCATGAGCCTTTTGTAGCAATTAATTGTGCGGCAATTCCGGAAACCCTTTTAGAGAGTATACTTTTTGGCACAACCAAAGGGGCTTTTACCGGTGCCGTAGAATCAAAAGGATTGTTTCAGCAAGCGGGAAATGGCACTTTGTTTCTGGATGAGCTGAATTGCATGAGTATTAATTTACAAGCCAAGATTCTTCGGGTTGTGCAGGAAAGAATGGTCAGACGAGTCGGTGGGACTATGGAAATTCCGGTTCGCTGTCGGGTGATTAGTTCTACGAATGTGGATCCCTGGGAATCAGTGAACAATGGCAGTTTGCGTAAAGATCTTTTCTATCGTTTAGCCGTGATGACTCTCTTTATCCCGCCCTTAAAAGATAGAAAAGAAGACGTAGAGGCCCTGATTCATTCCTTCCTCAATCGTTATCAAAAGATCTACGGCTTTGGTCAAGTTCAAATTGATGCCGTCTTAAAGGATATTTTTCTTCGCTACCAGTGGCCCGGGAATGTTCGGGAATTAGAACATATTATTGAAAGCGCCATGAATATGTTAGATGGCCGAAAGGTTATTACCGTCGATCACTTGCCCCACTATCTGAGAGCAAAATTTGTCAGTCAGGATGGAACCTTCCCTGAATACTACAAAAAAGGATCTAATACTTTGGCTCATGTACTGAGAGAAGTAGAAAAGCAAGTGATTCGAGATGCCTTGAAAAGCCATGACGGAAATATTACCAGGGCTGCGGAGTCTATAGGAATTGCCCGTCAAAATCTTCAATACCGGATTAGAAAACTTGATGTGCAAAATTTTTAGGCGGGCAAGAAATGTTGGCACTTGCCTTTGGAGGGCTCACGGCGGCAATAGGACGGATGCTTTTGCAAATATTCTATGCGCCGGGGTCTAGTTTCTAAAGCGTAACGTGGACTTTGGTTACGTCACGGATACTACATAGACTATTACTTATAGCCGAGTGAACTGCTTCAAACTAAAGCTGAGTATCAAAACTTGAGAATTGATAAAGAAGGCCCGCCCGCAGTAGAATTTTGAAGTCCCCCAGGTGCAAAAAGGAAAGTATACATATAATTATCAGAAATTAGGAACGATTCTTGCATTAGAGATTAGGTTAGAGAACATATCTCCTTAATACATAACTTTTTGGAGCATTTTTTCAGGGGTAGATGATTATTTTAGTTTAGAGATTTTTAAAGGATCTTAGTGCATGTCTTAATTTCTCTCGTATATTAATGAAAGAAAGTGAGGTGATGGCGAATGACCTTAACGGATTTTGTAAGTTTTCTGGTGAAGAATACTAAGACTATTATGGAATACTCCGAAAATCATTTTACCCTGGTGTTGCTGGCTGTGGGGATTTCTTTGCTGATCTGGGTGCCTGTTGGTCTTTTGTTAACCAAAAGTGATAAGTGGGCAGCGCGAGTTTTAGCGTTAGCTAATACGATATTTTGTATTCCCAGTTTGTCGATGTTTGCGATTTTGGTCACAATCCCAATGTTTGGTCTCGGCCGAAAGTCTGCCTTGCTGGCTTTAGTTCTCTACGCAATGATGCCTTTGATTCGCAGTGTCTATGACGGGGTGAAAAATGTTGATCGCAATGTGATAGAAGCGGCCAGGGGAATGGGAATGAGTACCAAGAGAATTCTCGTAGAAATTCTTGTGCCTTTAGGTATGCCGATTATCTTTGCCGGTTTTCGAATAACCGTGGTCATGACTACCGGTATCGCTGCAATAGCCACCTATATTGGAGAGCGGAATTTAGGGCGATTTATTCAGGAAGGCCTTGTTCGTTCTAATACACCGATGATGGTCACCGGTGCCCTGATTATTTCTGTAATTGCCATCGGTTTAGATACTATTCTTGGAATGATTGAGAAAAGGATTGTTCCCAAAGGATTACGAGTGAGTCGCTAACCCTCATCAGGATGGTAGGTCTAATAGAGGACGGGGTAGAGTTTTACAGAGGAGGATTCTGATGATTCAACTAGAGCAGATTACGAAGCAGTACCCAGGTCAAGCAATGCCAGCAGTGGATAAACTATATTTGTCAATTCCAAAAGGAGAAATTTGTGTTTTAGTTGGACCATCCGGCTGTGGCAAGAGTACGATTTTGCGCATGATTAACCGGATGATTGAGCCGACTTCCGGGGTTGTGAAAATCGATGGACAGGATGTTACCACTACGAATCCGGATCAGCTGCGGATGGGCATTGGCTATGTTATCCAACAAATAGGTCTTTTGCCTCACCGGACGATAGCCGAGAATATTGCCATTGTACCTCGGCTCTATAAATGGCCGAAGGAGAAAATCAAGCAACGGGTTGATGAACTGATTGTTATGATGGGGCTTGACTTGGAAAAGACCAGGGGCAAGTATCCATCTCAACTTAGTGGCGGGCAAATGCAGAGAGTAGGGGTTGCCAGGGCCATGGCTGTCGATCCCCCCATTATGCTTATGGACGAACCTTTCGGAGCAGTTGATCCCATTGCCCGAACTCATTTGCAGGATGAGTTGCTGCGACTCCAGAAAGAAATTAAAAAGACGATTGTTTTTGTGACCCACGACATTAATGAAGCCATTAAAATGGGGGATAGGATCGCTATTTTCAATGCGGGGCAATTAGTACAGTTTGGAACTCCGGAAGAGATCTTAACTAATCCCATTAATGAGTTTGTGGAAGACTTCATTGGGCGGGACCGGGTTGTTAAAAAGTTGAATTTGTATCTGGCTGAGGATGCAATGCAGCCCGTTAAATGTTTGCTTAGGGAAGATGAGTTGCAGAATGTCGCTCAGAAGATGAAGGATACCGGAGCGGAGGTGGCTTTCCTCGTCAATGAGGCCGGCAAAACTTGTGGTCAAATCTCGGCTGTGGATGTCAAAGAGTTTGGGATGGATATCGAAGGATTGCGGAAACGAGCCCGGCGCAGGTCAAACGCCTTTGTTCAAACCACCACTCCCTTCCCGGATGCACTCTCTCTGCTGCTGGAATATGATGCGGATTATCTGGGAGTTCTAAAGGGTGAGGAACTCTGCGGAGTGCTCTCTTTCCAAGGAATTAGGAAGCATGTGTACAGGAAAGAGGGTGAGTAAATGCGCTGGGAGAATTTCAGGTTTGCTCTTTTTGAGAAGGCTCCCGAGGCTTTGTTAGAGCATTCCATGATTGTTGTTATCACCATAACCATTGCAATCCTGATTTCTGTACCCCTCGGAGTCTTTCTTAGCCGTCCGAAATATAAGAAGTTTGGACTTGTTACCCTTAATATACTTAACCTATTGCAAGCTGTTCCCGGGATTGCGGTTATTGCCTTGGCCCTGCCGATCCTGGGTTTGGGCATGAAGCCTGCTATCGTGGCCCTTTTATTTCAGAGCCTTTTGCCTATTGTTAGGAATACCATTGCCGGTCTGTTGGGGGTTAGCTCAGATGTGAAGGAAGCCGCCAGCGGGATGGGAATGTCTCAGCGAAGAATTCTGTGGGAAGTAGAGCTGCCGTTGGCTATCCCGATTATTTTAAGTGGTATCCGGACTGCGACTGTTTATGTGGTTAGTATTGGTACCTTAGCTTCTCTGATCGGTGCGGGTGGCCTGGGTAATCTTATTATGGGCGGCCTTTCTCTCTTCCGACCGGAATACTTACTGGTTGGAGCGGGTCTGGGGGCTTTGATGGCTATCTTTTTAGATAGGATGATTAATTACCTGGAATATCGAATCACTCCTCCTGGGATGAGGGTTGAGTAGATAAATTAGAGAGATTCAGCTGTCGGATGTGCATATTTTAAGGCAATTCCTCTCCGTCTCCGAGCCAGAAATTTTGTTGGACTATTTTGACGGGAGTTGGAAATGATATTGGAGCTTTTGGGGGTTGTTTATCATCTTCATGCAATGGCGCTTGAGGGAATTAAGGACGGTTCCCTAAAAGGGCATAAAAAAGGAGGGGTTAAGGACTAAAAAAATTCTATGGTAATATTGTGAAAAGATGTATAATTAGAACAATCTATTAAAGGAAGGGGTATGTACATGAAGAAACGATCATTATTTCTCGTTGCAGCTTTGTCCCTTACATTAGCTTTAGGAGGAGTATTTGGCTGCGGAGCTAAGGCACCTGCCACGGGATCTGCTCCGGAAAACACAAAAAAAGAGGGGCCGACCATTAAGATTTCGTCTAAGACTTTTACTGAAGCAGCACTTTTGGGGACTATGAGTCTTCAATATTTGGAAGGATTAGGGTACCCGGTTGAAAACAAAATGGGTTTAGGTGAATTGGCTGTAATCAGGCCTGCTTTAACCTCAGGACAAATCGACCTTTATTGGGAATACACCGGTACCGGGGTTATGAATTTAATGGAACATGAGCCGGTGTTTGATGCTGCTGAAAGCTATAAATTGATTAAAGAATGGGATGCTAAGAACGGCATTGCTTGGCTGGAATATGCACCCCTCAATGATACTTATGGAATCGTAGTTCGTCCGGAGATTGCCGAAAAATATAAGCTTAAAACTGTTTCTGACTATGTAGCCCAAGTGAAGAAGGGTGAAAGCTTAAAATTTGTTGGTTTCCCGGAGTGGGAAGGAAGAGCGGATGGTCTGCCTTCTTTTGAAAAAGTCTATGATTTTAAAATGCCTAAAGGGGATTTTGTTAACGTTGCTATGGGCTTAAACTATGATACTCTTAAAGCTCAAAAGGGTGATTTGGCGCTGGCCTTTACCACCGAGCCGAGAATTATTACAGATAAGCTTGTAATGCTGGAAGATGATAAAAGTGCCTTCCCTGTTTACAATGCTGCCCCTGTCGTTCGTCAAGAGATTGTCGATAAGTACCCAACTTTGGCTGCTGATCTCAAGAAATTAAGCGCTTTGCTGGACACTAAGACAATTACTGAATTAAACATGCAGGCCGATGTTGACAAGAAGTCTATTGAAGAAGTTTCTTCGACGTTCTTAAAGAGTAAAGGGTTGTTGAAGTAAAGCGGTTTGAAGCGAAGTTAAGGTGAGTTGAGCTCAGTCTGGGGAGAGGAAGTGTCTTAGCCCGTTCGCACACGTTTCATCGCTATTCGCTTGTCGATAAGGCTAAAACGCAAAACCTCTGGGCTTACTGCATGTAAACCGTTGCGTTTCTTCACGCCTTATCGACTGCGCTCATTGACGCGATTCCACTAAAGTGCTCACTATGCTAAGACACTTCCTCTGATGTTAGGTTAGAGTAAGAGTGAGTAAGAGTACCTTAATTCGGTGCTGCACCGAGAGGCTGGGTAGGTAGAGATTAATTAAATGGCCACTTTATGCCCAAGAGTATTTCATGGGTGTAAAGTGGCTTTATAAAACTATTATGACAACGTGAAGGGCGGATTTTTTGATGTCTGAGATTGATAAGTTTGTTAGACTCTTTGCTGTGCCGGAATTTGTAGTTCCCCATTTGTCTCTTTTTCTCTCTGAACGAGAGATGATTCTGGTAGCTCGGCTAAATGGTGAAAAGTGTTCTGTCTCGAAAATTGTTTTAAGGATGAACAGTAATTTTGAAGATGTACAGGACTTATTAGACGCCTGTTATAATAAACACCTTGTTCATAGGGAAGAGGTGGATGGAGATTACATTTATTACGGGGCGGATTTCTATGAACTCTTGGATTATATCTGTAAGTTTGATGAAAACTATCATTTAATCGATAAAGATCTGAGGCGAACTTTAGACAAATGGTGTTATCGAGTTTATCGTGAGCGGATGGATTCTTATCTGGGTTCCCTTCTTGAGGGGGAAACTGTGGATAGGGCCCCGGAGACATTCCTGATGATTGAGGACTTGGATCAAGTTTTGGAATCTGTAAAGGATATTCGTTTAGTTCCCTGTAATTGCCGCAAGTTAGCAAGTCACTGTGTTAAGCCTACGGAAACTTGTTTGAGCTTTAACGATTCCATAACCGACCGAACCTTTGGTCGTTCTCTTTCCAAAGAAGAGGCCGGAGAGTTGGTGCGGGCAGCTCATAAAAAGGGGTTAATGCATCAAGTAAACAGTGACTGGCGAACCAAGGGGCCGACTTATATATGCAATTGTTGTTCCTGCTGTTGTTATCCCTTGCGTTTGGCTCAGGAAAAAGGAACGAAGGGTGTTTTTCCCATCATTCAATTCATGGTTCAGCGTGATGATGCTAAGTGTTCGCATTGTGGGGCTTGTGCTAAGCGTTGCAATTTTAGGGCTTTCTATATAGGGGAGGCAGGAACAGTGGTGAAGGGAAAAAATCGGAGAAAGGTTGAGCTTGATCTGAACAAGTGTTGGGGATGCGGGATTTGTAAAGAGGCCTGCCCTACTAAGGCTATTTCCATGACCCAGATAATTGCTATCGGTTAATCTGATCAACCACTTAAAGAGAGTAGGAGTTGAAATGAACGCAAAATTCTTTTGATTTCAGTCCTGTTTCTGTTTACAAGTATATTGGGTTATGGTGTTTATTGGTCGTCTTATGACATGGAGCGTCTTCCCAAGGGGACTCTAATTGCGGAAGAAACATCTCCGGATAAAACCTATACCCTTAAGGCCTACACTTCTGATGCAGGGGCCACTACTTCATATTCGGTAATTGCAGAGTTATCCTCTAATAAGGTAACTAGAAAATCTAAAATTATCTACTTTCAATATAAAGAAAGTAATGCTTCCATACGTTGGCAAGATGATAGCACTGTGATCATAAATAATGTTGAACTTCATATGCCCAATGAGAAATATGATTACAGGCACGATAAAGAAAAGCTAAAGCAGTAACTTGGACCCAATAAAGTTAAAATAAGTGGAAAATAAAATGTTAAATCACTATAAAACCTGCAATAAAAATTGGCACCGCTGAATTTTTATGCGTTTGCATGAGTGTAAGTCAAGGGGGAGTAAGCAGAAGATTGAAGCGCAAAATATTTTAGCGTTTTGATTTTTGCCCTTTACAGAGGGGCTGAACCCTTTATTCTAAGAACTAGGAAAACCCTTTAGTGTACTGATATATTAATGGCAAGTCTTGCTTGAAAGAGAGATCCATCCTGGTATGAAGGATGGCATAAATCTTGCAATAATTTTATTTGGTATTGGAGATAACTCTCTAGATACATTAAGATTGACAAATTGTGCTCAAAACTTGGAGAGGTAAGGCAGGTATACATCAAGAATTACGAAAGGATAAGGTTAGGTTTTGTCCAAGTTTTATTAACCGGGTAACCTAAATGAGAAAGATTCGTTCCAATAGTATAGAACAAACAACCCCATTTCTGCGTTGGGTAAGTGAAGGCCAAATTGAGGAAATCCATTTTGCAACTTTGGAAGTACTCGAACGAACCGGAGTTGTTGTAGACCATCCGGAAGCCTTGCAGTTATTAAAAGATGCAGGCTGTATTGTCAATGATCATCGGGTTCGGATTCCCAGTTGGTTAGTAGAGGAATGCCTGCGTTTAGCACCGCGCAAAATTGTCGTTGCCAATCGCAAAGGCCAGCGAGTTATGCCTTTGGAAAAGAATCGAACATATTTTGGAACCGGTTCAGACCTGCCTTTTACTGTAGATTTAGAAACCGGCAAGCGGAGACGCTCAACTAAGCGGGATGTGGAACTTGCCTGCAGAGTTATGGATTACTTACCTAATTATGATTTCGTAATGAGTTATGCTATCGCTTCGGATACCAGTTCTAAAGTCAGCGATCTCCATCAATTAGAGGCTATGGTTACCAACACTGTCAAGCCCATGATTGTCACTGCTCATGATGAGATTAATATGCGCGCCCAATTAGAAATGGCGGCCTTAGTAGCCGGCGGGAGAGAGGAACTTCGCAAAAATCCCTTTATGATTCTTTACTCTGAGCCGATTTCCCCATTGACCCATACTAATGATGGAGTTGGCAAGATGTTTGCTTGCTTCGAGTATGGTGTGCCGGTAGTTTATACTCCGGGGGTCTTATCTGGGGCTACCACCCCGGTTACTAAAGCAGGTACTATTGTTCTAATGAATGCCGAGGCTTTGGCGGGTGTGGTCATGGCTCAATTAAAACAAAAAGGAGCTCCGATTATTATTGGCGGCGGAGCTACCCCGATGGATATGAAGACCACGGCGACTTTGTACGGATCCCCGGAAACAATGATGAATTACGCTATCATGACTCAATTATCCCAGTTTTATGGAATTCCTAACTTTACAGAGGCAGGTTGTGTCAATGCTCCTATCCCGGATGCTCAAGCAGGGATGGAAGCAGGAAATGGGATTTTGATGGCTCAATTAATGGGTGCGAATTTAGTTCATGATGTAGGTTATTTAGAAGGCGGCAAAACCGGTTCCTTAACCTTCCTTACCATGTGCAATGATTATATTGATAATGCCCGTTATATGGGAAGAGGCACTCGTATTGATGAAGAAACAATGGCGGTTGATGTGATTGATGAAGTAGGCCCCGGTGGAAATTATGTCAGCCATGAACATACTTTTAAAAATTTCCGACAAGAAATTTGGACATCAAAGCAGTTTAACACCTCTTTCTGGGAGGTCTGGGAAGAGCAGGGGTCTAAATCAATGGAAGCTCGGGCTGAGGAATTAACTAAGCATATTGTGGCAACACATGATGCCGAACTCTTAGATGACACCATTCGTCAAGGCTTAAATGAAATCATTGCTGATACTGATCAAAAAAAAGCGTCTACAAGACGAAAAAATAAAAACGCTTAACTTACGAAAGATAAAGAGGAGAACTCATTTTACGGCAAAATGAAAGGGGTTGCAGGTTATGGGAGTTGGAAGCTCACATGGGAACGGACTGTTCTTCAGGACACTTACTGAAAAACAAGCTGAAGAGATTCATCTGGCAAGTTGTCAGATTCTCGAAGATACTGGTATGGTGATTCACCATGAAGAGGCTGTGGAATTACTTAGGCAGGCCGGAGCACATGTGGAAAAAGGGAATAGGGTTTATTTTCCCAGCTCCCTAGTGAAAAAAGCATTGCAGACGGCCCCTTCCCGAGTGACCTTATATAATCGTCAGGGAGAAGCAGCTCTGCATTTAGAAGGGTCCAATGTCTACTTCGGTACAGGATCAGATACCCTCAATTATCTGGATCCCTTCACTTTTGAGAGGAGAAACTGGACAAAGGCAGATGTGGCTAATGCTATTAGAATTTGCGATAAATTGCCAAATATAGATTTTGTCATGTCCATGGGCCTGCTGTCCGATGCTGACCCCCGGATGATTAATCGAGAGCAATATGCCATTATGGTTCAAAACACTGAGAAACCTCAAGTGGTTATTGCTGAAGATGGAGCAACTCTGCAAGATATTATTGAGATGGCCGCCTGCGCAGTGGGTGGCAAAGAGCAATTGCGGCACAAGCCCTTGTTTATGATCTATACTGAACCCACCTCGCCCCTTCAACATCCGAAGGAGTCTATTGAAAAGCTATTGATTGCTGCAGAAAATGGAGTGCCTTCGAATTTTGCCTGCGGAGGTGTAGCCGGGGCCTCTGTGCCGACTACGGTTGCCGGGGCGTTAGTCCAGGCTAATGCGGAAGCTTTGAGCGGTTTAGTGATACACCAGTTGAAGGCTCCGGGGGCACCCTTTGTTTACGGGTATGGAAATTCTCCGTTGGATATGCGTTCAATGCAGGCGGTTTACGGGACTCCGGAAGCTGTGCTCTTTCAAGGAGGAGCTGTGGATCTGGCTCATTACTATCAACTTCCATCTTGGGGTTATGCCGGATGCAGCAATTCCAAAGTCTGCGATGAACAGGCTATTGCAGAGTCGACAATGTTTACCTTGATGGGAGCTCTTCAAGGGTGCAATATTATGCATGATGTTTTTTACATGGAATTTGGAATTACCGGTTCCTTAGAACTGCTGGTTATTTCTAATGAGGTGATTGGGCGGACTCGGCGTTTACTGAAGGGGATCAATACGGATAAAGAGTCCTTAGGTGTAGAAGCCATCAAGCGGGTAGGCCCGGGAGGCAACTTCTTGGGGGATGAACATACTGCCAAGCATTTTAGAGATAATTGGTTTACGGATCTTTCTGATTTTAATAACTATGAAAATTGGACGGCGGATGGCAGCAAGACAATGATTGATCGTGCCAGAGATCGAATTAAACTTATCTTAGAAACTCATCAGCCTAAGCCTGTCTCCGAAGAGGTAAAAGCTCAAATCGAAGAAATTCTGAGCAAAGCTCAGGAGAAATTTGGCGGGAAGTTTTAATTTAGTTCTGAGGACTCAACTTCTTTAAGTGGGTGGGTTTTAGGCGATATTTCGGTGTAATAAACTGGAGAATTATTCTTGTTTAATGTTTCAAAGAAAAAAAGACTTTTGTGGTAAATAAACAGGAAAAATAATGCTTTAAAGGCTATAATAGTTTAGACGTAATAATTTTTCATAATTTAAGGAGGAGTCGTAGCATGAGTGATTTTAGCAGCTTGGCTGAACTGGTGATTAACGGGAATTATAACGGTGCGAAGGATCTTACCCAAAAATTGATTGATAGTGGAGCTGATCCTCTGGAAATTATCAATCAGGGTTTAATGGCTGGTATGGATGTGGTTGGAGTTCGTTTCAAAGCCGGGGATATGTATGTCCCAGAGGTAATGATGTCCGCTAAAGCTATGAGCACCGGGATTGAGCTTTTAAAGCCTTTGATTGCTGATAGTGATATGCCTTCTGCCGGCAAAGTTGTGATTGGAACCGTAAAAGGTGATCTTCATGATATCGGTAAAAAACTTGTAGTCATGATGTTAGAAAGTGCTGGGTTTGATGTTGTTGATTTAGGTGTAGACATAGATCCGGATGCTTTTGTAAATGCTGTTAAGGAGCATTCGCCTCAAGTTATAGGTTTATCCGCACTTTTAACTACAACCATGTTATCCATGAAAGATACCATTGAAGCCCTAAAGGAAGAGGGACTCCGGGATAAGGTGAAGGTTATTATTGGTGGAGCCCCTATTTCCCAAAGCTTCGCAGACGAGATCGGTGCTGACGGCTACGCTTCAGATGCCGGAACAGCGACTGAACTGTGCCGGAATTTGATTGCTTAGAATAGGCTTCCCACCCAAGCTTTGTAGGCTTTACCGCCTCTCCACGCAATGGGTTCACTCCTGTGGATCGAAGCCGCCTGTCTTAAGGGTCTATTATTCTTAGGAATGTTTTAGAGCTTTTTTCAGGTAGAGTAGACAAAATAGTTATTGAGATAAGGTACAGCGGTCCTCAGGGACAACTGTACCTATTTCTGAAATATGAGCCATGTAGACTTTTCAGCGTGGTAACCTAATATTGTTGGATCAAGTGTTTAAATTTTAGTGAGGAGTGATCTGGATGATTAGTAACTATGATATCTCTCAAGCTATGACTATTAAATTAGATACTGAATTACCGGCAAAGCAGGAATTTGTGGAAGGAATAAGAAGGGCTCCCGATCGAGGTTTTAGCTTAAATCCCAGTCAGACAAAAATTGCTCTCAAGAATGCCTTGCGTTATGTTCCGGAAGAATTGCATGAAGAGTTGGCACCTGAGTTTTTAGAGGAGCTGCGGACAAGGGGCAGAGTCTATGCCTATCGCTATCGTCCAGCCGGAAAGCTCTCGGGAAAACCGATTGATGAGTATAAGGGAAACTGTATTGAGGGTAAGGCTTTTCAAGTAATGATTGATAATAACTTGGATTTTGAGGTTGCTCTTTATCCTTATGAATTGGTTACTTATGGTGAAACTGGAAGTGTCTGTCAAAATTGGCTGCAATACCGTTTGATCAAAAAATATCTCGAAGTCATGACGGATCAGCAAACCCTGGTCATGGAATCCGGCCACCCCGTGGGATTATTCCCTTCTCGACCGGAGGCACCGCGAGTGATTATTACCAACGCCTTGATGGTAGGGATGTTTGACAATCAAAAGGATTGGGAAATTGCGGAACAGATGGGCGTCGCTAATTATGGTCAGATGACGGCGGGTGGCTGGATGTATATCGGGCCCCAGGGGATTGTTCATGGAACCTTTAATACGTTACTTAATGCCGGACGGATGAAGTTAGGGATTCCCCATGATGGAGATCTCAGAGGGAGTTTGTTCCTCACCTCTGGTCTGGGGGGAATGAGCGGGGCTCAAGGAAAATCTGTGGAGATTGCCCGTGGTGTGGGGATTATAGCCGAGGTGGATGAATCGAGAATTAAGACTCGATATGAGCAGGGCTGGGTCAGCAGAGTGTCTGCAGATTTAGAGGAAGTCTTTAAGATCGCTGCAGAGTATGTGGAGAAGAAAGAACCTATGTCCATTGCTTATCAGGGTAATGTGGTGGATTTATTAGAGTACGCGGTTAATCACCAGATTAAGGTGGATTTGCTCAGTGATCAAACCTCTTGTCATGTGGCTTATGAGGGTGGGTATTGCCCCCAAGGGATCAGCTTTGAGGAGCGGACGAGATTACTGGCTACCAACCGGACAGAGTTCAAAAAGCTTGTCGATCAGAGCTTGGTGCGGCAATTTGAATTGATTAAAACCTTGGTTGCCCGAGGTACTTATTTCTTTGATTATGGTAATTCTTTTATGAAGGCGGTTTATGATGCGGGAGCTACTGAGATTTCTAAAAATGGTATAGATGAGAAGGATGGCTTTATTTTCCCGTCCTATGTAGAGGATATTATGGGGCCGGAGCTGTTTGATTATGGGTATGGGCCCTTTAGATGGGTGTGTCTAAGTGGGAAAAAGGAAGATTTGCGAAAGACGGATGAAGCGGCCATGGCTTGTATTGATCCAAATCGCAGGGGACAAGATCGGGACAACTATATTTGGATTAAGGATGCGGAGAAGAACAAGCTGGTTGTGGGGACACAAGCCAGAATTCTCTATCAGGATGCGGAAGGTCGGATCAGAATTGCGCTAAAATTCAATGAGATGATTCGCCAGGGAGAGATTGGGCCGGTTATGCTGGGCAGAGATCACCATGATGTTAGCGGGACGGATTCTCCTTTTAGAGAGACAGCGAATATTAAAGATGGAAGTAATGTTATGGCGGATATGGCTGTACAAAGTTTTGCCGGAGATGCCGCCCGGGGGATGAGCATGGTCTCTCTTCATAATGGAGGGGGCGTAGGCATCGGGAAGGCTATCAATGGCGGGTTTGGTTTAGTGCTTGACGGAAGTGAACGAGTGGATAACGTCATAAAATCTGCCCTGTTATGGGATGTGGTCGGTGGAGTGGCGAGACGAGCTTGGGCGCGAAATCAGAATTCAATTGAAACCGGCATTGAGTTTAATGAGCGGTATAAAGGAAAGGGGCATATGACTATGCCGTTTATTCCCAAGGATGAGTTGATTGATCGGTTAGTGGATGGGATTAGGTGAAATTGGGTCGCTGGGGTAGGGCGGCTTCGTCCACATCCGTGTAAGACCAGGTAATTCGTGCGACGAAGACACTGTCTTCGCACGGGTTAAACCTTCTTGCAGCAGTGTCTTCGTCGCACGAATTATTCTTCTTGCAGGACGGCGAGAGGGGACCACTAGCTCCGCTTCCCCGCCCAAGCTTTGTAGACTTTACCGCCTCTTCATGCAATGGGTTCACTCCTGTGGATCGAAGCCGCCCTGTCTTTTGGGTCTTTAGATTTTTTGGGGAAAGCCTTTTTAGATTAGAATCTCACACGAGCTACGCAGCACGATTTGGGAGGAATAGAGATGGATTTTATCAAGTGGGATAATTTGCAGCTAGATACTTCAGAAATTTATCGGCGGATTGGTATGCCCGATGCCTATTCGAAGCGGAGTCGGAATTTTAAACCGACCATTGAGGAGATGCGGCTTAAAGCCTTAGGTCTTGTTGATGCCCGGTGTATTTATGCTTATGTACCTGTGGAGGTTTCAGGTTCGGAGGAAATTTTACTGGCCAATAAATACGCCGTTAAAGCTGCTACTTCATTTTTTGAGGGAGCTCATCAGGTGTTGTTGGCAATTCAAACTATTGGGCCTCGCCTGGAAGAAGAATCAGCCCGTTTATTTGAACAGGGAGAGATGCTCGAGGGGATGGTTTTAGACGGTTGTGGAACTGTAGCTCTGGATGAAGCTTTGGAATTATTAAGAGGCATGGTGGTTAAGGAAGTCACGGATCGAGGGTTACAGACCGGTCATAACTTATGCCCCGGTGGTTATCAGATTCCCTTAGAGGCTCAGAAAGTTTTATTTACCCTTTTAGATGGAGGGGAACTGGGCATAAGCTTAAGCGAAACCTTATTAATGTCTCCGGTAAAATCTCACACTCTTGTTATCCCGGTGGGAGAAAAGCTTAAGAAACCAAACCTGTCCTGCGCTATTACTTGTGAGATGTGTGTGGAACAACAAAACTGTGCTCATAGCCGCTTGAAATTTGGCAAGTCTAAAGAACCCAGGGAAAACTAAGGGTGATGGTTAAACAAAAGGGTGCCTGGAGTTATGGCGTATCTTATTAAAAGAACAGGGAAGCGCTAGAACCTTAGTTAAGCTTCTGGTGCTTCCCAATTGATTTTTAGGGAGATGATCCTATGCATTATGCGGATCTTTTGATCCACTCTGCTCAAATGATGGTGACAATGAAAGGATTTTCTGACAGTCCTGCTTGTGGGGAAGAGATGTCTGAGGTGGGTATAGTAGAAGATGGCGCTGTTGCCATCCGAGGGGGAATGATTGTCGCTGTGGGGACAACGGCAGAAATTCGAGCTGCCGGATGGTCAGGACCTGACACCCAGGAAATCAGTGCCCAGGGCAAGGTTGTAACTCCGGGATTTGTCGATCCACATACCCACGTTCTTTATGCAGGTTCTCGGGAGAATGAACTTTCTTTGAAATTAAAAGGGGTACCCTATTTAGAGATTCTTAAACAAGGTGGAGGAATTCTTTCAACCGTTCGCTCAACGAAGGAAGCCTCAGATGAAGAGATAAAGGCTCAAACCAGTCGGCGACTACAGACCATGCTTAGCTTGGGAACAACCACTGCCGAAGTGAAGAGTGGCTATGGATTAATGGTCGAGGATGAGTTGAGGGCTTTGCGTCTTATTCGGGAATTAGACGAAAGTCAGGTTGTTGATTTAGTACCAACTTTCATGGGAGCTCATGCGGTACCGCCCGGGTATAGCGAAGGAAAGTTTACAAATTACGTTGTTGATGAAATGTTGCCGGTTATTGCTGCAGAAAATCTGGCGGAATTCTGCGATGTTTTTTGTGAGCCAGGGGTGTTCAGTCTCGAGTCCAGCGAACGGATTTTACTGAAAGCACGACAATTAAATCTTAAATTAAAAATGCATGCTGATGAATTAGCCTCTGCAGGGGGAGCAGAGTTAGCTGCCAGACTGGGAGTTGTCAGCGCAGACCATTTACTGCAAGCGTCAGATCAGGGAATCGAAGCTTTGGCCGAACAGGGAGTGATTGCTGTGTTGCTGCCGGCAACTTCCTTTAATCTTGCGAAGAACTCCTATGCCAGAGCCAGAGATATGATTCGTGCCCGAGTTCCCGTTGCTCTGGCAACAGATTCAAATCCCGGATCATCTCCGACTGAATCTATGCCGCTTGTATTAACTATTGCCTGTCTTTACCTGAGACTTACTCCGGAAGAGGTCTTAGCCGGAGCTACCATCAATGCTGCCCATGCAATCGGCAGAGCAAAGCAGGTAGGTAGCTTAGAGATTGGAAAACAAGGGGATGTGCTTATTCTGGATATTCCTAATCTTAACTATTTGCCCTATCATTTTGGAAATAACCCAGTGGAGACTGTTATTAAAAAGGGAAAGGTTGTCTGGGGTTAGTCACCCATTAACCAAAATTTCGGGGAGAATCGTGTCTTTGATTGGAAATATATTACATTAACAATGTAGAATTCGTCCCTTAGCAACGTGGAAACGCTTTTGAAGGAGATTTTTTGTTCGCTTGCAAGTATTTACCATATTACGACAAAAGATTAGCTTATATATTGTTGATGTTAACAGTAAAATATATTAGAATGTTCCAGGATTCCATTATTTGTTGAAATGAGGATTGGCAAGTGAATGATATGATTGATAAACAAATTGAAGAATTAAGATTACAAATGCACGAAGTTGCCTCAGACAAAAAGCTTACTGACCAGAGGGTTGTCAGTATAAGCTGTAAATTAGATCTTTTAATTAATGAATTTTATTTGAGAGACAGATTAAAGGCAAACTCGGAATACAAAACATCTTAATTTATATCTTCAATGTGTCAATCAATCTGCTCAATTTTGTACATACTGACCAGGCTGTTCTCGGCTCCAACTATGGATGCCCGAGGGTGGCCTTTTTTGTCCTGAGACGTGAGTTGTATATTGGAGCCATAAGAACTAAAATAGGTTATAATCAATAATCAAAAGGGAACGCCAGGTACTGCCTTTTTTAGCGGATTATTTGAACCAGGGGGAAATGGATAAAATAAGCTATGAAAAGTTTTTAGAACGTTTAGAGAAAGAGCTTGTTGTAACGTTAGGATGTACCGAACCAATGGCTATTGCCTTTGCGGCTGCCTTAGCCAAGAAGCACGTAAAAGGAGAACTGATAACCTCATTAAGAGTTCTGGCCAGCACTAATGTTCTTAAAAACGCCATGGCGGTAAATATTCCGGGTGCTCAGGGCAGCGGAGTTGATCTAGCGGCTGCTTTAGGTGTACTGGCGGGAGATTTTACTAAAGGTCTGGAAGTTTTGAGCGGATTAACTTCTCGGGATGTAGAAAATGCTAAACGAATGATTGATCAGAAAAAGGTCAAGGTAGAAGTAGCAAAGACTGATAAAAAGTTATACATTGAAGTCATTGTCCATACTCCTCAATCCACTGCCAAGGTTATTGTTGCCGATGAACATACTAAGATTGTTTTTATTGAGGTGGATGGGAAAGTATTAGTAGATGCTTTAGAGAATGAAAGTGGTTCGGATGGAACTGAGGAAATCGGAAATAGCGCAGACTCCTTCATGACAATTGATAGTATATGGGAATTTGTTGAGCGAGTTAAGGTCAGCGACCTTTCAATAATTGATAAGACTATCGAACTGAATACCAGTGTAGGGTTAGAGGGGTTATCTAAGGCTTATGGATTAGAAGTAGGGAAGACCATCAAAGAAGGTATAAGCCAAGGAATGCTTTCCGATGATTTGATAACTAACGCTATGGCTCTTACAGCAGGTGCCTCAGATGCCAGGATGTCAGGGTGTACTATGCCGGTTATGAGCAACTCGGGAAGCGGCAATCAAGGAATCTCGGCGACTTTACCGGTAGTGGCCGTAGGAGAAAAATCTCAGGCTTCAAGGGAGCAGATCATTCGAGCAGTAACCTTAAGTAATCTTATTGCCATCTATATTAAGACAAAGATCGGACGATTATCCGCCTTATGCGGAGCTACAGCGTCTGCCACCGGGGCCAGCTGTGGTATTGCTTATCTGCTGGGAGGTGGAAAAGCTGAAGTAATGTCGGCTATTCAGAATATGCAGGGGAATACCACCGGAATGTTCTGTGATGGGGCTAAGGCCGGGTGTGCAATGAAGTTGTCAACCTGTACCAGTGCCGCAGTTCAATCGGCAATCATGGCTGTTCAGGGTAAAACCATCCAGTCGACAAATGGGATTATTGAGGAAAGTGCAGAACAAACCCTCGAAAACTTAGGACGTCTTGCCAACCAGGGGAGTACGGCGGTGGATAGAGTTATTCTGGATATCATGGTGCAAAAGAAGGTTGGTTAAATTGGTCGTTTGGGTCGCTGGGGCGGGCAGCTTTTCCCACATCCTGCAAGACCAGCTAATTCGTGCGACGAAGACACTGTCTTCGCACGGGTTAAACCTTCTTGCAGCAGTGTCTTCGGTAACTCAGCATTCCGAGGCTGGCCCACGCGCTGACCTGGGAGCGATCTTCAGCGGATAAGTATTCTTTAGAGATATCCGCTTCAGCGAAAATGTATCCTACGCCGGTAGGAATTCCTTAAGGGATCACGGCTTCGGCGATACTCTCCGCTGGAGACTATCGTACCGGACACTTTCGTGGCAAACCGACCGGGAATACCTGAGGTGAACCCGTGGCTACGCTTCCCCAGGTCAACTTGTGGGCTTTACCGCCTCTCCTTGGAATGGTTTAACTCCTGTGAATTGAAGCCGCCCTGTCTTGTGGGTCTATTATTGTAAGAACGTTTTTGGGTTTTTTCAGAGTAGCCATTCATGCAGCTACTAAGGAGGAAAAACTAAAGGACTGTCTCCCTAACACGCTAAAGATTTCTGCGAAGACTGACCTGAGCACCCAAAAGTTTTGCTTACACTCCCAAAAAACTGGCCGGAGGGAGCGCTTTTTAGCAAAGCGGATGCGTCAGTGTAGCCGCGTCAAAGCGAGTGCTGACGGTTCGCGTCCCCGTAGCGCGCCGCTGGTTCGCATGCAGAATGCCCAGAGGTTCGGACGCGCTCGCGAACCGTCCAACGAGCCAGCGGCGGAACTCGCAGACGCGTGATAAATAGCGCTCCGCCCCAAAGCCAGACAAGAAAGAACGTCCCCTTCTTTCGGAACAGAAGTCCCCTAACTTCGCAGATAAGTAAAGTTAAGGGGTTTTTTATTTAGCCCTTTTAAGAAGCCGGAACCTACATTCTTGCCCCAGCGAAACCAGACTCTCTGGGCATTGTAGGCCGGACTGTGATATAATAAGGCGTTCTACAGCTTTTGCTAAGGAGAAGAGGATCGTTATGAATGTCTTAACTGCTGAGAATTTAACTAAGGGCTATGGGGAAAAGATTCTTTTTAAGGAAATTTCCTTTGGTATTGACGAAGGTGAAAAGATCGGAATTATTGGAGTTAATGGGACGGGTAAGTCTACATTGCTTAAAATATTAGCCGGTTTAGAATGGCCGGAACAGGGTAAGGTTACGAAGGGTAATAGTATCCGCTTAGAATATCTGCCTCAGAATCCAGACTTTGAAGAAACTGCGACAGTTTTACAACAGGTTTTCAAAGGTAATTCCCCTGTTATGAAGCTTTTGCGGGAGTATGAATTGGTCTTGGAAAAGCTGGCGGAGAAGCCCGAGGACTCAATGCTTCAGCAAGCTTTAATTGGCTTAGGTCAGCAGATGGATGAACTGGATGCTTGGCAGCTGGAAAATGAGGCTAAGACCATCTTGAATAAGCTGGGAATTTCTAAGTTTGACACAATAGTAGGAACCCTTTCAGGCGGGCAGCGAAAAAGAGTGGCTTTAGCCAGTGCTCTGATTAATCCTACGGATATTCTGCTGCTTGATGAGCCAACCAATCACATTGATAATGATACAGTGGATTGGCTGGAGCAATACCTGAATAAACGCAAGGGTGCTTTAGTGATGATTACCCACGATCGCTATTTTCTGGATCGAGTGGTTGGCCGAATCTTTGAATTAGACAGAGGCAGTCTCTATCCTTATCCCGGTAATTACAGTCGCTTCCTGGAATTAAAAGCAGAACGAGAAGAGCAGGCTGAAGCCACAGAGCGGAAACGCCAAAATCTCTATCGCAATGAACTGGCTTGGATGCGCAGAGGGGCTAAAGCCCGCACCACAAAACAGAAAGCCAGGATTGAGCGCTTTGAAAAGCTGAAGGAAGATAAGCCGCTGGATTCTGTTGAGCGAATTGAAATGCCCACTGGGTCTTCCCGTCTGGGCAAGAAAATTCTCGAATGCAAGGAAGTTCGGAAAGGATTTCCTGAGCGAGGGTTATTAATTAAAAATTTTAATTACGTTCTTCTGCGAGATGACCGGATTGGGATTATCGGGCCTAATGGCAGTGGTAAATCGACTTTATTGAATCTGATTACCGGGAATTTGATGCCGGATAGTGGGAGTATAGAACTTGGTTCCACAGTTAATATAGGTTACTTTTCGCAAGAAAACACGGAATTGGATCCCAATATCCGGGTCATTGATGAGATTAAGTCTATAGCAGAAGTGATCCCCACTGCGGATGGTGGTTCAATATCGGCTTCGCAAATGTTAGAGCGGTTTCTGTTTCCCCCGGCTGTTCAATGGACTCAAATAGGGAAGCTTTCCGGGGGAGAGAAACGCAGGTTATACCTTCTGCGGATTTTGATGGGGGCTCCAAATGTTCTCTTATTGGATGAGCCCACAAATGATTTGGATATCCAGACTCTGACAATTTTGGAAAACTATTTAGAGGACTTTCCCGGAGCAGTTATTGCTGTTTCCCATGATCGTTATTTTCTGGATCGGGTTACGGATAAGATTTTCCTCTTTAAAGGGGCTGGGGAAATCCAATCCTTTGTGGGAAATTATTCCGACTATCGTGAGCAGGTCTACAGAACTGAGCAGGAAGCTGAAGAAGCAGTTAAATTGGCTGCTTTGGCCAAAACCTTCCGAAAAATAGATACAAAAGCCTTGGAGGAAAAGCCTGAGCGAAAAAAGGATCGTCCGCTGAAAATGACCTATAAAGAACAGCAGGAGTATGCTCAAATCGATGATCAAATTGCTGAGGTTGAAGGGCTCCTGAAGAAAAATAGTCAAGAGATGAATGAAGCAGGCAGTGATTTTGGAAAGCTAACGGAGTTAGCTGCACTTCAGCAAACCCTTGAACAAAAACTTGATGATTTGCTGGAACGCTGGACCTATTTAACAGAGTTAGCGGAGAGAATTGCTGAGAGCAAGGGATAATATCGAGACTCACGAGATGGTGATCTTGTTCAGGTACCAGAAGTGGGAATCTGGGTATTAAATAATAAGTTTAACCTGCGTTGTTAAGGATCATCAGCCTATGCTCGTAGTTTGGGATGATAATTGGAGGATAAAAAATGGATGACAATCTAATAGATAAGATGAAGAAATTAGTTGAGGAAAAAAAGCTGAAGAGTTCTCAACAAGGCGGCCCAACTAAAGCAACCCAGAAAATCGGCGAGAAGCGCAAGGGCATTAAAAGGCGCAAAGTTGGCGGGATGTTCGATAAGTAGCCAATCTTAGAACTTTACCGGAAATGATGTTGTTGGAGTTATTGCTTAATTAAAATAGTTAACAGACAGAAAAAAGGGAGAGAAGTTAAGGTAAGATGAGTGTTTTAAATGTCGAAAATGTCAGCCATGGATTTGGCGGACGCAAGATTTTTGAAGAGGTTAGCTTTCGCTTATTAAAGGGAGAGCATGTCGGCTTAGTGGGAGCTAACGGGGAAGGTAAATCGACTTTTCTGGATATTATTACAGGCAAGCTGATGCCTGATAAAGGCAAAGTTGAATGGTCAAATCGGGTTACGGTAGGATATTTAGATCAGCATACGGTTTTAACTAAAGGAAAGACCATCCGAGATGTTCTCAAAGAAGCCTTTCAGGGAATGTATGATTTAGAAGCAGAAACATTAGAAATCTATAACCGGATGGGCAATGTCTCCGAAAGTGAGATGGATAAGCTCTTAGAAGAAGTTGGCGAAATCCAGAGTATTCTAGAGCACAACGGATTTTATATGATCGACACAAAAATCGAGGAAATTGCCAATGGCTTAGGTCTGGGAGAAATTGGCCTGGAGAAAGATGTTACGGATTTGAGTGGAGGGCAGAGAACTAAGGTATTACTGACAAAACTCTTGCTACAAAATCCCAGCATTTTGATTCTGGACGAGCCTACCAACTTTTTGGATGTTGAACACATTGAGTGGCTTAAGCGTTATCTTATCCAGTATGAAAATGCCTTTATCCTGGTTTCTCACGATGTGCCATTCTTAAACAGTGTTATTAATGTTATTTATCATGTTGAAAATGCCAGCTTGACCCGCTATACGGGAAACTACGAGCAGTTTATGGCCCTCTTGGAAACGAAAAAGATTCAAGAGATTAAGGCTTATGATAAACAGCAAAAAGAAGTGGATCGCCTGGAGGATTTTATTGCCCGTAACAAAGCCCGGATTTCAACCACCGGACGGGCTAAAAGTCGGCAAAAGCAACTGGAAAAGATGGATTTAATCGAACGTCCCAGGGAAAAGATTCAGCCCAAGTTCAGGTTTAAGGAAGCTCGATCTCCCGGAAAGCTGATTTTTGAAGCCAAGGGAATCGTGCTGGGCTATGATGAACCCTTAACTCGTCCTTTGGATTTAGCATTAGAGCGGGGTCAGAAGATAGCCATTCGCGGGGTCAATGGCTTGGGAAAATCAACCTTGCTTAAAACCTTGTTAGGATATATTTCACCCGTGTCCGGTGAAGTTGAGTTGGGAGACTATCTCTATCCCGGTTATTTCGAGCAAGAATCCAGTCGCAAGAATACAAAGACTGCCCTGGAGGAAGTATGGGGGGAATACCCGGGGCTGACAAATTCTGAAGTTCGGGGAGCCTTAGCCAGATGCGGTTTGACCAGTGAACACATCTCCAGCAAGATGATGGTCTTAAGCGGGGGCGAGAACGCTAAAGTTCGGTTATGTAAATTAATGCTCAAAGATATAAACTGGCTGGTCCTTGACGAGCCTACCAATCATTTAGATGTGGATGCCAAGGCCGAGTTGAAAAGAGCTATTAAGGAGTTTAAAGGGACAGTTATTGTTGTATCCCATGAACCGGATTTCTACGAAGATTGGGTAACTGATGTCTGGAACCTTGAGGAGTGGACGACTAAGATCGTGTAAGGCTGTATAATTCAATTGGAGAAAAATAATGAATAGTGATGCAAACAAAAAAGTAAATAGGTTGGGTATTATGGGCGGAACCTTTGATCCTATTCATTATGGACATCTGGTTGCCGCTGAGATGGCCCGGGCTGAGTTTAAGTTGGACGAAGTATTGTTTATTCCTACTGGCAAACCTCCGCATAAAGATCGAAGAGATATCTCCGATGCAAAGTTGCGCTACGAGATGGTCAAGCTAGCCATCGAAGATAATTTGGCCTTTGCGGTTTCTTCTTTGGAAATTGAGAGGGAGGGACCGTCTTACACCGTCGAAACTTTGCGGGTTCTGCGCCGTACTTATCCGGAGCACGAGCTTTATTTTATCACCGGCTCAGATGCTCTTTTGGAGATTTTTTCCTGGCGAGAGTCCGAGGAAATTCTTTCTATGATTGAATTTATTGGTGCCGCTCGTCCGGGATTCGATGCCAAAGACTTCTTACTTAAAGTTCAACATGAGCATCCGGAATCTCAAGGGAAGATTCATTATTTGGAAGTTCCGGCCTTAGCAATTTCTTCTACAGATATCCGGGCTAGGGTTCGGCGCGGAGAACCTATCCGTTACCTTTTACCTGAGCCTGTACGACTTTATCTTGAAAAAGAAGGCCTTTATCTTGAAGCCTGATTTTTAGATTCAGATGTTATAGATGTTTTGGGAACCTTTATTAAAACTATTTTATTTTAGCAATTATTCCTCGGGATTATTTCGCATACTCTGTCGAGATTTGTTCATACTAAAAACGATCAGTGCTTAGTGATTAATACTTGACAAGAGGTGACAGTTATCATGGCAACAACATTATATGTCGGAAATCTTCCGTGGAATACTACTGCTGAAGAACTCGGACAATTCTTCAGTGAGTATGGCCAAGTTGAAAGCAGTCGGATCATCACAGATCGCGAAACCGGCCGATCCAGAGGCTTTGGATTTATCGAAGTCGAGGATATGGACGCGGCACGTATGGCGGAAGAGTTAAATGGCAAAGATTTTGGCGGCAGGCCATTAACGGTTAACGAAGCCAAACCAAAACAAATGTAATACCCCTAGGACTGTCAAGAGAGAGACCTTCTCACATGCTTTGTAGGGGGTCTCTCACTTTTTTTTTGCATCCCAGGCATTTCCTTGATAAAATAGATTATTAAAGAGAATGTGAGAGATAAAAGGGGAGCGGGAGTACGTGAAATTGCAGGTTGAAGTACTGAGAGATCTAGCGGCCCGTGTTCTTTCGAAGGAACGCTTAAAGCACACCTTAGGGGTAGCAGATTGGGCTGAAAGACTGGCCCAGCATCATGGCTTAGATCCGCTTAAGGCTCGTTGTGCAGGGTTAGTGCATGATTTAGCAAAAGAAGTCTCTTTGAACAATCAGTTAAGGTATGCCCGACGCTGGAACCTTTTGCACTATCCGGAAGATGAGCAGAGCCCGTATGTTTTGCATGGACCCGTGGCTGCTTATTGGCTAGAGCACCATTATGGCCTTGATGATCCGGAAATCCTGGCTGCTGTTGCCAATCATACCTTAGGCAGGCCGGGAATGGGTAAGCTGGAAATGCTTATTTACAGTGCAGATTTGACAGAACCTGAGCGAGATTTCCCAAAAGTGGACTTTTTGCGCCAATCCTTGTATGATGATTTAGAAAAGGGTACGTTGGCCTGTGTTGAGCACACGTTAATATATTTGAGAGAGGGCAAACGCCCCATTCATCCCTTAACCCAACTAACATATGAAGATTTACGAAGGAGGCAAAATATTGGAACTGGATCAAACAATGCTTGATAAGGTAGTCGGTATCGTTGAAGATAAAAAAGGTGGAGATATTACCCTTTTAAACCTTAAGGGAATTTCAATGGTTACCGATTATTGCTTGATTGTGACTGGGAATACGACTACTCAGGTTAAAGCAATCACTGACCATTTGGATGAAAAGTTGCCAGAGATAGGAATCCCGGTTATCCATCTGGAGGGATTGCCTATGGCTAATTGGGTGCTAATGGATTGTGGCGGGGATTTAGTAATTCACGTTATGACTCCGGATCAAAGGGAATTTTATAAGCTTGAGCGTCTCTGGAAGGATGCGGAAGTTTTGTCGGGAACTCCGATGGAGCATTAAGTTAAAATGATACAAAGAATTGCTGGGATAGGGAATAGTACTTTAGGATCCTCTTTAGAGAAGCGGCGGAAGGTGCAAGCCGTTGTTGGTGACTATGGGAACTCGCCCTGGAGCTGTGTTCAGGTTACAATGAACACCGGTGTGAGCCGTTATAATCTTTCGAGGACTATTTAAAATTGGGTGGTACCACGGGAGTAGATCTCTCGTCCCTTGAGGGACGGGAGATTTTTTACCGTTTTCATGAAGACTTGGTTGATTTTTAGAGTCGTTGTTTTAATAGTACATAATTAAGAGAGAATATATGGGAACTTATTTTTCTAAGGGGGAAAGTTTTATGCAAGAGAGGTATTCGTTTCCGGAGATTGAATCGAAGTGGCAGAAAGAATGGGTGGATAGCAAAGCCTATCGAACTGAGGAAAATTCTACAAAACCAAAATACTATGCTTTGGCTATGTTTCCTTATCCTTCGGGAGATTTACACATGGGGCATGTACGCAATTATTCTATCGCAGATGTAATTGCTCGCTATAAAAGAATGACTGGGCATAATGTTCTTCATCCCATCGGCTGGGATGCCTTTGGTTTGCCGGCAGAAAATGCTGCCATTAAGAATCAGACTCCTCCTGCGGACTGGACCTGGAAGAACATAGCCAATATGCGGCGCCAGCTTCAAGAAATGGGGATTTCCTACGATTGGGATCGAGAAGTGGCCACTTGCCATCCGGGCTATTATAAATGGACTCAGTGGTTGTTTTTAGAGTTCTATAAACATGGCTTGGTCTATAAGAAAAAGGCCGATGTTAACTGGTGTCCTTCCTGTGCCACAGTGCTTGCTAATGAACAAGTTGTGGATGGAGGATGTGAGCGGTGTGACAGTCTGGTTACTAAAAAGAGTCTTGAACAGTGGTTTTTCAAAATTACGGATTATGCTGAGGTTTTGCTTCAAGATCTAGATAAGTTGCCTGGTTGGCCTGAAAAGGTTAAAACTATGCAACGCAATTGGATTGGTCGGTCTGAAGGCGTAGAGTTAAAATTTCCTTTAGAAGAGCGACCGGAAAAGATCTCTGTCTATACCACCCGCATTGATACTATATATGGGGTTAGCTATGTGGTCTTAGCCCCTGAACATCCCCTGGTTCTGGAGTTGGTGAAGGGGACGGAGTATGAAGCTGAGACTGTGGCCTTTATTGAGAAAATGAAAGGTCTCAATGAGATTGCCCGAACCTCAACGGATGCGGAAAAGGAAGGGCTATTTACCGGAGCCTATTGCCTAAATCCTCTAAGCGGAAAGAAAGTCCCGATTTGGATTGCCAATTATGTACTTCTCGAATACGGAACCGGTGCAGTCATGGGCGTACCGGCCCATGATGAAAGGGACTTCGAATTTGCCACCAAGTATAAGCTGGAGATTAAAACGGTTATTTCAGCACTGGGAAGTTCGCCGGTCGAGAAGGATCAACCTCCGAAAGCTGTTTATTCAGGGGAAGGGGTTATGGTAAATTCTGATGCTTTCGATGGCCTGGGCAGCGAAGAGGCTTTGGAAAAGATTGCCGATGAAGCTGAGCGTCAGGGTATTGGTCAACGGAAGGTTAATTTCCGGCTGCGGGATTGGCTGATTTCACGGCAACGTTACTGGGGTGCACCGATTCCGATGATTTATTGTGACTCTTGTGGAATTGTACCGGTTCCTGATGAACAGCTGCCCGTCATGCTGCCACCGGACGTGGTCTTTAAATCAGGAGAAAATCCCTTGGCTACCTCTTCTTCCTTTATAGAGACTACTTGCCCTAAGTGTGGCGGTGCTGCTCGGCGTGAAACAGATACGATGGATACCTTCGCCTGTTCCTCCTGGTATTTCCTGCGTTATACTGATCCCCGTAATGATCAGGAAGTCTTCTCGAAAAATGCTGTTAATCAGTGGATGAATGTGGATCAATATGTGGGCGGGGTAGAACATGCGATTCTGCATCTTCTCTATGCACGCTTCTTTACAAAGGGCTTACGGGATTTTGGTTATTTGGAAGCGGATGAACCTTTCCAAAATCTCTTGACTCAAGGCATGGTCTGTATGAATGGCTCTAAAATGTCTAAGTCCAAGGGAAATGTGGTTAGCCCAGGGGCGATCATCGGGAAATATGGGGCAGACACTGCTCGACTATTTATCCTGTTCGCTGCACCGCCTGAAAGAGATCTGGAGTGGAGTGACCAAGGGGTTGAAGGTTGTTATCGATTCCTGAATCGAATTTGGCGGCTGGTTGCTCAATACGAACCTCTTTTAAGGAAAACTTCCGGTGCGGGATCCGAATCCTCTGATTCAGCGGGTAAATGGGCTGATTTAGATGCCGCCGGCAAAGAAATGCGCCGCCAAACTCATTTGGCTATTCAGAGGGTAACCACTGACATTGGGAAGCGGTATAATTTCAATACGGCAATTAGTACTATTATGGAATGGGTTAATGCTTTGTATATTTACAAGGAACAGCCGACGGCCAATCCTGAAGTCGGTCGAGAGGCCTTGGAGAGAATTCTTATTCTCTTAGCTCCCATTGCTCCCCATATTACGGAGGAGTTATGGAGGGAGCTGGGCCATACAGAGAGCATTCACTTGCAATCCTGGCCTGAAGTAGATGAAGCAGCCTTGGTTCAAGATGAAGTCACTGTTATTCTTCAGGTCAATGGTAAGGTGCGGGAGCGGATTCAAGTCGCTGCGGATATTTCAGCTCCTGAATTGGAAAAGCTAGTCCTTGCTCAACCCAAGGTTACCGAATGGACGGATGGGAAGACCATTGTTAAAGTGATTACGGTTCCGGGCAAGCTGGTTAATATTGTTGTAAAATAGACTGTTTTTAAAGGGCAAGTTTACATGGAGTGAACTTGCCCTTTAACTTGACCTAATTAATTTGCTGTTAGTGAGAAGGGATTCGTGCTTTTTTGTAGAAAGTATTATGGGTATATGATCGATTCTGGAGAAGGAGGAAGAAAATGAGGTTAATGAAAAAATTCACATGGGTAGGAACATTACTAACGCTGCTGCTTATTGTAACGGGGTGCAGCCAGAATCAGCAGGTTCTTTTTGACGCTGCCATGAAAATGCAAAATGTTACATCCTTGCAGCAGCAGACAACCATGACCTTTAATTTAAGTGGCTCAGATTTTGATCCGTCTGTTCAACAACAAATTAATACAGCTGCTGCATTTGTGAATAATGCCAAGCTGGATGTTGATGTTAAAACAATGACTAATGAAGAGAAGACTGTGGGAAAGTCTCAAGCTACGATGGGCCTAAGTTTACAAGGGATGAACATAACTGTACCTGTCTGGATAGATTCGGATCTGACTGGCGCTCAGCCAAAAGTCCTGGAGATAGTTAAACTCCCCCAAATGGCCACCGCCTCCTTGCCTCCTCAATTTGCAGCTAAGGAATATATGGTGCTTAACCCCTATAACATGGGGGCTGCTCAACCAACTATGAACTTAACACAGCTTGCGGAGTTTACCAAGAATTTTCAATCCGAGCAAGTAGAATTTCTAACGAGTTATTCTAAACGTTTTAATCCGGATGTTAATGTCGTTGCTAAGGGAAGCCAATATGTGCAAACAAACGATGGCCGTATATCGGCAAAGCTTTATGAGGTAAAGCTAAATGATGCCCAATTAAAGGAGTTTATTCGCTATACTGTCAATAACTTTACTCAAGACAAAGAGGCTATGCTTTTTGTTAAGGATTTTATGGGATCTGTTTTGGGACTTAGTCAGCTTCCCGAAGGCGAAAAAACTATTCGTGAGTTCAATCAGGCCTTCGAGGAATTTGATGCCAATAAACCAGAATTCCTAACTCAATTTAATAAGGTTATGGATGAATTGAAAAAGGTTCCCATTTTAGGTGATCAAGGGATTGAGTTGCAATACGCTATTGCCGACGGATATGTTGTCAAGAAGAGTGGGATCATTGATCTGAAAGTTGATCTGGCTGGGATTAACCGATTAATGAATACTTTGAGTTCTCAAGAAACCTCTTCTGAAGAGGTAAAGGGCAAGTTGAGTTTGAAGATGACCTTTAGTACCCTTACTTCAGGCATTAATAAACCGGTTGAAATTCAAATTCCGGAGGTCAATCCAAGTAACTCCTTTGACTATATGGATTTGATGACATCCTTTATCCCTAAAGAAACACGCCTGGCGGGTCAGGATGGTTTCAAAACCGCCCGCATAATTGCTGAAGAGTATAACAGCGGAGAATGCAGCAGCATAATTTTAGTCTCCGGTCATAATTTCACAGATGCCTTATCGGCTAGTCTCTTGTCCAAAAAGTTTGAGGCTCCAATATTATTGGCAGGCTCTACCGTTGAAGACTCAGCTGAAGCCTTTGACTACATTAATAAACATTCCAACTCAGCTACTAAAATACTGATTATTGGTGGTACGGCAGCAATCGGTTCATCCATCGAAACAGAACTTATTAAGGGTGGACATGGAAACATTGAACGATTAAGTGGATACGACCGCTATGATACAGGTATGGCAGTAGTGAATAAAGCTAATGTTCAAGCGGGAACTCCGGTGGTCGTTGTTTCAGGCGAAAGTTTTCCTGATGCACTGAGCACTGCCAGCTTTGTAGGGGCTAACCAGTACCCGGCGCTCCTGACTTCTTACAGCACTCTGTCGGCTAAAACTAAAGAATTTTTGGCTGGTAATAAGCCTGCTACAGTGTATATTGTAGGGGGAGTGGGTATTATCTCTCCGGAGGTAGAAGCCCAAATAAGAGAATTGGTACCCAATGCCGTTATTAAACGACTGGCGGGAAATGACCGTTTTGATACAACGGGTGTTGTGGTTAACGAGTTTGCAGTGAATCCAAAGACAGTTTATTTGGCAAACGGATTTGATTATGTGGACGCAGTTGCCGGAAGTGCCCTAGCTGCCAAGACCGGTGATCCTATTCTGCTTATTGACCCTAAACTGGGAACCCTCCCAACCGCAGCTGAAGCCTACCTTAAGAAACTATCTGCGTCAGGGAGCCATCCTACGGTTCGTGCTTTAGGCGGAGCCGTGGTTGTCCCTGATAGTTTGATTAAGCAGGCTGAAAGGGTTCTTAACGGGATGTAAGACTTTGTTTTAGTTCTAAAAATTTTAAAGTGTTTATTTTAAACTGGTAAGCGGTCTCTTTTCACTGTTGAAGTGAAGGAGGCCGCTTATTTTGGTATTGAAAAAAAAATCTCTGGGAAGTTAGGGTAAATATATTTAACACTTGGTTAACATGGTGGGTAAGTTGAACTTTACAAATCAATGTTAGAATTTATCAAATTGGAGCTCTATAAGTGAGTGTTCCTTATTTTACTTCAGTGAGGTAAATCCCTGTCTGAGACCTGATAGTCAGATTTAGCTGAATGAGTTCACTTGGAATTGGAGTACTTGATGAATATTGCGAATGCTTGGTAAGGTTGGGAATATAGTAGTAGAGAGACTTGGATTCCTAATGAGGAGGTAAAGAATTTCGAAACAACTGGAATATAATAACAGAGAGATGCTAGTTGAGGATGCAAAAAGGGGTGTATAGGTTGCAAAAAGTATATGTACTCGATTCAAGTGTGTTATTGCATGACCCTAACGCAATCGTCCGATTTCAAGACAATGAAGTGATTATTCCCTATGTAGTTCTGGAGGAAATAGAAAGCAAGAAACGAATCTTGGAAAATATCGGTCGCTCTGCTCGGGAAGCTATCCGTTTTTTAGACAGTTTGAGAGCCAAGGGTCAACTTTCTCAAGGTGTGCTCTTACCTAACGGATGTAAGGTGCGAATTGAGTTGAATCACTATTCCAATGATATTTTACCTCTGAACTCGGATTTAGGATTGGCAGATAACCGGATCTTAGCTGTGTCACTAAGTTTAACTCGCGAAGAAGCACGCCCGGTAATCTTAGTTACTAAAGATATTGCCATGCGGGTTAAAGCTGATGCCTTAGGGATTTTAACGGATGATTATCATAATGACAAAGTAGTATTGCCGGCTCTTACGGAGGAGATTTTAAGCTTGCCCCTTGATGATAAGGAGGTTGCAGGTCTTTATCAGAATAAGTTCATTCCATTAAAGACACCGTTATCTCCAAACCGCTGCGTAAAGGCGGTTCTGAGTGATGACAGTATTCTGCCTCTGGTATCTACTCCGGATGGAGAAAGGTTGGTCTATCACATGGGGAAAGGTTTTGCTCCCTGGGATGTTAGACCAAGAAATTTAGAACAATCCTGGGCCTTAGAAATGCTGAACAATCCTGAGATTAGATTGGTTAACTTAATGGGGCCGGCGGGTACCGGTAAAACGTTGCTGGCTTTAGCAAGCGGTCTGGAGCAAACGCTTCATTCCGAAACCTATATTAGAATGCTTTGTGCTCGCCCAATTGTTCCCTTTGGTAAAGATATTGGGTTTCTCCCGGGGGAAAAGGATCAGAAAGTGCGGCCGTATATGCAGCCGATTTATGATAATCTTGAATTCTTACTGCGGGCTCGACGGGAAAAGGAGCGCGAAAAGGGCGGCGAAGCCGTGGTTGAGAGTGCGATTGATCTGCTCATTAAGAAGAGGCAGTTAGAAATTGAGGTTCTCACTTATATTCGAGGGCGGAGTATTCCTAATCAATTTATCGTGATTGATGAAGCTCAGAATCTTTCTGCCCATGAGGTGAAGACGATTATAACTCGTGCCGGTGAAGGAACGAAGATTGTTCTCTGTGGTGATCCTGACCAAATTGATCATCCTTATTTAGACAAAGAGAGTAATGGATTGGCCCATCTAGCCTCTCGGCTAGCGGGACAATCTTTTTATGGGCAAGTTCGCTTGATTCGTGGAGAGCGGAGTGAACTGGCGACACGGGCGGCAGGGTTGCTATAGCGGGTATTAGAAGGAAACGTGTTGGGGGGACGGTCCTTTTAACACACAATTGTGTGTTAAAAGGACCGTCCCCCCAACACGCCCAACACGTTTCCAGGGTTCGACAGGATTAATAATTCTTCGCGGCAGGAAAAAGAAGGAATAAAGAGGAATTGAAGCAAACTAATGGATTCAATTAATCGTGTCAGGGGGAAGGGTTTATGGAACGGAAGCTTCGCTATGTATGGTGGTTTGTGCTGGTTGCCTTGGTTATTATAGCGATTTGGAAGCTCTTTCTTCCTCATGGTACTTACGCCTATGTTCAAAAGTCGGATTCCAGTCGTGAGATTGTGGTTTATGTGGCAGGGGCAGTTGAAAGCCCGGGTCTTGTTCATTTAGCACCTGACGCCAGGTTAGATGATGCTCTTAAGCAGGTTCAACTGTTGCCGGAGGCGAATTTAGAGAACATGAATCCGGCTGAAAAGCTTAAGGATGGGCAGAAGGTTACGGTTCCCTTTAAGGCTGTGGTTGCTCCACTTGATCCGGCAACTGGGAATTCAGGTGGAACCGGAGGTGTTGGCTCTCCATCCGCTGCGGCGCCTACTGCCACTGCTGCTCCAGCTACTGGGACTTCTGTGTCGGTGGACGGCAAAATTAATATTAACACTGCCGGAGCGGCGGATTTGGATAAGCTGTCCGGTATCGGGCCGGCTTTAGCGGAACGAATTATTCAATATCGGACGGAGAATGGACTCTTTGCCAGGGCCGAAGACTTGCAGAATGTTTCTGGCATCGGTCCTAAAACCTTTGAGAAGATGGCTGCTCAAGTGACGGTTGGGCCATGAGGGACCCTTGGATTATTCGTGCTGTCGCTCTCTTGATTGGTGGGATTTTTGGAGCTTATGTTCCGGTTCAAGGGCGATTTTGGATTTTTGGGATTCTGATTCTGATCGGAGGACGCTTTATATTGTGGCGTCCTCGTGACTTTTTTGGACGATTGTTTCGTCCTGAGATTCCTTTATTGGCAGTGAGTCTTATGCTGGGCTTTCTCTATGGATCCTTAGCTGAGCGTACTTTGCCGGAGCCGCTTATTTTAGATCGGGTGGAGATTATTGGATTTATAAAGGATTGGAATATTTCTAAGGACAAAGCTGTTGGATTAATTAGAGTTGAGGAAGGGAAGGTTAAGGGGGAGACTTATCAGTTAGCTGTTTATTTAGATGGCTCAGGGCAGGTTCCCGGCGAGTGGAGAAGGATCCGGCCCGGGGATCTGGTTAGCTTTAAGGCTCACCTGGAAAGACCCAAGTCTCTCGGTACACCTGGGGGATTTGATCAGCGCCTTTACTATGGGGTCAGAGGCCTGAGTGGAAGGATGTATGCTCAAGGGGATACGACACTTCTTACTGCGGGGAAGCCGAGTATTACTTGGCAGATTCGTCAGCAGGTTCGGGATCGGCTCTTAGCCTGGGAATCAGCAGAGACGGGAGTTTTGGAAGGGATTCTGTTTGGAGATTCCAGCCAAATACCCGATGATATCATAGAACGGTATAAAGTAACGGGTGTGCTTCATGTTTTTGCTGCCTCTGGTTCCAATGTGGCTTTTGTCTTGGGGTTTTCTTGGCTGTTGTTTTGGTTCTTGCCCAAGAGATTTAGGATTGTTGGAGCGGTTTTGGCGCTTTTGCTGTATGCCGCCCTTTGTGGAGGAAACGCTCCGATTGTTAGGGCAACTATTTTGGGGATAGCTCTGATCCTTGGCCGCTTGGGTCGAGGAAAAGTAGCTACCCTAAGATGGTTATTTTTTGCTGCTGTTGGTCTATTTATAGATAATCCTCTAATTATTCAGGATTTAGGTTTTCAATTATCCTTTGCTGCAGCGTGGGGAATTGTGGTGCTAACTCCACGTATTCTGGAGATTAAGTTTTTGGCAAAGATACCTGCTTTGGTTAGACTTGCTTTGGCCGGTACTTTAGCAGCGCAAGTGGCAACGTTGCCACTCTTGATTGCCGCTTTTCATCGCTTATCCTTAATTGGGTTTATTGTAAATGTCTTTATTCTTTTTATCTTAGGCAGTGTTTTGGAATTAGGACTGATTGGCGTTATCCTATCTTTTTCTGAAGAGTTATCTGCTCCTTTATTTCAGGCCAGTTTATGGTTGTTAAAGGGTACGAATACAATTTTAGAAAAGCTGGCAGAATTACCTTATGCTGATGTTTGGGTTTTGAACCCGGGCCCCCTTTTTTGGATTGCTTGGTATGGTGGGATTGGAATTCTGTTGTGGGGAAAAGAGCGTGCGCTTTTTACTCTCCAGGCTAGATGGGTTTACCACAGAAGAGGGTTGAGAT
Organism: Desulfosporosinus meridiei DSM 13257; assembly: GCF_000231385.2. Classification (NCBI taxonomy): domain Bacteria; kingdom Bacillati; phylum Bacillota; class Clostridia; order Eubacteriales; family Desulfitobacteriaceae; genus Desulfosporosinus; species Desulfosporosinus meridiei. The sequence continues at coordinate 4,190,042 of NC_018515.1, read as the reverse complement.
CTATTGCAGGCAAACTGGTCCGGAGATGTCCTTGGGAATTTTGCTTAGAGATGCAACGGAGGCTGGTCAATCTGTCCTTTAGTCCTATGAATGTGAAGGGATGGATGGTTAGTTGGGGCGTAACTCTCTTGATCTTATTATTAATGTGGAGCCCTTGGAATGCCCAACAAGAGTTGGAAGTGGCCATGATTGACGTTGGGCAAGGAGATGCTCTGTTAATACTTAGTCCGGAGGGTCATGCCATTTTGCTAGATGCCGGACCTCGAAGTGAGACCTTCGATGCCGGTGAACGTATAGTTCTTCCCTATTTACTGCATAGAGGGATAGGATCTTTAGATGCCTTCTTAATAACTCATGAAGACGCAGATCATATTGGCGGAGCACGTGCAGTGCTTGCTAATATTCCAACAGGTTGGGTTGGGGTGCCTGCTGTGGGTGAGCGCCTGGAAAATCAAGAATGGCAAGCAGGTCTTCCCATGGGACTAACCCGACAGGCGGAGAAGCTGCGCATGCTGCAAGCCGGGGATCAAATTAATTTAGGGTCGGGAGCATGGCTGGATGTTTTGGGCCCGCATCGAATTCTGGAGGGAACTAATTCAGATCCTAATAATAACTCGTTGGTGCTTAAGCTTCATTACCTAGAGCAAAGCTTTATGCTGACAGCCGATATGGAAGAAGAGGAAATGCAGGACATTTTCCAGTCAGGCGCAAATTTGGAAACAGATATTTTTAAAGTACCCCATCATGGAAGTCGTTTCTCTTTATATAGTCCCTGGTTAGAAAGTATGGATCCCGAAGCTGTCTTGATTTCTGTTGGCAAAAATACTTTTGGACATCCGGCAAAAGACGTATTGAAATATTGGGAGGAGCGTCATGTTCCGGTATTTCGAACAGATGAGCATGGGACAATCCGGGTATTGATAGGGGAGCGGGGAGTTGAAATCCTGCCTGGCCGATATCTGGAAGCTAACGCAAATTAATTCATTAAATACTACTATTTAATGTATAAAAAGGTAATACAGGGTAACAATAGTAAGGAACATCTCTTTTCTCCTCCTCTTTCTTTTGCTCCTCCACTACCGTGGAGGACTTTTTTTTTGTTCTATCCCAAATCTGAACTCGCCGTATACAAATTCTTACGCGCAATTATGGCTGGAGAGGATTCTGACTTGGACTCTTGGATACGTACCACTTATAATAGGAGTAGAGGTGGTTGAATTGCGTGAGATAGAACAAATTAAGGAAAGCATAAAGACGGGACGGGTTCCGTCAATTTATCTTTGGTATGGTGAGGATCGGTTTCTAATTCAGGAAGGGTTTCAAGTCCTTAAGTCGTTCTATTTTACGATGGATCCTTCCGGTGGCGGGATTGAAGTCTTAGACCCTAAAGCATTGTCTCCGGCGGAAATTGTTGAGCGTGCCAATACGATGTCTTTTTTTGCCAGGCGGTTAGTTGTGGTTGAAGAGGCAACCTACTTTCAAGATGGACAAACGGCAGATTTAGACCCGTTTTTAGAGTACTTTTCAGATCCTAATCCTTCGACCTGTCTGCTTTTTATTGCTGAAAGTGTTCATAGAGGAAGAAAATTTTATAAAGCTTTAGATCGTGTTGGTGAAGTCTTGGAATTCTGTGCGCCAAAACGTCCTCAGGAATGGATGGCCTGGGTTCAGTCCGAGTTAAAGGTCCGGGGAAAAGCAATGGATACTCAAGTTTTATCGGGATTCATTGAATGGGTAGGGCATCACACGGGAGTTTTAAGTCAAGAGTTAGACAAGCTGGTAGTTTTCGTGGGAGATCGTACCAAAATATCGATGGAAGATGTGCAAGCTATCTCTACTCGAACGATTGAAGCGAGCATTTTCAGTCTTTTGGATGCAATAGCGGCGCGATCCTCCGAAAAGGCTATTAAGACCTTGCGGGATGTGTTGCGGGAAGAACATCCATTAAAAGTTCTGACCTTAATGGTTAGACAGGTCAGGCTTCTGCTTGGCTGTGACGCACTTCGTAAGCGAGGAGGGAACGTCAACGAGGTTCCTGCTTTGTTAGGGATTAAACCCTATGAAGCTCAAAAAATATGGCAGCAATCTATAAAACTATCAACCAAGCAGTTGTCCCAAAGTTTAGTTGAGTGTTTGAATACGGATGTAGCCCTGAAAACTGGGGGCGGTGATCCGGGGTTGTTGTTGGAAATGATGATCATAAGGTTTTGTGAGGGAGAATTAGCTTGAATACAATCTTCTCTTCGCAAAACGGGTGAAGGGCTACATTTTCGCGCCTATATTTACTGCGGCATGAGATAATCATAATGTTTATGAGTATCGTTAAGATTTATGCTTTCAAATATAAAAAGAAACTCAAAGCAATTTTGCTTGAGTTTCTTTTTTATAATTTGACATTGGTTAATTTGTAACGCTATCTTGAAGAGTTGCTAATTCCTTTGCAAATAATTTTTCAGGAGACAGAATTATTATCATTCTATCTTCTATTTTTCCTATGCCAATAATGTAGTTATCACCATTTCCGCATATGAAATCGGGAGTCGCCTGAACTTGCTCGTCATTTAGCTTAACAATATCTGTAACTTCATCGACAATACAACCTACGGTGGAGTTGTTAGCATTTAACATGATGAATTTACTTTCTTCGGAGATAGCCTTTTCATTTATCTCGAATTTAGTCCTCAAGTTAAATATGTAACTTATGTTCCCACGTAAATTTATCATTCCTTCTAAAGATTTATCAGTTCCCGGTAGTGTCTGGATGTTAAATTTTCTTGCTCTTAAAATCCCGTTAATTGCCGAAACGTCAATCCCATATTCTTTACCGTCTAACTCGAAAATTACTAGTTGAATACCCAAAACGTCCCCTCCTTCCACTTAACTAAGGACTTAAAGTGTGGTTGCGAGTTTTTCCAATTGTTCAGTAAGACCGGCAATCTCCATGACGCTAGCAGTCACTTCTTCGATAGCTGCAGCTTGCTGCTCAATGGTAGAAGTTGTTGCATTTCCCATCTCCACGGTTTTGTCGACAGAGTCTTTTATCGAGGTGGTTAGATCTTTAATTTTGCCAACTGTTTCTTTAGAATCAGCAGATAGTTTCCTGATTTCTTGGGCCACTACACCAAAGCCTAGCCCGGCTTCACCAGCTCTTGCTGCCTCAATCGCTGCATTTAAGCCCAATAATCGGGTTTCGTCAGCAATGTCCTTGATGAAGTCCATTACTGCATCTATTTTACCTGTAACAATATTTACGTTTTTGATCTCATTGTTAAGATTTGCTTGATTTTCACTTACTACGCTAGCCGAAGCTGCTAATTGTTCCATAGTTGCCGATATTTGTGCCAACCCATCAGTGAGAATGTCTGACACCGATTTCAGTTTTAATTGTTGATAAGCGGTATTGGACATATTGTTAGCAACGATATAAAGCACATTTGCCGCAGATTCTATGCTTTCTCGTGTTAATGTTCGAATTTCATGAACTGATTCCACATAGCCATCTTCGTTGACACCGATTTCGTTTGCAATCTTTCGATACTTAACATCGTTTGGAGCATCTGTGAGGACTTGTCCTCCTAAGATAGTACCAATCTGACGTCCTTCCAACATTATCGGTGCGGCAAAGTCGATCAAACCAGCATGACATTCGTAGATTACAGGTTTACCAGTCCTTGCAGCTTCTTCGCCGCCTTTACGATGAGATTCAGCACAACGTTTATCTCCGGTTTCCGTGGAGTGGGTGAAGTCCATGCAAAAACGAGTATAGCTGCTAGGGGCCGTTATTGGAGTACCGTCAAGATCAACTGTAACACTTGCTAATCCGACTCCCTTGGCAAAATCATCTTGAAAGCGCTGGAGAAATTCGATGTCGATAACATCTTTAATGGTTATTGAACTCAAATCCAAATTGCCACCTGTATCTTTTTCTAAAAGTTTCATAGTGATGCCTCCATTGTTTTTAATGCCTAATTTTAAGGTCGAAAAGAGGGTATGTTTGTCTATTTCGACACATATATCGTTTATCCTGCATTAATTTGTCGTAATATCTACTATTTTCTTATTAAAACGACAATTTTTCTGCAAGCTATTTAATCATTTGAGTTTCTACATGCAGTTAGTTCTCAAAGTTATGTTCCTTCGTGAGGATCAGACAATTGACGTGACAAAAAGAACTGCAAGTCAATATGAACTTGCAGTTACGTATAATTCAATAAGGAGGTGTTCTTTATTCTACTTCGATGGGGTAAAATCTCTTGCCGAAGCCTGACTGTTCAGCTTAGGCTGGAAGGGTTTGTTAGCAGGTCTATTTTTAAGCGCAAAAAGCAAACTAGAGGGTATCGCAAACTACTTCTAAAAATAGTTTGCGATACCCTCTTAGTCATGGGCTTGTTTAGCCTACTTGAGCAAAATGCTTGCTGAATCTTCTCGTGAGACGGGACTTCTTGCGAGCAGCTAAGTTTTTATGAATCAAACCCTTAGAGGAGGCTTTATCCAAAGCACGAGCAGCCCTTTTCAAAGCGAGTGCTGCAGTCTCGGAATCCGTGCTGATTGCTTCTTCAAAACGGCGAATGGTTGTCCGTAATGTAGATTTGGCAGCAGCATTTTTAATCGTGCGAGCTTTTTCCAACTCAACTCTTTTGATTGCGGATTTAATGTTTGGCACTTATAGTCACCCCCTTTGGTTATGATATTCTTCGTTTTGTTGCACAAACTATATTCTAACATTAGGTTGTGAATTTATCAAGGAAAAACAGGAAATTAATAGATCATAAATAAAAAACGTTTGTTTTGTTTAAACTAAACCTTGTATCAGATCAACACAAAAGTGTTAGTAATTTAAGGAGGGTCTGTAATGATAGGAATGATCGTAAGGTTTATTGTATCGGCTTTGGTTCTGATGTTGGTAAGTTGGATTGTTCCAGGACTTCGCGTAAATGGATTTACGGGCGCGCTCATTGCTGCTGCAGTTATTGCTATACTTGGCTATGCTGCTGAAAAGTTATTCGGTGATAGAATTTCTCGAGTTGGGCGGGGTTCTATTGGATTCCTTACAGCCGCTGTGGTTATTTACTTCAGCCAGTTTCTCGTTCCAGGCTATATTTCAGTATCAATTATTGGAGCGTTACTTGCTTCTTTAGTTATTGGAATTGTAGACAGCTTTGTTCCTACAACGCTTCGATAAAACATAGAAGGCCATTAAATAACAAAATAAGTTTTTAGTTCTAGATTGGACTTGTTCTTCATACTTCTTCTATAAGAGGAAGGAGGACAAGTCCTTTGCTACGGGAAGATTTTTACCACCGTCAGAAAAAAAACTTTAAGATTTGGTCTTTTAAAGAATGGGTGCGCGGGTTCTTTTTGGGAGTTGTTAGTTTAGTGATTGTTTTAGGGCTCGCCTATGCCCTCCGGAGCGGGGGGGCCTATCAATTTGTTCAGTTTCTCACTCAACAGTCCTTTCCCTTTGAGGCTATTCTGTTAGAAGGTGCACCGGGGTATTCTCAACCCGAACGTGCTCGAGTGAATTTAGCGAGACAGCAGGGTTTGGCAGTAAGTATGTTTTTATTAACTGGTGTAAATATTTCAGATCCACGAACATTTTTTTTAGGATTTTTCTCTCATCCTCCCCAAGGCCCGGTCTGGCTTGGTTGGGCCTATAACCCTGATGACCCAGAGTTTGAGGGTCCGATCTTAGAACCGCTAGAAAGCGTTACTCCTAATGGGAATGAACTTCCTACTCCTGCTTTGCCCGTGAAACCTGGTTCCTCCCAAGTTGTTGTTGGAATTTATAATACACATAATAGTGAAAGCTATGGTGGGAATGGCGGTCCTGATCGCTTACCTGGAAAAAACGGAGATATTGTCACTGTTGGCGAAACCTTAAAAAATGCCCTTGAGAAAAAGGGAGTTGGTACCGTTCATGATACGACTATTCATGATGCGGTGGACTTTATGAAAGCCTATAGTGAGTCCGTAAAAACAGCTGCTAAATTACTTAAGGATCATCCTGCAATAAAAGTATTACTAGATATTCACCGAGATGGCTTACCACCGGGTTTCAAAAAATCAACGGTCAAAGTCAATGGGAAAGAAGCTAGTAAGATTTTGGTTGTTATCGGAAAGAAAAATCCCCACTGGCAAAAGAATGAGGCTTTGGCAAAGAAATTAATGGCAATTGCCGAGAAAAAACATCCTGGGCTTTTTGTTTCCAATATTAGTTATGCGGCAGAAGCGAGGTATAACCAACATCTCTCGGAGGGCGGGTTGTTGCTGGAATTTGGGGATCAATATAATACTTTAGATGAATCGAATAGGGCGGCCGAGGCCTTTGCTGAGGTTTTGGCACAGTGGATGGAGGAGGAAGCGTCTTAGCATCCTACGCCGTTAAGTATCTTTTGGGGATCGCGGCTTCGGCGATAGTGTCCACTGGACACTATCGTGCTATTCCCTTGTCGATAAGGAAACGCAAAACCTCTGGGCTTTCTGCGTGTGAACCGTTGCGTTTCTTCACGCCTTATCGCCTGCGCTCATTGACGCGATTCCACTATAGTACTCCTTCTATTTAATCCCGGAATGAGATTGAGTAATATCCACTAATCTGCGAGTAAGGCTTTATCCGATTTATTTCGACTACGGTCTAATGCTGACTATGATGACTTCAGAACTTTTACCTATGAAGATTGCACTATAGCTAAAAAACAAGCTAGAGAGATAATCTTAGAAATAAGAACTATCCTGAATTAAAGAAATGTAGTAATTGATAAATTCCGTTTGCATTAATTTGCAAACGGTTTCGTAGTTATAAACGTAACGTTATTGAATACAAACAAACATTTGCCTTAAGGATGATACGAACCTTCCTCGGGTTTTGAGGAGAAGGTGGGAGGACGTGGTGGGGAGGCTGTTTGCATCGTTGATCCAAAGGCGTGGATCAAGTGGGAATGTTTGCGGCTTTGCTGTAATTTGGGGCAAGTGGAGATGTTTTTTTACTTGAATTTAATAAGGGACTATTCTTGCTCCCCACCTTTTTTAGCAGGAAGAAAAATGCTATAATTCGGATGGCGAGTAGTGATGGGAAGAAGAGGTTAATTTTGTATGTCATCGACTAACAGGACGGTTATGAAGGCAGCTGGGTTTTTGATGGCTGCTCAAATGGTTTCGCGTATTTTAGGTTTTTTACGAGAATCCTTGATGGCGGGTTTTTTTGGTCAGAGTGGGGTCACGGATGCTTATAATACGGCTTTTGTTCTTCCGGATTTATTATATTGGCTTTTAGTGGGCGGAGTTTTGAGTGCCGCCTTTATTCCTGTCTTTTCAGAGTATATTGCCAAGGGTAATGAGGACGAGGGGTGGCGGGTAGTTAGCTCGGTAGTCAATATAATCTTCCTTACGTTAGGAGTACTTGTACTATTGGGATTGTTCTTTACGCCTCAGTTTATTCGTTTGGTGGTTCCGGGGTTTGCACCGGAGAATATGACTTTGGCCATTAAATTAACTCGAATTCTGTTAATACAGCCCTTATTTATGGCTTTAAGTGGTTTGACGATGGGGGTTTTAAATTCTTATAAGATTTTCTGGCCTTCGGCATTGGGGACGGTGCTCTATAATGCCTGTGTTATAATTTTTGGGACTGTTTTGGCAAATCCGGATAAACCAGAGAGTGTTTCGGGTTTTGCATTAGGAGTAGTTGTTGGGGCTTTAGTTAGCTTTGCAGTTCAGATCCCAGCTTTACGTCGGGTTGGGGTACGCTATTATCCAGTGATTGATTTGAGTCATTCAGGTGTTCGCTTGATTGGAGCTTTAGCGGTCCCGATTATTCTTAGTTATTCTCTAAACCAAATTCAGGTGGTGGTTAACAACAACTTCGGGTCCATGTTGTTCCCCGGTAGCATTACCTCAGTCTGGTATTCTTACCGACTGTTCCAGCTGCCGGTGGGGATTTTTGCTTTAGCGATTGCCGTGGCCACCTTTCCGACGATGACAGAGCAAGCTGCGTTGAAGCGATGGGATGATTTTCGGATGACGCTTTCCAATGCAATTCGGATGGTTATTTTTATTACCCTGCCGATTTCTGTAGGCATGATTGTATTGCGATTTCCGTTGATTCGAGTTCTGTTTCAGCATGGACAGTTCACTGCAGATGACACATTAACCATGGCAATTCCCCTGTTTTATTTTTCCATAGGAATATCTTCTCAGGCGGTCATTCAGATTTTGCCGCGGGCTTTTTATGCTCTGCAAGATACTTGGACTCCGGTTATTCTGGGCATTATTTCTATGGCGGTTAACATTTTAGCCATGTATTTATTGATTGGCCCCCTGGCCCATGGAGGTTTAGCTTTTGCCACAACAATTGCTGCCTTCGTGAATATGCTGCTGTTGTTTTATCTGCTGCGCAAGAGGTTAGGGAAAATGGATGGTTGGGTAATTTTTGGAACGTGTGTGAAAGCATTAGTGGCTTCGCTTATTATGGCTACGGTAATCTGGGGGTGGAGTGAATGGTTTACTCCCCTGACGGGAGTCAGTACATTTGGCTCTCTGCTAATATTAATCAGTGGAACGGCAGTAGGAATGATAGTATTTGCAGGTATGGCAAAGCTTTTGAAAATGAGTGAATTCACGCAGGTCATGGGGCTTGTACAGCGGAAGATTGGCAGTAAGAGACTATAAATTATTTTGCAAAACGGCGTAATAGCCCGATATAGTATTAAAAAGTAATATATTTGATAGTATTAGAACAGAAATGGTTCTTTTTACTTAGTGACAATAAGGACTATTTCAAGTACTATATTGAATATAGTTTATAGAGATTCGGCAATGAAGCCGTCATGATATTAATAATATCTGACGGCTTTTTCTATTTTAAGTCAGACTCCCCGGTGGTATTGAGCATCGCATTGATTTAGTGAAATTGTTTTAACTTGGTTTTTTAGGGGGGAGAGACTTGAGAGCAACAGTACCTACAGAAAAATCTAAACCTTCTTTAGAGCGATCGGCTTTGCTGTTAGCTATGACTCAGACGAGGGAAGAAGAGGAGAAACTAAAGAGGTCACTATTTGAATCCTTTAATCTGCGTTGTGGTGTGACAGAACTAGGAGGAACTGTTGCCAATCTCCAGCACACCGGAAAGCTTACCAATTCAGTGATGGCGACAGCGTTCAACACCGGAGTTATTCCCAAAGAAGATCGTAAGATTCACGCTCTTATCCATGCCACCTTAGAAGCCAGCAACAGCATATTTATTCATACCAATAGTAATGCCAGCTTTGCCTTAAAGATTGGGTTAACAACAGATACAGAATGGATTGCGGTGGCGATCTATGGCCGCTCTTCCTTGCACCCTCTTCTGGAACATGCCAGAGTTGGATTAGGGGTTATGCATCTTTAATGTAGGGAAGGCCACAAGTTGTATTTAATAAGTGGGAAAGACCTGAACCAAATAGTGGAAAATTTAGACGATTAGTGTAACTGAAGTCTAGAGGTCGCAGAGTATTTTTAAAGTAGAGAGACACGTAGTGAATAGGGCGCAGAGATTAGCGAAAGTATCAGAGAACAGAGTTCAGAGAATAAAGAGATTTGATTGCTTAGACAGCTTTGGGAGATCATTAGAGATTGGATTATTTGAGATTAGTGAGTACCCCAGAGAGCGAAAAGTTGGTCAAACTATAGATTATAGGTCAGATTTTAGCGATTAAGTGAGATTTAAACTAAGTGATTGAGTGAAGTCTTTAACAGACTAGGATATAAAATTACCTGTAGCACAATTTCATAACCGGGCACCAAATCAGGTGAGGATTTGGAGCGGAAGAGTGTTTAAGAGAGCCCTTAATTATTACAATTAAGGGCTCTCTTTGTCTTTTTATCCGATGACTACCAGCCGTAAGACTCCCGCCTGCTCTAAAGTACGCGCCGAACCGCAAATGACACAGAACAACTTTAGCGGTGAGGATGAGAAATTAAATGAAAAATTATTAAAGGAGGTGATGCTCTGAATTGGTAATTTCGATCTATCTAATCCCAAGAACCGACAAGAGTTTAAATTTGAGGAGGATGAACTTATATGAAGATGATTAGAGCCATTGTGAGACCCGATAAAACTGAGGCTGTAGCTGAGGCTTTAGCAAATGCCGGAATGCCCTCTCTGACAAAAATGCATGTCTTTGGTCGAGGCAGGACAAAAGGTATTCGTATCGGTGATGTTGTTTATGATGAATTTCCTAAAACCATGCTGTTGATGGTGGTTGAAGATGAAAAGCTGGACTCAGCCATCAATGTCATCCTAGAGAGTGCCAAAACAGGAACCATGGGGGATGGTAAAGTCTTTGTTACTGAAGTGGAAGAAGCTTATACCGTAAGTAAAGGAACAAAGGGGTTGTAAGCGATGAAAGAAATTATGATGATGATTCGACGTCATCAAGTACCCGCGACAAAAAAAGCTTTTGAGGATGCCGGCTTTCCGGCTTTGACGATTCAAAGCGTTGAGGGTCGAGGCAAGCAGGGGGGGATAGGTGGTTGGGCTGCTGAGGTTGATCCGGAATTAAATGCTGTCATGGGCAGCGGGTATAGGGATGAGTCAGCATTTCACTGGATTCCCAAAAGGCTGTTAACTATCGTAGTTCAGGATGATCAAGTGGATGAGGTTGTGGAGGTGATTATCAAAGCTAATCAGACTGGACATATGGGGGACGGTAAAATCTTCGTTTGTCCGCTGAAAGAGGTAGTCCGGGTTCGAACCGGTGAGGTTGGTAAAGAAGCAGTGGTTTAGAAGTGTTTGATTCTGCAAATTTAGCTGAGGTTAGATAAAAGTTGCTCGTAAAATTTTGATTAGGTTTTAAGGAGATGTATTGATATGAGACAAATTGCAATTTACGGCAAAGGCGGTATTGGAAAATCAACGACAACCCAAAATACGGTCGTAGCATTGGCTGAAATGGGCAGAAAAGTCACGATTGTGGGTTGTGATCCGAAAGCTGATTCTACCCGCTTGATTTTGCATAGCAAAGCCCAAACAACGGTTATGGACTTAGCCCGCGAAAGAGGGACTGTAGAGGACTTAGAGTTGGAGGATGTTTTGGTTGAAGGATATTTGGGCGTACGGTGTGCGGAATCCGGCGGTCCGGAACCGGGGGTAGGCTGCGCAGGCCGGGGAGTTATTACCGCTATTAACTTTTTAGAAGAAAACGGTGCTTATACAGCGGATACAGACTATGTTTTCTATGATGTTCTGGGAGACGTTGTGTGCGGCGGATTTGCAATGCCGATTCGGGAAAATAAAGCTAAGGAGATTTACATTGTAACTTCGGGTGAAATGATGGCTATGTATGCAGCCAACAATATCTCAAGAGGGATCTTGAAATACGCTCAAACCGGCACAGTTCGCCTGGGAGGCTTAATCTGCAACAGTCGGCAGACGGATAGAGAAAGCGAATTGATTGAGGCATTAGCTAAATCCCTAAACACCCAAATGATTCACTTCATGCCTCGGGATAATGAAGTACAACGTGCTGAAGTGCGTAAACAGACGGTTATCGAATATAACTCAACTCACAAACAAGCGGATGAGTACAGAGCCTTAGCCAGTAAGATTGAAAACAACACTAAAATGACCATCCCAACCCCACTGTCAATGGATGAGTTAGAGGCCTTAATGATGGAGTTTGGAATCATGGAAATGTAATCATTTTCGTCTCGTACTATCTGAAAGTATAAACTTGCGTTATATACTTTCGAAGCATAAGTGCAACCAACGGTTTCGCTCTCGCCGAGGCTCGGCGAACCCGGGTTTTCTTTAATAAACAGGAGAAAGATTTCAGAACGAGGGAGGACAGCGTAATGAGCATAAAAGAGACCACGGAATTTAGAAAGCAAGTCGTGGAAGATGTGCTGGAGGTCTATCCGGAGAAAGCAAGAAAGAATCGAAGACAACACATTGCCGTTAAGGATGAAGGGTGCGCTAGCTGCGCAGTCAAATCCAATTCCAAAACAGTGCCGGGACTGATGACCGCTCGGGGGTGTGCCTATGCAGGAGCTAAAGGGGTTGTTTGGGGTCCTGTGAAAGATGTGGTGCATATCTCCCATGGACCTGTGGGGTGTGGTTATTATTCCTGGGGTAATCGTCGGAACTTAGCGGATGGGGAAATCGGGGTTGATAATTTTGTACCCTTTCTCTTCACCTCGGACTTCCAGGAGAGCGATATCATTTATGGCGGGGACAAAAAATTAGAGAAGATCATTCAAGAGGCTGTGGACCTTTTCCCGAATGCCAATGGAGTATCAATTCTTTCTGAGTGCCCTGTCGGACTAATCGGGGACGATATTGAAAGTGTCGCTCGCCGCATGAGTGAAAAACTTGAATTGCCGGTTGTTCCTGTTCGTTGTGAAGGATTTAGAGGGATAAGTCAATCCCTGGGTCATCATATTGCCAATGATGCTATTCGAGATCATCTTTTGGGTAAAGGGCCTGCTCGAGAAGTTGGGAAATACGATATTGGGATTATCGGGGACTACAATATCGGAGGAGATGCCTGGGCCAGTAAAAAGATTTTGGAAGAAATGGGCTTAAATGTCGTTAATATCTGGACAGGGGATTCTACCCTGGAAATGCTGCAAAACGGACATCTGGTCAAGCTGAACCTGATTCACTGCTACAGAAGTATGAATTATATCGCCAGACATATGGAAGACACCTATGGAACTCCTTGGATGGAATTCAACTTCTTTGGTCCTACTAAAATCCGGGAATCCATCCTAAAAATTGCCGCTCAGTTTGATGATTATATTATGGAAAAAGCTCAGCAAGTCTTAGCAAAATATGAACCTCAGATGCAAAAAGTCATTGAGACCTATCGACCCCAATTGGAAGGCAAAAGCGTAATGCTTTATGTAGGAGGGCTCCGCCCGCGACATATCGTGGGGGCCTACGAAGATTTAGGGATGGAGGTTACGGGAACGGGCTACGAGTTTGCTCATAGCGAGGATTACGAAAAAACCCTGCCTGCTTTAAAAGAGGGCACTCTAATTTATGACGATGTGACGGCATTCGAACTTGAAGAGTTTGTCATGAAGTTAAAGCCTGATTTGGTCGGATCAGGAATTAAAGAAAAATATGTTTTTGAGAAAATGGGGCTGCCTTTCCGTCAAATGCATTCCTGGGATTATTCCGGTCCTTATCATGGCTATGAAGGCTTCCCGATTTTTGCTCGGGATATGGATATGGCAATTAACAGCCCTACTTGGAAATCTATTAAAGCTCCCTGGGCTAAATAAAACAGGGCAGAAAGGATGTTAGACAATGGAAGCTTGTACTAAGGCAACAAAAAGTTGGCTGAATTCTGTAGAATACCGAGAAAAGAACTTTGCCCGTGAAAAGTTAGTTATCAATCCAGCCAAAGCCTGCCAGCCCCTGGGCGCCTTGCTTTGTGCCTTAGGAATTGAAGGATGCTTGCCCTTTACCCATGGTTCCCAAGGCTGCACAGCCTATTTTCGCAGCACCTTATCCCGTCACTTCCGAGAGCCCGTCGCTGCAGTCTCTGATTCGATGACTGAGGATTCTGCGGTCTTCGGCGGACAGGGAAACATGATCGAAGGTTTAAAGAATGCTTATACGGTTTATAAACCTAACGTCATCGCCGTCTTCACCAGTTGTATGGCAGAAGTTATTGGAGACGATATCAAGTCTTATCTGGGTAACGCTAAGGATCAAGGAGCGATTCCTCAAGAGCTGCCGGTGGCGTTAGCTAATACTCCCAGCTTTAAGGGATCCCATATAACCGGCTATGACACAATGCTCAAGGGTTTGATTGAATGTCTGGCTAAGCCCAGACAGGATGAAACCATTAATGACAGGCTCTATGTTGTCCCCGGTTTTGACACTTATCCCGCCAATCTCCGCGAATACAAACGGATACTGAAGACCATGAATGCACCTTATACTCTTTTACCGGATTCCAGTGATGTGGTGGATACTCCTAATTTAGGCACCTATGAATTGTACCCCGGGGGGACACCAATTAAAGAAATGAACGAGGCTCTAAATGCTGCAGGCTTCTTATTCCTACAGACTTATACTATCCCAACAACGAGTAAATTCCTGGCCGGTCTGGGAGTGCCAGTGGAAACCCTGGCGATGCCCATGGGAATTGCCGGAACAGACAAATTCATCGAAACCGTGGCTAAATTTACCGGCAAAGAGGTGCCTGATGAAATTACCAATGAACGGGGCCGGGCAATTGATGCCATGACGGACGCTCATCAATATATTCATGGTAAAAGGTTTGCCTTATTTGGTGATCCTGATATCCTGATCGGACTTGTCAGCTTCCTGCTGGAAATGGGAGGAATGCCGGTTCACATCGTTTGTACAAATTCTACTCCTTTATTTAAAAAGGCCATGGAAAAACTACTGGCCTCGAGCCCTTACGGTAAAGAAGCCACCCTTTACGCCGGCAAAGACCTCTGGCATCTTCGCTCCCTGCTGGTCACCGAACCTGTTGACATGTTAATCGGTGATGCCCACGGCAAATATGCTGCTCGTGATGCGAATATCCCCCTGGTCAGAATTGGCTTCCCGATTACGGATCGAGTGAATCTCCATCGTTATCCCATCGTAGGGTATTCCGGAGTCATTAATATGATAACTATGATCGCCAATACCTTTTTGGAGGAAAAAGACAGGGCTTCAACAGACACTTACTTTGAATTAATGCGATAAGAGGTCAGGGGACACACCTCTTCAAAGAGAAGTAATGATAAGTGGCTCAGAGGAATGTCCCCAACTGAAGGAGGGGTGCTTCATGTTTACCAATCTTACAAAATTGGATCTCAAAGATAAGCAATGCATGTCAGATGCCGGCTCCCCGAAGCTATGCATGAAGGCCCTACCTGGCGAAGGTGCAGAGAGAAGCTGCGCTTATGACGGGGCGCGAGTTGTGCTCATGCCCATCACGGATGTAGCTCATCTAGTTCATGGACCGATTGCTTGTGCCGGAAACTCTTGGGATAACCGAGGAGCCCGCTCCTCCGGTTCCCAACTGTTCAGACGGGGATTGACCACAGATATTATGGAAAAGGATGTAATCTACGGAGGTGAGAACAAGCTTAGAGAGTCAATCCTGGAAGTGGCAGCTAAGCATCATCCTAAGGCCATCTTTGTTTACGCAACGTGTGTCTCCTCCTTAATTGGGGATGATGTCGACAAGGTATGCCGGGATGTGGAAGCTGAACTGACCATACCGGTGATTTCGGTGAATTGTCCGGGTTTTTTGGGAGACAAGAATATTGGCAATCGCATTGCAGGAGAGGTTTTATTTGAGCGGGTTATCGGTACAGCGGAAAGGTCGGAAGAGAAAATCCCCCTCTCCATTAACCTGATTGGTGAGTATAACATCGCCGGAGATCTCTGGGGGGTGTTGCCTGACTTAAAGAATTTAGGAATTAAGCTGCAAACAGCGATTACCGGGGATGCTAAATTTGATGATATCCGGTCTGCCCATAGGGCAAGTCTTAATGTTTTAATCTGTTCCAAAAGTTTGACCAACTTAGTGCGGAAGATGGAAATTCGTTACGGTATTCCTTTTATAGAAGGGTCGTTTTACGGGATTCACGATACCTCCCAAACTCTGATCAATATTGCCAAGGCCCTCAATGATCGGGATTTATTAGAAAGAACCTTAGTCTATGTGCAAAAGAAGGAGGAGGAAACCCGGGGCGTTATTGCCGGATACAAAAAGCTGCTTGAGAATAAACGGGCAATTTTATTTACAGGAGGAGTTAAGACTTGGTCCATGGTGTCTACCTTAGCCGAATTAGGAATTAATATTTTGGCAGGGGGGACTCAAAACTCAACCCCGGAAGATTTTCAAAGGATGAAAGAATTAATGGATCCCACGGCTCAGATTATCGAAGACACAAGTTCGGCGGGCTTTCTCAAAATCATTGCTGAGAAGAAGCCGGATCTCATCGTTGCCGGAGGGAAGACCAAGTATTTGGCCCATAAGACAAGAACTCCTTTTCTGGATATTAACCACGGCAGAAAGCTTCCTTATGCCGGATATCAGGGGATGATTACCTTTGCGGAAGCATTAACACGCACCGTGCTCAGTCCGGTTTGGGGCCACTTAAAAGGGGATTTTCCGCCAAGAGAGGGTGAACTGCAAGATGACAAAGCTCAGACATTATAATGGAAACCCACAAAAAAACAGTCCTGCTTTAGGTGCCACTCTGGCTTACCTGGGCGTCAACGGTCTACTTGCGCTACTTCATGGTTCTCAAGGGTGCTCTTCCTTTATTCGCTTGCAGCTTTCCAGACACTATAAAGAACCCATTCCCCTTAATTCAACAGCTCTTTTGGAAGAGTCGGTAATCTTTGGAGGCTGGGAGCATCTGAAAAAGGGCATTGCAGTGGCTGCTGATAAATACAGGCCCCAAATCATAGGAGTTATGAGTTCCGGGCTCACTGAAACCTATGGGGATGACATGGTAAGTGCTCTGGCAAGTCTGCGAACGGAACGACCGGATCTACAGAGTCTGCCGGTGGTCTTGGCCGGAACACCTG
Organism: Desulfosporosinus meridiei DSM 13257; assembly: GCF_000231385.2. Taxonomy (NCBI): domain Bacteria; kingdom Bacillati; phylum Bacillota; class Clostridia; order Eubacteriales; family Desulfitobacteriaceae; genus Desulfosporosinus; species Desulfosporosinus meridiei. The sequence goes on along the minus strand of NC_018515.1, from coordinate 4,173,493 downwards.
ACTATATCGGTTCGATGCAAGAGGGTTATCAGCGAACGGTGGAAGCCTTGCTTATGACCTTGGCGGGACAGTCCAATTATGGGCCAGGTAAGTTTGAGGGTATCCCAAAGGCAGATGGGGCTGAAATCCCTTCAGTAGTACTTTTGCCCGGTTGTCATCTGACTCCCGGGGATGTTGATGAACTTAAAGACATTGTCAGCAGCTTTGGCTATAAGGCGATTACAGTTCCGGATCTTTCGATTTCTCTGGACGGGCATGCGGAACTGGAGGCGGCTCCTGTGGTTCAAGGAGGAACGCTGCTGGAAGAGTTCCAACGTTTACCGGAATGTAAGGCTTGTTTTTCCTTCGGCTTAAGTATGGAGAAGTCCGGCGAGTTTCTGAAGAACACCTTTGGAGTTCCTCATGTTAATTTCCCATCCTTAACGGGCTTAACAGCAACGGATAAATTCATCCTGACTCTGGCGGAAATCTCGGGTAAGGAAATTCCGGAGAAGCTTCTCAGGCAAAGAAGCCGCTTGCTGGATACCTTGGCAGATTATCATGACGCCTTGGGAGGGCAAAAGGTGGCCATAGCTTTAGAGATGGATCTTTTGTATAGTCTGGGTTCCTGTTTAGTGGAGGTGGGTTCGGAAATTTCTGTAGCTTTAGCGGCATCATTGGGAGCGGGTAACACTCCGGCTCTGCCAATCCCCATTGAAGTGGGGGATCTGGAAACCCTTGAGGAAAGGGCTGGGCAGAGTAATCTGATAATCGCCAATTCCAACGGTCGTCAAGCTGCAGGGGTCCTTAAGATTCCTCATCTTAGAGCAGGGCTGCCGGTCTTTGACCGGGCCGGTTATCCACAAAAATGCTGGATTGGATATCAGGGAACACAGTTATTTCTCTTTGATACTTTAAATTCATTAAGTTAGAAAGGGCCTAAGGTTAAAGGTATAAATAGGATGACAAGGACGAAAAGCAATTTAAATGAAGAACAAATTGCTGGTATGACGCCAGTAATCAAGAAGGTAGAAGGAGACAATATGGTTTTCGAGGAGGGTCAAGGTATGTTAATAGCCTTTGCCAGCAGCGACGGAAAAACAATTAACTCGCATTTTGCTTCATCCCCAGCCTTTGAAATGTATAAATTCACAGACGGCCCGCAAGGAGTTATCCATACATCTCTTAAGGCTGAGGATATGGAAGAATCCGAAGATAAGGTTGACGTTCGGATCAAAATGCTTAACCGCTGTTCAATCGTGTATTGCACTCAGATTGGTGGTCCGGCAGCGGCCCGGCTGGTTCAAAGTGGGATTCATCCGTTAAAAGTGCCGGAAGGAACTCCTATTGAAGAGGAATTAATCAAGGTCAATAAATTACTGCAATCCAAGAGACTGCCACCTTGGCTGCAAAAGAAATTAGGAAGTGTTAATAGTTGAGAGACATCTGTATAGCACTGTAGGCAGAACAGATTACCGAGTTTATGATGTGATTTTTGGAATTCCTCGGAATTGATTATTGGAAGTTGAAGCAAAGGCCAAAGATTTATGTTAAAGGGGATGAGCGTTGCTTGAGTGACATTGTAATCTACAAAACTTTTGGGGAAATGCCCTGGACACCACAATACGTCGAAGGAATTAATAAAGCTGTGTGTTTAGGATGTGGGCGATGTGTAAAGCTTTGTGGGCAAGAATGCTTGGGGATAGAAAGCTTTGAAGATGATGAAGGGACAGAGCGCTATGTTGCTAAGATTGTCAACAAGGATCAATGTATCGGTTGTCAAGCTTGCGGCAGAGTCTGCGTTCGTAAAGCGTATACTTTTAAACCAAAATCTGCGTAATTAAAGTGACCTGCAAAGCGCCGCCGATAGATAGCCAGGTGTGCATGATGACAACAAATAAATATCAAAGTGAGAGGCATGGAACCGGATTACAAAATAGATGAACGATGGGAGAGATTAATATGCATAGAGAATGCAATCATGCAAACATGGCCGGCCCAAATTTAAATCAAGGACATCCTTGTTTCTCACCTTCCGGGCACGGGAAAACAGGTCGAATACATTTAGCAGTAGCTCCGGAGTGCAATATTTCCTGCAATTATTGTGTGCGTAAATTTGATTGTGCTAATGAGTCCCGTCCGGGAGTAACCAGTAAGGTTATTAATTCAGATGAAGCCATTGAAACAGTCCTTAAGGCAAAATCCTCTGCCATTGGATCGCAATTAACGGTTGTAGGAATTGCCGGACCGGGAGAACCCTTAGCTAATGAGGAAACCTTTAAAACTTTGAGGAAGGTGAAAGAGAATTTCCCGGATATGATTCTTTGTTTGAGTTCCAATGGGCTTCTCTTACCGGAAAAAATAGCTGAATTAGTGGATATTGGGGTTTCTCATGTTACTGTGACGATTAATACTCTGGATGAGCAGGTGGGGTCAAAGATATACAGCCATGTGCGTTGGCAAGGGAAAACTATGATTGGACCCAGTGGGGCCAGGGTGCTGATCCATAATCAATTACTTGGACTGGAGCTGGCAGCCAAAGCCGGAATGACTATAAAAGTTAATACGGTGGTTATGCCGGGTATCAATGAGCATTTATTATATAGTTTGGCTTTAGATGTTAAAAAGAGAGGAGCCCATATCCATAATTTGCTACCCTTGATACCGCAAGGGAAACTTGCTCACAAAGCAGCCCCCCCGATTGAATTGATCAAAAATTATCGCAGCGTTCTGTCCTCTATTCTCCCGCAAATGATGCATTGTCAACAATGCCGTGCAGATGCCATCGGCTTAGTCTAAAAACTAAAAAGGAGTTATTTAAGATGGAGCAGCGGGTGTTATTATGTGATACAACCTTAAGAGATGGTGAGCAAGCTCCGGGAGTTTCATTTAATGGGCCGGAAAAAGAAATGATTGCCCGGGCTTTGGCAGATGCCGGTATCGATGAGTTGGAAGTTGGAGTCCCAGCCATGGGCAGCGTGGAAGCTAAGAAAATTTCTCAACTGGTGGCTTTGAACTTGCCGGTGCGTTTAATTACTTGGAATCGAGTTGTTCAAGCCGATCTCCTGGCCAGTTATCGAACGGGAGTTGAGGGAGTTGCGATTTCCCTTCCCACCTCAGAACAGCAAATTAAGCATAAGTTAAGAAAGGACAGAGGTTGGCTTCTTGAGCAAATGGGTCAATGTGTAAGTGAGGCTAAAAAAGAAGTCGGTTATATTGTGCTGGGACTGGAAGATGCCAGTCGAGCAGATTTAGATTTTTTGCAAGAAATTATTGTTGAGGCTGAGAAGTTAGGAGTTGATCGAATTCGATTTGCAGATACCTTGGGGGTCATGGAACCCTTGAATGTTTTCTTCAACCTTCAAGATTTAGCCAGATCCTCAAAGATTCCTTTGGAATTCCACGCTCATAACGACTTAGGGATGGCCACGGCTAATTCTCTGGCCGCAGTCCAGGCAGGTTTTAAAGCAGTCAGTGTCACAGTAGGAGGTTTAGGGGAGAGGGCGGGAAATTCAGCCCTGGAGGAGGTGGCGGTTGCCCTGAAATACAGTCTCAAGCAAGAGGTGAAGCTGGATCTTAAACGGTTAAATGCAATTGCTTTAATGGTTAGTTCCGCCGCCGGCCGTGTAGTTCCACGGGCCAAACCTATTATTGGGGCGGACGTCTTCACCCATACTTCATCGATTCATATTGACGGAATCCAGAAGGACTTTGCTAATTATCAAACCTTTCCACCGGAAAGTGTAGGCAGAAAGCATTCTACCTCCTTTGGTAAACAGACCAAGTTTAAGAATGTGGTATGGCTCCTGAAATCCAGGGGAATGGCCCATGATCAAGAGACTGTGAATCAACTGCTAAATAAGACCCTTGATAAAATAGATCAGTTAGATAGACCTCTGGAGGAAGAGGAAATCCTAGGAATTGTGTTGAGCTCATGATAGAACAAAAGATGCGACAAAAACCTTCTTTTAAGCACTAAGCTTGTAAAGAAGGTTTTTGTCATTTAACCGTTGAATTGGACAATTGAACCCTATTTTTTCGAAAGTGCCCAGACCGGTTATTACAATAATCATGAAATTGTTGTTCTCAATGAACCATAGAATTTGAAACGTAAAATTATTGGAGTTATACTTGTCTTAATTGGAGTTGCCTTGCTGAAGCTTTTCTATTATATAATGAGGAAATTACCGAATTAGAGAGGGGTCAAAAAATTAATGGGAAAACTCGTTGAATGTGTGCCGAATTTTAGTGAAGGTCGTCGTCCAGAGGTGATTGAGGCTATTGTATCCGAGGTCAAGCAGGTCAAGGGGGTAAAGCTGCTGGATGTTAAGCCTGATGCCAGTCATAATCGTACAGTTGTAACCTTTGTGGGAGAGCCCCAAAGTGTTAAGCTGGCAGCCTTCAATGCTTGTGCCAAGGCTTGCGAATTAATTGATATGGAACAACAACAAGGAGGGCATCCCCGGATTGGGGCGACGGATGTAATTCCCTTCATACCGGTCAAAGAGGTCAGCATGGAGGAATGCATACAATTAGCTAATGAGCTGGGTTCAGAAATTGCGAGTAAGCTGGATATTCCTGTCTACTTATACGAAGAGGCTGCCCGAGTTCCCGGCAGAAGGAGGCTCCCTGATGTGAGAAAAGGAGAGTACGAAGGGTTAAAAGAAGCGATCAGCCAACCGGAACGCCATCCTGATTATGGGCAGCCGAAGATGCATCCTACCGCCGGAGCTACGGTCGTTGGGGCACGACAGTTTTTAGTGGCCTATAATATTAATCTGGGTACTAATGATCTCAGTATAGCTAAAAAAATTGCTGATTCTATCCGAGAGGTTAAAGGCGGGTTCAAATATGTTCGAGCCATGGGAGTGATGTTAGAGGATAGGGATGTGGCGCAGGTTTCGATTAACATGGTTAATTACACCGGCACACCTTTGTACCGAGTTTTCGAGACGGTAAAATCCGAGGCCGCCCGATACGGCGTTAATGTAATTGGCAGTGAGTTAATCGGTGTGACTCCTATGCAGGCCCTTTTAGATGTTGCTGAGTTTTATTTACGCTTAGAAAACTTTGATCGGAAGCAGGTTTTTGAAGAAAACTTAGTTGAAGACTGAAATGGGGGAGAGAATATTGTTAATTGACAAGAGAGTCACTGAATTTGTGGAAGAGTTAGGAAGCAATTCGCCGGCTCCCGGAGGCGGAAGTGCGGCGGCCTTAGCCGGATCGTTAGGTGCAGCTTTAAGTCTAATGGTTTGTAATTTCACAGAAGGTAAACTTAAATTTAGCAGTGTTCAAGAGGAGATTGTCCAAATAAAAGAAAAAGGAATTTCTTTAAAGAATCGTTTATTAGAATATGTTGATCTGGACACGGATGCTTTTAATGAAGTTATGAAGGCCTATAAATTGCCTAAGGAGACTGAAGCTGAGAAAGCTCATAGGTCAGAAAAGATCCAGGAGGCTACTATTCAAGCAACTCTTTTGCCCCTTAAAGTTGCTGAGGCTTGCGTAGAAGTCTTGAAACTATCCATCAGGGTCTTAACCATCGGAAATCCTAACACTGCCTGCGATGCTTCAGTATCTGGAGTTACAGCTTATGCGGGATTTCAGGGGGCAATTTTCAATGTTAAGATTAACCTGGGTTCTATTAAAGATGAGGAGTTTCTGCAGGATATTAAAGCTAGGATTATAGAGCTGCAAGCAGTGGCAGATAAGACTTATTACTTGATACTGGACAAAGCTAAAGAAGTCATAGGGTAAGGCAGGTTATTAGCAAGAGGCTGTCCGAAAACTTTTAAGTCTTGGTTCGCATTTGGGGACTTCCTCTAAAATCATCAAAGCAAAAGAGGTCTCTTCCACTTAACTGTGGAACAGACCTTTTTTATAATTTAGGGTTAATTTATAAATTATAGAATTTAGAATATAAATTTTTAGATTGTCTTAAATATAAATAATGGTTATCGGTCAAAATGGATTTAGTCCTACATATTTGGGCATGAAGTGTCGGATAGTCTCAATTCATTTCTGCTATTCTATTCTTGAAAGGAGGTCAGAACTATGGATTTGCTGAAAAATATGAATGGAGCCCTTGAATATATTGAAGAAAACCTTACCGAGGATATTGATTTTAAGGAAGTAGCCAGGCTGGCTTTTTGCTCTGAATATCATTTCACACGAATGTTTTCCTATCTGGCAGGTGTTACTTTATCAGAGTACATCCGCCGCAGACGCTTAACTCTCGCTGCTTTTGAACTGAGGAATGGGAATTCAAAAATTATCGATCTTGCCCTGAAATATGGCTACAGTTCTCCGGACTCTTTTACAAGAGCATTTCAAAACTTGCATGGGGTAACACCGTCAGAAGCTAAAAACAATGGCCAATCATTAAAAGCCTTTCCAAGGATGACCTTCCAATTATCAATTAAAGGAGGCAATGAAATGAACTATCGCATCGAAGAAAAAGGGGATTTTCACATAGTAGGTATTAAAAAGAGGGTTCCGATAATATTCCACGGGGTTAATCCGGAAATTGCCGCTATGTGGCAAAGCTTAAATATGGAGAAGATCAATCAGATGAAGGCTCTTTCCGATATCGAGCCCTTAGGTCTGATTAGTGCCTCCGTGAATTTCTCCTCCGGACGAATGGAGGAAAAAGGAGAGTTGGATCATTATATAGGGGTGGCAACATCTCAGGAATGCCCGGAGAACTTGATCCAACTTGATGTTCCTGCTTCAACTTGGGCGGTATTTGAAGCAGTAGGGCCCTTCCCAGAAACTTTGCAAAACATTTGGGGGCGGATTTACTCCGAGTGGTTTCCATCCTCAAACTATGAACAAATTCAAGGGCCGGAGATCTTATGGAACGAGCATAAGGATGTTAGTTCACCAACATTTCGAAGTGAGATATGGATACCTGTATTAAAAAAGAAATAATTCCAGTGATTAGAAGTTTCTTATTTAGCCAGGAAAAAACAGCCTTTGGCATCACAAACCCTGCCCTTGGAGTTGAGGTCAAATTATGCAGCGCTGCATAATTTGACCTCTTTTCCCGACGGAGGAGTAACGCACGGATTCAGTCAGGAAGTCCAAGAGCTATTATATAAGTACAAACTATCATGTTTCACATAATAGGGCCGGTTAGTGGGTCCTTTTATGTTATGAAGCCTGATTATGCCATGTTTACTCAGGAAATCTTGCGAAAAGCCCCTCTTAGCTGTTATAATTAGTGTTTAGAATATCTAGGTTTCAATTTTAAAACTTGATTATAGAAATGAGGGCAGGAACTTGGCGCAAGCTTCACAACGTATCCGTAATTTTTCGATTATTGCACATATCGATCATGGTAAATCTACTTTAGCTGATCGACTGATTGAATATACTGGGGCTTTGACTAAGCGGGAAATGGAAGCACAAGTCCTAGATTCCATGGATTTAGAACGTGAACGTGGAATTACGATTAAGCTGCAGGCAGTTCGCTTAAGTTATCAGGCTCAGGATGGTGAGGTTTATGAGCTTAATCTGATTGACACTCCGGGCCATGTGGATTTTACCTATGAGGTATCTCGTAGTTTAGCTGCTTGCGAAGGGGCCCTATTAGTTGTCGATTCCGTTCAAGGAATTGAGGCTCAGACTTTAGCAAATGTTTATTTGGCTTTAGAAAACAACCTGGAGCTGATCTCGGTTATTAATAAGATTGACCTGCCTAGTGCCGAGCCTGAACGTGTGAAGCAGGAGATCGAAGATGTTATTGGCTTGGATGCCAGTGAGGCTATTCTAGCTTCGGCAAAAACGGGAATCGGAATTGAGGAGATCCTGGAGAGAATTGTGACCATGGTGCCACCTCCTCAAGGAGATGATGAAGAGCCGCTGAAAGCCTTGATCTTTGACTCCAAGTTTGATGCCTATAAAGGTGCCATTTCCTATGTCAGAATTGTTGAGGGAAGAGTTGCTAAAGGGACAAGAATGCAGATGATGTCCACCGGGAAATCCTTCGAGGTAACTGAGGTTGGGGTTTTTGCGCCTTCAATGCGTATTGTGGACGAACTTAAGGCTGGTCAAGTTGGATTTATTGCCGCCAGCATCAAAAACGTTAAGGATACTCAGGTGGGGGATACCATTACCGATGCAGATAATCCGGCAGCTGAACCTCTTCCCGGATATCGAAAGGCAACCCCCATGGTCTTTTGCGGGCTCTATACTGTCGAGGCGAGCGATTATAATAAACTGCGTGATTCTTTGGAAAAGCTCCATCTAAACGATGCCAGCTTGATTTTTGAACCGGAGACTTCCGTGGCTTTAGGCTTTGGATTTCGCTGCGGCTTCTTGGGGCTGTTGCACATGGAGATAATTCAAGAACGGTTAGAACGGGAATATGATCTAAATTTGATCACTACGGCACCGAGTGTAATTTACAAGGTTAATACTGTTCAAGGGGAAGTATTGAATATTGATAACCCCTCCAATCTTCCGAAAGTTGATCAGATTGTCAGTATCGAAGAGCCCATTGTTAAGGCTACTATTTTGGTTCCGTCTGAGTACGTTGGCGCGATTATGGAACTCAATCAAGAAAAGCGCGGAGCCTATTGTAATATGGATTATGTCTCAACGAGTCGAGTAAAGCTGACTTATGAGCTACCCCTAAGTGAGATAGTTTTTGATTATTTTGATCAATTAAAGTCACGAACTAAAGGGTATGCGTCTTTGGATTATGAACTATCCGGCTATAAGGAAACAGATCTTGTTAAAATAGATATCCTCTTAAACGGGGAAATGGTGGATGCCCTTTCGTTTATCGTGCACCGTGCCAAGTCCTATAATCGTGGCAGGAAGCTTGTAGAAAAGCTCCGGGGTATTATTCCAAGGCACATGTTTGAAATTCCTATCCAGTCTGTAATTGGCAGTAGAGTTATTGCTCGTGAAACTGTTAATGCCATGAGAAAAGATGTCTTGTCTAAATGCTATGGGGGAGATATTTCCCGAAAACGAAAACTCCTGGAAAAGCAAAAGGCTGGGAAAAAGCGTATGAAGCAAGTGGGTAACGTGGAAATTCCCCAAGATGCTTTTATGGCCGTATTGCAGATTGAAGACTAGAAGAAAGAGTGTGTACGCCTATGCCGTCCTTATACGTTCACGTCCCATTTTGTCTCCAAAAATGTGACTACTGTGGATTTTATTCGCACTCACTTAAAAACTCATCCCCGGATCTTATCTCTGTGTATTTAGAGGGCTTAGAAATAGAGATGGCAAAGAGGCAAAAAGATACCCCTCCAGGGGTGTCTTCTCTTTTTATTGGAGGCGGTACTCCAACTATATTGAGTGAGCGGCAGTTAGAAGGGTTACTGGGAATGATTCAACGGTATTTCCCCATGAACCCAGAAGTCGAACAAACAATGGAAGGGAACCCGGGGACTATTACAGCTGGAAAGGCCAGGCTTATCCGGGATTTGGGGATCAACAGGTTTTCATTAGGGATTCAGAGTTTTGATGATGACTTGTTGCGTAATGTAGGGCGTGTGCACACTGCTGTAAAGGCCCGTGAGGCCATTGCCCACTTGAGATCGGCAGGATTTGAAAACCTCAATCTCGATTTGATGTTTGGCTTACCCGGACAAGGTCTGCAGGACTGGCAGGCATCCGTGGAGGAGGCCCTCTCCTATTCACCGGAGCATCTTTCCCTCTATGGGTTAATGCTGGAAGAAGGAACACCGCTTTTTGAACAATATGAGGTAGGTAATGGTATTAACAATACTAAGGGGGCCTCGCTCCGCAAGCAGTCCTTTCGATTAGAGCAAAAGGTTGAGGAGGGTTGTTTAAAAACACTTCCGAGTGAGGATCAGCAGGCTGAGATGCATGAATGGGCGGTAAGACGTTTAGGTATGGAGGGTTATCGGAACTACGAAACTTCAAATTTTGCCCTTCCCGGATATGAGTGTCGCCATAATTTAGGATACTGGCGGGGAGCGGATTATCTGGGAATGGGACCTGGCGGTGTATCATGTTTGAACAGGATGCGCTGGAAAAATATTGAGGATGTATGTGCATATAAAAACCTCTTATCTGAGGGGAAAAGTCCCATTGATGAGACCGGTCAAGAGGAATTGTCTTTACAAGAATGTATGGCTGAGCGGATGATTTTGGGATTGCGTCTAGAGTCAGGGGTTCATCTTAAAGAATTTGAAATTGACTTCGGAACTGATCTCAGGGATATTTATAGATCTGTTTTGGAACGCTATAAAGATACTGATATTTTTATTGTTGAGGGGGAGTATTTCCGCTTGAATCCTCGGTATTCCTTTGTCGCAAACTCCATCCTACAAGAATTTGTATAGTGGTTTAATCTCAAATATTTATCTTAAAATGATTCTTGACAAAGCCAAAATGAAGTGGTAATGTGAAGACATAAACTGTTAGCACTCATCGAGGTAGAGTGCTAACAACGAAGAAAATAATGAGTATGTACTTGTCAGTACATTTTGTATAAAGCAAGATCACTCAAGAAAGCGGGGAAGCATATATGCAAATGGATGAGCGCAAACGCAAAATATTGAGAGCGATAGTTCAGGATTATATTGCTACCGCCGAACCTATTGGATCTCGAACGATTGCTCGTAAGTTTGATCTGGGCGTATCTTCAGCAACTATACGAAACGAAATGGCTGATTTAGAAGAGTTAGGATTTATTGAACAACCCTATACCTCTGCGGGACGAATTCCTTCGGACGCAGGATATCGATACTTTGTAGATTGTCTGATGGATCCTCAAGAGCTTAATGCCGAGGAAATGGAGATCATTGAGCGTGAAAGCTCGAAAAGAATCAATGAGCTGCAGGAAGTGATTGCTCATACGGGAAAACTCTTATCCGAGCTTACAAACCTGACCAGTCTGGTGCTGGGTCCCCATAAAGGCAAAAGTACCTTTGGGAAAATGCATTTTCTCCCCTATCAACCTGGGCAGGTTATTATGGTCATCGTCAAAGAAAACGGGGCCGTGGAGAATCATATTTTGGATGTGGGCGAAAATCTCTCAGCGGAAGAACTTCAGCATGTGGCAGAGGTTTTTAACCAGAAGATGCGGGGATATTCCATAAGTCAAGTCAAACGCAGCATGCTGCATGAAATATATAGTGAATTATCGAGGCAAAGACTTTTAATAGATAACGCCATGGATATGTTAAGGGCTATCTTAGATGGTAAAGAGGAAGATGAACGTATCCATCTCGGTGGAACTCTAAATATGCTCAATCAACCTGAATTTAAAGATTTGGCTAAGGTCAAAACACTCTTCAAGGTGTTTGAAGATAATGAACCCTTGAAAAAACTGCTAACCCCCCGCCAGGAAGGACTAAATGTAACTATTGGTGGAGAAAATACATTGAAGGAATTTCGTGACTGCAGCCTGATTTCGGCGACCTATAAGGTCAATGGATTAACCATCGGGGCGGTGGGCGTACTTGGGCCGACCCGAATGGATTACGCCAAAGTAATAGCTATTGTCGATTTTATGACCCGGAGTATGACAGAAATTCTTACGCGACGCAGGCGGTGAATGAAGTTGCGAGGGGGGCTGGAGTGAAATTGCTCCGCTCACCACGGCGCCGTCGCTATCGAGCTTGATTACGAGGTGAGCGTTGGCAAACCTCTGGGCTGTTCTGAATGTGAACCTGTGCCACGCTGGCACCTCGTAATGTAAGCTCGATTGACGCGACTCTGCCTAAAGGTTCGCTGCGCAAATTTCACTCCAGCCTGGCTGGAGCGGGCGGGAGCTAGGAACCGGGGAATTGAGGCTGAATTGTTTGTTATAGATTAAGCGGTGACTGAGCCTTCTGGTTCATTCTATATAAATTAGTTAACACTTTACAGTGATTATGTTGCGAGAGGTGATTTTGCATGGCGCGAATGAGAGAAGAAACTCTCAGAGGCCCAAAAAGTATGGATGAGGGTCAAGTGGAGGATACGCAAGAGCGTGACCTTGAGAATCCTCCGGAAGAAGATAGTCTGGATAGTAACGATATGAGTCCTTTAGAAAAAATAATGACTCTGGAAGCTGAGCTTATTCAAGCAAAAGCCAAAGCTGATGAGCATAAAGATCATATGTTACGATTACAGGCGGAATTTGATAACTACCGAAAACGCACTCAGAAGGAAAAAACAGAGATCATTAAATATGCATCTGAACGCCTTATATCAGAGTTACTACCGGTTTTAGATAATTTTGAACGGGCGGCCAGTTCGGCCCAAGTAAACCCGGACTTCAATGCCTTCTCCCAGGGGATAGACATGATTTACCGTCAATTGCAAACTGCGCTTAACAAAGAAGGGCTTAAAGCAATTGAGGCTGCCGGGCAGCCTTTTGATCCCAATCTCCATGATGCGGTGCTCAGAGTAGAGTCTGATGAACATCCGGAAAACACAGTTGTCGAAGAACTACAAAAAGGATATTACCTTAAAGAAAAAGTTTTACGTCCCAGCATGGTTAAGGTTTCGAACTAGTTAAAGGAGGAAGATTATAATGGGTAAAATTATTGGTATTGACTTAGGTACAACTAACTCTTGCGTTTCAGTTATGGAAGGTGGAGAGGCTGTCGTTATCCCAAACGCGGAGGGAAATCGTACAACTCCATCTGTCGTAGGATTTTCTAAAACCGGTGAAAGACTAGTCGGTCAGGTTGCTAAACGTCAATCTGTTTCCAATCCGGATAAAACTGTTATTTCCATTAAGCGTCATATGGGAACAGATTTCAAAGTGAAAATTGACGATAAAACTTACAGCCCTCAAGAAATTTCCGCCATGGTTCTCCAAAAGCTCAAGACTGATGCAGAAGCTTATATCGGTCAACCCGTAACTCAAGCGGTTATTACAGTACCGGCATATTTTACGGATGCTCAACGTCAAGCGACTAAGGATGCAGGTTCCATTGCTGGACTTGACGTCTTGCGGATCATTAACGAGCCGACTGCTGCGGCACTTGCTTATGGTCTTGACAAAAAAGATGATTCCACGGTTTTAGTCTTTGACTTAGGGGGCGGTACCTTTGACGTATCCATTCTTGAGTTAAGTCAAGGCATGGTTGAAGTTAAGGCAACCAGCGGAAACAACAATTTGGGCGGCGACGATTTTGACCAACGCTTAATTGATTATATGGTTGCAGAATATAAGAAGAGCCATGGAGCAGATCTTTCCAAAGACCGAGTTGCCCTTCAACGTTTAAAAGAAGCAGCAGAAAAAGCTAAGATTGAGCTTTCCGGAGTTACCAGCTCCAATGTTAACCTGCCATTTATCACAATGACTGAGGATGGACCTCAACATTTGGATATGAATATTACTCGAGCTAAGTTCGATGAAATTACATCTGACTTGGTAGAATCCACCATTGGACCTACACGTCAAGCCATTGAAGATGCTAAATTATCTTGGAATCAAATTGACCAAATCATTCTGGTTGGTGGATCTACTCGTATCCCCGCTGTTGTAGAAGCTATTAAAAAAGTCAGTGGCAAAGAGCCTCATAAAGGGGTTAATCCGGATGAAGTAGTAGCTATGGGCGCTGCAATTCAAGGTGGCGTGCTCAGTGGTGAAGTTAAGGATATGATCCTGTTGGATGTTACTCCTCTTTCCTTAGGGATTGAAACCCTAGGTGGAGTTTTCACCCGGATTATTGATCGTAACACTACAATTCCAACCACTAAATCTCAAACTTTCTCAACGGCTGCCGATAATCAAACCTCAGTTGACATTCATGTCCTCCAAGGGGAGCGTGAAATGGCCAGTTACAACAAGACTTTAGGTCGTTTCCAACTCACAGGAATTCCTCCTGCACCCCGTGGTATCCCCCAAATCGAAGTTAAATTCGATATTGATGCTAATGGTATTGTTCACGTCTCGGCAAAAGATGTGGCCACCGGAAATGAACAGAAAGTTACGATCACTTCTTCTACAGGGCTTTCTAAAGAAGACATTGAAAAAATGAAGCAAGATGCTGAGGCTCATGCTGAGGAAGACAAGAAGCACAAAGAGCTAATCGATGCTAAGAACCAAGCGGATTCAATGGCCTATCAAACTGAAAAAACCTTAAAGGAATTCGAAGGTAAAGGCGACGCTGGTGAAGTTGAATCCATCAAAAAGGCAGTCGAAGACTTAAAAACTGCAGCTGCCGGTGATAATGTCGATGAGATCAATGCAAAAGTTGAAGCTCTTAATAAAGTTCTTCATCCTTATATTGAAAAAATGTATCAACAGCAAGCTGCTCAAGACCCAACCGGCGGAGCTGGTGCCGGTGCACAACCAGGTGCTGAACAAGCTAAAAAAGATGATGATGTAGTGGATGCTGAGTTTACTGAAGTCAAGAAGGATCTATAATAGGGAGGGCCGGAGCGAAATTGCTTCCCCAGTACAGTGACGATGCTATCAAGCTTCGCAAATTAACTCTCCTGGCTTTGGTCGCCAACCTTATGTGAAATTATGTTGACTAGGATTTGCATAACCGTAATAAGGTTGGCACGAGGTCAGGCAGGAGTTATTTAAAATATTAGGGTGCAAAGGTTGAAAGCCTTTGTGCCCGCGTTTGTTTGTGGAAATTTAAGGATTTCCTTTAAAGTGGATATTTCCTTGTGCTTCAGGGCGAAGGATCATATAATACTATAGGACTTTGCTGTCCAGGTGGATGGGTTTAGCAGGAGTGTGGAGGGAAGTAATGAAACGCGATAATTATGAAGTGCTCGGGGTCGAGCGGAATGCTAGCGAGCAGGATATTAAAAAAGCATATAGAAAGCTGGCTCGCCAATATCATCCCGATGTTAATCCTGGTAATAAGGAAGCGGAAGAAAAGTTTAAGGAAGTTACTGAGGCCTATGATGTTTTAAGTGATCCTCAGAAGAGAGCGCGTTATGACCAGTTCGGTGACGCAGACCCGGGTATGGGCGGATTTGGGGATGCCGGAGGCTTCGGCGATATTTTCGATATGTTTTTCGGCGGGGGCGGTGGTGGTGGTCAACGTCGCAATGGCCCTCAACGGGGCTCTGATTTGCGTTATGCAATGACCTTGACCTTTGAAGAAGCAGCCTTTGGCGTTGAAAAAGAAATCCAGATTCCCAAGGACGAGACTTGTTCGGATTGTCAGGGTTCAGGTGCAGCGCCGGGTACGCATCCCACAACTTGTTCTCAATGTCAGGGCAGCGGTCAAGTTAAGGTTACGCAACGGACTCCTTTTGGTCACATTCAAACAGCCAGAACTTGTCAAACTTGTAATGGAGAAGGCCGTACTGTTAGCAGTCCTTGCTCCACATGTCATGGACAAGGGAAGGTTCGCAAGGTTAAGACACTTAAAATCAATGTCCCTGAAGGTTCGGAAGATGGTTTGAACTTAAGGCTTAGCGGTGATGGCGAAGCCGGATCTAAGGGCGGACCTCCCGGAGATTTGTATATCATTTTACAAGTAAAACCTCATAAGTTTTTTGAACGTGATGGCAATGATGTTTATTGCGAGATTCCCATTACTTTTGTTCAAGCGGCTTTAGGTGCGGAAGTTGATGTTCCAACTCTGGATGGGGTTGTTAAGATGAAAGTTCCCGAAGGGACTCAAACCGCTACGATTTTTCGGCTAAAAGGACATGGTATACCTCGTCGCCGAGGAACGGGCCGAGGAGATCAGCATGTTAGAGTTGTTTTGACAACTCCTACTAAGCTTAATGAGAAGCAAAAGAAACTCCTCCGTGAGTTCGGAGAAGTTACTTCTGAACAACAACAAATGGGCAAAAAGTCGCTGTTTGAAAAGTTTAAAGAGAACCTCCGCGATGCAATGGGGTGAAAAGGAGTATAAACATGGATTGGCGTGAAGTTGCGGTAACAGTTTCATCTGAAGGAGAGGAAGCTGTTGCCGATCTTTTTTATGAGTTAGGTTGTCCGGGGGTCAGTATTGAGGATCCGGAACTCTTTGTACAATACATTGAATCTGGTGAGTGGGATTATCATAGTTTTGGAGATGTAGAACTCACAGGTAACTCTGTGGTTAAGGGTTATTTTCCTGAGGATGAAGAGCTTGCGGATAAGCTTCGAGTGCTTGAACAGGGGATTTTAGGGCTGCTGGAGCGGTATCCGGACTGGCTCATACATAGTAAAGGGATCTCACTGAAGGAAGAAGACTGGGCAACGGCTTGGAAGGCCTATTTTAAGCCCATATATATTGGCAAAAACTTTTTAGTAAAACCCACTTGGGAAGAGGTTGAGATTAAGCCGGAGGATGTTGTTCTGGAGCTGGATCCGGGCATGGCCTTTGGGACGGGCACCCACCCCACAACTACCTTATGTTTAAGAACCTTAGAGGACATGGTAGAACCGGAACATGTAGTTTTCGACTTAGGAACAGGTTCGGGTATTCTGGCTATTGCAGCAGCAAAGTTAGGGGCCAAGGTTGAGGCAGTTGATTTAGACTCTGTTGCTGTCAAAGTTGCTCAAGAAAATGTTAATCTGAATAATGTAGGCGACCGGGTACGTGTATTGCGAGGGGATTTGGGGACAGTACTAGTAGGACAGGCAGATGTCGTCATTGCTAACATTATCGCGGATGTAATTTTAGGGTTACTTCCGGATTTAAAGCGGATTTTGAAGCCGACTGGGGAATTTTTGGCCTCGGGAATTATCGATAAACGGGCTGAAGAGGTGGAAGTTGGGCTGAAGGAAGCCGGTCTGAAGATTGTTAACCGTGTGGAAGACTCTGGCTGGATCTTATTTCGAGCGAGGTGGGCTTAGTTGAATCGTTTTAAGGTCACGGAATTGGGGCGAGATGTTTTTTGGCTGCGTGATGCGGAGAGAGAACATCTTGTTCGGGTACTCCGTCTGTCACCGGGAGATTTAGTCGTAGGGTATGATAATACCGGGAGGGAGTACACTGGTGTTATTGTAAATATTGAGGATAAAAGTGTGACTTGCCGAATTCTTAGTACGGATCAACCGGATGTAGAAGCTCATACCTCTGTCTATATTGTGGCGGGGCTATCCAAAGGGGAAAAGATGGAGTGGGTGATCCAGAAAGGAACTGAATTAGGAATGTCCGGACTCATTCCTTTGCGTGCCAAACGTTCTATTGTACATATTGAAGGGAAGAAGGCTCAAGATAGAGTCGCCCGCTGGCAAAAGATTGCCTCTGAGGCCTCTAAGCAGTCGCATAGGGTACAAGAGCCTGAAGTATTTGAGGTCTGTGATTGGAAAGAGCTTAAGGAGCAACTGCCGGAGGATACTCAATGGATCATTCCCTATGAAGAAGAGAAGACTCAACGCTTGGCTTCTGTTCTGAAAACCATGAGTTCCGAACATCCTATTGCCATCATCATCGGTCCCGAGGGAGGCTTTGAGGAAAGCGAGGTAGCTTGGGTGCAAGAAAATCTCAGCGCCCAGAGTGTTTCTTTAGGGCCCAGGATTCTTAGAACAGAGACGGCGGCAATGGCAGCGATTACCCTAGTCTTGGGGCATTTCGGGGATTTAGGGTAGGGGACTTGTGTGTACATCGACTCGGTCTTACGACGCAGAGCAAACTAACCGTTCAAGCTCTTGGCTTTGGGGCGCGGGGTCCATCCTTCGGCGATAGTATTATTTTGAAGAACCCGCCTACGGCGATAGTCTCCACTGGAGACTATCGTACCAGATGAGCCGTCCGTGGCTCACTGGTGGCAGTGTACATCCCTGTACACTGCCCCGGTCTGGGGTCGCTTGAACGGAAGTTTGCTATTCTGCTTACGTAAAAGACGTCGCTGATGTATCACACTGCGTCCTGGGCTGGGGACGAGGGTACGAATGCTGGGGAGAAGGCACATTTCATGTGCGCCTTCAATGCAAGTTAGCAGGTTAGTATGTTGGGACGATGCTCGGCTTGCAGGCGCCGGTAGCGCATGTCTTATGCTCTGACCTTTATCTGGGGTCGCTTAAGCGGAAGTTTGCTATTCTGCTTACGTAAAAGACGTCGCTGATGTATCACACTGCGTCTTGGTTCTGGGGCCGAGGGGTACGAATGCTTGGAGAAGGCATATTCATGTACGCCTTCTTTTCAAGAAAGGCACTGATAATGACAACGATCAGGAAGAAGGTCAAATGGGGTACATATGGAAAAGAAGTCGCTGAGGCAATTAACTGAAAAGGTATCAGGAACAATTGCAATTACAAAAGAAGCCTTAGATAAAACTCATGGTATGCTGGCAAACAAAACGTCCCCTCTGCCAGGTGGGGCTGTCTGTTTTGTAACTCTGGGCTGTAAAGTGAACCAAACTGAGAGCGAAGCCATGGCTCAGCTTTTTCGCGAGGCAAAGTATCAGGTGGTTAGTTCCTCTGAAGAAGCGGATGTTGTTGTGGTTAATACCTGTACCGTGACGAATACCGGTGACAGCAAATCTCGTCAGGTTATTCGCCGAATGATTAAGGCTCACCCGGAGAGTGTTGTGGTGGTAATGGGCTGTTATGCTCAAACTGCACCAGGGGAAATTCTGGGTATTGATGGCGTGGATCTGGTGATTGGAACCCAGGATCGAGCGAAGATCTTGGAGTGGATAGACCGAGTGAAGGCAGAGAAGGCACCCCAGAATGCTGTCCGTGGGATTTGGGACGCTGAAGAATTTGAGGAACTGCCTCAACTTAGTGAAGAACATCGGACTAGGGCTATGTTAAAGATTCAGGAAGGGTGTAATCAATTTTGTACCTATTGTATTATTCCTTATGCCCGGGGGCCTTTGCGCAGCCGGCTTCCTGAGAACGCTATTGCAGAGGCTCGGCGTTTGGTAGAGGAAGGGTATCCGGAAGTCGTATTGACGGGTATTCACACCGGGTATTATGGTCAGGACTTGAAAGCGGATTGGAACTTGGCCCGCCTGGTTGGTGAGTTAGAAAAAATCCCGGGACTTCGTCGCTTACGTTTGAGTTCGATTGAGCCCATGGAATATACTGATGAGTTGATTGAGAAAATTGCTTTGTCTGACAAGGTCTGTCCTCACGTACATATCCCCTTACAAAGTGGGAGCGATAGGATTTTAAGCAGAATGAATCGTCCTTATGATTTAAAGGCCTACAAAGGTTTGCTGGAAAAACTTCGTCAACGGATTCCGGATCTGGCTGTGACGACGGACATTATTGTCGGCTTTCCTGGGGAAACTGATGAAGACCATGCTTCTACTATTGAGTTTGCCAAGTCCTGTGATTTTTCTGGAATTCATGTATTTCCCTATTCTAAGCGGAAAGGGACTCCGGCAGCGGATTATCCTGATCAAGTTTTAAAAAAGCTGAAGGATCAACGAGTTAAGGAGTTATTAGATGTTGCTCGTGCAAGTCAGGTGAGGTTTTGCCGGCAGTTTATTGGAAAATCGGTAGAAGTGCTAGTTGAAAAAGTTGATCTAAAAGGCAGTGCTATAGGACATACTCCTCACTATATTCAGGTAGAAATTCCTGCGAATAAAGATGCCCGACAGTGGGCAACCGGAGAGTTTGTTACGGTTGTTTTGGAAGAGCACCATATCTCCCTTGCTTAAGGATAAGTGCCATAATTTTGTAGGCTCATCCTTTCAGAAAAGTTCCTTTGAAGTTGTCAATAAATAATTTTGTGAATAAGATATAGGAGGTTAAGAACACTAATGTCGGATTGTATCTTTTGTCAAATAGCCCTTGGAAAGATTCCCAGCGAAATTGCTTACGAAGACGATCAAATTATTGCATTCAAAGATATTCAGCCGTTAGCTCCTGTACATCTGGTTATTATTCCTAAAATCCACCTGCGAAGTCTTAATGATGTAACATCTGATAATAAAGGATTAATTGGTCATCTTTTCAGTATTATTCGTCGGCTTGCCGAGGAATTTGGTGTGGCAGAATCAGGTTACAGGGTAGTCACAAATACCGGAACAGATGGAGGCCAAGTCATTGGGCATCTGCATTTTCATTTACTCGGAGGAAAGGCCTTAAATGCAAATATCGGCTGACCAATCTGACATTTAAAGTGCGCTTGACGCAACCTACTTCATCCAGTATAATAAAAAGGTATATTTGTGATGATCCAGTGGAGGGAGGGATAGACAATGAGTGAAGTCAAAGTTGGTAAAAATGAATCCCTTGATGCCGCACTCCGCCGGTTCAAGCGTTCTTGTCAAAAGGCAGGTGTTAGCGCAGAAGCTCGTAAGCACGAGGCGTATGAAAAACCGAGTGTGAAGAGAAAGAAAAAGTCTGAAGCTGCGCGTAAACGCAAGTTCAAGTAAGGAGTGTCTCAATTGACCCTGAAAGATCGCTTGGTTGAGGATATGAAGGTTGCCATGAGGGCCAAAGAGGAGGGGAAGGTAAGACTTTCCGTCATTCGAATGGCTAGGGCTGCCATTAAAAATGCTGAGATCGACAAGAAGATTGAATTTAACGATGAGCAAGTCATCGAAGTATTAGCTCGCGAAATGAAGCTGCGTCGGGATGCGCTTGAGGTTTTCGGGCAAGCGGATCGCCCTGATCAGGTTAAAGCTTTGGGAGAGGAAATAGCCGTTCTTATGGATTACCTTCCTCAACAGCTTTCTGAAGGGGATATTCGCCAACTCGTTAATGAGACCGTTACCACATTAGGGGCGCAAAGCCTTAAAGACCTCGGGAAAGTCATGGGGGCAGTAACCCCTAAGACAAAAGGCCGTGCAGATGGCAAACTTGTCAATCAAATTGTACGAGAAGTTCTCGGGGCATAGTAAGTTTAGTTTCAGCAGAAGGCTCAGTTACACAAGTAACTGAGCCTTTACAATTTTACAAGGTAATTATGAAAAGGCTTAATAGGTGTTTAAGAAGGTTCTCTGCTGGTGCCGCCCTGACCCAAGCGACTCTATTTTCATCCTCTGCTGATGCCTTGATTTGATACCTCCAGTAGTAATCAGTTGAGATGGCAAACAAAACGTCCCCTGCACCCCTTCCAACTTGTGGCATGTTTTTGAGAGAAAATTTTAAGGCTTGGACTATTATTGCTTTTCCCTTCATAAATATTCGTGAGGGGAGGGTTTTTTTTGTTCAAGAAAATACAAACCAGTGTTGGAGAAGTTTTGGATTTTCCACCGGATGTAGTGGGCGAAGGTCCTAAAATTACCATAACCGGAAAAAGACAAATAATGGTGGAGAACTATATTAGTATCCTAAATTTTTCAGAAGAAGAGATTCGCTTGGAAACTGCGGAAGGGGATATCTTTTTTAGAGGGAAGGGGTTAATGCTTAAGGTCATTTTAGCAACAGAACTGCAAATTGAAGGGGAACTGTCTTCCTTTTGGTTTGATGGAGGGGAGACGAAGTAATGTTTGAATGGCTGCGAACGTTTTGGTACGGGCGAATTCTATTCCTGGCAAGGGGAGAGCATTTAGCACACTTCGTTAATCAGGTGTCGAAAGAGGGCATCATACTCTATCATACGCAAAAATCTGAACGGGGTATGCGTGCTCAAATTAAGCTTGCCGATTTCAGGCGATTGCGCAGACCTGCCCGTCGTACCCATACTAGAGTTCATATTGTGGCTAAATATGGCTGGCCTTTTGTTGCTGCACGTTGGTGGCGAAGAAAAGGGTTGCTAATCGGAATCGTTATAATTGCCTCGGTACTTACGATTTTGTCTCAGCTGGTACTCTCTATTTCTGTGACAGGAAATAAGAATCTCGTTGCTGCTGACGTAATAGAACGTGCAGAGAAGCTCGGACTTAGAACATGGGTGTACTCTAAAGATTTAGACTTAAACGGAATAGCTAAATCACTTCAGGAGCAACTTCCGGATGCAGCTTGGATTGGGATAGAACGTCAGGGAACAAGCATTCAAATCAGAGTTTCTGAGAAAACTCGTCCGTCTATTCCGGATGAAGTCGGAAACCTGGTCGCAAGTCGGGCAGGGATTGTAAAGGAAATTATGGTGATTGACGGAACTCCCCTGATTCATGAAGGAGAAACTGTTCGGGCTGGGCAAGTATTAATTAAAAGTCCACAAGTGAATAATATGAGCAGTGCTAAAAATGCTCCGGTTTCTGTGGCCAGAGGATTTGTTCGAGCGCGAGTGTGGTATAGCGCTGAAGGACAAATCCCTTTAGTGGAGGATAAGGTTGAGGAAAGTGGGAGAGTAGCCAAGGGAAGGGGTATAAAAATTGGCTCCCGCGTTATAATGCTAACAGCACAAAGTTCTCCCTTTGAGCAATCTCGAGAAGAAGTGATTACCCAATCTATAAAACTCTGGAGGAATTGGCGCTTTCCTGTCGAAGGTATAAGAGTAGATCATATAGAACTTCATAATGTGCATATAGAACGTACTGTTTCCGAAGCGCGCCAATTAGCTGAACAAATAGCTCGGGCTGAAGTTCAGAAGAAACTAACACAGGGCGTACCAATTGTCTTAGAAACGGTTAAGGTTCTTTCGGATAATTCCGGTTCAGAACGAGTAAGAGTAGAGGTGGAAACCTACGAGGATTTGGCTGTATATGCCAATCCATAAGAGTGTGCTAATATGTTTCAGTCCTAGGGATCTAAAAGAACCTTAGGAACGGCACTGGGAAGTAAGGATGATGATATTGAAGATCAAAATGTTCAAAACGATCTGGGATGAGCTATCTAGCCGTCTTGATTGGCTTAAACATCACACCACTTGGCTTAGGGCCATTGTTGGGGTGATGTATTTTCTGTTACTTACGGTTTTATTATCATCGAATATTTTTGTATCCACATTACACTTGGAGGTAGGAGAACCAAGTCCTCAGCTTATTACGGCACCGTGGACTAGGGAAATTGTAGATCAGGTAAAGTATAATCGGGATAAAGAGGCTGCTTCAAAGGCAGTCCAGCCGGTATATAAGCCGGATGAGGAGTATCTGAATCTATTAACTAAGGAGATGGGGATTGCCTTCACCTCTTTGCGAGACGCCTCAACAAAGTCCGATAAAACAGATGAACTAAGAAAAAGGGAGCTTTTTGCAAGTCTCTCAGAGAGTGCTTTGATATTTTTAGTGGAAAAAGATTCCAGTGATCTTAACGAAATTGAAAAGACCGGCAGAGATATTATCTTGACCAGAGCGCGCAATTTAGATTCCGGGGCAAGAACCAGTGAGCAAATGGCGGTGTTTCGTGAGAACCTCAAAAAAGATTTTGAGCAGTCCCAGCTAGATGAGAATGCCAAAGAATTATTTAAGGTGTTTATCGATCAAGAAGTGACTCAACCTACCTTGATCGTAGATGAGCCTACTACGGAAGCCTTGCGAGCAGCAGCACGCGCCTTAATAAAGCAGGAGGTCTTGCATTATAAGGCTCTGCAAAAAATCGTGGGTATCGGTGAAATTGTAGATGAGACGACTTATCAAGTTTTAGTTGATTATGGTTTGATAAATAACCAGAATGCCTGGAAATCTGTGGTTGGAATTGCGCTGATCGTGCTGATTGGCATGGGTTCTATTTTAGCCTATCTGTTTCAGTATAAAAGGGATATCTATGTTATGACAAATCGCTTGGTTCTGATTGGTCTTATTATGTGCTTAGTTGTGGCTATTGGACGTGCAGTGATTGCTTTAAATCTGGGGGCCGACTTTAATTCCTTGTCAGGTATGCTGATTCCCATAGCCTGGGCAACTATGACAGTTGCAATTTTGGTTGGTGTGGATATAGCTATTATGGTTTCCTTGGTTTTAGCAGTTTTTGTCGCGGTTTTAGTCGATCCTGTTCTATCGACTTCCTTCGGGCTTCATTCAGGCGTGGTGGCTCTTTTTGGCGGGATTGTAGGAGTTTACAGTGTGTCTCGTTTAAGTCAACGGTCTGATTTAGCTCGTGCAGGGATATTCGTATCGGCTGTAAATGTTTTTGTTATCAGTGGGATCGCCTTGACCTCGGATATGCGCTTAGCAGTTTGGGGAGTAGGTGTGATATTAGGTATTGTTAATGGATTAGCATCGTCATTTCTAACAGTTGGGGCATTGCATTGGTTTGAATCAGGATTTCACATTACCTCTTCTGTAAGACTGCTGGAATTATCTGATCCTAATCGACCATTATTAAAACGCCTATTGATGGAGGCCCCCGGCACCTATCATCATAGTATTTTAGTTGGTAATCTCGCTGAAGCTGCGGCAGAAGCAGTTCAAGCGGATGCCACCTTGGTTAGGGTTGCAGCTTTGTACCATGATATTGGAAAGTTAAAGCGTCCGTATTTCTTTATCGAAAACCAATTTACCCAGGATAATCCTCATGATAAGATTGCTCCCACTCTAAGCTCCTTGATTATTACCTCCCACGTTAAAGACGGATTAGAACTGGCTAAGGATAATAAACTTCCACAGCAGATTCAGGACATTATCGCTCAACATCATGGAGATAGTCTAGTGAGTTTCTTTTATCATAAAGCACTTGAGGAATATGAAAATGTACCGGAAGAATCTTTCCATTATGAGGGGCCGAAACCCCAGACTAAAGAGGCTGCACTGGTTGCTTTAGCAGATAATGTAGAGGCTGCTGTAAGGTCTATGAAGCAACCAACCCCGGGGCGAGTCGAAGGGTTTGTACGAAAAATTATTAAGGACAAGCTGAACGACGGGCAATTAGATCAGTGTGATTTAACGTTTCAAGATTTAGACCGGATTGCTATGGCCTTTGTTCGTGTCTTGAGTGGTATTTTCCATTCTCGGGTAGAATATCCGGAGATGCCGAACATAAAGGATAACAATAGTAACTCAATGCATAAAAAACTTGAGGATCAAGGGGCTCTGAGTGACAAAAATCCTCTCAAGGAAAAGCAGCGGGATAATCCTCAGGAGGATGCTGAGATAAAGGTTTCACAAGACGGATGATCTAATAAAAAAGATTTTTGGGTATTTAATCTTTAGCGAGTAGAATTCGCTACTGCCACTCTACTAGAAAAGAACATGGATACTAACCAAAAATGGGTTAGCCAAGTGAAGAGATTAGGATCAAGATACTGCTGATTAATTGTTTTAATTTGAAGGGGGGGAGGGTAAACCAATCGATCTACTCTGGTTAGATTTAAGATAAGGTTTACTCGAAATATATGATCATTGACATCTCTTGGGAAGAAGAATCTGTTTTACCGGCAGATCGTGACCCTCTGGCAAATTTATTAAACCAAGCAATAAATGAGGCTCTTCAACTATCAAATGGCCCAGAAGAAGCGGAAGTAAGTTTATTGCTAGTTGATAATCAACGAATACATGCTTTAAATCTAGAATATCGAGGAGTAGACAGACCAACAGATGTTCTTTCTTTTGCCTTGCAGGAAGAGGTGGAAGATGAACCTGAAATTGAGGAAGAGGATCAAATGCTTGGGGATATAGTAATCTCTGTTGAGCGAGCAAGGGCTCAAGCTCAGGAATATGGACATTCCTTTGAACGGGAAATTGTCTATCTTGCAGTTCATGGATTACTCCATTTATTAGGTTATGATCATGAAGAAGAGAATGATAAACAAGAAATGCGTAGTAAAGAAGAAGAGATAATGGCTGAATTGAAGTTAGAGAGAGTATAAAAACTTTTGTGCCAATAATCTAAGGGAGGGAGCAGATGGGGAGGATTTATAGGAAACCAGGCTTTTTGCGTAGTCTAAATCAGGCTTGGCGAGGAATGATGTATACTGTAAAGACTCAAAAACACGTCCAGTTTCATCTCTTTGCAGGTAGTGCTGTTTTGCTCCTCGCTTGGTGGAGTGAGGTTACACGGCTTGAATGGCTGATCCTTATTTTGGCCATCGGCAGCGTGATTGGCGCGGAAGTAATGAATTCCGCCATTGAAACTGTAGTAGACATGGTTCAGCCAAATTTTCACCCCTTAGCGGGGATGGCAAAAGATATCGCCGCAGGCGCTGTGTTGGTAACTGCTATTCAGGCAGTTGTAATTGGTTTTGTCGTTTTTCTTCCTCCACTACTACGTTTGGCGAGTAAAATGTTCTAGGATTGAGGGTGATTTTTTGAATCAGAGCCAATCTCAACTGTTTGAAAAAATGGTAAATGAATTTAAGGGACTGCTTGATTCTGATAGTATCAATGAGCTGGTTTCTAAGGCTAAAGCTGCCTATGAAAATGCCTATGTGCCTTACTCTCATTATCCCGTTGGGTCAGCAGTTTTATTTTCCTCCGGTAAGATCTATTCCGGATGTAACGTTGAGAATGCCAGCTATGGCTTAACTGTCTGTGCTGAACGCAATGCTATTTTCCAGGCTATTGCCCAAGGAGAACGAGAAGTAAAGGGAATTGCCATTGCGGTACCCACAGATGTTTTTCCATCTCCCTGTGGTGCATGCAGGCAAGTAATCCGTGAGTTTGCCGTGGATTGTCCAGTCATTTTGATAAATGGGAAAGGGCATGTACGGTGGACAAGTTTGAAGGCATTGCTTCCGGAGGCCTTTGAACCGGAGTTTTTATAGGGGACTTGTGTGTACATCGACTCGGTCTTACGACACAGAGCAAACTAACCATTCAATGTATACCCTTTAAGAATATTCTAGAAAATGCGTTGAATAGACGCTATTGTTTACGGTTATGGTAATATTGATTGCATAAAATTAATGATAAAAAGATAGGGAAGTGCTTCACCTTTGGTTTCAACAAAATCGCATCAGTTTCGTTCAGGCTTTGTTTCTGTTATTGGTAGACCTAATGCGGGTAAATCTACTTTACTTAATCATTTGTTAGGACAGAAGGTCTTAATCATGTCCGACAAGCCTCAAACTACTCGTAATAGAATCCAATGTATCTTGACGGAAGAACGTGGACAAATTGTCTTTTTAGATACTCCTGGAATACATAAACCGAAACATAAGCTCGGTGAATTTATGGTAGGTGCTGCCAAAGAATCTATGCGAGAGGTTGACGCGATTCTTTATATGGTAGATCTCTCTGCAGAGTTTGGCCCGGGGGAAGAGTTTATCATTGAGATGCTCAAGCAGACGAAAACTCCTTGCGTACTTGCGCTCAATAAAGTTGACTTATTGACTAAGGAACAATTGATGCGGAGGATTCAGGAATTTTCTGGTTTGGCAGATTTCAAGGCTATTGTACCTATTTCTGCAAAAACAGGGGAAAATACCGATGAGCTTTTAAAGGTGATTTTCGATAAAATGCCGAATGGTCCCATGTATTATCCGGAAGATGAAGTGACTGATCAGCCGGAGCGTTTTATTATGGCGGAATTAGTCCGAGAAAAGGTTCTTCAATTAACGAGGGATGAGGTTCCTCATTCCATTGCGGTAGTTATAGAATCAGTTGAAGAAAAGAAAACCCTAGTCAAAGTGCGTGCCCAGGTAATTGTGGAGCGAGACTCTCAAAAAGGGATTATCATTGGGGCAGGTGGCAAACAGCTCAAGGAAATTGGCCGCTTAGCTCGTCTGGATATTGAAGCTTTACTAGGAAGTCCTGTTTTCTTAGAGCTTTGGGTTAAAGTTAAAAAGGATTGGCGCAATCGAGCAGATAGCTTGCGCAATTATGGTTATGGAAAGGAAAAGGGATAATAATGAATCTTGCAGCTATAACAGATCATACATTGTTAAAACCGGCAGCATCTGAGAAGGATATTGTGACACTTTGTCATGAGGCTCAGCATCATAAATTTGCTACTGTTTGTGTTAATCCCTCATATGTTCAAATGGCAGCAAAACTTTTGCATGGCACAGGAATATGTGTTGCTGCGGTTGTGGGTTTTCCTTTAGGTGCAACCTTTACTGAAGTTAAAGTTCAAGAAATATTAATGGTTAAAGCCCACGGCGGCAAGGAAGTTGATGCTGTCATTAATATCGGTTGGGTAAAATCGGGCAATTGGGAAGCCGTTGAGAAAGATGTTTCTAGAGTTGTTGAAGCAGCTCATAGCTGTGGTTTAATCATAAAAATTATTATTGAAACTTCTTTGCTGACTGAAGACGAAAAAAAGTCTGTGGCCGAGATTGTTAAACGAGTTGGAGCGGATTTTATCAAGACTTCCACTGGCTTTGCCGGAGGGGGGGCCACGGTTGAAGATGTTCGTAATTTAAAGGCTTGGGTCGGAGAAGGTGTAAAGGTAAAAGCATCAGGTGGTATTAGAACTAAGGAGTTTGCCTTAGAGCTTGTTGAGGCGGGAGCGGATAGATTAGGCACCAGTGCAGTGCTTGCATGAGCTTGTGTGTACATTGACTCCGTCTTACGACTAGGGACGAGGTGACGAATGCTCGGGAGAAGGCACATTTCATGTCTGAGCAGAGGAAACGATGTATACTAAAATTAAAGATAACAAAGAATAGAAAGGGTGAGTGGGCGTGGCCGTTTATCATGCGGACGCGTTGGTGGTCCGCAGTAGACAATTTGGTGAGTCGGATCGTGTACTCACTCTTTTTTCCCGTGAGTTGGGGAAACTTCAGGCGGTTGCCAAAGGAGTGCGGAAACCTAAGAGTCGTCAACGAGCAGGGGCTCAGCTATTCACCTATGGAGATTTTCTGATCCATCGAGGGAAGACACTAGACACTGTTTCCCAGTGCAGCCCTAAGGAGAGTTTTCCTCATCTTTGGAACGATCTGGATCGGTCATTTGCTGCGACTGGAATTGCTGAGCTTTTAGACATTTCGACGATTAAAGAGCAGCCTAATATTGAGCTATTTAGACTTACCCTAACTTGTTTTTTTCTGCTCGAACATTTTCAACCCTCACTTGTGCTTGGTGCATATGCTTTACGGTTAATGGATGTCTTGGGCTATCGTCCTTTTTTAGAAGGATGTGCTGAGTGCGGGGTTGGTGTGAAGGGGGATCGCTTGTTTTTTAGTTTAGAGGCGGGGCTCTTGTGTGGGAACTGTCGAGAAAGATATTCTGGGCGCTGGATTCGCGCGGGTAGTGTGGCGTTTATGCGGCAATTGATTCGTGCTGATATTACTAAGCTTGATCGGATGCGCTGGGGAGTTTGGATGGAGCAAGAGATTTTAGAGACATTACGGCTTTATATTGAACATAAATTTGAACGTCCTCTTAAATCTTGGAGAATGGGAAGTTTGATGCAGGATAACTTGGAGCAAAGTTTTGATGGAAAGGAAGGGAAATAATATGAGCGAATCCTGGACAGAACTTGACAAGATAGATGTAATACGTGAACGTATGGGGATCGGCTATGAAGAGGCTCGGACGGCCTTGAACTTAGCTCAAGGGGATTTGTTGAAGGCTTTAGATGATTTAGAGAGGGTTCGCAATGGCTTGGGCCCAGACTGGCATTTTGAAGAATGTGGCAAGGGTATTCTAGACAGTCTTAAGTCCACGGTTTCGAGGATTAATCATTCAACGATTAGTCTCAAACGTCATGACAATACGATTATTAGCCTTTCCGCTCCTTTGGGATTGGCCCTGGCCTATACGATATGGAGGAAGCCCAGCTTGAGGTTGCTGACACTTGTAGGTGCTGTAGGTGCGGCTTTGAATCATTTTGAGTTGGAAGTAGCCTCAAAAGCGGAGTATCCTTATGATGGAGAAGCAGGAGAGTTTTAGTTTTTAGTTCTTGGATTCGTGTTTTACGATCTATTTGTAATATACGAATCCAAGAAATTATCTTATCTTTTCTTGGATTGTCTAGGCTGTTATATTTTGGTTTCTCTTTCTCGATAAAAACTACCCGCTGATTTTTTTGAACCTCTAAAGACATAATGTGATCCTGATAATTAAATTATTCTTAAATGAAAGAGAGCAAAAGATGGATTTCATTGAATCAATTCAAAGATATATCCCCGATAATGAGCAAGAGGAAAAGGATAAATCAATCATTTTAAATTGTTTAGAGGTCTTTGAGGATGTTTTAACTAGAAATAATAAAATTGCTCATTTCACCAGCTCAGCGTTTGTATTGAATAAGGCGAGGGACAAAGTCCTGGTTGTCCATCATAATATATATAATTCTTGGTCATGGACAGGTGGGCATGCTGATGGGGAGAAGGACTTATTGGCTGTTGCTATTAAGGAATTAAAGGAGGAAACTGGGGTTCTTAATGTTAACTTAATGATGACCGGAATTTTCTCTTTAGATATTCTTCCTGTTTTAGGGCATATACGAAGAGGGGAGTATGTTTCTCCTCATTTACATTTATCAGTAGCGTTTTTGATTGAGGCGAATGAGAATGACCCTTTAATTGTTAAAGAAGATGAAAACAGTGGTGTGAAATGGATTCCTCTGGAAGAATTGATTGCCTATAGTAATGAACCTCATATGCATAAGTTGTATTCGAAGTTTATTAATAAAATTAATGAGTTAAAAAATTAAGATTATAGATTATAAGAGTAAAGAGTAATTAATAGGGTAAGTTTGATTACATTTGACACATTTTCTTAGTAGGCATATAATGATAAAAATTAAAACCTTTTAAATATGCGATGATGGGAAAGAAATTCATGAATCCTCTCTTATAGCGAGTTCGGGCGGGTGGAAGCCGAATGTGAGAAGTGAATGGGGCAGCTCTGAGCACATGAAACGAAGGGGGCCCCGAGGGGTCAAACAGGGTGGAACCGCGGGAATAACTCTCGTCCCTGTAGCTTGTAAAATTGCTACGGGGGTGAGGGTTTTTTTAATTTGGGGTCTGGGAAAGTAAGGGGCCATTGCCCGTTCACACACGTTCCGTTCACTAGCTCGTTGGATGCTGAGGCTATTCCGCCAACCTCTGGGTAGTGCAGAATGTGAACCTGGGCGGAATAATGCCTCAGCATCGGCACTCGCTTTATCGTGAACTCCCACAAAAGTGTTCACTAAGCAATTGGCCCCCTTAGTTTCTGGTCAGTCGGGGCTGGGAACGGGGAAATATGAGTTTAAACCATCTTTAACTAAATAAATTCTAAATAGGAGGCTTATTATGAAATTCCAAGACATTATTCTGACCCTTAATCAGTTTTGGGGTGAGCAAGGGTGTATTATTGCCCAGCCCTATGATGTAGAAAAAGGGGCTGGAACTATGAACCCGGCAACCTTTTTAAGAGCCTTGGGGCCTGAGCCCTGGAATGTTGCCTATGTTGAGCCGTCTCGGAGACCTACAGATGGACGATATGGAGAAAATCCTAACCGGCTGCAGCATTATTTTCAATATCAAGTTATTCTTAAGCCTTCTCCGGACAATGTCCAGGAGCTATATTTGCAGAGCTTAGAAAGATTAGGGATCAATCCCCTTGAGCATGATATCCGTTTTGTTGAAGATAATTGGGAATCGCCAACCTTGGGTGCCTGGGGATTAGGCTGGGAAGTCTGGCTTGATGGAATGGAAGTGACTCAGTTTACCTATTTCCAACAGTGCGGAGGGATCGACTGTAAACCGGTTTGTGCTGAGATTACCTATGGACTAGAGCGCTTAACAACCTATATTCAAAACAAGGATAATGTTTATGACATTGAATGGGTGGGGGATGTCACTTATGGTGATATTTATCTGCAAAATGAAATTGATTACTCTCACTATAACTTTGAGGTAGCGGATATCGAAGCCTTACAGACTTGGTTTGATATGTATGAACGCGAGGCAAAACGGGTAGTAGAGAAGGGTTTAGTACTTCCGGCCTATGATTATGTTTTAAAATGCTCTCATACCTTTAACCTCTTGGACGCTCGCGGGGCAATTAGTGTTACAGAACGTACCAGCTATATTGCCAGAGTAAGGGCCTTAGCACGTCTTTGTGCTCAGGCCTATGTTGAGCAGAGAGAGAAGTTAGGTTTCCCTTTATTAAAGAACAATAACTCCGTGAAAGAGGTGAAATAAGATGGCAAAGGATTTTTTACTTGAAATTGGGACGGAAGAAATTCCGGCAAAATTCTCACCGGGGGCAATGACTCAGTTGGAAGAGCAAGCCCGCAAGCGTCTTCTGGAACTCCGTTTAAACTATAAAGAAATCCAAGTGTTTGCGACTCCGCGACGTCTGACGCTAATTGTCTTAGAACTTGCGGATACCCAAGAGGATTTATCTATGGAAGTTAAAGGGCCGGCGGTGAAAGCCGCTTATGATGCCGGCGGAGCTCCCACCAAAGCAGCTCAAGGGTTTGCCAGAGGGCAGGGTGTGTCCATCGAAAACCTTTTTGTTCAGGAAGTTAATGGGGTACCTTATGTATATGCTCGAAAAGCTGAAGTTGGTCTGGAAACGAAATCTCTCCTCTCTCAGTTGGCCCTTGACCTGATTAACTCATTACATTTTCCAAAGCCAATGCGTTGGGGGGATCTTGATTTTCGCTTTGCTAGACCGATTCGGTGGATTGTCGCACTTTACGGTGCCGATATCGTTCCCTTTGAGTTTGTGGGTCTCAACTCAGGGCGTGTTACCCGAGGACATCGTACTTTAGCAACGGAAGAGGTACAGATTAGTCAACCTTCAGATTATCGTGAGGTTTTGCGTCAAGCCTATGTGGTTATCGATCCCGAGGAACGTAAGGCTTTGATTTTAGCGCAATTGAAAGAACTGGCTGAAAAAGTCGGAGGTAAGGTTCCTGAAGATGAAGAACTCTTGAGTGAGGTTATTCATCTGGTTGAATATCCAACGGCGTTATTGGGTGAAGTGGCTCCTCAATATATGCATTTGCCGGAAGCGGTTATTACAACTCCTATGCGGGAGCATCAACGTTATTTCCCTGTGCGGACTGAAGAGGGAAAACTTTTGCCTTATTTCATCACTGTACGCAACGGAAGTGATTTCGCTCTAGACACAGTTAAAGCTGGGAATGAAAAAGTTCTGAAGGCTCGCTTAGAAGATGCTGCCTTCTATTATCGGGAAGATCAAAAAGTTGCCTTGTCTGACTTAGTGCCGAAGCTCGGGAAAATTGTCTATCACGAGAAGTTGGGAACTGTTGAGCAAAGGGTTGAGCGTTTAAGAGGATTATCCGGATTTATGGCGGAAGGTCTAAGTTTTGGAGAGAGCAAGCAAGCAGAGGTTGATCGAACTGCATATTTAGCCAAGGCAGATCTGGTAACCCTGATGGTTAGTGATTTCCCGGAGCTGCAAGGGATTATGGGGGCGGATTATGCTCAAGCCAGCGGAGAGAAGCCTGAGGTTTGCCGGGGAATACTGGAGCACTATCAACCTCGCTTTGCAGGGGATGCGACACCTGTTTCAGATTGTGGACGGGTGGTCAGCATAGCGGATAAACTTGATGCCATTGTTGGAGCTTTCAGTATCGGAATTCAACCTACCGGGTCTCAAGATCCTTACGCTCTCCGAAGACAAGCCCAAGGAATTGTTGCAGTTATTTTAGATTCCGGCTGGGATCTCTCTTTGCCTGAGCTCATTCGGAAATCCTACAGTCTATTTGAAGAGCAGGGGACGGCAGCATTGCCCCTGGGCGACATCTTACCTTTGCTGCTTGATTTCTTCCAGCAGAGGGTTCGGTTTGTGCTTCAAGAGCAAGGCCTTCGCTATGATACAGTGGATGCTGTTTTGGCGTTAGGCAGTGAGAATATTAATCGTTCGGTAAAAAGAGCTCGAGTGCTTTCGAAAAAACGAACGGAAGAAGCATTTGTTCTTTACGCTCAAACCTATACCCGCTGCTATAACTTAAGCAAGAAAGAAGCTCTGGCAGAGCTGAAAGAAGCTTCTTTGGTAGATGCCACTGAAATAGCCTTGGCCAAAGGGATATCTTCGCGCAGACAGGGTTTTGATGAGATGATCGAGTTAGGCAACTATGAGGAAGCCTATGATCTGGCCTGGGAACTTGTCCCTCAGATCGAAGCCCTTTTCCAAGCAGTCATGATTATGGTAGAAGATGAAGATTTGAAGAAGGCACGTTTAGCCTTGCTTGGGCAATGTGTGGAAATGCTGGGCTGCTTGGGTGAGCTAAGCCTTTTGGCTTAAATTAATTAGAAGATACAATTGAACGGTAGGGTCTATAGAGGGTCTGTAACAATAGTTGTTATATGACCCTCTATTTTTGTTAATTTAGTTTTTAAGATGCATGTTACTACCGAGGTGACTCAATGAGAATCTTCGGAATTACTAAAGGTTTTTTGATAAATCTAGGTGATCCTATTTTATAAACTGTCCCCAACTTTTACCTCAACGTAAACATCATATTCTTAGAAAGATCTAAAATTTATTTCTAAAAAGTTCATCATATATGGAACAATATCTACCCAACGAATAATATTATATGGTATAATTGAGCGAATTGAACTTAATAGTATGTCACATTGAGACAGAGCAATACATAAGAGGTGAAATTGGTTGGAATGGACGGAACGGCAACAACGAATAGTGGAGATCGTGAAAGCTTCAGGTTCCATCACGGGTGAAAAGATTGCGTCAATGCTTAATTTGACGCGAGCTACGCTCCGCCCTGATTTAACCGTCTTGACAATGTCCGGAGTCTTAGTGGCACGGCCGCGTGTCGGATATTCTTATCGTGAAGATCTCGGCCCCTCTCCTATCATGGAGCGTATGCTTCAGCTACGAGTCTGCTCATTTAAGTCTATGCCGGTCACAGTATTGGAAAACGCCAGTATCTATGATGCAACAGTTGTGATGTTTACCCAGAATGTTGGCAGTCTGATGGTTGTCGGCCCAGACAGAGTCCTGCTGGGAATGGTCTCTCGAAAAGATATCATGAAAGCATCCCTGGGAAAAATGGATCTTCAACAAGTTCCCGTCGGCGTTATTATGACCCGGATGCCGAACATCTACATGACAACCCTTGATGAGCCCGTCTTGAGTGCTGCTAAGAAACTGGTTCAGCATCAGGTGGATAGTTTGCCGGTGGTTGAAGGGTATGTGGATGAGAATGGAAATGAGTGTTATGAGGTTGTAGGTCGGTTTACAAAAACTAATGTCACGAAACTTTTTGTAGAAATTGCAGAAACTAGATAAGCCAGACTAGTGGTCTTATGATAAGAGTTATAGTGACTTGGATAATTCGGAGGTGTTATTTTTGACGACCCAATCGGCTGTTATTTATGTTATTTCAGATGCCCTGGGAGAGACGGCTGAGTTTGTAAGTCGGGCTGCTGCGGCACAGTTTATTGGTGTTAAGACTCGAATTCGCAGGGTTCCTTATGTAAGGGATCAAGCTCATTTAGAAGATATTATGGAAGAGGCCGCGGCTGAGCAAGCTATTTTGGTTTACACCTTGGTACTTAAAGACCTTCGTGAATATTTAGAGAATAAGGCTTTAGAAAAGGGACTTAAAACTGTTGATATTCTTGGGCCGCTGATTGGGGCCTTGGCCAGTCAAACCGGTATGGATCCAACCCATACACCGAACATAATCCATCGACTTGACGAACAGTATTTTAGAAAAGTAGAAGCTATCGAATTTGCAGTTAAATACGATGACGGCAAAGATCCTCGTGGGGTTTTATTTGCGGATGTAGTTCTAATCGGTGTTTCTCGTACTTCCAAGACACCCCTCAGTATGTACTTAGCTCATAAAGGACTCAAAGCTGCGAATATTCCTTTGGTTCCTGAAGTTGATCCTCCGGAGGAACTTTTTAGTATTCCATCCCGAAAAATAGTTGGTCTTACGTTGAGACCGGAACTACTTAACCAAATCCGAACAGAGCGTTTAAAAACACTGGGCTTAGGCGCTTCCGCGGATTATGCCAACCTGGACCGGATTATGCAAGAGTTAGAGTATGCCCGAGGTATTATGAGACGTATCGGCTGTCCGATTATCGATGCTACCGGAAAAGCGGTAGAGGAGACAGCCAGCATTATATTAGAGATATTATTTAAGGGGGATCGAAATGAATAAGAAGTATGTTTATTTATTTCAAGAAGGTAAGGCTTCTATGCGCGATTTGTTGGGCGGAAAAGGAGCTAATTTAGCGGAGATGACTCAAATTGGCTTGCCGGTACCTCCGGGATTCACGATTACAACAGAGGCCTGCAACGAGTATTACAGCAACGGTGAGAAGTTTCCCGAGGGGATCTGGGAACAAGTTTGGCCGGCTTTAGCAGAAGTTGAAGCGGCTTCCGGTAAAGTTTTTGGAGATAAGAAAAATCCTCTGCTGGTTTCTGTCAGGTCTGGGGCGAAGTTTTCCATG
This sequence comes from Desulfosporosinus meridiei DSM 13257, assembly GCF_000231385.2. Classification (NCBI taxonomy): domain Bacteria; kingdom Bacillati; phylum Bacillota; class Clostridia; order Eubacteriales; family Desulfitobacteriaceae; genus Desulfosporosinus; species Desulfosporosinus meridiei. The sequence goes on along the minus strand of NC_018515.1, from coordinate 4,137,569 downwards.
CCTGGGATGATGGATACCGTTCTTAATTTAGGACTTAATGATGACACAGTAGAAGCTTTAGCTGCTAATACGCAAAATGAGCGTTTCGCCTGGGATTGTTATCGCCGTTTTATTCAAATGTTTGGCGACGTTGTTTTAGAAGTAGAGCATTATAATTTTGAACAGATCTTAGAGACTGCTAAAGAGAAACAAGGAGTTCGTTATGACTCTGAACTGTCCACGGAGAGTCTCAAATGGATGGTCAGTGAATATAAGAAAAAGATTGAACGTAAAACCGGCAGCCCCTTTCCGATGGAGCCAAGAAATCAGCTGCAGCAAGCTGTCTTAGCCGTTTTCCGTTCGTGGAATAATGATCGGGCCAATGTCTATCGTAAAATTAACAATATCCCCCATGAGATTGGAACAGCTGTCAATGTTCAATCCATGGTCTTTGGAAATATGGGCTCAGATTCAGGAACTGGAGTGGCCTTTACCCGTAACCCATCAACGGGGGAAAGTGCGCTCTATGGAGAATATTTAATGAATGCCCAAGGGGAAGACGTGGTAGCCGGGATACGAACCCCAAACCCTATCGCCACCTTGGCTCAGGAAAACCCGGAGATCTATCAGCAGTTCTTGAGTTTCTCCAAAAAGCTGGAAGCTCACTATCGAGATATGCAGGATATTGAGTTCACAATCGAGCGGGGCAAACTGTACATGCTGCAAACCCGTAATGGCAAACGAACTGCCTCAGCAGCTATTCGTGTGGCAGTAGAATTGTTCCATGAAGGTGTTATCACTAAAGAAGAAGCTGTTATGAGAATTGAGCCGGATCAATTGGAACATTTATTGCATCGTCGTATGGATACCGGAGTTAAGCTGCATGTACTGGCTAAAGGACTTCCGGCTTCACCCGGGGCTGCTTCGGGAAGAATCGTTTTGAGTGCAGAGGAAGCAGAACGCTTAGGGAATCTTGGCGAGAAGGTAATCTTGGTTCGGACTGAAACTACTCCCGATGATATTCGCGGTATTTTGGCTGCCCAGGGAATACTAACCAGTCGCGGAGGTATGACAAGTCATGCTGCGGTTGTGTCTCGTCATATGGGTAAACCGGCTGTTTGCGGCTGTGATGCCTTGAAAATAGATTATACTCAAGGTGTAGTGTCTATTGATGGGGTTGATTACCCACAAGGGACTATTATGTCTATTGATGGAGCTACCGGACGAGTCATCAAGGGCGAAGTATCCATGGTGGATCCTGAGCTGAGTGAAGGATTTAAAGAATTCTTAAGCTGGGCTGATGAGATTTCCAGACTGCGAGTTATGGCCAATGCCGATAGTCCCACGGAAGCTACCAACGCTCGAGATTATGGAGCGGTGGGAATTGGGTTAACTAGGACTGAACATATGTTTATGGATCCTGAGCGGATTCCCATTGTGCAAGATATGATTTTGGCCCAATCCTTAGAAGAGCGGGAAGAGGCTCTGGCCAAGCTCTTGCCGATGCAGGAAGAGGATTTCTATGGAATTCTTAAGGCTATGCAGGGATTCCCAGTCACCATACGTTTGCTTGATCCCCCCCTTCACGAGTTCCTGCCCCATTCGGAAGAGTTAGTTGTCGAGATTACTAAGCTGAGAATGAGCAAGGATGACTCGGGCACCTTACAGGAAAAAGAGTCCTTGCTGCGCAATGTTCGGGCTTTGTCTGAATTAAATCCCATGCTTGGTCATCGTGGCTGTCGCCTAGGGGTTTCCTTCCCGGAAATCACGGTTATGCAAGCCCGAGCGATTTTTCAAGCCAGTGCCCGGCTGGTTAAAGAAGGATATGAAATTCATCCTGAAGTCATGATCCCCCTTGTTATGGGCAAAGAAGAGTTTATTATGATGCGGAAGTTAGTGGATGACACTGCCGCTGAAGTTATGCAAGAACAAAATGTCCAAATCAGCTATCATGTTGGAACTATGATTGAAGTGCCTCGTGCAGCTCTCTTGGCAGATGAAATCGGAAAGGTTGCGGACTTCTTCTCCTTTGGAACGAATGATCTCACTCAGATGACCATGGGGCTGTCCCGGGATGACGCACAAGGAAAGTTCTTACCCGTCTATCTGGACAAGAAACTGATGAAAACGGATCCCTTTGTCGTACTCGATCGAGACGGGGTAGGCAAACTCATCGGTATCGGAGTAAATCTGGGCCGGGGTGCTAATCCTAGTCTGGGCTTAGGTATCTGCGGGGAGCATGGCGGGGAGCCAAACTCCATTGAATTCTGCCACATGGTTGGATTGGATTATGTTTCGTGTTCACCCTTCCGGGTGCCGATTGCTCGCTTAGCTGCTGCTCAGGCGGCGGTTAACAACAAAGACCAATCGAAGTAAAAATAAAATAATATTGATGAAGGAAGTTATAAACTAAGACTTTGTGTGCTTTTTTTAAAAACGGAGCAAGGTACTGTTTCTTATGATTAAGAGACAGACTTTGTTTTTAGGGAACGCCCCCTGGTGGAGTTCCATTTTTCCAGATAAAAAAAGGGTATTGAAAAAGCTTAATTTGTATGATAGAGTAAATTTAATTTTTACGAATGGAGGGTTGCTTAAGAATGTGTGGAATTACATCTCGATTAAAGTAACTAATTAAATAGTACTTAAGCCTCTACCTGTGTGTAGGGTAATCGGGATTGGTCTAACTATTTTTAAGAAAACCTTGCGGTGAAATATATGAATTCTTTTAAGGATAGAGACAACTCTATCCTTTTATTTCTTAAAAATGAGTGATAATAATTGAAATAATAACGTTGTGAAACAAGGGACTTCTTTGATTATTGACTTCTTCTCTCGATTACTTAAAAGCACAGGCAGTTAGCCTGTGCTTTTAATTTTTTTCGTAAAGGAGGCGAGTAAAATGCGCTAGAAAAGAAGGACACTTAATGTTCTATTTCAATTTTGAACTAGCATCAATGAATAAATCAAATAATAAAGGAGATTAGATATTATGACACATAGCGATGAAAATAAAAGAGTATGGTTCATTACCGGAGCTAGTAAGGGTCTGGGATATGCATTCACCCGTTCCGCTCTGAAGGCTGGGGATAGGGTTGTAGCAGTCGCGAGAACTACCGGCAAACTGGAAAAGCTAAAGGAAGAGTATCAGGATACTTTATTGCCATTAAAGTTGGATATAACAGATAGAAAAGCTGTTTTTTCCACAGTTGAATTAGCAGTAGAGCATTTTGGGCGCCTCGATGTTGTTGTTAATAACGCGGGCATATTGACCCTGGGCATGATTGAAGAACTAAGCGAATTTGATATCAGAAATCTGATGGAGACAAACTTTTTTGGGGCTCTTTGGGTCTGTCAGGCAGTAATGCCTTATTTACGTTCTCAAGGCTCCGGACATATCGTACAGATTTCTAGTATTGGTGCAATTGTCTCGGGTCCTATGAGTGGTATTTACAGTGCAAGTAAATTTGCTCTGGAAGGCATGAGCGAAGCTCTGGCTAAGGAAGCAGCTCATTTCGGGATAAAGCTCACCATGGTAGAGCCTGGTGGGTACTGGACAAACTTGTACACCACGATGAATTACAGCAATCCCCTAGAATCTTACGGAAGCCTTCGTGAGGAACTGGCTCGTCAGTATTCAGAGGATTCGGTGGATAGCGATCCTTACCTAGCTGCAGAAGCGCTTATGAAATTAGTGGATAGTGATAATCCTCCTCTAAGGCTTATTCTTGGCAGTATGGTCTACGATGTAGCTATAGATACGTTTAAGGAACGAATAGTTGCCTGGAAGGAGTGGGAAGAAGTTAGCCGGGCTGCCGAAAAGGGTATTCCTGCACCTGAGGGGTACGGAGTACCCGAGGAGTAAAATCATCTTAAAAGCTGAATGGAATATAGCTTGAAAGGAAGAAATCAAATCCTATTCCCATTTGTTCATTACAGCTATTGATATATAACCCCTTATATATCAATAGCTGTAAGAAGTGTTCCATAATGTGAAAAAATGAGATTGTACTATTTTGTTAGCAGCAGCTCAGGCGGCGGTGAGAAACAAGTAGCAATAATTAAAACAAAAAATAGATCGGTTTGAAGCCTTGTACGGCAAGGCTTTAAACCTTACCTATGTAAAAATAAGGTACTGTCGTTAAGCAATTAACAGACGGTACCTTACTTTTTAGGGGTATCAAATTTGTATGATTTTTATGAATAGAATCGTATTTTACAACTCGTAGTTGCCAGCTGCCTCAGGTTGGTAAATTATTTTTTTGACTTCTAGTTTAACGATTCCCGCCGGAACCTTCCAGTCAATTTCATCTCCCTCTCTGAATCCTAGTATAGCTGTTCCTATAGGTGCAAGTACAGAAATTTTGTTTTCTGACAAATCTGCTTCTCCAGGATATACTAAGGTATATGTTGTTTCTTCCCCTAGATCTAAATCCTTCAAGATAATTTTAGAGTTCATTGTTATGGAGTTAGGTGGTATATCCTCTGAGGATACAATATTTGCTCGCTTTAGTTCTTGTTCAAGGTCTTTTAAATAGCCTTTATTTTTTTCCGTGCCGAATTCTTTTTCTTTTTCAATAAGCTTAAGTATTCGATCGCGATCCTTAAATGTAATATCAATTGCCCTGTTCATTTTCCTATCCTTTCAGTTTCAAATAAAATTGAGCGACAATCGCATCTAAGATAGCCGCTTATAATAAAACTATTTAATTAAGGTGAGATTCCCCCAAAGAAACCCTCACTTTATATTATATATTAAATCTTATATAAGTAAATATCAAAAGAAGTTCCTTCCAATCGATTGGTGGTTATTGATTAGTGGGGAAGTCTTTAAAAAAGACTGTGTCCATATTTTAATGAAGCGGATTAATTTTGAAATTAAAAAACTTTTTATTACTTACAGACGTCTATAAAATATAAGGTGGTTAAGATAAGCATCTAAAACAGAAGTGAGGGTATAGCTTGGCCTTAATAAAAATAAACTCTTTAGAAGAACAAATAACAGAGCATGCTGTTAAATACAAAGAAAATCATTATAGATTGGCATTTAGTTATGTTAAGAACGTTGATGATGCTTTAGACATTATGCAGGAATCAATATATAAAGCAATTTCATCTAAGAATTTAATAGAAAATCCTAATTACATAAAGACTTGGTTTTACAGAATAGTGGTTAATACTTCACTGGACTTTTTGCGGAAACGAAGGAAGATTGATTTTGTAGACGAAGAAGTCTTGACTAGCTTGGACTTCGGAAAAGCTGATGATTATGGGGATTTTGACTTGCAAAAAGCATTAGATAATTTACCTGACAAATACCGTACAGTAGTGATATTAAGGTATTTTGAAGACTTAAAAATTGAGGAAATTGCTGAAGTTCTTAGTGAAAATGTTAATACAGTAAAAACCCGCTTATACAAGTCTCTTGAAAAGTTGCGCATAAAGTTAAGTGATTGTGAGGAGGTCTAGAATGGAACGTAGAAACTTGCAGCATCTTAAAAAAGAATATCTAGAGACACCCATTCCAGGAGAATTGGACTATTTAGTAAGCAAGGCTTTAAAAGATAAGGGAGAATCTAAAATGAAAAGAAAAATAACTGTTAAAAAAATAAGTGTAGTAGTAGCTTCAATCGCTGCCTGTGTAGCCTTGCTTATGGTCGGGATTAACAGCAGCCAAGTCTTTGCGTCTACACTATCAAAAGTACCGGTTATAGGTAGTATAGTAAAGGTGCTAACCTTCAGAGAATATACTGTGAATGGGGATAAATTCAATGTGGATATTAAAGTGCCTTCGATACAAGGTCTGGAAAATAAAGCCCTTGAAAACAGCTTGAATGAGAAATATGTTAATGAAAACAAAAAGTTATACGAAGAGTTTAAAGCTGAAATGGAAGACATACAGAAAAAAGGTGGCGGCAATTTAGGAGTTAACAGTGGGTATATGGTGAAGACTGACACAGACAGGATATTGTCAATAGGGCGCTATACTGTAATTACCAAAGCCTCTGGGGTAGAAAAGCTTAAATATGATACTATAGACAAAGAAAACGAGGTCTTAATAACCCTGCCAAGCTTGTTCAAAGATAATAGTTATGTCGAAGTTATTAGTGAGAATATAAAGGCACAAATGAGAGAACAGATGAAGGCCGATGAAGGAAAAATTTACTGGGTTGACGATAAGGAAACGTATATTGAAGTGTTTGATAAAATATCAGCAAGCCAAAATTTTTTCATTAATACAGAAGGCAAATTAGTGATTTCATTTGATGAATATGAGGTTGGGCCTGGATATATGGGGATACAGGAATTTATCATTCCAACAGAAGTGATATCCGATATATTGATTAGTAATGAATATATTAGATAGGCAAAAGTGTTCTATGATGATAGGTCTATTTTGATAGCTGCCGCTCAGGTAGCTGTTAGAAACAAGGGGTAGTAAATAAAACAAAAAGCAGAATAGAAATAGCTTTAAAGCTTACTATCATCGCGCTATTTTTGCATTCCGGAACAAATTTGATAGAAATGTAGGTTGATTTCCCTAATGTTTTCAAGGCTCGGTTGAGCCTGACTATTTTTCGATATAATATAAACAAAACCATAGAAGCGAGGATGTATTATGCCCAAACATAATATCTATACAATGAGTGTCGCAAGTGTTTATCCCCATTATGTTACGAAGGCGGAGAAAAAAGGACGGACGAAAACAGAAGTCGATGAAATCATCCGTTGGTTGACAGGATATAGCCAGGACGAGTTAGAAGCGCAACTTGAAAAAAAGACAGACTTTGAGACCTTCTTTGAGGAAGCCCCCCAACTAAATCCTTCACGGGCTTTGATCAAAGGTGTGGTCTGCGGTGTCCGAGTGGAAGACATCGAAGAACCAACTATGCAGGAAATTCGCTATTTGGATAAGCTGATCGATGAGTTAGCAAAGGGAAAAGCGCTGGATAAGATTTTGCGGAAATAATAATTGTGAGAAAGAGCGTGAGATTTAGGCTTTAGAACGAGAACTTCGACGTAAGGAAGCTGCCCTAGAGGCTAATAAAATAAGCCGTGACCCAAGCGCAAAACGCTATTCAAGTTTTGAAGAACTGATAGCGGAGGTTATTAGGTGTTTGGACCGGGCATAGGGAATGTCATATCACTCCCGACTGGCTTTTGGTTAATAGGGTTGACAACGATGTTCTAGTTTTGACGCTTTACCAGAACAGATACTCACAGCGATTGGTTATTAAGATACTAAAGTTTAGGAGGACTGCCGGGCATGGGCAGCCCTCCTAAACTTTAGATAATGGATGTTAATTGTAAATTCCGTTGCTCTGTCTCAGTAGTTTTTTAAATCCAATCTTCATGTCGTCCTCAGATTCTTAAAGCAAGTATCCGTCAGACACTTCAGTGTTCTGGGCTGTGACCCTCCCAAATCATCGGACAATAAGTTCATAATGACCTCATTCCGAAAGTTTCCGAACTAGTATAAACATCCGGAAGGTGTGTAGGCTAGTATAAATAAGTTTGGCCCGCACTTTGTAAACAATGTTTTTGACATGGAGGGGTTATAGTGACTACCTATGACGAAATTTTTAAACGCTTAGTTAAAGCTTCCTACAATGATAAGCTGGAGCAAGAGATCCGAGAAATTGAAGCAAGCGGAAATGAAGCCACGAAAAAATATGTTTATTATGCCTTGGGGAATGGTGAGCAGAACAAAGTAGTGTTTCAGATTAATGATTGTAAAGGGGAATGTACGAGTGAAAAACATAACTGTGAAACGTCCTGTATCTTTAATGCCATAGTCCGGGATATGGAAGGAAAAGTCGTAATCCAAGATCGCAGCTGTATTCACTGCGGGCATTGCATTGATACGTGTTCACTCAATAACTTAATTGATAAGAAGGAATTTATTCCTTTAATAGATTTACTGAGAAAAAAAGAGGTCGCTGTCTATGCAATTGTGGCCCCTGCCATTATTGGGCAGTTTGGAGATCGGGTTACTATGGGTCAACTCAGAGCTGCTTTCAAACAGCTTGGTTTTTACGGTATGGTAGAAGTTGCGCTTTTTGCAGATATCCTAAGCCTGAAAGAAGCTCTTGAATTTGATCGAGCAGTTAATTCTGAAGAGGATTTTGTCTTGACCAGTTGTTGCTGCCCTATCTGGGTGGGTATGGTTAAGCGGGTTTATAATCAATTAATTCCCCATATCCAACCTTCCGTATCCCCAATGGTTGCTTGCGGCCGGGGAATTAAACGACTTCATCCCGAAGCAAAAGTGGTTTTTATTGGTCCTTGTATAGCAAAAAAAGCTGAGGCCAAAGAAGCAGATATTCAAGATGCCATTGATGCAGTATTAACCTTTGAGGAAGTTAAGCAGATCTTTGAAGCGACGGGAGTTAATCCTGAAGATATGGAGGATATCACTAGTGGACATTCTTCCTCTGCCGGACGTATTTATGCCCGCACAGGAGGGGTATCGAAAGCTATTTCAGATACCCTTGACCAGCTTAGACCAGATAAACTTATCCGGATTAAGGCAGTTCAAGCTGAGGGAATTCAGGAGTGTAAAGAGATCCTTCGTTCCATTAATCAGGGAGACATTAAGGCGAATTTTTATGAGGGAATGGGCTGTGTTGGTGGCTGTGTCGGCGGTCCAAAAGCCCTCCTCAAATCTGAATTAGGAACCCTCCATGTCAATACCTATGGACTGTTAGCAGATGCCCGCACCCCTTTACACAACCCATATATTCGAGAACTCCTTGACCGTCTCGATATTAAGGATGTCAATGACTTGCTTGAAGGAGAGTCTGCTGCAATATTCCAAAGACAGTTTAACAAATAGTCTGGGCATGACTCTAAGTAAAGTATGCGAGTAATCTTTCGCGTAAATAGTTGACTCAATTGATCACCGTCTGGCTTTTTAATAGTTAAGGTGATACCTCACCCAATGGGTACTACTTTGCGAGATGCCATAAACACTTGGTTCGACATACCTCCCATCTCAAGGACAAGATTATAAAACACGAATAAATGTACCGTTATTACCACGGACAGAAAAGCAAAAACCACCTTCTGAAATTTTGTCGTTGGCACTTAAAAATACCTTCTTTCTATATAATAAAAATATTAGCGCAACCTTTTAGACAACAAAAAAACGACACAGGTGTGGCTTTATACCGTAATCAGATTTACGTGCAAAGCACCACATGTGTCGTTTCTAGAATGTTTTAAAGTCTTATACACCAAGCTTTAGGGTTTAGGTGCAAAATAGTGAGGGTATTGTCTTTAGTTTAACAGGCAATATCCTTGCTTTATTTACTATTGGTACAATAACTCTAACCGCTGATTCTTATGTTTTGGGCACATTTAAGTCACAATATGAAGTTATACTCTTTAAGAGACATAAATTTTAAAGGTTTTAAACAATGAATAATGTTCTGGGAATAAAGGGTATACCCTTTCTTTTTAGTAGGCTTTGGAAAGAAGGTTTATCATGTTTCAAATATTGGTAGTTGAGGATAATAAGAACTTATTAATGTTAATGAAAACTCGGCTGGAACAAGCCGGTTATCGAGTTTTGCAAGCCGAAAACGGTCAAAAGGCTCTTGAAATTTTTGAAAACGAACATATTGATTTAATTATCTGTGACATCATGATGCCCTATATGGATGGATTTGAACTCATTGAAAGCCTTAGAGATGCAAAGTACACCCTGCCAATTTTAATTGTGACTGCCAGAGAGGATTATGAGGATAAAGAGAAAGGCTTCAGATTAGGTACAGACGATTATATGGTTAAGCCAATTGATATGAACGAGCTGACTTTAAGAGTAGCAGCTCTGCTAAGACGGGCTAAAATTACCAATGAACATAAAATTGTTATCGGTGAAATCCTACTGGATTATGACAATTTGAGCATTACTGGCCCAGACCTTCAGATTGAATTACCCAAAAAAGAGTTTCTATTACTCTTTAAATTGTTAAGCTATCCTAAGCAAATTTTTACAAGGCAGCAGCTAATGTCTGAAATCTGGGGGCTGGATACAGATATAGATGAACGAACGGTGGACAGCCACATAAAAAAGCTGCGCAAGAAGTTTGATGACAGGCCGGAGTTTAAGATCATCACGATTCGCGGGCTGGGTTATAAGGCGGAGAAGAACTATGATTAAAGATTTAACACATTCAATCCGCGCTAAAGGAACATTAATGGCCATTGGAATCTTATTTTTTTCCTGTTTCCTTTCGTTTACCATGATGACGATTCTGTTCTTCTTTCTCTACCATGGTGACTTGAGTATTCGAGAAGCTCATGCAGTTTTTGGGAGTTTTATGCTAGTAACACTGCTCTTATGTTTAGCCTTAGGAGGGTCTCTATTATATTTGGCTATGCGCAAAATTTCTGAGCCAATTATTCGTATTAGTAATTCTGCCAAAGAGGTTGCAAAGGGCAATTTTTCTGTAAAGATGGACTATGAGGGCAATGATGAAATAGGGGTTCTGGCCCGAAATTTTAATTTGATGACGGCGGAACTCGGGAATATGGTATATCTCCGCAAAGATTTTATTAGCAGCGTATCTCATGAGTTGAAAACCCCCATTGCCTCTATCCAAGGCTTCGCAGAAATGCTTCAGGATAAGGATTTGTCGAAAGAGGATTTTCGATCTTACACTAGCATTATTATCGAAGAGGCCAAGAGATTAAGCCATTTGAGTTCAAACATGTTGCGGCTTTCTAAATTAGACCATCAATTCATCCCAGAGAATAGGAAACCCTTTTCCTTAGATGAGCAGATTCGAAAGACGATTGTTCTTTTAGAGGAAAAATGGTCTGAGAAAAACTTAGAACTCAATATTGATCTCGCTGAAATAGCTTACACGGGTGACGAAGCTTTGATTCAACAAATTTGGTTAAACTTATTGGAGAATGCCATCAAATTTTCTGTTAAATCTGGAACTATCTATATCCAAGCGAAGAGGACTCCCAACAATGTGGTGGTTGAGATTAAGGATCAAGGGATCGGGATTGCCCAGAGCGATCAAGCTCGGATTTTTGAAAAATTTTTTCAGGGGGACAAGTCACATTCCAAAGAAGGAAGCGGACTGGGCTTAGCTATTGTTAAGAAAATAGTGGATATCTATGCCGGAGAGGTAATTGTTGAGAGTGAATTAGATCAAGGGACGTCTTTTGTGGTTAGGCTGCCGTTTAGAAATTAATACTCCGAGGGCACACTGAGGACACAAATTTGATTTAAAGTAGGAGTACCGAAAATTTGTGAAGGGACTTGATAACATGAAACGAAAAATCTTTACCTTTGCCTCTCTGGCGCTGGTGGCAGGACTCATTACGTTTGTAAATCCGGTAAAAACTTTAGCCCTGGATGCTCTGTCAATTTTCCGCGTAAACGATGTGAAAACCATTGAAATTACCATGGCGGACTTGCAGGAAGGAATGCAAGCAATTTCTAATCTGAAAGAAGACTTCAAGGGAAAAGAATTTGAACACAAATCTCTGCTTAACCTTATTTCACAACCGAAACATAAACTGACAAGACTGAACTCAGCTGGAGAGTTTGATGCTTTCAAACTTCGTTTGCCTTCTGAACTAGCATCTCAAACCCCTGAAATATCTGCGCTGAATTCCCGGGAAATGAAGTTTACCTTAGATGTGGATGCCAGCAACGAACTGTTGAAATTGCTGCATAGTCCGAAACAACTTTCCAGCGGTTTAAACGGTGTAGAAATGTCTATGGTATCTTCTGCTGCAGCCTTTGCAAAATATGAGGATGTCCTATTCTTAGCCACCCAAAAGTCCTATTTAGATGCCCCGCAAGCTGCCAAAGAAGAATTGCGAGATGTCATGTTGAATTTGCCCTTAATCCCTACGAATCTTCGCCAACAGCTTGCTGAAATCGAGGAAGATAGTTCTGATATCTATCTTCCGGTCCTAGTAGGCTTCGGTAGAGAAGTGGATTTAGGTGGAAAAAAAGGCTACATCTACACTTTGTCTGATTTAAAAGGACTTACGGAAACTATTCCTCAAGATATGACAGTCACAGGATCACATAATACTTCACTGGAAGGCTTAAATGGTAGGTCACATGAAGCTTTAATGGATGAAATGAGCGAAACAATGATTAGCAAATATGGGGAAGAAAAATTTGCTGCTCTGAAAGAAGCTCATACCATGGCTATGGAGGAAATGTCCAATATGGATAACGCTTCTGTACTAATCTGGACTAAGGATGGCAATTTATATGGCTTAATTGGCAATAAGACGGATGCAGAGCTGGCAGAAATCGCTAGGAGTGTTCGTTAATGATCATCGAAACCCATGCTCTGACTAAAAAGTATGGCAATAAAACAGCCTGTGAGCAAATCAACCTTGCAGTAGAAGCTGGGCAAGTCTATGGCTTTCTTGGCCGCAACGGCGCGGGGAAGAGTACCTGTATTAAGATGTTAACCGGGCTTGTATTCCCCACCTCCGGAAGCGGCACTGTCCTGGGTAAACCCCTGGGTGATGTTTCCGCGCGAGAAAGAATGGGCTACCTGCCTGAACTTTTCCGCTATCAAGATTGGATGACTGGATTAGATCTGTTGAATTTCCATGCCCAATTAATTAAATTGAAAAACAAGAAGGATCAAATTACCAGGGTTTTAAAGTTAGTAGGTCTTGAAGGGCAAGAAAAATACAAAGTGGGTGCCTATAGTAAAGGCATGCAGCAGCGTATAGGGTTGGCCTGTGCGTTGCTGCCTAATCCCCAACTGATCTTTCTCGATGAGCCGACATCTGCTTTGGACCCCATTGGTCGGAAGGATGTGCGAGACATCATTGTTGCTTTGAAAAAGGAAGGGACAACTATCTTTCTAAACAGTCATCTGTTAAGTGAAGTGGAAGCTGTTTGTGACAGTGTTACCTTTATTCATAAAGGTACAGTTGTTAAATCCGCCCGGATGGACGAGTTACTGATGAATAAAATCTCCTTAACCATCAGAGCTAAGGGTATGACTGAAGATTTATTGGTTACGATGCATAACCAATACCAGTCCTTGCAGATATTAGCAGATGGAAGTTTAACAGCCACTTTAAAGGATTACGAAGAGATTCCTGCCCTGGCAGCTAAGCTTATCTCTAATGGTGTGACACTTTATGAGTTGACGCCCCACCGAGAGACCCTTGAGACTGTGTTTATGCAGCTTGTCGGTGAGGAGGGATTATCATCGCAGCAATCTTAATTACCACGCTTAATGAAGCAATTCGTAAAAGAACCTTTATCATAATGGGTATTGTCACTTTTTTGTACTTGGTATTTTGGACAGTAATGCTTAATTATTTTCCTAACACGTCAGTGACCCATGGAATGGGAAATCAGTTTAGACCTTTTGCGATTCAAATGGTTACGAAAATGGGCTTTCAATTTTCTGCTATGTTAATAGCTTTGCTCACGATTATGCTTGGCTCCGGTGCCATTGCCTCAGAACTAGAGTCTGGTCTGATTCAAGGGATTCTTACTCGTCCGATTCACCGCTATCAGTTTATTCTTGGCAAACTTGGAGGATTAGTTCTATTAGCCTGTACCTACGCAACCCTGCTATTCACCTCAATTCTGGTTATTGGAGCTTTATTTGGCCTGAGTACGATAACAAGTCTCACCTTCTCGCAAATCCTTTCGGGATGGTTGCTATACCTTTTGCTGCCTGTTGCAGTTCTTTGTGTAACAATCTTTGGATCTGTGACTTTTAAGGCAGTGCCCAATGGAATCTTAATGATTTTCATTTACATTTTGGGGAATGTTGGTGGAATGGTCGAAATGATCGGGCAGTATGTAAATAATAACTCGGTCATTGGTACCGGAATTTTTATTAGCTTAGTCTCACCTTTCCAAACGATTTATAGTACGATGGAACGCATAATGGTTCCAAATTCTGAGCTGGCAGCTGGTGCCATGGCCGGTGCCAGTTTATCCGGCAGCGGTAAACCGGCAAGTATTTGGATGTTCTTATATATTGCCATTTACATGCTTGGATTTGTGACCTTAGCGATACGGAAATTTTCCGCGAAAGATATCTCCTAGAAGCTCTATAGAAAAACTGAATAATAAGTAGCCACATTAAGAGTCGGATAGCTCTTTATGTCTGCTAATATTAACTCTTTGCTTTATTATTAAGGCAAAGAGTTATATTATAATGTGTGTAAACTGGAATAGGCGTAATCGCGAGATAGAAAGGTTAATTATGTTGACAAAACAATTCCTAGTGGTTGCATCAATTGTCGTGTCCTTGTTAATGGTTGTTGTAGTCAATTTGGTACGAGTGAAAAACACAAAAAAACCAGCAGTGGCAAAAATGATTATTTTACCTCCATTTTTCATGGCTACTGGTGGGAGTATGTTTATTTTGCCAATGTTTAGACCAACCCTACTAGAGCTGATAAGTTCAGTTATGATGGGCATGCTTTTTTCTGTCATCTTAATAAAAACATCTAAATTTGAAATAAGGGACAACCAAATCTATCTCCGAAGATCAAAGTTTTTTTTAGTAGCCCTGATAAGTCTAGTCGCTTTGCGAATGATCGGGAAGATTATCCTTGCTGAAGCCATTCAAATCGATCCTGCTCAAATGACCGGAATTTTCTTCGTCTTAGCCTTTAGTATGATTCTGCCCTGGCGAATTAGTATGTACATAGGATTTAAACGGTTAGAACGACAACTCCATAAAGTGTGATTTTTGCTTGGGTAAAGAATAACCGTGGCCATAATCTCTCAGGGAATAGACGAGATTATGGCTATAATTTTGGGGTACTGTTGTGAGGAGAGGACAACTGAAAAACAAGAAGGAGTATGACCTAAAGAGTAATAGTATTCAATAAAGTAATTGATCCATAAGTGATAAAACGACTTCCTACATTTTTAAATGTCACATTTATGACACAAACACTATTTTTATAAGTGATAGACTTAAAAGAGGGGGGATGGCTTATGAACAAATACATATTGATTGCCGATGATAGTGAGGGCATTCTAGAAATACTAAGTACCTATGTCACTAAAGAAGGTTTTCTTCCAATTATTGCCCATGATGGGGAAGAGGCTATAGCGAAGCTTGGGGAATATAGACCCCTACTCGTATTACTTGATGTCTTAATGCCCAAGAAGGATGGGTTTGCGGTTTGTCGGGAAATTCGTCAGAGTTCTAATGTGCCGATTATCATGATTACCGCCAAAGGCGAAGATGGCGATCGCATTATGGGCCTTGATATTGGAGCAGACGACTACATTGTAAAGCCTTTTAGTCCAGCGGAGGTCATGGCGCGCATTCGTGCAGTATTAAGGCGCCTTGATATTTCAGAGGGGCAAAGCAAAGACATTATCCATTATCCCGGCTTGGAAATTAACATTTCGGATTATGAAGTAATAATCGAAGGGCGACCCGTCAGCCTTACAAAAAAGGAACTGGAAATACTATGGATCCTGGCATCAAATCCGGGAAAAGTTTTCTCAAGAGATAACCTTTTAAACAGTGTGTGGGGGTATGAGTATTTTGGAGATGCTCGTACAGTGGACACTCATCTTAAGCGGTTAAGATCAAAAATAGCTTCTTCTCAAACCTTTGGCTGGGAGATAAAGACCATTTGGGGAGTAGGGTATAAATTTGAGGTGAAGCATGTTTAAGAAAAGTATTGCGTTAAAATTAACGGCTGGTTTTGTTGGAATAGTGCTCATTTCTATGTTAGTCATAGGGGGATTATTTATTCAAATGTTCAGGCAGTATACCTTCAGCAGCCGAGAACAAACTATGCTGGACCGTGCCCGAAGTATAGCGGAGGTGATTGCCGAGAACTCCCAAAGCAGTGGTCAGTTTGGGGGCTTCGCTGGATCTATGCGCTTCCTGGATAGGATGACTGAGGCAAAGGTGTGGATTACTGACAAGCAGGGGAACCTCTCTTTGATGTCCGGAATGGGTTTTGGCAAAGGTAGAGGAGCTGGTGCAGGCCAAGGCACAGGCCCGGGTACAGGAAGGGGTATGGGTATGAGGCAAGGGCAGCCTTTTAACTCAGAGCCTCTCCCCCAGGAGGCTGAAAAAGTTATTGAGGGGGTTTTAAGTGGCCAAGAATCGGTCAGTGAAAATTTTAGCAGTGTCTACGATGAAGCAACTCTGACAGTAGGCGTACCGATTATTGATTCCGACCATCAAGTTATTGGCTCCGTACTTCTCCATTCCCCGGTTACGGGAATTACTGCAACAGTCAATAAGGCAGTTCGAATTTTAGCAGTCAGTCTTCTGGGGGCGCTTGTGCTAGCCCTGGGTTTAGGTGTTTTCTACTCTTTGCTCTTTACCCGTCCCTTGAAGGCCATGAACCTAACAGCCTTAGAAATGACGCAAGGAAATTATTCAGTTAAAACAGGAGTTAATCGCGAAGATGAGTTGGGTCAATTGGGGAATTCCCTTGACCTTTTGGCCGGTAAGTTAGGTTATACGATTAATCAGCTTTTTCAGGAGAAAGGAAAACTCAAAGACATCATAGGGAGTATTTCAGATGGAATCGTAGCCTTTGACATGACTCTTAAACCCATAAGTGTCAATTCTGCACTTTCGGAAATTATGAATAGACCTCATCCCTATTTAAATGAAGACATAGAAAAAGACCTCAATGATTTGAAAATTGAGGCCCAGCTTACTAAAGTAACGGAGGAAAAAAAGACCTCTCAAGTACTCAAAGATTGGTTGGGTAAAAAGCTTATGTTTACTCTTTCGCCAATTGTCGATAATTCGGGAATGGTGACAGGGAGTGTTGCCTTAGTTCAGGATATTAGTAAGAGTGAGCGGCTTGAACAACTACGACGGGACTTCGTGGCCAATGTGTCTCATGAATTTCGCACGCCTCTGACCGTCATTCGTGGATCCCTTGAAGCCATGGTGGATGGAACGGTAGAAAACAGCCAGGAGATTAAACGTTACCACCAAAGGATGCTTTCGGAAACCCGCGGGTTGGAACGATTGGTAGGAGATCTTTTGGAGCTTTCTCGTCTTCAAGCCGGCAAAATTAAAATGAATAAAGAAAAGCTGTACATGCCAGATCTTCTTGAAGATGTGGTGAGAAATTTTGCGACTATTGCCGGAAGAAAAGGAATTAAAGTTGAGTATCTTACTAAACAAGATATTCCCGCCTTTGAAGGAGATTATGATCGCTTACGCCAACTGCTGGTAATATTTCTGGACAATGCTGTCAAATATTCGCCGGTGAACACCACAGTGACCGTTGCAACAAGCCTATTTGATATTAAGACCCTTTCGATCATAATTCGCGATCAAGGTTATGGAATTGCAGCGGAAGAATTGCCTTATATCTGGGATCGTTTTTATAAAACCGATAAATCAAGAAACAGCGGAGGTACCGGGCTCGGCCTGGCTATCGCAAAGCACTTAATCGAACTCCAGGATGCTTCGGTTTCCGTGCAGAGCGAGTTGGAGAGAGGTACTGTCGTAGAGATTAAGCTGCCCCTTGGTAATCCTAAAGTTTAAAAGCACTAACAATTTCTTGTAAATCCTGAACCATGGCAACTAACTCTTTACTCGACAAGTTAATTTGTTCCAGGGAAGCAGTCTGCTCTTCTACAGCTGCCGATACAGTTTGAGTCTGATCTGCGGCATCTTGACTAATTCGGTCAATGTTCTGAGTGGCAGAGACTATTTTTTCTGTACCACTGGCTATTGTTTGAGTGGTAGCGGATATTTCTTGGACTTGATTAGAGACTTGAAGAACCAGCTTGGTGATATCTTGAAATAATTTTCCTGCAGCATCTACAGTGTCTATACCGGCTTTAACATCTTTAGTTTCAGCGTCCATGGCACTTACTGCTTCGTTAATATTATTTTCGTTCGCTTGAATTAACATTGCAATCCTTTGAGCAGCTTCCTTAGATTGTTCAGCTAGTTTTCTAACTTCATCAGCAACTACAGCAAATCCTCGTCCTTGTTCTCCGGCTCGTGCTGCTTCAATTGCTGCATTAAGAGCCAGAAGATTTGTTTGTTCACTTATTCCAGTGATAACTGTAATAATTTCGTTGATCTGCTCCGAGCTTTCCGACAACTTCTGAACAGTCTGTTGAACCTGCTCTGTTTTTTGATTGATACTATCCATCCGGACAACCACTAAATTAATAGCATCTTGGCCCAGATTAGTGGTTTGAGTCGTTTTAGCTGTCAATAAAGCTATCTCATTGCTCGTAGCGGCAACCTGCTGAGTGCTGGCAGATAATTGTTCAATAGCCTGGACAGTATCTGCTATTGAATTAACCTGGTCAGCAGAGCCAACTGCCACTTTCTCAATTGATCCAGCTATTTGAGCGGAGGCCTCTGCACTTTGCTCGGTGATGGTTAACATTTCGCGAGATGAATCAGCAACCTGCTCTGATGCCCTAGCAACATGTTGGACTAAATCCCTTAGATTATCAGCCATAGTATTGAATGAACTGCTTAATTGTCCAAATTCATCTTTATAGTTAGAATTAAGTGCTTCAATAGATAGATCACCCTGGGCGATCTTATCGGCAGAATTCACAATATGATGGAGGCGTCTTAAAGTACGTGATACTATTACCCAAATGACCAAGGCTGATATCAATAGTTCAATGACTATAAAGATAACGATTTTATTACTAAGCCCAGACACTAAAGTTTCAATCAGTGAAATTGGCACTCCAATAAACGTCATACCTATAACTTTACCTTGCTTATCAATTATAGGTTCATAGATGGTTTGGTTTTTCACCCCAACTACAACTGCTTCTCCCTTGTAGGTTTTACCCTCTTTAAGGGTGATCTCTTCAACTTCGGATGACACCGTTGTACCGACAGCCCGTGTACCATCTTCTTTTTTAACGTTTGTAGCGATACGAGTATTTCCCTGGAAAATTGTCACATTATCATTAGAAAGTTCACCAATTTGGTCAACAATCGTACTGTCATTTATGACCCTATCACCTTTATAAAGTTTGTTATCTTGGATCGACCAATCTCCCGGAAATGATTTATCGATAATCGAATTACTGAGAGCAAGATCGGAGTGCAATTTTTCTTGGGCCATTGTCATCATTCCACTATGAAGTGTTCTAATCGAAAATACCGTTATTACTGTTGTTGCTACAAACACTAAAGCAACAATGATTATGACTAGTTTAGTTTTTATACTTAAATTCAATTATTTTCCTTCTTTCTTCAAATAAAGAGTAAATTATGATACATACAACAGATTGTTTAGATATTCGACATTTATCTTTGAGATTCCTTCTAGGATTATTTTACCAAACAAAAAATCTAGGGACAGTGTCTAATTCTTGGGACTTGTTAAGTAATCTGAATGTTAAGAAGCCGGCACAGGCTCTGGCCAGCCATTTCTGCTCTTCCCTAAGTATGCAGGTATTTATCCGGTCATTATGCTAAAATGAAAAGAGATCTGTTTAGGGAACAGTTTTTAAGACAAGGGGGGATTTAGATGAGCGGGATCATGAACATTCGTCAACGCTCAGAAAAAGATGAGGAAACGCGACTCTCACCCTATGCAGCAAAAAGCAAAGATGCTAAACGCCAGGGTCTGGAAGAAGAGTGCCCGATTCGCACGAAATTTCAACGGGATCGAGATCGGATTTTGCATAGCAAACCATTTCGTCGTCTTAAACATAAAACCCAGGTGTACATTGCTCCTTCAGGGGATCACTATCGGACTAGAATGACTCATAGTTTAGAAGTATCCCAAATATGTCGCACTATTGGCCGAGGGCTTCAGTTGAACGAAGATCTTATTGAAGCCATAGCTTTAGGGCATGATGTCGGGCATACTCCCTTTGGTCATGTTGGGGAAGAGGCTCTAAGACGTATTATTGGCCATTTTGAGCACAATGAACAATCCATTCGTATCCTCAAGGTACTGGCTAAGGATGGTCTGGGTTTAAATCTTACCGATTGTGTTCTGGACGGAATCTTAAATCACACTGGTGAAGGTATTCCGAAGACCTTGGAAGGTCAGATCGTTAAAACGGGAGATAGGATTGCTTATCTGTGTCATGATTATGATGATGCTTTAAGGGCGGGCTTGCTGACTGAAAGTGACTTGCCCCCAAATGTTAAGAGAATGCTGGGGGTGAAACCAAGTGACATGATTACCACAATGGTGGTGGATATGATAGAAGCGTCTAATGGACAAAATCAAATTAAACAGTCTGTTGAGATCAGTGCTGCAATGAATGAGTTTAGACAATTTATGTTTGCAAGGGTCTACACCAGTTTGAATTTGCGGGAAGAAAGGGAGAAAGGTCAGTACATAGTGCAAGCACTTTATCATTATTACAGTCAGAACTTTTCAAAACTTCCTCAGAACTTTTTGGTTTGGGCTGGTGGTGATAAAATTACAGCGGTTGTAGACTACATTTCAGGTCTAACGGATAATTATGCCATTGATCTTTTTCAAAGCTTATTTATTCCTCGGAAGTAAAAAGATAATGAAAAAGTGGTTGAGATTTAAATCTCAACCACTTTTGTAATATATTCCATAATTAAAGTATAAGTTTTGTCTTAGAGAAGTAAAATAAAGCTATCAGACATAAGATAGTTAGTGTGTCTATTGAATAAAGAGACAAAGCAAAGGAATCTACTATGGATTAGCTAGGATTTGATAATTAAGCTCTCATCGCGTTTAATTGGATCGTGGGTATCCAAATGACCGAGAATGCCAGCGTGTTTTGCACCCTCCAGAAGAAACTGGACACTCCGGATATTAGGAAGGGTCGTTAAGCTGTTTACGATACTATATATGGTCATTTGTTCCTCGGTAGAGCCTCCCCCAAAGTTAGCTTTAA
Organism: Desulfosporosinus meridiei DSM 13257; assembly: GCF_000231385.2. NCBI lineage: Bacteria > Bacillati > Bacillota > Clostridia > Eubacteriales > Desulfitobacteriaceae > Desulfosporosinus > Desulfosporosinus meridiei. Next base: position 4,116,745 of record NC_018515.1, on the reverse strand, counting down.
ACTCCTTAGAGAGATTAATCGTAGCTATTCCATCTGCACTTACCGTAGCGTCAAGTAGAGTGGTTCCCGCTGGGAGCGGGGGTTCATATCCACTGGGAGGGTTAGCTAATTCGCTAAACATTGCCTTAATAACTGCCTGATCCTTTACTTCAACGGTTCGTTCAAAAGAAACTAACCCTGTAGCATCTGAGTTAGGGAAATAAAGCTTTATTTGTTGGGAGCTTTTGGGTTGCTCTATTGTGTCCGTATTGGAAGGCGGCGGGGTGGTTGCTGTATCTGAAGGTTTATTATCAACCTGAGCTTTGGAGGAATTGCACCCTGTCAGAAAGGCACCTGCCAGCAACAGGCAAAAAGTCAGAGCTAAAATAATTGTACGTATTGATCTCTTTGTCATAAAACATTCACCTTCCTTAAATTCATTGACATATGAGCTTAATGTTCGTCCATCGGCACTAGTCCAATCTTTTATATATACTATCATGCTTTTTAAATGAGCGAAAGGGCTAAGGTATTGATTCTTGTTTTAAGGCAACTGATCATAAATAATTACTTTTCCCAAAATAATTGTCGAAGTAAGAAGGTATTATCCTTGAAAAAGAAGAATTAATACAGTTGAAGAAGATGATTTTACCCTCACTAAAACAGATTCACCGAATGAAGAACTAAAAAAGAGGATTTTATGAAGTTTCGGCGAAAGAAATGTATATGTAAGGGTTGACAAAATAAACAAAGTGTGGCTGGAAACTGAAAGGCGTAGGAGACGTGGATATTAGACTTCATCAAGAATTTATGCCGGAAGAAGTTATCGAGGAAGTGCGATTACGCACAGATATTGTAGAGATTATATCTGAATATGTAAGCTTGCAGCGTAAAGGGAAAACTTATTTGGGGCTTTGTCCTTTTCATACGGAAAAAACTCCTAGTTTTACAGTAACCCCTGAAAAACAAATGTTTTACTGTTTTGGCTGCAATGTTGGAGGGAATGTTTTTTCTTTTCTTATGAAAAGGGAGAACTGGTCCTTCATGGAATGTGTTCAGAATTTGGCCTCTAGATATGGTGTGGCATTACCTGAGAAAGAATTATCTCCGCGTGAACGGGAAGCAAATCGACGTCGACAGCGTTTTGAAGAAATCCATGAATTAGCTACCAGCTATTTTCATGAACTTTTACTTAATGCACCTGAAGGAGAAGTTGGAAGACTCTATTTCTCAAAACGCGGGGTTGACCCAGATACCATGAAGAGCTTTCGTCTGGGTTATGCACCTGATCGCTGGGATGGGTTACTAACTTTCATGAAGGAACGAGGAGTGCAGCCAAATGAATTAGTAGAGAATGGGCTGGCGATAGAAAGGGGAACCCAAGGCAAAGGCGCAGGTTATTATGATCGCTTTCGAAACCGTGTCCTCTTTAGTATTCTTGACCGACGAAACCATTCAATTGGATTTGGCGGTCGAGTTCTAGATGATTCTCTTCCTAAATACCTTAACTCTCCGGAAAGCGAGTTCTTTAACAAGGGGCATCAGCTATATGGCATACATCGGGCCCATCAAGGAATTCGGGAGAAAGGTTATGCCCTTTTGGTTGAAGGCTATATGGATGTCATAGCTCTTCAGAATGCCGGCTATCCCAATGCAGTCGCCTCTTTGGGGACAGCCTTAACAAGGGATCAGGCCAAGCTATTAAGACGGTATACACAGCATGTCATCCTGCTTTATGATTCTGACGAGGCCGGAATCCAGGCTGCGTTAAGAGGAGGAGAAATTCTTCGAGATGCGGGAATCCGCTTGGATGTAGCTACTTTAAGAGGAGCAAAAGACCCTGATGAGTTCCTGAAAAGGTATGGAGCCGAGGACTTTGGAAAAGTATTAGGTCAGGTTTTGAATTATTTTGAGTTCAAATACCGGACGCTAGTTAAGGAAGTTCCTCCTCAGACCATTCAGGAAAAAGCAGAATTAGTCGTGAAGCTTGCTCCGGATATCATAAAAGTTAGCAGTCCAATCGAACGTGAAGGTTATGAGCGTTTCTTAAGTTTTGAACTAGGTCTAACTTTTGAGGCGGTACAACGAGAAATCTATAGAGTAGAAAACAAAAATACTAAAAATGTACAATTTATCGAATATTCTCAGCAAAAACAGGTTAGTTCTGGGAAAAATAGAGATAATATTAAGGGTGAAATTATTTCTCAAGATGAAAATACTCCAGCTTCACCAACTGTCCATTTAAAGGTGTATCGATCCGAACGTATTCTTTTACGGTTACTTATAGAGGAGATTTCATACTTGCCAAAAATTAAGGCAGAATTGGGAGAATCCTTTTGGAAGGTACCGGAGCATCAGCAAATCTTTAATTATCTCAATCAGGAGGGTAAATTGCCTGTTAACATTGAAGAACAGGTTCAAAGCCGCTTGGCTAGTTTACTCCTGGAAGAGTTAGATATAACCCATTCCGAGCGGCTTTTTGATGATTGTATCCAAGGGATTCTTTCTACTCAAGCAAATGAAAGAGTCGAGGATCTTCAAGCCCGCATGGCAGCTTTAGAAAAATCCGGTGACATGGCAGGGGCTATGGCTCTGTTGAAAGAGATAGGAGAGCGGTTGAAACGTGGCGAATAGTAAGGTTATAGGCACCAAAAAGAATGATCCGAGGGAAGGTGGGGGACAGATGAACGAAAAGCAAAAGATTGACAATGTCCAAGCCCTCATTCAAAGTGGAAAAAAGAAGGGATCTTTAACTTACAAAGAAATTATGGATGCTCTTCAAGGAATTGAACTTTCCGCGGATCAAATTGATGATATCTATCAGCAACTAGGACGCATGGGAATAGATGTGGTGCCGGAGCCTGAGGAAGTTGAACTGGAAATCTTAAAAGGCGTTAAAGTTGACGAAGATGATGACATTGTAGAGGATCCGGACGATGATGTTGAGGAAGAAGCGGAAGTGGATCTTTCTGTACCGGAGGGTGTAGGAATTGATGATCCTGTTCGCATGTACCTAAAAGAAATCGGACGAGTTCCCCTGCTCTCAGCCGATGAGGAAATCGAATTGGCCAAACGAATGGAAAACGGTGACGAAGAAGCAAAACGCCGCTTAGCTGAGGCAAACTTGCGCCTTGTGGTTAGTATCGCTAAGCGCTACGTCGGACGGGGCATGCTTTTTTTGGACTTAATCCAGGAAGGTAATCTTGGTCTGATTAAAGCTGTAGAAAAATTTGATTATGTTAAAGGCTTTAAGTTTAGTACCTATGCCACTTGGTGGATTCGTCAAGCTATTACCCGTGCCATTGCTGATCAAGCTCGAACCATTAGAATTCCGGTGCATATGGTTGAAACTATCAATAAGCTAATTCGGGTTTCTCGTCAACTTTTACAGGAATTAGGAAGAGAGCCAGCTCCCGAAGAAATTGCAAAAGTAATGGATATTCCTGTGGAGAGGGTTCGGGAGATTATGAAGATCGCTCAAGAACCTGTGTCCCTTGAAACCCCCATTGGGGAAGAGGAAGATTCTCATCTAGGTGATTTCATTCCGGATGATGATGCTCCGGCACCCGCTGAGGCTGCTTCGTTCATCTTGTTAAAAGAACAGTTAGAAGAAGTCTTAGAGACCTTGACCCCTCGCGAAGAAAAAGTTCTTAGATTACGCTTTGGACTTGATGACGGACGCACCAGGACTTTAGAGGAAGTTGGACAGGAATTCGGTGTCACTCGTGAACGTATCCGACAGATCGAGGCCAAGGCATTGCGTAAATTACGCCACCCTAGCCGCAGTAAGAAATTGAAGGATTATTTGGAGTAATAGTCTTCTTGAGATTTACAACCCAAGAACTTCAGGGAAAGATAGAACAGCGTCGCAGGCGGAACTACCCTCTGCGGCGTTTTGCCTTATGGAAGTGTGATAGAGTATTCCCCCATTCTAAAATTGCTAAAAAGAGGCGTCCCTAAAAAACTTTAAAAATTTTTGCCAAAGACTTGACTATAGGTCGTTAATTACGTATAATAACCCGTGCAGAGCATTCCTCGATAGCTCAATGGTGGAGCAACCGGCTGTTAACCGGTAGGTTGTAGGTTCGAGTCCTACTCGGGGAGCCATTTATATCAGTTCTTTTTGGGCCCATAGCTCAGCGGTAGAGCCCCCCGCTCATAACGGGTTGGTCCTAGGTTCGAATCCTAGTGGGCCCACCATTTATCAATCTGGATAAATGGTGGGAATTTTGTTTTTGGCCGAAAATATGGAATACATAAATCCAATTCGGGCGATTAGCTCAGCGGTAGAGCGCATCCTTCACACGGATGAGGCCACTGGTTCGAGACCAGTATCGCCCACCAGTTAAAGTAAGGGTTTCAGCCTATTTGATAGAGTGAACTCCAAAATCCTTTTGTCAATTAGAATGTAAACTCCATGAACCTGCCTGTTCAGAGGGTGGGATGAAAGTGTAGTTCATTTTCGTAAGAAATTAAGCTTGTTGGTCTTAGCGCTTTTCCTCTTGGAAGAGTGCTTTATTTGTTTTTAAGAACTCCGCTAGCTTCGGGGTTAGTTTCTTGAAGGCGTTGCCCCAAAATTGGAAACCTTTCCGATTTTGGAGAAATCAACTTGTTGCTGTTAAAGTTGTAGAATGTGGTATAATTGGACTATAGTTATCCACCGGTGAGTACAGAAATCGTTTACTAAGACTAACCCAGTGACTTCTGTCTGCGGGTTCTTTTATATTTTCGAAGGAAAAAGGAAAAAATAGTATTTAGAGTATATGAGTTTGGGAGGAACATATTGTGATAACCTTGTCGTCAAAAATTGAGTTCGTAAAGGCCCTTAGAGAGAAGTTCTTAGGGAATAACTTAAAGTGTATAGAGATTCTTGCGGTTGTAGAATGCACCATCGATTTTGGGGTAGTTGTAAATATTGATGTTGCAGATGATAAAGTTTCGGTGTGGAGCGAAGAGGGTAATGTTTTTTGGATTAATTTAGATGATGTAATTGGAGTAAATTATAATCCCTTTGAAGAAGATGTTTGTCTATCATTAGAAGCGAAAAATGACGTCAAAGTTTTGTTTTATGTAGATTAACAAAAATTTTTAAAAGATTGAGAAAATAGGTATTGCAGAGATTGCTAATCTCGTGTTATGATACTTTTATCAACAGAAACGGTTTGTGTTGCAAAATATATTTGTACAAATTTTAACAAGGCTTCAAAACGTAGTTTTATAATACGAAACATAATTCTGCATCTAGGAATTTTTGGCCTCCTTCATGGCAGTAGAGGTTATGATGGCTATCCACGAGTGAATAAGAGCTAATATATCGAGGTATCTATCACAGACAGAGATATCTGCTAAAAGTAAAACGGAGTTTCATTATACGGGACAATAATTGAGATGATTTTTCAGATTGCTTACAATCTGATTTGAAGTGGATTAGAAGGGGGAGACGACCATGACGCGCTGGGAATTAGAAGGACAGGTGAAACACTATTTTGCTGATGAGCTAGAAAAAGATGCTGAAATGACTGGGGCACAATTCATCGTAAAGTTCTTAGAACATAAGGGAGTGACTCAGATCTATGGGATTCCTGGAGCGGCAATTTTACCCTTTTATGACGCGGTGCTGGGGCAGGATCTTATGCGCTCGATTAGTGTAAGGCATGAACAAACTGCAATTTTCATGGCGGATGGATACGCTAGATCAACGGGAAAAGTAGGGATCTGTGCTGCTGCTTCAGGCCCTGGTGCAACTAACTTCCTGACAGGTCTATATAGTGCCTATGGGGATTCTGTTCCCTTAATTGCCTTTACTGGTCAAGTTGAGACAGATTTAATAGGAAAAGAAGCTTTTCAGGAAGCTCCAATTGTTGAAATGGCCAAACCGGTTACGAAAGCTGCTTATCTTGTCACAGAGACAGATGATCTGCCAAGGGTAATGAATGAGGCATGGAAGCTGGCAAACATGGGCAGGAAGGGACCTGTCTTAATAGATATTCCTGTTAATATTCAGCTAGGGCAGCTAAAGTTAAACCTGAAGGAATATTTCAAAGAAGAGAAGCAAGTGCCAAATAATTTAGGTCAAGCAACAGATAGTCAACTGGAAATAGTCTATAAAATGTTAGAGGAAGCGAAAAGACCTGTTATTATGGTTGGCGGGGGAATTGCAGGAAGGGCGGCGGAAGATCTGGTAAGGCTGGCTCAACTTTTGCAGATCCCGGTAGTTTCCTCAATCCTTGGTAAGGAAGGATTCCCTAATTACCACCCTCTTTATGCAGGAATGGTAGGAACTATCTGTCAAACCCCCCTGGGCAATAAAACAATTTCAGAGGCAGACCTTATTATAAATTTAGGTGGAAGATTCGACTATCGAAGTATGGGAGAAATAACTTTACTTACTGAAGAGCGTAAGGTTATTAACGTTAATAAGGAAGATGATAACCTTTCAGAATCTGCTCCGGTAGATTTGACAATAGTTTCAGATATTAAAGGCTTTATACAAAGCTTCAGCAGCTATATCTTAGGCTGCAAATATAAGCCTAAGACTGAGGCGATGGATAGAATCGTAGCCCTGCAAAAAGAAAAAGCAAGAATCGCTCGCCAAACCAATTTTACAGAGAATCCTTCGAAATCTCTGCAAGCGATTTTAGAGGTTAGGAAAGGACTCCGACCGGATGCAATTGTGGCGCTGGATTCTGAATTAAGTCAACTTTGGGCTTCACAATTAAATGAAATGTATGAGTCAAGAACTTTTTTAATCACTGGTTGTGCAGGCAGTAAAGGATGGGGACTTGGTGCATCAATGGGGGCTCAGCTGGCTTATCCCCAACGTCAGGTCATAAACATTATGGAGGATGCAAGTCTAAGTATTTCTCTTCAAGAGCTGGCCACGGCAGCAAAAAATTTAATTCCGATTGTCATCCTAGTCTTTAATCATGATCAAAGCCGTCAAAATGGATTAGACTTTGTTTCAGCAGCCAAAGGCTTAGGAGTCGAGGCTGAATCCGTTGAAAGAATTAATCAGATACCAGGTGCATTAACGAGGGGATTTAGTGCTTATCGTCCTTACTTAATTGAGGTTATGGTTAATTCGGAGGAGCAAAGGTTAGCCTCCAGTGGTGGAGTTGCTTGAAGTAGTCGGTGGCAGTCATTACTTGACGGTAGGAACATCCGCTTATTCTCGAATGGGTGTAATGAATAAAGAATAAATAAATAAATCAATCAATAAAAAAAGTAGGTGCAGTTCTAATAAGTATCCTCAGATATTTATTAGAGCTGCACCTTTAATGTTTCTAACCCAGTAGTAATTTTACAATGATGGAAGCTTGTTTAATTTGGCTAAAATAAACCATTCAGAGCATGTCCAACAATTCGACAGCGCTGTCGATTTGTTGGACATGCTAATTGTCTTTAAAGTCAGATATCTATGTCCCTAGGGGCCTTCTTTTTGGATATAATAGATTTAGGATGGTGAACGAATCTCCCCCACTTATACTATCGTTAGACGTGGGACTCTTCTCACAGCACGTGGATAAATTCTATAAATTATGATATCATCTTGTGATTAAGAGATAAATTTTGAGCTAGTTTCCTTGATGAGGTGAAAATATGACAGTATCAGTTAGTTTAGGTCCCCGTCTTCAGGCGGTAGCCTCCTTAGTACCCGAGGGTTCAATCCTAGGAGATATAGGGACAGATCATGCCTATTTGCCGATCTTCCTTTATGAGACCGAAAAGATTGCTAAAGCAGTGGCTATAGACGTACATGAAGGGCCTTATAAATCTGCTTTAACTGCAGTGAAAAGTCGTAAACTTGGAGACTCTCTCGACGTTAGATTTGGTGATGGGTTAATGCCCCTGGAGGTTGGGGAAGTGAATACCTTGACCCTTGCCGGAATGGGCGGCAGAACTATGTTAGAGATTTTTTCTGCTCGACCGGATGTTATGAAGGGGATTTCTAACCTTATCCTTCAACCTCAGGGTGCCGAAGGGGCTGTTCGCTTAACTTTATTAGAGCAAGGATGGAAGTTAGGGTTTGAGAGGTTAGTAGAAGAAGATGAGAGAATTTATGTTGTAATGGCTTTTTCTAAGGAATCGGGATGGGGCTTAGATGAACTTCAAGAGAGAGAAACGGTTTGGGCACAGCGTCTATACCCTCTGGCAGAGAAAGAGCAGATGACGGAGAAGGAGTTTCAAAGTATAGTACATATATTGGTTTGGCAGTTTGGCCCACTGATTTTGGAAGGACATAAAGAGCTTTTAACTAAGCAATTCAACGAATATCGTGACAGATTGTTGATCCAAATGAAACAGATGAAAAAATCCAACAGTCCGGAGATTATCGAGAAGATCAGAGAAGTTTCATATAAATTGACATTAGTGGAGGGATTGAGTTCATGGCAGTAACAGTTGGCTTAGTCGCCCAGGTGATTGAAAAGATTGCGCCAAAATCTTGGGCTGAAGAGTGGGACAATGTTGGCTTGCTGGTTGGAAGCGGATCGAAGCCTGTTGAACGAATAATGCTGACGCTGGACTGTACTTTAGATGTTATCGAAGAAGCTAAAGAATATGGAGCTCAGCTTATTGTAGCTCATCACCCGCTAATTTTCCGTCCCCTCAAAAACCTAAGATCAGATAATGCTGCAGCACAAGTTCCATTAAGCTTATTTAAAAATGATATAGCCTATTATGCTGCCCACACGAATTTGGATCAGTCCAGACTATCCTCCAGTTCCATTTTAGGAGAATTGCTGGAGCTGGATAAGATGGAATATTTGGAGCGAGTATATGACTTTAATCCTAACCGTAATGATACTCAGGAACATGGCTATGGAGTTTCAGGGTATTTAAGGCATCCTCAAAAGTTAAGTGATTTATGGTCGAAGTTTCTTGACAAATTGAAGCAAGCGCAAATCTATGCTCAAGCCTATGATCTTACCGGAGTTCGCTTGGCAGGCTCTTTAGATCAAGAAATTAGAAAAGTAGCCATTGTTAATGGAAGTGGAGGCCGTTTCGTTCCGAAAGCATTGTTTAAAGGAGCTGACTTACTGATTACAGGTGATGTAGACCATCATGCGGCTCTTGATGCTCTTGAAGGAGGAATGGCTATCGGAGATCTAGGACATTTTTTGACTGAGGCCCCGATGTTAAAACTATTGAAAGATTTTCTATCAGCAGAGAAAGCCCTTCAAGGAATTGAGATCTTAGTCAGTTCAAGAAATCGCTCGCCGTGGAAATAATAAATATCCTATGGAGTCAGGGTATGGCTTCATAGGATATTTTAATTATAAAGGGATAGAAACAGAGATTTAGTTTGTGAAAGAAATTATTACCACTTGACAGTAATTGTGAAATATATTACTATACTGTTGTAAGGAATTATCTGATAATAAAGTTCTTTCTAAATAATATGCGTTCTAGGTGCTATTTAGAAATTAACAGGTCCTTCGATACAATCGATTTTGAAAGGAGAAATGCAACAATGATGAATCGCACTGAAATTTTGAGACTCCAACGGGAAAAGGTTTTGGCTAATATTCTTCAGGATAACGCTAATAGAGCAAAATGGCTGACAGAACTAATGGATATTGATGATCAAATTGAAGAAATGAACGAGCAAAAGTCAAAAGTCAATTGATTACCCAAAACTCTCCATTTGACCAAATCAATTTTTTTTAGTAATATAACAAAGCGAAGTCAACCAGATGATCGCGGAGACAGGGATCGAAAGATCGTCTCTGAGGAAAGTCCGAGCTCCATAGGGCAAGGTGCTGGGTAACGCCCAGTGGGGGAAACCCCAAGGAAAGTGCAACAGAGATATACCGCCGATAGCGGAGGTCTACTGACTTCCGAGTAGGTAAGGGTGGAAAGGCGAGGTAAGAGCTCACCGGCAGTCAGGTGACTGGCTGGCCATGTAAACCCCACCTGGAGCAAGACCGAATAGGGGAACGATGAACGGCCCGTTTTTGTTCCCGGGTAAGGTCGCTAGAGGCCGTCGGTAACGGCGGTTCGAGATAGATGATCATCACCTCTTTTAAGAGGTACAGAACTCGGCTTATGGGTGACTTCGCAATCCGTGGGAAACTGGTTAGGGCATTAATATGCTTAACCGTTTCCCTTCAGTTTTTCCTGAAAGAATTTAAATACAGGAAGAGCCATAACCTTTATCCAATTTAAAAAGTTAACCCTGGGAAAGATGATCTCCCAGGGTTTTTGTGTGAGTTTAAACGTGTGCATCTCAAAATTTTGAGGAATGGAATGTACATGGAGAGGAGGTTGTAATAAGATTATTTAATGAATGAACATTCGTTCATTTAGAATCGTAACAAAATAACTACTGATATAATTTCACGATCTCCTGTAGCTTTAAAGCCAGGCCCATTTTTCCTTCAACCTTTAATCCCCCTGTCATAAAGGCCATTGTAGTATTTAACTTATCTTTTAACATTTTTGAGAAGTTTTTTTCGTTCATTATCAAAGTTACTTCTGCATCCGGAGCAGCTCCTTCGACAACTTGCACCTGACCTGCTTTAAACACAATTTGCAGCGGGCCACTTTCCTCAAGATTAATCTGATAGATGCGGTCTTTTTCAGAAGCAATATGTTGGGGGTTGGCATTCATCTTTTCGACAAGTTCCTGTAATTCATCTCTGGCGCTCATTCTTCATTTTCCTCCCTTATTCCCACATAGTCATAATGTTATGAAAGTTTTCACATTCTAGAAAAATATATCATAAATTACTGAACATTTCAAATTCATTTATGTATCTGTGCCAGCAATGAAGGGTAATTGATGGCCTAATTTGTATGTAAAATTACTACTGGGTTATATAATAGCATAACAATAACGTGATATAATTAATTAACTTGTATCTATAGATTTTATTAAGGGGGAAAACAATTAATGGAGAACAGAGAGTTATGGGAACGTTTGAACATGGACCTAGATAAGCATGATGAATTTTTAGCTCCGGTGCCCCAGATATTTACTGAACTTTTTTTGAACAGAGAAAATCGTCCCACCGGAATGGGATATTTTGATGCTGTCGTGGGAGATGTCCATGGCATTCGTGTCCATGAGCTTTATGCCATGAAAGAAGCCGGCGCTAAGGTATTCTCTACCTTTTGTGTCTACGTCCCTGAAGAAATTGTCGTAGCAACCGGCAGTGCCAGTATCGGTTTATGTGCCGGTGCCCAGTTTACGGTTCCCTCAGGGGAAAAGGTTCTGCCACGCAACCTATGTCCGCTTATTAAGTCAACAATGGGCTTCAAATTAGATCGAATTTGCCCGTATTTTCAGGTTTCCGATTGGGTCATTGGTGAGACTACCTGTGATGGCAAGAAGAAGGCCTGGGAACTCTTAAATGAACATATCCCAACCTACGTAATGGAACTTCCTCAAAAGAAAAATGAGAAGGATGCACGTCTTTGGGAAGAAGAAGTACGAGAATTTGCCTCCTTTATCGAAGGTGAGACCCAAGTTGAATTAACTAAAGAAAATCTTGCTCAAGGAATAGAGAAGATTAACAATAAGCGGAAAGCTCTGCAAAGGTTGGCAGATCTAAGAAAACACAATCCTGCTCCTATACATGGCTTAGATGTTCTACTAATAAATCAACTTTCGTTCTTTGATGATCCGGTACGTTTTGCGGCTCAAGTTAATGCTTTATGTGATGAGCTTGATGAGCGGGTTAAGGCCAAAGTTGGAGCAGCCCCGGCTGATGCACCACGAATTTTAGTGACGGGTACTCCCCAACCTCTCCCGGCCTGGAAGCTGCATGCTTTAATTGAAAAGGCTGGGGGAGTGGTCGTTGGGGAAGAGACTTGTACTGGGGAACGTTATTTTAAAGATCTGACAGAACCCGCAGATACCCTTACAGATATGCTAGCAAACATCTCCAAGCGCCCATTGAAGGTGAATTGTGCTTGCTTCACTCCTAATCAAGGTCGCTTGGAGGATATCGTAACGATGGCTAAGAACTTAAAGGCAGATGCAGTGATAGATTTCAACCTGCAGTTCTGCCAGCCTTATGGCGTGGAAGGTTATTTCGTTGGGAAAGAAATGGAGAAGCAAGAAATACCTTTCTTGCGTTTAGAAAGTGACTTTTCTGAAGAAGATCAAGGCCAACTACTGACTAGGATTGAAGCCCTGATAGAGATGATCCGGGGATGAGACGTGCCGGCTTAGATCTGGGTTCAGTTAACACTAAATTGGTGGTATTGAACCAAGAGGAAAGAGCGTACTGTCAAGTTGTACCTTCTCGCTTTGATTCGGTACAAGCCGGTATTGCCTTACTGAAAGAGTATAATGAAAGGGTAGAGGAGAAAATCGATAAGCTTGTAGTCACTGGCTATGGCAGAGTTAACTTCCCTGAGGGAAGGGTAATTACTGAGATCACCTGTCAAGGTCGAGGCTGTCACGAGGATTTTCCGGAATACCCGTTTATTCTTGATTTGGGCGGGCAGGATGCCAAGGTTATTAAGAAGAATTCAGCGGGAAAAATAGTCCAGTTCATTATGAACGATAAATGTGCCGCGGGCACAGGTCGCTTTCTGGATGTTATTCTTAAAGGGCTTGATCTAACCCCCGCAGAGATGGATTTGGCAGCAGAGGCCAAGCCAATGGCGATTAATTCTATGTGTACTGTATTTGCCGAATCTGAGGTTATTACCATGCTTGCCAAAGGGGTTCCCAAACCGGAAGTAGTTGCCGGGCTTTTTAAAAGCACTGCCAAACGCCTTTCGAATTTTGTCCAGTCCATGGGTCAGCCGGAAACCTTAATTTTCACCGGCGGTGGTGCCCATTATGTGCTGCTTGTTAAGTTCCTTGAGCAAGAGTTGAAGGGGAGTATTGTTATTCCTTCCGAACCTGAGCTTACCGCTGCTTTTGGGGCAGCTTTACTAGCCTAGAGCTAAACTAAACTAGTCTATAGTTCAGCATATTTAATGGGTCGATGACTCCTTTGCAGGGTTATCGGCCCATTGCTATTGGAGTTATGACGCGATGTGTTTTTTAGCCGGAACCGAATTAACAAATATTTAATAGTCAGACAAGCATATTTATAATTGAATTAAATATAGAGAAACATAAGTATAAATCAAGGGCAGTTTGAGAAAACTTAATTGATATCAACTTTAGATAAAGTAGAAAATTTCAAGGAGTTACGATTTCATGTCTTCAATTTTAGAGGTTCGCCCTTTAGTCATTGCTTTATTTTCCATTGTTTTAGGGGCTACAGGGCAGTTTTTATTTCGTTTAGGTATGGTTGAGTATGGTAAAGTTTCTGTTACAGGAATATGGAGACAACTGGGATCAATAATTCTTACTCCGGCAATCTTTAGCGGTTTTGCATGTTTTGGTGTGAGTTCCATTCTTTGGCTTGTGGTGATCTCGCGCTGGGAACTTAGTTATGCTTATCCCTTAGTCTCATTAGGCTATGTAATTGCTATTATGTATGGAACCCTATTCCTTCAAGAAGATCTGACACTGCCTAAGATCCTAGGTTGTTTGCTGATTTTAGCAGGTATGAGCGTATTGGGACTATGGGGGCAAACATGAAACTAAATGGGTAAATCAATTAAAAAATCGAATATTAGATAAGGTTAGTTCTCTGGATATCCTGAATAGGATATGTTAAGCTAATGTTAAATCAAATCAACCAAATCATTTAAAGTTCCACCTTAATAACTTCTGCGTTCCAAAATGGGATACCATTATCTTTTTGAAGTCATGACCAGACTAGAAAAAGGGGCGTGTTGTTGGATGCATTTACAAGATTTCGGGCGTGGTGCGAGGATTGAATTATCCAAAATGGCCAAATTACTCGGAATGAAGTTTATCGGTTTTAATCCGAATGCCCAGCAGGTATCATTGGAGTTTAAAGGTAAAGGGGTTACTTATCAACTTGAGGAGTTTGTTCGACAGTATGAAAGAGAGTGTACTACATCACTGACCTAAGTAATTTAAGGGCTTAAAGGGCTCTGACTCATAATTATGAGTCAGAGCCCTTGATTGATTTATCGATGAATTACCACACGGGGTTTTCTTTTAATAATTTTTAGGTTTAAGAAGGAATAACAACACTTCGTGAAGAAACATGTGATTATAATCGATATTAGTCGAAAGGAGTATAATTTAGTTGTTTTTCCTGCTAAACAGATATATTACAATAGAACCTAAATGCTTTTGTTTTCATAAAAGATAAGTTACCAATTTTGAGGTTTCACTATGGGTACGGATTTTGCGTCTACCATGAAATATATAATTAAATATCGACCAAAGTGAGGTTAATAGTATGTCTATTAGAGTTAGAATATTTCTTGTTTTAATAGCCTTTGCCTTAATTCCTGTCATAATCGGGGGCGGAATTACATATTGGGCAGTCAATAATGATTTATCTAAAACTGAGCATGAACAAGCCACCTTTGCTGCCCAGGCCTCATCCAAAACCATGTCGGTTATCGGCCGAAACATGGAGCAAGCTGTAAAGACTTATGGTTTTTGGGATGAATCCTTTGCAGCTTTTCAAACAAAAGATGTCTCTTGGATTGTCGAAAATGTAAACATTGCAGCGGATGATTTTGAGGTTGATTTTGGATTTACTGCAGATGCAAGGGGTACAATCCTGAATTCTTTTGGGGAGGAGAGTTATTCCGGTGATATAACTAATCATCCCCTCCTCAGAAGGGCAGAATCTGGTGAAAAGATATTATCCGGAATCTATCAAGCTCAAAAAGGATTAGCTTTTGTCGGTGTAGCTCAGGTTCTTCAAAAACAAGGGGACTGGAGAAAAAGCGGGCTATATCGTATTCGGTCACTACCTTACCGAGGAACAAATAGAAACAGTTAAGCAATTGACCGGTGCAGAAATATCCGTGACCGTAAATAATGGGGGAAAATTATCTACCAATGAAGCATTTTCCGAAGGGGGGACTAATGGCTCAGTCTCGCATTACAGCCAGAATGGTGAGTCCTATCTGACAAGTTATGCCCCGTTGAAGGATATTAATGATGAGGAAATCGGGCAGTATGCAATCACAATTAAAGCCAATGAGAGCATGGCAGCACGGAATGATTTATTGAGAATATCAATCGGTATCTTAATTGCCAGCACTCTATTGGCAGCCATAATCGGGCATATTGCAGCAGGGTCAATGATTAAACCTATTGTTATAACATCTCAACTTTTGAAAGAAGTAGCCGCTGGAGATTTCCGACATGAACACAAAGTGGATGCAAAAGGCGAAATTGGAGAAATGTTAAAGGCCTATAATGAAATGATTGTTGGATTAAGGGCTCACATTCAGGGGACAAATGCGAGTTCAGAAGAGTTAGCTCTGTCGACGGGACAGTTTTCGACAAACATCGATTATTTGGCGAAGGCAAGCGAAGAAATTACCAATGGTGTTCAAGGGGTAGCTTCCATGGTTCAACATGTTCAAGCTAACACTAAACTTATGGCAGATTCAGTGAAGAGGATGACCGAAGGAATCAGAGGGATTTCCGGTAATTCACAAGGGGTTTATGAATTATCCAATCAGACGGCTCAAAAAGCTGATTCCGGTGTTCAAAAGATAGAATCTGCGGTTAGTCAAATGAACACAATTTTAAGCCAATCCAAAGCCATGGAGAATGAAGTTATTCTCCTCGAAAACAATTCTCAGAAAGTTGGTCAAATCACTGAAGTAATTGCCGGGATAGCTGCACAGACGAATCTTCTTGCCTTAAATGCTGCTATAGAGGCAGCGAGAGCCGGTGAGAATGGGCGAGGGTTTTCTGTAGTGGCAGAGGAAGTGCGGCAACTTGCTGAAGGAGCCACTGAGGCTGCGAAGGAAATTAAAACAATCGTCAGTGAGATCCAGAATGAGATGGAAAATGTTACCAAATCCATCTTAACCGAAGCTGGTGCAATTGCAGAAGGCGCTAAGCTGGTAAAAAATGCTGGACGATCCTTTGTGGAGATTCAAGAAGCGGCCTTATTAGTGACAGATAAAGCTAAGAATATTACGACTGAAACCAAACAATTGGCCACGGAAAGCGAAGAGGTTGTCGAGACAATCGCATTATCTGAAAAGAATGTGGAGCAGGTATCTTATAATGCTCAGACTATTGCAGCCGCCACTGAACAACAGTCGGCATCGGTTCAAGAAGTTGCCGGATCAATTAGTGGTCTCCATGAAATGGCCGAGAGACTTAAAGAACTTGGCGAGAGATTTCAAGTATGATGCAAAACAGAACAGAATTATTTGATAAAATATTTCAAATAGCAAAGGAGAGAGTGCTTACTTGTCAGCACTCTCTCCATTTGGTTTACTTAACATGAGCCGCTATTGTTTTTGATAGAAGAAGGAGGAGACCGGTTTGAGGCCCAGATGATTTAGTCCGAAGAGATGTTCCGTACTGCCGGTAAAGAGGATTCCTCCGGGGCGCAAGGAGTCGGTAAACTTTTTATAAAGCATTTCTTTGGCTTCTTCCGTGAAGTAGATAACCACATTGCGGCAAGCGATGAAGTCGAAGTCAGTTTGGAAACGATCTGTTAGTAAGTTTTGATGTTGGAAAGTGACTTGGCGTTTGACAGATTCTTTAATTTGCTGCCCTTTGTCAGATGGAGTGAAATATTTCTGCAAGAATTCCGGCGGGGTGCTTGCAAAATCGTTTTGTTTATAGACTCCATCTTTAGCCTGTTTCAGCACATTGACATCGATATCCGTACCCAGTATGCTAAACTTACTTGCCGAGAAGTATTCCATCATGGTTATGGCTAAAGAGTAGGGCTCCTGTCCGCTTGAACATCCTGCGCTCCAGAGTTTTAAGGAAGGTCTGCTTTTGACTAACAAAGGGATTATGGTTTCCCGTAAGGTTTTCCATTGAGTTGCATCTCTGAAAAATTGAGAGACGTTAATGGTTAAGTGTTTAAAAAAGGCGTCATATAAAACCGGATCAGCATTGAGAGCTTTTAAAAACTCGGGATAGGTAGGGTGACCATGAGAATTCATAAAGCTTAGAATTCGACGTTGCATCTGATTTTGCTTATAAAACTTAAGGTCTAAGCCACTCTTAGGGTGAAACCCTTTAATAAAATCTTCGTAGGTATTGGCTATTGCTGGTTGCGACATAGGGGTTACACCTCTTTCCATATTATTGAAGCTTAATAAAAAATGATTTTTGGGTTTTACAGCGAATTAATATAAAGGATTGTCAGGCGAAAAGGTCAATGATCATACCACGAATTTCGTCAATTTTAGTAAGGATTTCCAGGGGTTCTGATTGTTCATCAAGAAGCTGTTTTCCCAGTTCATCTAATACTTGATCAATTTTTCCGATTCTCGCCATAACCTTAGGCCGCCCCTGATAATCCCAAGAAGTCTCTTCCTGCATTTTGCGGCTTTGTCCAAAGGTCGAGCGAAGAAAGGACTTAACCATATCCTGAAAATCTTTAAGATCTCGGATAGAAAGAGAATGAGCTAGTTTTTTTCCTTGGGTTTCAAGTCGACCCAGAAAGGATTGGAGTTCAAGGCGGTTAATTTTTTGAGTTTGAGACAGAACGTTGCTAAAGTCATTACTTCGTTCTGAGGAGCTTGCAGAGTCAAGATTGGTAGTCTGAGTTTGATGTGGGGAATTGATGCGTAAAGACATGGTCATTCTCCTCTTTAATGAAAGGATTAATATGCAGACGCGTAGAGCTTTTTTAAAAGTATTATTTGGTCTTGGTGCTGTAATGTTGCCGTGGAGTTTTTTACCGACGTCAGTTGGAGGAACTATCAAGAAGAGACTTGGGCGTCCGCCTGTTGAATTATGGCGTCCTGCCGCGAGTAAACCGGAAAGCAAGGTTGATTTAGAAATCCTGAATCGAACGGCCATGGATGATATCCATGTTTTAACGGCACCGGATATGGAAGGCCGTAAGGCAGGCTCCGTGGGCGAGGCAAAAGCTGCGGAGTATTTAGCCTCGCAGTTAAGTATGCTGGGTCTGCGCCCCATGGGGGACTCGAATACAGGCTTTGTTTATACCTACACGATTCCTCCGGTATTGGAAACTCGAGTTAATGGCAGATTAACCTTTAGACCCGGAAATAATAAAACACTCAGAAGCCCAAGTGTCAACCTGATCGGAGGGTTAATGGGCGAAAAAACTGAGGAGATAATCCTGATTTCAGCTCATTATGATCATCTGGGAGTTTTTGAAGGAAAACTTTATCCGGGAGCCAATGATAACGCTTCCGGCGTCGGGTGCGTACTGGATGTCATGAGGCGAATCCTGCGTGAAGAAATTATCCCGAAACGTACGATTGTCATCGCCTTTTGGAGCGCGGAGGAAATGGGGTTTATTGGTTCTCAGGCCTTTGTTCAATCTCCGACGTTTCCTCTAACTCAGATCCAAGCTGTCTTAAACGCAGACTCAGTTGGAAATGGAATGGTTGGAAATTTTGCCCTCTGGGGGGACGGTGAGAATATAGCTGTCAAAGCGATTCGCCAAGCCGCCTCCGAGTGTGGGGCTAGCGCAATATTAACTCCACCGGCAGGCCATAATAGTGATTCAATAAGCTTTGCATCAGCGAATATTCCGGCTGTAACTCTGATGGCTAAGGACTGGCTGTATAAAAATCATACCCCTGAAGACACCATAGCTTTGTTAAAGCATGAGCAAATTAGTTTAGCTTCAGAGTTGATGTATAGGGCGGTTCATTTGCTGGCCTTTTAGGAACGCAAGGAGCTAAATGTATGACATCAAATTCGAGACACCCACTCTTGTAAGTGGGTGTTCTGTTTTCCATCTACGCGAGGGTGGAATCTGGTTGAATCCCCTACGGAAGACCCTATGTTCAGCTTTAGCTGAACAAGTTTACTTTTTGTAGAGTGTTAATAAAATTAACCTTCCAAAGGGGTAGAAGATCCTAAAGCCATAATGAAGTTATGGTGTAGGAGCTGCAGTTTTGGTTGGTTCGGTAATGTCATATTTAGAGCGCAGAATAATCAAGTCAATACGGCGGTTTTTGCCATGGCCTTCGGCATTATCATTTAAAGCAATAGGCCGATATTCTCCATAACCTGCTGCGGAGAGTCTGCTGGGGCGGATTCCTTCATTCTGCAAAATCTGGACAACGTTGGTCGCCCGAATGACGGAAAGTTCCCAATTGCTGGGAAATTGGGCGGTGTGGATCGGAACATTATCCGTATGTCCTTCTACACGAATTTGGTTAGGAGCTGAGGCCAGAACTGTAGAAATATTCCTCAAAATATCACGGGCCTTAGCATTAATATCCGCGGAACCACTTTCGAAAAGTAAGGTTTCCTGGATACTTACCACAAGACCACGTTCTTCCATGGAAGAAACAAGCTTCGTCTGAATTCCGTTATCTGCGGCAAACTTGTCCAGCTTTGCTTTAATCCCTTCAATGCTCATGGTTTCTGCTTCGTTATTTCCCTGGCCGGTACTGATATTTTCACCGTTAGTGTTGTCAGAATCTGCATTCGTGGTGTTGTCCGGATCTGTATCCTTTCCCGGAACTGTGGAGTTTGAGGAAGGGCTTCCGGTAGTAAAGATTGATGGGCCGACGGGACTGTCAGCCATTTCCATTTTTGCCGGAATCCCTCCACCCAGGGCTTTGTTTAGTGATTCTGCAATAGCTTGGAATCGATCGGCGTCTACTTTGCTCATTGAATAAAGTACCACAAAGAAAATCATTAAAAGAGTAATTAAGTCGGAATAGGTAAGCAGCCACCGTTCGCTATTCTCCTTCTCTGCTTCGGGTTCGCGGTTTCTCCTCATCGGCTTTCGCTTACAGCTGCACGTCTGCGCTCGGCTGAACCTTCTTTAACTTTTTCCATAGAGGCCGGAGTAGAACCCATATGGGTTCTTAGTTTTTCTTTGAGAATAGCAGGATTTTGTCCAGCTTGAATTGAGAGAATACCGTCCAGAACCATCTCCATTGCCGCTACCTCTGCTTTGTCCTTCATTTTTAGCTTTGTTGCTATAGGAAGCCATAAAAGGTTCGCTGAGGCAACCCCATAAAGAGTAGCAATAAAAGCTGCAGCGATAGAGTGGGAGAGTGCTTCCGGGTCTGAAAGATTTCCTAATACCATGACGAGACCCATAACTGTCCCGATGATTCCCATTGTGGGACTATATCCTCCGGCAGCTTCGAATACTGAGATTCCGACCTTATGCCTTTTCTCTAATATATTGATATTAGATTCTAAGATCTCGCGAGTTATTTCCGGGTCTGTCCCATCTATGACCAGCTGCATGCCTTGGTGAGTAAAGCGATCTGTTACAATTTCCAGTTCATGCTCCAGACTGAGTAAGCCTTCCCGGCGAGCCTTTTCTGAAAACCTTAACAAAGTCTCATAGGCTTCTTCGGTTCCGAAGGTTTGAGAAGTAAAGGCAAGCTTTATCCATTTAGGGAGGTTCTTAAGGTTGGAGAGAGGAAAGCTAATGATAACAGCCCCGGCTGTTCCCCCAAAGACGATCATGGCAGCGGAAAAGCCCCCTAGGGAACTTACGCTTCCGCCTTCCAGTATATAGCCGATGATCAGACACCCGAAACCTACGATGATACCTAATATAGTCGATAAATCCATGTTGCTGTTGCCACAAAAGCCTTAATTATAGAGAGCTTAGTAGGAAGATAAGGAATTGTGGCTGACCTCCCTTGCTGATTATTTAAGTAGGTGTTTGGCAAAATTGGATTTTGGGAAGGTTAAAATTAGAATTTAGAAAACCTACTCTAAATTATATCGTCAATTTGGGGGGGGAACTTTAGTCCCTAATTTTACTAGTTTGTTTGTAAGTAGGGAGTATCCGCTACTCAGCTAAAATTGCAAGTCTTTAATCTCGGAAGTAACTTTCAATTATGCATGGAGCTTACTTATTGCCTTTGTTTGGGAATGATAAATTCTCGACACGAACTTACTTAATTATACAAGAAATACTGTAGCGCAGCTAGCACTCTTTCCCTCCACCGAAAATATTACATAGAAAAACAAAAGTTCCTCTTTAGTTTTTTAAGGGGATCTACGATATAAGAATAAGAGTATGTATTTGGAGTGAGCAAAATGAAAATAGACCGGACATCTATGGCCCCTGTAGGCGGGATTCAAGCTGCTAATCGATTGAAACAAGTTCAAAACAAAACGACTGCTTCTGAGGCGGATAAGATTGCCGTTTCAGATAAAGCACAAGTTTTTCAGTCCTTACTGCAAAAGGCTAAAGAGATACCCTCTGTTCGGGAGGAGAAAGTAAGCGCCTTATCAGAACAGATCGATCGAGGAGAGTTTCAAGCAGACGGGCAACGGATAGCTGAAATATTATTAAGGGCCTATCAAAAAGACTAAAGTTATCAATTCAGAGGGGGAGATTTCCGTGTCTGAAGCACTTCGAAATTTAAATAAAAATTTAGAGCGACAAGTTGAACTCTACAAGGAACTTATGACACTTGAAGAACTTAAACGAAAAGCATTAGTAGAAAATAATCTGCTTGAAATTGAATCGGTAACAGCACAGGAAGAGGCCTTCATCAGCAAGGTTAATCTACTGGAGAAAGAACGTCTCTTGTGGGCTGAACAAATAGGGCAGGAACTAGATAAAAAACCTGAAGATCTGACTTTAGCCGAACTTGCGGATTACTATCCACCTTTAGATAGAATTAGACATGATCTTGACCATGTAGTTGCTCAACTACAAGAAATTCATGAGATTAACTCCCTACTTCTCCGACAGGCAATGAAGATTGTCGACTATACAGTGGAACTTATGACACATCAAGAGAGTAACACTTATACATATCCAGGCCAGAAAACGAATGACATGACGAAGAAACGACATCTTATGGATTGGAGGATTTGAAAGCATGGGTTCCACCTTTGGCGGTATAAATATATTATCCAGAAGTTTATATGCTCAGCAGGCCGGGCTGGATACGGTGGGTCATAACATTGCCAATGCCAGTACAGATGGCTATTCCAGGCAGAGGGTCAATATGGTTACTGTCTTCCCGACAGGCGAGGTCTATGGTAGTCGTGGACAGAATCAAGCGGGTGCCGGAGTTGCAGTCGGGTCTATCATGAGAGCCAGAGATGCTTTTACAGATCGACAATTGTGGAAAGAATCCTCAACTCTTGGCTATAGTCAAACAAGCAGTGAAGCCCTAAGCAAAATGGAAGATGTCTTTAGTGAGCCTTCGGATACAGGGGTACAGACGGTGCTTAATAAATTTTGGACGGCTTGGCAAACCCTTTCGACCAATGCTTCCGATTCCGGGGCGCGTACAACTGTAGCTCAGCAGGGAGTTGCGGTTGTGAATACCATCCAGCATGCAGCTCAGCAACTTAAAGATACGGTCGAAAACATTAACTCAGCAATTGAATTAGATGTGAAGAGTATTAATCAAATTACCTCAAATATTCATACACTTAATCAGCAAATTGCCTTCACTGAGGTAGGGGGCAACGACCATGCTAATGATTTGCGCGACTCAAGGGATTTACTCGTGGATCAACTATCGAAGCTCGTTAATATTTCTGTACAAGAAGATAGTTCGGGGAAATACACGATAAAGTCCGGTAGTTTGAACTTAGTGAATGATTCCGGTCATACTGAGCTGAGTACAGCAACAACTATCGATCCGACGTTTGGTTATGAAGTTACCAAAGTTACCATTGCATCCAATGGTTCGCCGGTAGACTTTACGAATGGGGAAGTAAAGGCATTGCTCGATTCTCGGGATTCATCTTCAACCGGGATTTTTGCATACATGACCAGTTTGGATAAAGTTAGCAAGTTCTTATTGCAGGATTTCAATTCAGTGCATCGTTCAGGTTACGGTACTGATAACGTCTCCGGGCGCAATTTCTTTGGAGCAGACAGCAATACAGACTACAATGGGGCAGGTGCTCTTGCGGATGGTGCTTGGCTCAATGCGATAACGGTCAATCATGAAATCACAGATTCAGCAGCTGGATTAGCTATTTTAGCAGCTAAAACCGCGGCTAATGGAATGGTAGTCACGGCTAGTTCTACAAACACTGATAGTGAAATACCTTCGGTAACGGTTACAGGTACTTATACTGGTGGATCAACCCCGACTGCAGTCATGGTTAAGGTTGCTTCCCTTGATGGACTTGGCAAGGTTAGCGGAATTAGCTACTCTACTGATGGTGGAACTAATTGGAGCTCAGATGTAACTGGGTCAAGTCCATATCAACTTACTCTTAAAGGAATGACTATTAATATCGACACTTCTTCACTTAGTGCTCCTGCTATAAATAATACGTACAATTTTTCCTTGTCCACCAGTAATAATGCAAGTGGAGATAATGCTATTTTGTTAGGCAATTCTTTAAAAACTGATGTTTCTGCTACTCTGGGTAACATTTCCTTAGATGCCTTTTACACATCGATGATTGGTGGCTTGGGAATTCAATCCCAAGATGCCCAGCGTCTATATACTAATCAACAGACGGTAATTAATCATCTAACCAATCTCAGAGCCTCCACATCAGGAGTAAATATGGACGAAGAAATGACCGATATGATTAGATTTCAAAAAGGCTATAATGCGGCTGCAAGGGTTTTGACAGCCATGGATGAAATGCTGGATAAATTGATTAACGGCACAGGCGTTGTAGGTCGATAAGGAGGTAATCTGCTATGAGAATCACTAATAATACGATCAGTTCTAACTTTCTGGGCAGCCTCAACAGGTCTTTGGAAAAGTCACTCAAGATTCAGACACAACTAGCAGATGGCAAAGCTCTCCATGCTCCCTCGGATGACCCGATTAAAGCTGTGCGGAGTTTGCGATACAGTACTAGTATGGAGTTAAATAATCAGTATACTCAAAATGCTGAGGATGCACTTAGCTGGATGAATACTACTGATGATGATATGCAGGATTTGAGTTCGATTATGATTAGCATTAAGGAACAGGTTATTAAGGCTAGTAATGGTACTAACCCTCAATCCGCTGTCCAAGCCATTGGGGATGCAGTGGATAATCTAATCAATCAGATGATTAATATTGGCAACTCTCAGCTGGGGGGGCGCTATATTTTCGCGGGACAGAATGATAAGACTACTCCCTTTATTCGTGATGGAGATACAATCACCTATAATGGGGACAATCAGAAGATATCTATGCCTATTCATCCGGGGATTTCCACTCCCAGTCAGGATAGTGTGAATCTGACGGGGGAGGATGTATTTGGCCCGAATTTAAAAATTTTAAATGACCTAATAGACATCAAAAATCATCTAAAGTCGGGTTCTTTAGAAGATCAAGAATGGCTTTCCGAAACTGGCTTGGCACTGTTAGAGGATGATCATTCCAGTATGTTGCAGTCTCATACGGAATTAGGGGCTCGGATGTCAATGTACGAGATGGCTAAGAATATGTTGGATGGCAGCAATACAATTATTGCCGAGGATCAAGCAAATAATGACTATATTGATGTCGCAAAAGGGATTATTGATTATAAAAACGCGGAGAACGTCTACAAGATGGCTCTTCAAATTGGGGCATCGATAATGCCCATGTCTTTAGCGGACTTCCTTAGATAATAGTGTGTAACGGAAGGGAGGTATTTTCATGCTCCAAATCAATATTTCTACCCAACCCATCCGTCTGGATTACACTAATAATAGTGCTAAGCTAAGCCGGCAAACCACTCAACCAAAGGTGGAAATTGAGACAACGCCGCCAACAGTTGAGATTTACCAACCTCGCGGTGAGCTGACGATTGATCAATATCCCTGTCGTTATTCAATCGGACTGAAAAATATCGCCGACTTTGCCAGGGATAACGCGGCCCTGGGCAGGCAAACCGCAATGGATGCCATTGCCAGGATTGCTCAAGAAGGAAACCAACTGGCACGGATTGAAAGTAAGACCGATGCGATAGTCGACATAGCCGCCAATTCTGCCCTTTCCGAAGCCCCAGAGATAACTTATGCCTATATTGAATCTCCGGAAATTCATTATCAAGCTAATCCGGTTCAATTTAACCCAAAGTATGGAAAAGTGGAATTAAACTTAAAGCGGGGAACTATAGAGGGGAATTACCAACCCGGTAGTGTGAATGTACAGGTCACACAATATCCGAGTGTTGAAATATCCTTTGTGGATGTCAAGGTCTAAAGAGATATTTTATAATGGGTATTAATAATCTTAACTAACAACATCGGATTTAAGATTTAGATTAAGCTCCCTCAAGGAGGAGATACTATGAAAATTATGTCAACTAGATTCGGTGAAATGGAAGTAATGGGAGAACAACTATTTAAATTCTCTCATGGAATACCGGGTTTTCCTGAGGAAAAAAAATTTGCATTAATACCGCTTGAAGAGGAAAGTCCCTTTTCGTATTTGCAGTCAACAACAGAAGCCAATTTGACTTTTTTATTGGTTAATCCTTTTGCTTTTTTTCAGGATTATGAATTTACTCTTGAAGATGAGGTTGCCAAAGAGTTAGATATTTCCCAATCAAATCCACCGCAAGTATTTTTGATTGCAAGTATAAAAGAAAAACTTGAAGATACGACAGTAAACCTACTGGCACCTTTAGTAATAAATAGACTCAATAATACTGGTAAACAAATAATACTAGATAAACCAGAATACTCTATAAAACATAAACTATTTCCTGACGGCTTTCCAAAAGAAGCAGTCGAAGGGGGAACGTAATATGTTGGCTCTTACCCGCAAGGTTGGTGAGCGAATCGTCATCGGCGACAACATTGTAGTGACGGTCGCGAGTATCAAAGGTGACAACATTCGAATTACTATTGAAGCACCTAAAGAGATCAAGATTTTTCGGGGTGAGATTTATGATGCTATTGCAGCAGAAAACAAACAAGCTGTCGTTCCTAATATTATCTCAGAGTTAGACAGGTTAAAAGCATGGCAAATTAAGAAGTAAGAAGCATTCAGCTTTTTACTTCTTAATTTGCCATTATATATTGTGGAAAGCATCTTTTTTTATATCAAGCGAGATTTTTCAAATCACTGGATTATTTCAAATCAACTATTGATACGGAGTATTCCAGTGATTTTTATTTAGAATTCAATAATCCTTATAATTCGACAATTGTTCCGATTCAGTTGATGGGGTCAAAACAAGAGGAATTCAGATGAAAAGCGATTAAAGACGAAGAATATAGTTGATTTTAGCTATTTTTGGCCTTAAGGCGAGTTGTGAAAATTACCGATACTTAAATTAAGCGGGCTAATAAGGTTCCTTCAGCTAAACCGGCCGGAGAGCGAAGAGGATCCTATAGTCAGCCCAAAAAATGCACGGGCAAGGATGCCTGGCATTAAAATCAAGGAGGAATATATAATGATTATTAATCACAACATGGCTTCTCTCAACACATATCGCCAGATGAGTACTAACACAGCTAACACCAGCAAGTCTTTGGAAAAACTGTCTTCAGGTCTTCGCATCAACAAAGCTGGTGACGACGCTGCTGGTCTTGCAATCTCTGAAAAAATGCGTGGCCAAATCCGTGGTCTAGACCAAGCAACTCGTAACTCCCAAGATGGTATCTCTATGATTCAAACAGCTGAAGGCGCACTGAGCGAAACTCATAGCATTCTCCAAAGAATGAAAGAGCTTGCTACTCAATCAGCGAATGATACGAATACTACATCTGACCGTTCAGAAATTCAAAAAGAAATGAACCAGTTGACTTCGGAAATCAACCGTATCGGTAATACTACTGAATTCAATACTCAGAAACTGTTGAACGGTGGTACTGTAGATACTAAAGTTAATGTCACTACTGTCAAAGCTGGAGCTGCTAAAGGTGAGTTTGAAGGTGGCGCATTGGTACCTGCTGCCGCAGCTACTGCCGCTGGTAATGCAGCAGTTACAATTGGGGGAGTCGCTGGATTTAATATTTCAGCTGGAGCGAATAATGGAGTAGCTGGGAATATTTCGATTCAATTTACTGAAGGAGCGTCTGCAGGCGCTGCATTTGATGCCGCGGGGACTACCTTAACTGTAACGTTGGATACTGCGGATACTACGATCGTAGCTGGAGATATTCAAACATTAATTAGAGCTGCGGTTACAAATGTACCAGCAGGTTTGGATATGAACCAATTCACAGTAACTGGCGGTGCGAATATTGATGCCACAAGTGCTACAGTTAATGAAACTGCGACGCTATCAGGTGGAGCAGATGAGATTCTGGCAGACACCTACAGCGTGCCAGTAAGCCAATTGACAGGAAGTACCGCTGCAGTTGCGGCCAAATTTAGTTCTGGAGCTATCACGGCTCTAGGTAATGATGAGTCAGCTCAAGTGAAGTTTAATGGTGTAACTGTAACAATAAGTACGGCTGCCGCAGGTAATGAAGTCGCTGCAGCTGCTACAGATTCAAGGACGGCGAGCGTTACAATTACAAATGCTTCTGATGCAGAAGCTACAGCTAATGCTCTAAAGGCAGCGTTTGAAAAAGCGCAAGGATATGGCGGAAGTGAATTAGCTGGCTTGACCTTTAGTGTCAGTGGTACTGGTGCCGCGGCTAAATTTGAAATTACCGACACAAAAGTAGACGGGGCTACTAATAATGCTCTAAAAATGGATGTAACCCAGATTACCGGAACTACCTTTGATCTTGCTAATGATGGATTAGCTGCGACAGATGCTACTGCCATAACAAATGGAAGTGTTAAAGGTGTAACCGAAGTAAGAGGCCAATATACAGTTGACATCAAAAATGCGTTCGAAGCTGTAGGAATGAATATTAATATTGCTGGGCAGACCTTTACAACGGTTGCTTCAGGTGCTAAAGCTTCCGCAGGTCAAATCAATGTAGGAACAGATGAGCATGCTCAAGCTCTTGAATTAGCCAAAGCTATTAATGCCAATGCGGCTTTAAGTGCCCGTTTTGATGCTACAGTAGATGATGCCGGTAAGATTACTTTGACTGAAAAAGCAACCAAAGCTACTGGATCTAACTTAACCGATGGTACTGTGGTTGGTAACAAAGCTACTGCAGGAATAGCTGATTTTAAGGTTGATAATCTCGTTGCTGTTGGCGGGAAATACGAGGTTGACGGTGTGAAAATCGCTGTAACTGATGATGCGTCAGATGCGAGAATTGCACAAGGAACCGCAGTATTGTACAATGCCGACAAAGCTACCCAAACCCAAAACTTACAGCAAGCTATTGCAGCTAACTCGACCTTGAATGCAAAATATGATTCCTCGGCTTCAGGCAATACAATCACTCTTACCCAAAAGGCTGGTCAAGAATCTATGGTAGTGGCCGAAGCTAAAACCGGCACTAGTGCAAAGGATGGCTTCGAAGCTAAATTCCAAGTTGGTGCAAACACTGCTCAAAGCATGACCATTGAAGTGAATGATATGCGGGCTGAAGCGCTCAAAATTTCAGGTACCACTGCTAGCGGTACAATCACTGCTTCAAATGGTACAGTAGCATCACTTACTGCAACTCAAGAAGTAACCGATGGCACTAACAACACAAGTGTTGAATACGCTCTTGATGTATCAACTCACGACAAAGCAACCGCAGCTATTAGCGTTCTGGACGATGCAATTCAATCCGTATCTGCAGAACGTTCTAAACTCGGTGCTTACAGCAATCGTTTAGAGCACACTATCACAAACCTCGGAACTTCCAGCGAGAACTTAACTGCTGCTGAGTCCCGTATTCGCGATGTTGATATGGCTAAAGAAATGATGAACTTCCAAAAGAACAATATTCTTTCCCAAGCTGCTCAAGCCATGATGGCTCAAGCGAACCAACAACCTCAAGGAGTTCTCCAACTACTCCGTTAATTCTACAGATTTAGAAGATGGCCTCTGAGTTTTTCTCGGGGGCCATTTGTAATCTGATGAGATACTATCCTGCGCTATGGAGGCAGGATAGTATCTCATCAGATTACACCATCAGAACAGAACCTGTACTCCTAGTTATTTGAAGGTGACTTGTGTGCAGTTATTTTAAAGCTAAACATAATGATACTCCTGTGAAGATCTTAATGTTTATATATTTTCCTTTAACCCTAAAGCTTTGGAATTATTATTACGATACAATTATCAGAGATTAAGTTTAGAGGTGTTCGATTTGGATATTAGCACAATAAGAATTCCTGTTGATCTAGGTAGCTCTACTCAGGTGGGTCAGGCGACTGTTCCCCGCACACAGGCTGTTTCCAAAGAATTAACTTCCAAGACGAGTGACGGTGAGGATAAATCTCTGACTGCCCTAACAGACGACATAATGAAGAAGAAGCCAGTTGATTTACAGAATGTTACTCAGATGACAGAGGCAGTGAATAAGTTTATACAAGCAATGGATGCCGATATTCAATTTGAAGTTCACGAAAAAACAAATCAACTAATGGTACAAGTCGTCGACCGAGCTAATAATAAAGTATTGAAGGAATTTCCCTCCAGTGAATTTCTTGATACTATGGCGGCTATTAGAGATTATGTCGGTATATTATTAGATAAGAAAATATAGTTAGTATGACGGCAGGTAGGAGGTGCGTTATATGGCAGTTGGATCGGTTGGAGGAGTCTATGGCTTATCCGGTTCAGGCATGGATATTGATTCAATGGTTAAAAGTTTAATGTCAGGCCAGCAAGCAAAAGAGGATGCTTTAATACAGAAGAAAACAATCGCAGAATGGCAAAAATCCACCTATAATACGGTGTATGATGATATCAGTAAATTTCGCGACACGGTATTCAACTATAAACTCCAGGGGACTCTAACTCCCAATAAAGTTACGTCTAGCAATACTTCTGTTGCCACAGTAACGGCTATTGCTGATGCAGCCGACGTGACGCATTCGTTGGTGGTTGCACAATTAGCTAGTGGGGTGAACTTGACCAGTGCCAGTAGCATCACAACATCGGGGGCAAGCAAGGACACGATTAGCAGTCAGTTTTATGGGGGCACTGCTCCTACGGGAACCTACAAGTTTACGATATCCAATGGAGACGCTAGTGCTGAGATTGCCATCGACCCGGCTGGAAGCATTAATGACCTTGTTAGCCAAATAAATAAAGCGGGTATTAATGTAAAGGCTAGTTATGATAGCACTTTAGATCGCTTTTTCATGTCTACGACAACAACTGGCTCTTCTGCGGGGATTACTATTACTGCTGATGATGACAACGATAGCAGCTGGGGTGCTGATTTTTTTGTTGACAAATTAAAACTACCTAGTCAAGTGAGTTCTTTAGGAGTTAAAGGTCAAGATGCGGAATTCATGCTTGATGGGATTCACTTGACCCAGGCAAAAAATACTTTCACCATCTCAGGAGTAACTTATAATTTGACAGGCTTATCTTCTGATTTGAGTGGAGCAGATATTGAAGCTAAGTTGGCTTCAGGTACTCCAATTAGCATTAGTGTGACTAATGATACAGATACAGCAGTAACTAATATTCAAAACTTAGTTGATTCCTATAACAAAATTCTTGATGAGCTCAATGGTCTGATTGAAGAGACGCGTTACAGTGATTATCCACCTCTTACTGACGCTCAAAAAGCGGAGATGAAGGATTCAGAGATTACCTCTTGGGAAGCTAAAGCGAAGAGTGGAATGCTTCATAACGATTCGACATTGACCAGCCTTGTTAACACCATGCGAAACTCATTTTCCAGCTTTGTTTCTGGCATTACCAGTACATATGATCCGGAAACGGGAAAGAAAACCACCTATAATAACGGGGCTTCAATCGGTATTACCACTGGGAGAGATTATACCGAAGGCGGTAAACTCTATCTAGATACTGACGATTTACGAAAGGCGTTAAATGCTAATCCAAATGTTCTGTATGAATTGTTTGGTGCCAGCGGGACAACGAATGCCGACGGTACAACAGATATTAAGACTCAGGGAATTGCCGGACGATTATATGACGGAATTAAAGTGGCCATGGACCAATTAAATCAAATTGCCAGTACCACCGCTAATGCCCAATACGATACGGAGAGCAATTATGCTAAGAAGATTGCTGAATATGAAAAACAGATTACTCTTGCTGAAGACAGATTCGACTCAATGCAAACAGCTTACTATAAACAGTATAATGCTATGGAAGTGGCCTTACAGCAGTTGAATAGTCAAAGCACTTGGTTATCATCTATGTTGGGAAGTAGTGAATAAATATTTTTAGGGATATACACTACAGGGTATTGTAAGGAGGGTTAATAATGAATCAACAAATGGCAAATGCTTATAAGAACCAACAGATTCTTACTTCTACGCCTGAACAATTAACCTTATTACTCTATAATGGAGCGTTGAGGTTTATGACTGAAAGCATCTTAGCAATGGAGCAAGGAGATACTCAAAAATCTCATAACGCGAATATGCGAGTACAGGACATCGTACGTGAGTTTATGCACACCTTGGATATGAGCTATGAACTTTCAAAAACTTGGGCTCAGCTGTATGAATACATTGAACACTGCCTGATTCAAGGCAACATGAAAAAAGATGTGGCACAATTGCAGCAGGCAAAAGGTATGTTGCTTGAACTTCGGGATACCTGGGTTGAGGCCATGAAACAGACTCATGTTGCTCGAGCAGTTGGCAAGTAATGGAGAAAGAAGCAGTTCAAGCTTTGTGGCAAGATTATTGGTTTTTAACCAAAGAAATGATTAAATTCTTGGCTAAGCAGGATATGGAACTTTTCTATGACCTGCTGAAACAGCGAGACCTGTTGCAAAGGCTGATTGATCAGACTCCTGATGACGGCTTCAAGCTCTCACCTGAAGGGCGAAGTTTGATAAAGAGCATCCAAAAAGATAGTCAGACTATTACAGATAATTTACAGATTCGAATGGGCAGGTCTAAGAAACAACATCAAGTATCTGAAGCCTATAGCGCTGCAAGCACCACGGCCGTCAACAATATGAATTGGAAAAGATAATTGGTGATATAGGAGGGATTTATGATGATTAATCCTATTCAGCCCAATACTCATTCCACAATGATTCCGCTGGATGCATTTCCGGGACAAAAATTAGATCGATCTCTTGAAACTGCCAGAAAAGTTATTGATAGAAAAGGCGATATTCCTTCGGCTCGTGAAGAGATACCTCGCGAAGAAGTTGAAAAAGCGGTGGAAAAGCTTAATCGGCTAATGGGGATAATCGACAAAGGATTAGAGTTTAGTGTTCATGAAGAATCTGAAAGCTTTTCAGTGAAAATAATTGATCAACCAAGTGGAGAGCTTTTAAATCAAATTGAACCTAAAAGGGCGTTGGATATCTTAAGATCATTTACTCAAGACGCGGGTCTATTGTTCGACGAATTCGTCTGAAGCTTTATTATACAAAGTAATCTCTTTATAGCCAGGCTACCCTTGAAAGAACCAGGAAGTGATTTTCGCTTCCTGGTTCTTTTTGCCCAAAGGTCCTATCAAATTGTGACAATCTTACTATATTGTGGTTTTACCCTTAGTGCTATTGTTAGCAAGCATACATTTTTTTCTGTAAATTTGTGGTTTCCAAGAATTTTACAAAAAATACATGAGTAATTTGTCGAAAAAAGTATATACGTTTTTATGACTTGATGCTACTATAAGAATAGTGTAAGGGAAATATCTTTATATGTTTTTTTGGAGGAATTCTAAAAAAAATGGC
The DNA here is from genome assembly GCF_000231385.2 of Desulfosporosinus meridiei DSM 13257. NCBI lineage: Bacteria > Bacillati > Bacillota > Clostridia > Eubacteriales > Desulfitobacteriaceae > Desulfosporosinus > Desulfosporosinus meridiei. The sequence goes on along the minus strand of NC_018515.1, from coordinate 4,084,142 downwards.
GAATAAAAAGTAATTGAGGAAATTTATCCCTTCAAACAATCTAAGTACATAGATAATTAAGGCGCGATTATTAGGATTCATATCATTATATGATGACTTACGAAGTAATTAGTAGTATTGTATCAAAAAAGATAGGGGTGGCGAGGCGTGAGTCAAAACGACAACAAGAATCAAGGGGTCGATCTGGGAGAGTTTGTAGAGTTTTATCTGTTGGATTCTCAAGAACAGATTGAAAAGCTAGGTGCTGGTCTCTTACAACTTGAGAAAGAAGGGGGGAATATTGGACTCATCAACGATCTGTTCCGCTCAGCTCACAGCCTAAAGGGAGCTTCAGGAACAATGGGGTTCACGCCAATTGTTGCCCTAACCCATGCTGCCGAAGATTTATTAGATCATTTGCGCCAGGGAAAAATGGATGTTTCCCTGGAAATGATTGATGTGTTATTAGCGGTGACTGATCGCGTGAAAGCAATGTTAGCTCAGGTTGAGCAGCGCGAGGAAATCAGCATTGAGTTTCAAGATTTAGCCTCTACCATGCGGGAATTATTAGATGGGGATAATGCGGCTGAAGTTAAAGGTCTTCAGATCGAACAAGTTGATGCTGACGAGGTCGTGAAGTTTGTTCCCCAGAACTTTCAGTTAACACCAGACGAACGTGAAAAAGTTAGCGATGCTCAAAGTTTAGGACATGGGGTTTATCAAATAGATGTTAAACTAGGCCCGAATACTCTTATGAAGGCTGTTCGTGCAGTCATGGCGACTCAGCGTCTTGAAGGGATAGGTTCGGTAATCAAGCTTGTACCAAGTATTGAAGATTTGGAAGTTGGCAATGGGGAAGAGTTCTACATGCTCGTGAATTGCGATGAGCCCCGTGAGGAGATCCGCAGAGAACTGCTGGAGATTTCCGAACTGGCAGATGTGGTTGTGCACCTATATCCAAATCTAAATTCAACTGAAGAAGATAAAAAGGTTGAAAAAAATCCTGGTATAGATTTAGAAGCAGCTCCTGAAACGGCCTCAGATACCATATCTGAAGAAAAAATTGTTAAACCTGCTGTTGTTCAGAAGCCTAAAGTAGAACCAAAAATGGCGGCAAAAAAAACTTCTGGGGCAGCACCTGAAGTTATTTCTGGAGAAGGCAACACTCAAGTGCATACGATACGTGTTGACACGGTTCGTATGGACAACTTGATTAATCTTGTCGGTGAAATGGTTATTACCAGGACTCGTTTAGTGCAAATTGGCCTGGATTTAAAGGCTCAATACAACACAGATGTTATGGTCAATAATTTGAACGAGGCAAATGTTTATCTGGGGCGTTTAATGAATGACCTGCAAGAAAGTGTTATGCGCTTGAGAATGGTGGCTATTGGCACAGTCTTTAATCGTTTCCCCCGATTAGTTCGTGATCTGGCCAAAAAAACAGGTAAGGAAATTGATCTGGTCTTAAAAGGGGAAGATACGGAACTGGATAAGACCGTCGTTGAAGTCATTGGGGATCCACTGATGCACCTCATTCGAAATTCAGTGGATCATGGTATCGAGTCTCCTGAAGATCGTAAGGCCGCCGGTAAACCCGAAGTTGGGACTATTACCCTCAATGCTTATCATGAAGGGAATCACATAGCGATTCTTATTTCGGATGATGGGGCAGGCTTGGATCTGGAAAAAATCCGCAACAAGGCTGTGGCCAAGGGACTGATTGGAGAGCGGGAGGAACTATCTGAACGGGATATTGCTAATCTAATCTTCTTGCCGGGATTTAGTACTGCAGATGTGGTAACAGACATTTCCGGCCGAGGGGTTGGAATGGACGTTGTTAAGAAGGCTTTAAATAATCTGGGGGGTATGGTGGATATTACCACCCGCAAAGGGAAAGGAAGCACCTTTACTATCCGCTTGCCCTTGACCCTGGCAATTATTCAAGCCCTCCTTGTTGAAGTTGGGCAAGAAATCTATGCTGTACCCCTTTCCTCGGTGTTAGAGACTCTTTTAGTTAGTCGAGAGGAGATAAAGACTGTAGGCGGGCTGCCAATGGTTCAACTTCGGGGAAACACTTTACCATTGATTTCTTTACAAGAAAAGTTTGATCTGCCCACACCGGAAGAGGAAAGCAGTGAAGTCTTTGTTGTAGTGGTAGGCTTTGGAGATAAAGCCTTAGGGCTTATCGTGGATGAACTGCGTGGTCAACAGGAAGTTGTTATTAAATCATTAGGTGATTTCTTAACGAATCTCCCTGGAATTGCCGGCGCTACGATTCTGGGAGACGGAAAAGTAACCCTGATCCTGGATATTGGTTCCTTAATTCAGGATGTCTTGGTTACAAGAAGAAGCTAGGAGCGTAGCAAGACTCAATGTTCAGCTTTAGCTGGACGAGTTCCCTAACTCCTTTAACATCTTATACATCGAACTAAATTAATGAAAACTTTAATTATTGCTATTAAGATATTATGAACCGAGTTCGAACCACGAATATCGAACTACGAACATCGAAAAGGGGAGTGTTTGGCAATGGCTGAAGAACAGTTAGTAACGTTTAGCTTAGGGTCAGAAGAGTTTGGTGTGGACATAATGCGTGTTCAAGAGATTATTCGGATTCCGCCCATTACTCGAGTACCCAAAGCAGAGGACTATATTGAAGGGGTTATTAATCTAAGAGGAAATGTAATTCCGGTGATCAGTTTGCGTACTCGTTTTGGAATGAGTCGGGTGGAAGAGACTGACTTGAGCCGGATTGTTGTTCTGCAAGTGCAATCAAAGGTGTTCGGAGTTCGGGTGGATGCCGTAACTGAAGTGCTGCGCTTGGATAGTGAAGCCATAGAGCCACCTCCGCCGATTGCCTTAGGTATGGATTCTCAGTTTATTCGCGGAGTTGGTAAAATCGGGGAACGTTTATTAATCCTCCTGGATCTTGATCATATCATGGGTGGAGAGTTAAGCCATGATGTCAGCGCCTAGGCAAATCGGGGTTCTGATCGTCGATGATTCACCTTTTATGAGATTAACTCTGCAAAAAATTCTCAGTCAAGATCCCTCCATTAAAGTTTTGGATACTGCAAAGGATGGGCGTGAGGGGATACTTAAGCTTCAATCTCTTCGTCCGGATGTAATAACTATGGATGTGGAGATGCCTGTCATGAATGGGCTTCAGGCCTTAGACGAAATTATGCGCTGGCAACCGACTTCAGTAATCATCTTGAGTGCTGTGACAACGGAAGGGGCAGAGTCTACCTTGAAGGCTTTTGATCTAGGTGCAGTAGATGTTGTAGCTAAACCATCGGGAAAACCGGGCGCGGATTTGCAGGTTTTATCTCGTGATTTAGTAGAAAAGGTTAAGGCTGCGGCTTTGGTCAATCTTGCGCGCCTAAGACCTAATAAGGGTATAGCTTCTTCTCAACAGAACCCCTCTACAGCAGCACTCTCTGCAAGTACTTCAGCAACTGTTCAGCCTGGCATTACGAAGATTACACCATCCAAGTCACCCTCATCGCCTTCGGGTGTAAGCTCAGGAAATGCTTCTCGGACATTTTCTGGGGGTAAGAGTGGAGTGCTGCCTAAACATCCTGTGGAAATTGTAGCCATTGGCACTTCAACAGGTGGCCCCTCGGCTCTACAAGCGGTATTGCCCGTGCTTCCGAAAAATTTTCCGGTTCCTGTATTAGTAGCCCAACATATGCCTCCCGGTTTTACAGGCCCTCTGGCTCAACGCTTAAATGGGTTGTGTGAGCTAAATGTACGAGAAGGAGTCAATGGTGAGGTATTAAAAGCGGGAACAGTGTATGTGGCTCCGGCAGGGAAACAACTTCAAGTTCAGCGCCGATCCGGTCAGTTGACCCTTAATATTGGGGATGATGCCCCAATCCCCACTCTTTATCATCCTTCCATTGATGTGATGTTCCTTTCCTTAGGAAAGGAAGTTGGGAAAGGGACTCTGGGAGTGGTTATGACCGGTATGGGAAGTGATGGTACTAAGGGGATGAAAGAGCTTAAGAAACTCGAGGGGTTTGCCATTGCCGAGGCTGAAGAAACCTGTGTAGTCTATGGGATGCCCAGGTCTGTAGTGGAAGCCGGGCTTGCCGACCGGGTTGTGCCCCTTAGCGAGATTGGAAAAGCCATTGTGGAATGTGTTATGAGGAGGGGATAAGTCTATGGGGCTCTTTGGAGCGATGGAGATTAGTGCTTCCGGGCTGACTGCCCAGCGCTTAAGGATGGATCTGACCGCCAATAATATCGCCAATATTAATACTACCCGTACCGGAGGTCTGACCGCCGCAGGTAATCAGATCCCCTATACCCGTCAAGTTGCTGTGTTTGTTCCTCGTCCTCCGCAAACTGATTTTTCAAAAGTTCTTGGCGAAGCAGTGGGCAATGATGTTAGAAACGTTGGCAATGGAGTTCAAGTATCCCGAATTCAAAACGATGCAACTGAACCCTATCGCTTAGAATATAACCCTGACTCACCGGATGCGGCTCAAGTGGCTGAGGCAGGATTGCCGGTAGGATATGTACGTCAGCCTAATGTGAACATTGTGACAGAAATGGTGGATATGATGACCGCAGCCAGGGCCTATGAAGCTAACGTTACGGCTCTTAATGTCAGTAAGTCAATGGCTAGCAAAGCACTTGAAATTGGAAGGGGTTAATTTAGATGAGTGTTCTTCCCATAGCACCTATTATGCCGCTTGGGCCAGTAACTGCCGTTAACCCATCTGGCCTTGAGGCGACACCTAAGGTTGGTTCCGGGGACGGTGCCCAAAAAGCTGGGGCGGACTTCTCGAAATTCTTAAGTGATGCCCTTAATCAAGTCGATTCCTTGCAAACTGAAGGAGATAAGGCCTCTATGGCCTTAGCGACCGGGCAGGTTCAGGATTTGTCTGAAGTAATGGTAGCTTTAGAAAAAGCCAGCTTGTCTTTGTCTTTGACCGTCGCAGCTCGTGATAAGGTATTAGATGCCTATAATCAAGTAATGCGTATGCAAATTTGATTAAGTGTTAAAAAGCAAATTCAATCAATGTGCGGTTTTTTTATGAAATTAATTTTTTAAAACTTTTAGAAAAGAATTTAGGTTGTGTTCTTATATATATAGATACGTTTTTAAAAATGATTTTTCCGGGGTTATTTCGTTCAATAATTTAGATGAACAATAATTAATAGGACAGAGCGAGGAGCATCATGAAGGCTTTCATAATAAGCTTTGAGTATCGATCAAGAGGTATTCGAGCTGCCATACCTTCAAAAGCGAAGGTCATAATTGAAACCTCGCTTTTCGAACATAACTTATCAAAAGAAAGGAGGAGCCAAGGGTGAATTTTTCTTGGGCAAGAATAAAAGAATCAGTACTGACATTTTGGAATAGACTTTCTAGCCCACAGAAAATAATCACTGTGCTTGCTCCTCTTATAGTCGCCGGGGCATTAATCTATCTGATCACATGGGCTGGACGACCACAATATGTTGCTCTTTTCACTAAGCTGAGTGATACAGAAGCCGGAGCAATTACTACTAAGTTAAAAGATCTCAAAGCCGACTATAAGCTTGAGGATAATGGATCAACGATTATGGTTCCTCAGCAGACAGCGGCGGATTTACGATTACAACTTGCCAGTGCCGGACTTCCGCAACAAAGTAAATTTAGTTTTGACAGTTTGGATACCATGCGCCTTGGAGAAACAGATGCTGATAGGAAGTTGCGTTATGTTCTCGGCTTACAGAACGAATTGGAGAATACCCTCAAGACATTAAACGGTGTGGAGGACGCCCGTGTACACATTGTAATGCCTGAACCTTCATTATTTGTTGATAGTCAAAAAGCAGCCACTGCGGCAGTGACCTTGAAACTTGTCCCGAGCACCAAACTTGGCGAAGATCAGGTGCGTGCTATCGCTAATTTATTAGCCGGCTCGATCGAAGGACTGCAACCCGAGAATGTGACGATTGTGGACACTGGCGGAAATGTTTTATCCGATGTTTTGAAAGAAAGCACTGATCCTCAGAAATTAACGGGAACTCAATATCAGCTTAAACAAACCGTTGAAGAAGATACTCGAAAATCATTACAGAGTATGCTGGATCGTGTCCTGGGTTCGGGTAAAACAATTGTCCGAATCAATGCGGTATTAGACTTTGACCAGAAAAAGATCGTTAAGCAGATTAACGGTCCGGGTGCTGTGGTAAGTGAGCAGAACTCTAATGAAAGTTCGACAAATGGGGCTGCGGGGGCAGCAGGAGGAACACCGGGCTTGGATGCTAACGGTGCTCCAACCTATCCGGCTACCCCAGAACAGAATTCCACATCGACCAAAGCTACCAGTACTAAGAATTACCAAGTTGACACTACCCAAGAGGAACAAGTGGTAAGCCCGGGGAGTGTAAAACGCCTTTCCGTCTCGGTAATGGCTGATGAAGACAGTGTTACTCAGGAGCAGCTGGAGCAAATCAAGACGATTTTAGCTTCGGCAGCGGGGGTGGACGCCAACCGTGGGGATGATATCCAAGTAGCGGCTATACCCTTCAATAAGTCTGATTTGCAAAATGAGCTGTCAGCAATGGAAGACGCTAAAAAGCGCCAGCAGCTTCTCACCTATGCAGAAATTGGTGCTGCAGCCTTGCTTGGCTTAATTATTTTGATCGCCTTTCTGCGTAAGCGAGCTCGCAAGAAACGTGCTGAGAAAATGTTGGAGCTGAATAGTTCAGAACCGGTTTCCCTTGCTACCGCCGAACTATTAATGGCTCAACAGAAGGCGGAGGAAGAGGCGGAATTACAATTATCTCAGAAACATGCTAAGTCGGCGGATGAGCTTCAGAGACAGAAGACTAAAGAGGCTGTTGAACTCTATTCCCGCAATAACCCGGATGAAGCAGCCCGTCTTGTTAAAACATGGCTATCGGAGGAGAAGTAGATGGCGCAAGCTTTGAACGGAATCCAAAAAGCAGCGATTCTCATGATTGCTCTGGGTTCCGAAAACTCAGCAAATGTGGTTAAGCACTTGGGCGACCAGGAAATAGAGCAATTAACCCTGGAAATGGCCAATGTTGGTAAAATATCTCCCGAACAACGAGATCATGTGATTGATGAATTTTATCAAATGTGTATGGCTAATGATTACATTTCCCAAGGAGGGATCGATTATGCTCGGGATGTGTTAGAACGAGCCCTTGGAGAAACTCGGGCCTTTGAAATCATTAGCCGTTTATCGACTTCACTGAAAATGAGGCCATTCGATCTTGTGCGCCGGACTGATCCTAAACAGCTTTTTTCCTTTATTCAAGGGGAACATCCTCAGACAATTGCCTTGATCATGACTCACCTCCCCGTTGAAAAAGCTGCCACTCTACTGGCTAGCTTGAATGCTGATCGACAAGCAGATGTGGCTAAGCGTATAGCCACAATGGGCCGAACCAGTCCGGAAGTACTCAAAGAAATTGAAAAAGTCTTAGAACGTAAAATTTCCAGCTTGGCTCCCACGGATTATACAGCCTCCGGCGGAATTCAAAGTATTGTTGACGTTCTTAATAGGACTGATCCGGGAACGGTTAAAGTCGTCATGGATTCTCTGGAAGTTGAAGATCCTGATTTGGCCGAACAGATTAAACGGCAGATGTTTGTCTTCGAAGACATCGTTATGCTGGATGACCGGGGCATTCAACTTGTCCTGCGTGATGTTGAAACTAAAGATCTCGGCTTGGCTCTGAAAGGATCAAATCCCGAGGTGGCGCAGAAGATTATGGCCAACATGTCTTCTCGGGCCAGTCAAATGCTCAAAGACGATATGGAGTTTATGGGTCCAGTACGATTGCGTGATGTTGAAGAGGCACAGCAGCGTATCGTTAAGGTTATTCGTAAGCTTGAAGAAAGCGGCGCCATCGTTATCTCTAGAGGAGGCAGTGATGAGATTATCTATTAATGGTCGTGTCGTCAAAAGCTGGGATGTAGAGGTATCAACACCGAGAATGGTGGAGAATCATGAAGGGTTCCAACAGTTAGGCAGCTGCTTAGCGGTTCTTACTGTTGGCGAGGAGATTGAATCTACTGAAAAGCGTGACCAGCCTAATTGGAGAGAATCATCAGAGACGAAAGAACAAGCTAATCAGATTCTGGAAGATGCTAAAGTGAAAGCGGCCCAAATCATAAGTGATGCTGAAGCTGAGGCTCAGAAAATGCTCGCACAAGCTGAGGCCCGTGTACAGGAACTTCTAGATCAAGCCCAAGCAGGTCTGGAGCACATGCAGCAGGAGGTTAGAGAGACTACCAGAGCGGAGATCTATCCACTGGCGAAGGAAGAGGGATATCAAGAGGGCAGGAAGGCGGGAGAAGCTGAGGGAAAGCGGCTCACCGAAAGTGCCAATCAGTTATTCTTGCTAGCCCAGAGGGCGGTTCAGGAAGAATACGCAAAAGTTGATAGAGAGCTGCTTCATTTGGCCGTTAAAATTGCTGAGCGAATTGTACGTTCCACCTTAGCCGTTGAACCTCAAAGATTGGTAGCTATTATTCAATCTTTAACTTTGTTGCCTTTAGAACGAGAAGGCTGGCGACTTCATGTATCTCCAGACGATGTCCGTTGGCTGGAAGGAAACCTTCCTTGCCCTTGGGTTGTCGATGAGTCGTTAAACTCAGGCGATTGTTTCCTGGAATGTCAAGAGGGAATCTTTGATGGGCGGCTTGAGGCTCAATTAGATAAATTAGAACATACCTTACGAGAGGAGCTCGAACATGGGGGCGTGGAATCTGTTAGCTGAGACTGTGGATCGCTTAGAGCCGTTCTCTGCTCAAGGCAGGGTCTCCAAAATTGTCGGTTTGATGGTAGAATCAGCGGGTCCTCGGGCTAGTGTGGGAGAATATTGCCATATTATTACCCGAGGCGGCCTGGAACTTCCGGCTGAAGTAGTAGGTTTTCGAGATTCGACAACACTGTTGATGCCCCTGGGAGAGCTTGAAGGAATTGCTCCCGGAGACCGTGTTCTTTCTCAACGGCAAAAGTTGACCGTGTCTGTGGGTCCCGGCCTTCTCGGTCGGATTTTTGATGGCTTGGGACATCCTCTGGATGGTCGCCCGCTTCAGACGATAACAGCATACCCGCTGCAGAATAAACCACCAAGTGCTATCCTGCGTCCTCGAATTCAAGACCCATTAAGTGTTGGGGTTAGAACGATTGACGGAATCCTGACAATCGGCCGAGGGCAGAGGATGGGTATTTTCGCCGGGTCAGGTGTAGGGAAAAGTACTCTGCTGGGGATGATGGCTAGAAATACTGTTGCGGATATCAATGTTATTGCCCTGATCGGCGAGCGAGGTCGAGAATTACGAGATTTTATTGAGAAGGATTTAGGTCCGGAAGGCTTAGCCCGATCTGTAATTATTGTAGCTACATCAGATCAGCCAGCCTTAGTGCGTTTAAAGGCAGCCCTAACTGCTACTGCTGTTGCAGAGTATTTCAGGGATCAAGGAAAAAACGTTCTCCTGATGATGGACTCGGTGACTCGATTTGCTATGGCTCAACGGGAAGTAGGCCTGACGGTGGGAGAACCCCCGGCGACTCGCGGATACCCACCTTCTGTCTTTGCACTTTTGCCAAAGCTGCTGGAAAGGGCGGGCATGGCGGAGGTAGGAAGTATCACCGGGATTTACACGGTGCTAGTGGATGGAGATGACCATAATGAGCCTATCGCCGACTCGGTGCGAGGTATTCTGGATGGACATATTGTTCTAACGAGAGAATTAGCTATGCAGAACATGTTTCCGGCAATTGACATTTTGCAATCCGTTAGTCGGGTTATGAATGATGTTGTCAGCCCTGACCAAAAAACTTTAGCCGGACAGGTTCGTGAATATATCGCTATCTATCGTGATGCTAAGGATTTAATTGACATTGGGGCATATACTCCGGGAAGTAATCCTAAGATTGATGCAGCCATTGCTCATATGGATCGTATTCAAGGTTTTTCACGGCAAATGGTCGACGAATATGTTACCTATCCAGAGATGCTTAAACAATTGCAAGGGATTTTTAGTTAGGGTGAGTACCGGATCAAGGAGTGAAAGCAATGGCGCGATTTCGGTTTCGCTTAGATGCAAGCCTTCAAATAGCTCAACAGGTCTTTGAATCAGCCCAACAAGAGTACGCTTCGGAGCTCCAGCGTTGGCAGAACTATGTTCAAGCCTTTAAGAATCAACAAACATGTTATCACGAAGCCCAAGAAGGCCAGCGGGAGGCCGGGCGGCACCGCCCGGAAGAACTGGGAATTTGCCAGGTCTATGCATTGGAACAAAAACGGAAGCTTCGTCAATGTGAAGCAAGGCAGCGAGAACAAGAAATTATCCTAGAGAAATCCCGGAATTATTTATTAGAAGCACATCGTGAAGTGGAAAAGTACGAGCGTCTCAAAGAGAAACAAGCAACCGCCTTTCGAGAAGCTGAGTTGCAAAAGGAACAAAAGATACTAGATGAGACTGGACAAGTCCTTCACTGGCTTGGCAGAAAAGCTATCAGTGAACTTGTCTAGTTAAAGAAGTTATGATTTATGATGATCGGAAGGGATGAAGTTATGATTTATGTTACTCGTTTAAATGGAAAACAATTTGCTTTGAATCCCGACCTAATTGAACTAATGGAAGAAACCCCGGATACGGTCATAACCTTAACGGGAGGAAATAAATACGTGGTATCAGAGGCAATCGAAGTTCTCATCGAACGTATTGCCGAATTCCGCAGACGTTGTTATCAGACTTATAAAGTGGAGGAGCAATAAGATTATGAACCGAAAATCCTTAATTTTTGTGATCATTTCCTTGTTCATAGGAGTGGGTCTTGGAACCGGAGGAACTCTCGGAGTTCAAAAGTTTTTCTTGGGGACTTCGGAAGAAAGTTCTAAGGCCCATGTTAAGGAAATTAAAAAGACCGGACCGTTGCTTCCCATTGGGGAGTTTACAGTGAACTTGCAAGGCGGAGGCTTTCTAAAAGCTTCAATAACCGTCCAAGTGACTGATGATAAGGTAGCAGAGACGTTAAAAGAGGAAGACGCATTCTTAAAAGACCGGGTCAATACTGTTTTAGCGAATAAAACTCTTGCTGATGTACAAAATTCCACAGGTCGAGAAAAGTTACGTGAAGATTTAGTGGAAAAGCTGAATGAGGTTGCTGAAAATCATGTAACGGATGTGCTGTTTTTATCCTTGGTCTACCAATAACGTGGTTCGACGATGTTCGTCGGTGGAAAAAACGCGAATACCGGAATTATTGTGGCTAATTATCAAAAGAGTATGTGGTTTTACCACATTTCTGAGAATATAATTCAAACCATGACTAGCGAATATTGAAAATCAAATTGAAGGGGGGGATTTGATGGGAGACGTCTTGTCCCAAGCTGAAATTGATGCTTTGCTCAATGCGCTGTCCGATGGACAAGTCGACGTTGAGGAAATGAAGACAACTAAGACCCAAAAAAGGATTCGAGTGTATGATTTTAAGCGTCCGAATAAGTTTTCCAAAGATCAGATTCACTCCCTGCACAATATTCATGAGAATTTTTGCAGAGGGCTTACAACTTTCTTTTCTGGGAACTTACATTCGGTTGTTGAGAGTTCAGTTATATCAATTGAGCAAATCACTTATGATGAGTTTATTCGATCCTTGCCTAATCCCACTTGTTTAGCTTTGTATTCTTTAAGTCCTTTAGAAGGTACGCTATTATTAGAGCTTAGCCCATCCCTCACCTTTGCGGTGGTGGATCGCCTTTTAGGGGGACAAGGGGAAGGAACTGAGAAGAATCGAGACCTAACGGAGATAGAAAAGACAATTATTGAAAATCGATTAGTTCAGATGATTAATATCACTGAAGAGGCATGGGCAGAAGTATACGAGCTAAAACCACAGTTTTTGTCCATGGAGTCAAATCCTCAGTTCACTCAAATTGTTGCTCCCAATGAAATGGTTGTACTGATTACTCTAGAGGTTAAGATTGGTGAGGCAATAGGGATGATTAATATCTGTATGCCCTATCTCGTTCTGGAACCTATCTTAGATAAATTAAGCACTTTTTTCCTCTTTTCTACAGAGGCTAAAGTTACGTCTCCCGAACAAGTACAAGCGATCCGCAAAAAAATTGAATGGGCGAAGGTGGATATGGTCGCTTTCCTGGGTCATTCAGAGATTTTAGTCAGAGATCTGTTGGAGCTGGCTAAGGGGGATGTCATACCATTGAATCAATCCGTAAAGGATCCGTTGCCAATCTATGTGGGAGATTTCATGAAATTTAAGTCTCTTCCCGGTTTAAACGGAGAACATCTGGCTGTTCAGATTACAGAAATTATTGAGGAAGGAGGGGAACAAGATGGGTAGTGGATCTCTCACCCAAGAAGAGATTGACGCGCTGTTACGGGGAACCTTAGAACCAGACCTAGATACACCGGCTGAATCAGAACCGGTAATACCTATAACGACATCAGCACCTGCTTCGGCAGCATTTGACTTTCTTAATGAGATGGAACAAGATACTCTGGGCGAAATCGCCAATATTTCCATGGGTACCGCAGCCACCACATTATCCCAGCTCTTAGGCAAAAAGGTTGATATTACAACTCCGAAAGTAGATTTGACGACCTCAGAACAGATTCGTCAGGATTATCCGATCCCTTCCGTAATATGTGATGTCAAATATAAAGTTGGAATTGAGGGTTCGAATCTCTTGATTCTTTCTCAACGGGATGGGGCAGTAATTGTTGACCTGATGATGGGAGGGGACGGGAAAAATCCTTCCCCCGAGCTTTCAGAACTTCAAATAAGCGGTATTTCCGAGGCAATGAACCAAATGATGGGTTCTGCGGCAACTTCAATGTCAACTATGTTTAATGCCATGGTAGATATTACTCCGCCGAATTTAGTCCTTAACGATATGCTGGATGGCAAAGATGTCATTCATGACTTCCTGCCTCTTGAAGAACCTCTAGTTCGGATTTCTTTCCGAATGGTTGTGGAAGATGTTATTGACAGTACTCTTGTTCAAGTGATTCCTGTCAGTGTAGCCAAAGGTATGGTCGATAAGTTGATGGGGGCAATGGGGGGGGGCAGTTCCACGGCTTCAACCGCAGAGTCTGCTGCCACTTCTCAACCGGCACCAACTCCTGCACCGACTGCTTATGATAATCTTCAGGCATCTCCACCGCCAGTCTATCAAACTCCCGTCTATGATACGTCACCATATCCGGCACCTAATGATTATCCCGCCTATGGGATGGGTGGTCAGCCTAATGGTCAGTATAGTAACCAACCGAGAGTTCAGACGCCTGTTCAACCCGCTCAATTTGCACCGCTTCAGCCAGGTTCGCCCATGCCCCACCCTGATAATCTAAGTTTAATTTTAGATGTGCCCTTGCAGATAAGTGTTGAATTGGGGAAAGCGAAAAAAACCATTAAGGAAATCCTTGATATGGGACCTGGATCAGTCATAGAGCTGGATCGCTTAGCAGGTGAGCCTGTGGATATGATTGTTAATGGTAAGTTAATAGCCAAATGCGAGGTAGTTGTGATTAATGAGACCTTTGGGATAAGAATTACGGACATTGTACATCCGTTAGAACGGATGAATTCTCTAAGATAGTGCCACTTATAAAAGTGAGCATTGAAAAGATAAAGGAGGAAATGTTAATGAGTTCTACAATTATGATCGTTGACGATGCTGCATTTATGAGAATGATGCTTAAGGACATTTTACTGAAGAATGGGTTTAACGTAGTTGGTGAGGCTGAAAATGGGGCTGTCGCAGTAGAAAAGTATAAGGAACTGCAACCGAACCTCACGATTATGGATATCACAATGCCGGAAATGGATGGGCTTCAAGCAGTTAAAGAAATTCGTAAATTTGATGCCAGGGCACGGATTATTATGTGCAGTGCAATGGGGCAGCAATCCATGGTTATTGAAGCGATTCAATCAGGAGCTAAAGACTTCGTTGTTAAGCCTTTTCAAGGGGAACGGGTTGTCGAGGCTGTTACGAAGGCGTTGAAATAATATGCCCTTTAACGAAGACCAACTGCTTCCTTCGAGTGGAACCGCTCCGGCGGTTACACCGTCTGTTTTCTCGTGGTGGGGGCTTCTGGGAACGTTAATGGTTTTTCTAGTTATTTTGTTTGTATCTCTATGGATTCTTAGGCGTCTTAATAAGGCTAACCTGCGAACCATGAGTGCTCCCTGGGCCAGGGTTCTGGATCGACAGATGTTAAGTGGACAACAAAGCTTGTATCTCGTAGAAATTGCCGGTCAGCTCCAAGTTCTCGGAGGCTCAGATCACCACTTGGTCAAAATCAGTGAAATCAATGATCCACAGGTTGCTGCTGAGATTCTCGAAGAGATTGCCACACGTCCTACTGAAAGAGTGGAAGGGTGGTTTCAAACGGTTCACAGCCTTTGGAAAAGAAGGTCACGATCAAAAGATCCATTCTCTGATGAATTGGAACGCTTGCTTGAGGAGGTCGAAAAATAGTGTCTTCTTCAGGCCGGAAAATTAAGCTATTCACATTAGGTCTATCTCTTGGCCTGATAGGTCTGGGAGTGTTGTCTAATCCCAAAATCGCCTGGGCTGCAGGCTTATCCTTAGATTTGGGAACTTCAGCACCGGAACAAACAGGTACCTCTTTACAGATTCTGATGCTTCTAACCGTCCTTTCCTTAGCTCCGGCCATTCTTATGATGATGACTTCTTTTACCCGGATTATTATTGTGTTGTCATTTGTGAGAAACGCCTTAGGAACTCAGCAATTGCCTCCGAACCAAGTACTGGTGGGTTTGTCGCTTTTTCTCTCTTTCTTTATCATGGCCCCCACTTGGAACCAGATTAATACCAATGCTGTACAGCCCTATATGCAGAATCAGATCACTCAGAGTGAAGCTATCGATAGGGCGGAAGAGCCTTTGAGGATGTTTATGTTTAAGCAGACACGGGAAAAGGATTTAGAACTTTTTGTAGGTCTCTCTAAGATGGAGCGACCAAAAACCTATAGGGAAGTTCCCACTTATGTTCTCATACCTGCCTTTGTGATCAGCGAACTGAAAACAGCTTTTCAAATGGGTTTTGCCATATTTATTCCCTTTATTGTTATCGATATGATTGTGTCCAGTACCTTAATGTCAATCGGTATGATGATGCTTCCTCCGATGATGATTTCTCTGCCGTTTAAACTACTTCTCTTTGTCTTAGTAGATGGCTGGCATTTGGTGGTTGAGTCTTTAGTAAACAGCTTTAAATAGTAGAAAGGGGGAAAAACAGTGAGCCAAAACCAGGTGCTGTATATGGCAAGAGAAGCGGTGGGAGCGGTACTTCTTGTGGGAGGCCCAATTCTGGGAGTTGCCTTATTAGTGGGTCTTCTGGTCAGCATCTTTCAATCTATGACCCAAATTCAGGAGCAAACACTTTCCTTCATACCTAAAGTGATCGCAGTAGCAGCAGTAATGCTCTTATTGGGCCCCTGGATGCTTTCTGTTTTAACTGTCTACACTACGAATTTACTCACTCAACTGGCAGCCTTCGGAGGTATGTGAACTCGTGGTTCATGATTAAATTAGTTCTTAGTTAATAACCAACGATACTAAGAACCTTCGAACCTCTGATCTTCAATCACAATCACCGATCTCTAACTTACCTCTGACTTCGAACTGCGAACATCGAACCACGAATATCGAGTTGGGGGTGAAAAATTTGAGTCTGGCCCAGTTGCTCCAATGGAATTTGTCCTTATTCATACTGATCTTATCTCGCTGGGCTGGCATGATCATGTTAGCTCCCGTCTTTGGGGCCAGAGGTGTCCCTGGGTTGGTGAGATTGGGGCTGGCTGCAAGCATCACTCTGATTCTTTATCCGCTCATACACGCTGCTAATCCATCAATTCCTAATGAGTTGTTTCCTTATGTTGCGGTGGTTATTAAAGAAGTTTTGGTTGGATTAGTCATTGGTTTTTTAATTTATTTACTAACAGCAATTTTACAAGGGGCAGGGCAGTTAATTGATTTTCAAATGGGCTTTACCATGGGGGCAGCGATTGATCCGGTCTATGGAGTACAAAGCCCTATGATGGGTAACTTTCAAATGATTTTGGCGACCATGCTTTTACTTTCAACTAATTCACACCACTATTTAATTGCCGCTATGGTCAAGAGCTATGCCTATATTCCTATTAACCCTACAAATCTGCCAAGTAATTATCTCTTTTATGCTCAGATTATCGGTCAAGTTTTTTCCTTAGCGGTTCAACTTGGAATGCCAATTTTTGGAGCACTCTTGGTCTCAGATGTTGGGGTGGGACTTTTATCGAGGACTGTACCGCAATTAAACATTTTTTCAGTCATTTTCCCAGTAAAAATTGTATTCGGACTTTTAATTTTATTTCTTTCACTGCCCTTTTTTGGAGAAGCAGTTGCTAATTTGTTTAATATAAATATGTCTTGGGTTCTAAAACTTTACCAGGGGTGGAAGCAGTGAGTGAAAAGAAACATCCCGCCACGCCAAGGCGCAAAGAGGAAGCGAGGAAAAAGGGACAGGTTTTTAAGAGCCAGGAAGTTATTTCTGCCTTAATGCTTGTCGGTCTCGTAGCTCTTCTTAAGTTTTGGATTCCATCCATGCTTCTTCGCATGGAGCATTTATTTCCCTATGTACTGGGTCTATCATCAGAATGGACCGAAGGTTCTGTGGCAAGCTTAATGCTAAACATTCTTTGGTTAGGTATTCAGATCATGGCACCGATTTTTGGCACAGGACTTGTGATTGCTTTGTTCTCAAACTATATCCAAGTTGGGGTGCTTTTTACCTTTGAGTCGATGAAGCCTCAAATCTCTCGTCTAAGTCTGATTAGTGGTGCAAAAAGGATGTTCGGTATCAAAGCCTGGGTTGAACTGGTGAAATCGCTGATGAAGGTGCTTCTGATTGGTTATTTCCTATATGCCAGTGTTCGTGATCGACTTCATATCTATCCTGCTCTGCAGCAACTCAGTGTAGGACAAGGGGCTGTATTTTTGGGCGAAGCCTTAATGGAACTTGCCTGGAAAATATCCTTATCTTTTTTAGGGATTGCAGCCTTTGATTACATCTATCAACGCTGGGAATATGAAAAAAACTTACGCATGTCTCACGAAGACTTGAAGCAGGAGTATAAACAGACTGAAGGAAACCCAGAGTTGAAAAGTGAGCTAAAGAAACGTCAACGAGCAATGGCCATGAGCCGGATGATGCAGGATATGAAACAAGCAGATGTGGTGGTTACTAACCCAACTCACTTTGCTGTTGCCCTTCGTTACGATGCTAAAGTACAGAGTGCCCCTTTTGTGGTGGCCAAAGGTCAAGACCAGGTTGCCCTGAAAATGAGGGAATTGGCCAAGGAATATGGGATTGTGATTATGGAAAACAAGCCGCTGGCCCGTGCTCTGTATGCACAGGTTGAGATCGGACAGGGCATACCGGCGGATCTTTATAAGGCCGTTGCTGAGGTTTTGGCATTTGTGTATCGCTTGAAGAAGAAAAAGAGGGCGTCCGGGGCATGAATCAATTTGGGGACATGAATGGAATGAAATTGTACCTTCACTAAAGCTTCCAGAAGTGGGTATGAGGGTTTGGCTTGATGGTTCATTTGGGAGAAAGGAGGAAGGATCATGGCTACGAGTGTTAAGAAGCGGATTTTAGATAATACAGATGTTATTGCGGCTTTGGGCCTGGTAAGTATCGTGGTCATGATGGTTGTTCCTTTGCCGTCGGTGCTGTTAGACATACTGATTACCTTAAATATTACTGCCTCAGTTCTGACCCTAATGCTGGCGATTTTCGCTCAGGATCCCTTAGAGTTTTCTTCACTACCTTCCCTATTGCTGACGTTGACTTTGTTTCGATTATCTTTGAATATCTCGGCGACTCGTCTCATTCTCTTGGACGGCCATGCCGGTGAAATTATTCAGCAGTTTGGTGAATTCGTCATCCGTGGGGATGCTGTTGTTGGTTTTATCATCTTCATTATTTTGGTTCTTGTCCAATTTATAGTTATTACCAAAGGTGCCGAACGTGTCTCGGAAGTGGCAGCCCGCTTTACCTTAGATGCTATGCCCGGAAAACAAATGTCTATTGATGCAGACCTGAATGCTGGGATGATCAATGAACTGCAGGCTCGTGACCGGCGTAAAGGGATTCAACAGGAAGCGGACTTTTATGGTGCAATGGATGGTTCCACCAAGTTTGTTAAAGGGGACGCTATTGCTGCAATCATTATTTTATTTATTAATATTATCGGGGGTTTCGTTACCGGAGTTTTGGTGCAAGATATGCCCATGTTGGAAGCACTTCATAAATACACTTTGTTGACGATTGGTGAAGGACTTGTTTCACAGATTCCAGCCCTCCTGATTTCTACAGCTACCGGTTTAGTAGTTACCAGGGCTGCCTCAGAAAGTAACCTAGGGAGCGATTTGTTCAAACAATTGTTTACAAAACCAAAGGCCTTATTCATTACAGCCGGAGTGCTAAGTATGCTGGCATTACTAGGCTTGCCCAGACCTCCATTATTTATGGTGTCTGCAGCGTTGATTGGTGTGGGAGTGATGCTGCAGAGAAACTCTAAGGTATCTGTGGTTGAGGAATCGGCGGCAGCCCGGGAGACGGAAATTGAAGAGAGCAAGAAACCGGAGAATGTCTTAAACCTTTTGCAGGTTGATCATATGGAACTGGAATTAGGTTATGCCCTTATCGCTTTGGTTGATGTCCAACAAGGCGGTGACCTGCTGGATCGAATTGTTCTGATCCGCCGCCAGATTGCCAGTGAATTGGGTTTCATAGTTCCCGTAATCAGGGTTCGAGATAATATGAATTTACAGCCCAATCAATATGTCATTAAAATTAGAGGGGCTGAAATCGCCTCGGGAGAGATTTTGGCAGATCATTACATGGCTATGAGCGGAGGCTTTGATGACGAAGGGATCCCGGGTACTCCGACAAAAGAACCAGCCTTTGGACTTGATGCTAAATGGATTAACTCCATGTACCGTGAGCAAGCAGAGCTTAATGGCTGGATGGTTGTTGATGCACCTACTGTCTTGGCAACCCATATCACGGAAGTGATTAAAACTCAAGCCTGGGAAATCCTCAGCCGTCAGGATGTTAAAACTCTCATCGATCATGCTAAGGAATTAGCACCGGCTGTAGTCGATGAATTGATTCCAGACTTGCTCAGTCTGGGCCAGGTTCAAAAGGTTCTTGCCAATTTGCTTCGAGAAAGAGTCTCTATCCGGGATATGGTTTCTATCCTTGAAACCCTCTCAGATTATGCCCAAGGTACAAAGGACATAGATCGCTTAACAGAACATGTCAGGCAGGGCTTGGCTCGGCAAATTTTGCAACCGCTACTTGGGAAGGATAAAAGCTTACCGGTAATGACCTTGGATCCACAGATTGAGCAGCAAATTTTAGATAGCATTCAACCTTCAGATTATGGGACTTATTTAGCCCTTGACCCCAAGATTTTGCATGTACTCATGCAAAATCTTACTCGCGAGGTAGAGAAGGTCGTTCTCAAAGGCTTAACTCCTGTGATTGTCTGCGCTCCGCTGGTAAGGATAAATTTAAAGAGGGTCACAGAGCGACAGCTTCCGCAACTCATGGTGCTTTCATATAATGAATTGGTCCAAGGAGTACAAGTACAAGCTGTAGGAATGGTGGGGATGGATCGTGCGAGTTAGACGATTTGTAGGAGATAATGTGTCGGAAACCATGGGAAAAGTAAAAAGGGAATTAGGATCTGATGCAGTTATCCTTCAGACCCGTGAATTTAACGATGGAGGGTTCTTTGGCCTGTTTGGCAAAAAGAAAGTGGAGATTACTGCTGCTATAGAAGAAGCACCGGTTATTGCCCAGAAAACTCCAACCTCAAACTTTGGGCATGAAGCCGAAGCAGTAAAACCGCCTTTGCCCAGACAAGTTCTTGATACAAAAGAACAATCTCAAGATCTACAAGCTGAAATTAAGTCTATGCGTCTTTTGCTGGAGCAAATGAATAAGCAAATGAAAGAACGAACGGACTTAAAAGAGGAAAAAAGTGATTGGCCCTCTGCTCTTCAGAGATGGGTAGATCATTTACGAGGGCGAGGGATAAGCGAGAGCCTTGTGAAGCGTTTGGTTAGTCACGTCCAACATACTTTGTCCTCAGAAGAATGGGCTGATGATGCCAAGGTTTACGCCCGCCTGGAAACCAATGTCTGTCAACTGTGCGGACAGATTGGGCTTATTCAACCTGGGATTGAGAAGCCAAGGATAGTAGCCTTGATTGGGCCTACTGGGGTAGGAAAAACAACGACCATCGGTAAACTTGCGGCAGGTTTCAGTATTGTGGACAAACGTAGGGTGGCTTTAATTACTGCTGATACTTATCGGGTTGCAGCTGTGGAACAACTGAAAACCTTTGGAGAAATTATTGGTGTACCTGTCGAAGTTGTCATGACTCCCTCAGGCTTAAGTGAGGCCTTACAACTTCATTCAGATAAAGAACTAATATTTATCGATACTGCTGGGCGGAGCCCACACCATGAATTGCATATGTCAGAACTGCGTTCTTTCTTAGATGAAGCCCAGCCTGACTTTACTATGCTTGTTATGAGTGCCAGCACTCAATCGGCGGATCAGTATCGGATCTATAAGCGATTTGAAGATTTGACCACACATTTGATTTTTACCAAATTGGATGAGACAGGCAGTGCGGGATCAATCCTAAATTTGATAGGGCAGACGACACTTCCAACTGCCTATCTAACCAATGGACAGAATGTCCCTGATGACATAGAGGCAGCGACCCCTCAGCGTTTGGCGCGCTATATAATTGGGGAGGAAATGCCTCATGCATGATCAGGCTAGTGCATTGCGAGATCTGGCATCTCGTGAAAATACCCAAAAAAGCAAAATGAGAGTGATTGCTGTAACAAGTGGCAAGGGTGGGGTCGGTAAAACTAGTTTTACTGTTAATTTAGCCCTCGCCTTAGCTGAATATGGGCAACGTGTTGTTATCCTGGATGGAGATTTAGGTCTTGCTAATGTGGATATAGCCTTTGGTCTATCAGCCCGTTATACAATCGAACATTTGTTATCTGGGGAAAAAACTATAGAAGAGATATTGCTGATTGGTCATCGCGGGATTGGGATAATACCCGGAGGATCTGGGGTGCAGAAGTTAGCTGATTTAGAAAGGGATAAATTAAGAAATGTCATTGCCAATCTAGGGCGTTTAGAAAAGATGACAGATCTGCTGATTATTGATACAGGAGCGGGGTTAGGTCACATCGTTATTAACTTTTTACAGGCCGCTGATGATGTGATTTTGGTAACAACCCCGGAACCGACGGCCTTAACAGATGCTTATGGTTTGCTGAAATCTTTACGAGTGGAAGCCGGCGATGTTCCAATTCACTTAGTCGTTAACAAAGTGCGCTCAGAAGCAGATGCCTTGGCAACGTACAAACGTCTGGAAACTGCTGTTCAGAAATTTTTAGATGGCTCTCTAAACTATTTAGGATATGTCTACGATGATTCCTTTGTAGGTCGTTCAGTTATGCAGCAGGATCCTCTGGGAATTAGTTATCCAGACAGCGCAGCCTATAAGTGCATTCAGTGGATTGCCGGTAAAGTTGCCGGGATATATGTCCATCCACCTCGTCAAGCCGGAGGGGTAAGAGGGTTTTTGAGTAAGTTGTTAAGATCATTTTAAATTAGTCCTCTCTACAGACAAAGATGTGAACCATTAATTAAGTCATATTCGAACTACGAACCTCGAACTACGAAAAGGGGGTGACGACTTGTCATATAAAAAGAAGCTTTTACACGGACTGGCGGTAGAACTTGCCGTATTAGAAGGGGAGTATCAAGGGAATTACCGCTCAAAAATTGAAGAAGTAGGTGAAAGACTCCTTTCTGTAGGAGTTCCCTTTGAACATGGCGAGTTGGTTCCTGTACGCGAGGGTACTAAAGTAAAGATAACCTTTTGTGATGAAACAGCTGTCTATTCCTTTGAAGGAAATATTATGCAAAGGATTGCAGTGCCGGTTCCAATATTGGTTTTGGTATTGCCCGACACTGTAGAAAAAGTTCAGCGGCGACATTTTGTCAGAGTCCCAGCCTCTTTCCCTGTTTTCTTTAGAATGGTGACACGAGAGGGGTTAAGTGATCTTTACAAAGCCATAATGCTTGATTTAAGTGGCGGAGGAATGCGGTTTTCTACAAAAGAACTTGTAGAAAACAGAGCATTGCTCTATGCGCAATTTTCTTTACCCAATGGGGAGATCCAGACACCGGTTCGTGTCTGTCGGGTTGTCAGGATCGAAGATACTAAAAAATATAGTATTTCAGTAGAATTTCATGAAATCTCAGAACGTGAACGAGATAAGATTATTCGCTGCGTCTTTGATATTCAAAGGGCAATGCGTAAGAAAGGTTTGGTGTAAATGAAGATTACACAATTCCAATTGGACGCTTTACGTGAAATCGGAAACATAGGATCTGCCCATGCAGCGACAGCATTATCAACCCTTTTGCAACGCCGTATTGACATGTCCGTACCTGAAGTTTGGGCGGTTCGTTTTGAGGAACTTTCTGCGATTGTTGGACAGTTGGATGATCCTCAGGCAGTGATCTACGTTAAAGTTGAGGGAGATGCTCCCGGAAAAGCAGTATTTTTCTTTCCGGTAGAAAGCGCAGAAATCGTGGTGCAGTTATTATTTGGAACCAACGAACCGATGGATCTTTATATGGGAGAAATGGCCCAATCGGCTTTAAAAGAAGTGGGAAATATCTTAGTGAGTTCTTTTATTATGGCCTTAACCCAATTTTCAGGAATCCCTCTTCAACCTTCGGTACCTGCTTTGGCAGTGGACATGATCGGTGCTAGTTTAGATGCGATTTTCCTCGAAGAAGGGGTACTTGATGATACGGTCTTATTTATTGATACACAGCTTACGGGAATTCCTAAAATCGAAGGGCAATTTATCTTTTTACCTGAAGAAGGGTCATTGAAGAAATTGTTGGGGGCCATGGGAGTATGAATGATGTAATTACTGTTGGGATGGCTGATTTTAAAACGGCTGTTGCTCCGATTCTATTATTAACCGCTGGATTAGGATCTTGTATCGGAATCTGCGTTCATGATCCGATACTAAAAGTTGGTGGGATGGCTCATATTATGCTGCCAACGGCTAATGGAAGCCTGGGGGGCAACCCTGCAAAATATGCGGATACAGCACTGGAGTTATTAGTTAGAGATATTATGAGTATGGGAGCCAGTAAGTCTCGTCTGCGGGCTAAAATGGCTGGTGGTGCCCAGATGTTTTCATTTCCGGGAAAGCCACCGGTTCTTAAGATTGGGGATCGCAATGCTGAGGCAGTTGAGCAGGAACTTAAGAGGCATGGAATTCCTCTTTTGGTAGCGGATGTGGGCGGAAGTTTTGGTCGCACGATTCATTTTAATGTGGGGACAGGAGACTTGCATATCAGAACGATTAATCATGGAGAAAAGGTGGTTTAATGAACCTCCAGAACAGAGAACTATACCAAGTTTGGTCTATGCGCCTCTCTATAGGTATTATGATTATTGTCTTAGTCCTAAGCTGGCTTAATGAGATTAAGCTCTTTGATTTAATGATTCGGGCAGCAATTTCCTTTGGGGTTATGTACTTATTGATGACAGGAACACTTACTTTGTTCGAAAGAACTGCTCCTCAGAAACCTGAAGAGGGCGAAATTGATCCTGATAACGGTCGTGGGGCAAATATTGATTTCTCAGTTGGAGATGATGAGATTCAAGCTCCAGTTGGAGATGATGAGATTCAAGCTCCATCGGGACAAGAGGCGGCATTTCCTGGGCAGGTTGACCGTAAGCTAAGTTCTGGGCTTCCGGATAGCGAGCGTCAAGCTGAAATTGTAAAACGAATGGGTTGGGATTAATCGTAATTCGATATTTGATATTCGTGTTCGAAGGGCAACGACTAGATATCCGCGGCTACTTTTGAAAAAAACCGTAAATGGGGATTACGAGGTTCGAACCACGAACTACGAACCTTGAACAACGATTTTGGGGGTGAGTAAGATTTGATACCGAATGCCTATGAAACCGCTTCACGAGTGCCTTGGAAACAAGAGCATATTGAGAGATATTTGCCGTTAGTTAAACGAATTGCAGGGCGTTTAGCAATTTCCCTGCCCCCTCATGTCGACGAGGATGATATCATTGGTTATGGTGTTTTTGGTTTACTCGATGCCTTGGAACGATTTGAAGCAGCGCGAGGGTTTAAATTTGAAACTTATGCCACAATTCGTATCCGGGGTGCGATGATTGATGGACTCCGAACTATGGATTGGGTTCCCCATTCGGCAAGACAGAGGGTAAAAAAAGTTCAAGACGCTTTTGCTGAGTTAGAATATCGGTTGGGCAGGGCGGTTACAGCGGAGGAAGTCGCAGATTTGCTGCAAGTAGAGGTCGTCGAAGTTGAAAACATCTTGGCTCAAGCACAAATCTTAACCTTGACCTCCTTTGATGAAACAACCGTGGATAATGATGGAGATAGCAGTGGCACACCTCTGAATCTGCTTGTAGATACAGAGGCCCAAGATGCTTATCAAGCGGTTGAGAAAGACGAACAAAAGCAGATTCTTGCTGTTGCTATTGATAAATTGCCAGAAAAGGAAAAGTTAGTCGTCGCCTTATACTATCAGGAAGAATTAACTCTGAAAGAAATTGCTGCAATTATGAAACTTTCTGAATCCAGAATATCTCAGCTTCATTCTCAGGCGATCTTAAGGCTCAGAGGAAGACTTAGTCGACAAAAGAAGAATTTGTTTTAAATAAGGGATCATCCTAATGTTTTAACAAGATTTTGACGATATAAGACTTAGAGTCTTATTGGGAGGTGATGGCTGGTGTCAAACATAAATGTCCTTTCGGATTCCTTCAAGGGCAGAATTAAAGTTGAAAACCCCTCGGAAGGAAAAGTTAGCTCACAAAGCTCAGCAAATGCTGCAGCACTCTTTGCATCATTTCTTGGCGATTTAATCCAACCAAATTCAGATCCGAAAGGGCAGAACTCTAAAGAAGGACAGGATAGCGAAAAAGCGCAGGGTGGAGGAGACCCTATTCAGAGCTTAGAAGAATCAAATGGGACGGGGATGCTCGGATATGGGAACTTTGCCTGGTTATTTCAATCACTGCCCATGTTTCAGAGTGATCTTCCGGCAGGCAAGGAAGCCAATTCCGGAGAAATTACGAGTCAGGGAATTGTCAATTCATCATTAGCTGAAGCTGATTTGATGAATCTAATATCACTTAACTCGGATGAGAGTATTGTGTTGAAACGGATGTCGGCGCAATACGCTCAGGGGGGTAACCTCGGAAATGCGGAATTGGATAAATATAGACAGGTAATAAACGATCTCTTAGCAGCACTATCTGGAACGATAACTGACGTCACTCCACAGGAGAGTGCCTCAGAAGTACAAACCACTAGAAACAACGAAATTCAAGAATTGGCTAAGCTCATTCAAGGTTGGACGACAGCACTAGAGAAGGATGGAGAATTAACTAATAGTCTAGTCAATTCGACAGTGCCTAAATCGGCTAAAGCAGAAAACCTTAACTTGGAAATAGCAAAGCTTCTTCAAGGATTGATCATGTCTGATGAGATTACTCAAGAGTCAGATAATGTCAATACCTCGAACTCCCAAAATAACGTAGGACGAAATAACATAAACCAATTGCTTGAAAGCTTTGCTGACAGCAGTGGTGATAACAATGGCACTGAACTAAACGCAAAGACTGCTACGCTTCTGGCAACTCTTTTCCCATTGTTAATGGACAGGGTTCGAGGAGAAAAAGTCCCTAAGAATTCCAACGAAGGACAACTAAGTAATCTGATGGGTTTGGCAGAAAACCATGAAGGCACTCTACTTACACGTAAAGATGGGACTTTTTCAACGAATACTCAACAAAGATCAGAAGGAACCAGTTTTTTGAAGCGAGGACTTTTGCAGAATTTCAACTCTCTAAGTGAAGAGATTAATAAAGCAAATCGCTCTAAAACCGACGTATCTGGCATACAAGATGATCAAACTCAATCTTCGAGCTTAGGAGTTGGGTCACCTACGAATATTGTCTCTTTTACTTCTTCTGACGTTAAAACAGCCGGATTACCACTATGGGAACAGATCTCAGGCGTAGTTCGTGAGCAAGTCATGAGTAACCAACACACTCTGAAAGAATTAGATATTCAACTCCATCCGGAGGAATTAGGAAAGGTTCGTATACTTTTGCGCTGGGAAGGCGGGCAAGTACATTTACAGGTACACGCTAATGAAGCGGC
Source organism: Desulfosporosinus meridiei DSM 13257 (assembly GCF_000231385.2). Lineage (NCBI taxonomy): Bacteria > Bacillati > Bacillota > Clostridia > Eubacteriales > Desulfitobacteriaceae > Desulfosporosinus > Desulfosporosinus meridiei. Next base: position 4,057,791 of record NC_018515.1, on the reverse strand, counting down.
TACAGGGCAACTTCTCCAGAATCAGCTTTCTGATCTGCGCCACAACTTAGTAAACCAAGGTGTGAACTGTGGCTCGTTGGAAATGGGTCACAACGGAGAACGACAACAACAACAGCAGGGCGATGAGGCCAGAAGAACATTTCACCAGAATGAACCACTCTCTGAAGATGAGAAACAAGATGCAGTCTTCAATAATAGCGTTGGAGATAATCGGATAAATGTCACAGCATAGGAGGCTGCTATGAGTAACGTTAATGGGACAACTTACAAAACCTCTTCACCCAGCGGTACAAATACAAATGGAAGCCAAGGAATCGTAACAAATGATTCGCTGGGAAAGGACGATTTTCTCAAGTTATTGGTTGCTCAGCTACAAAATCAGGATCCTTTGAATCCTGTAGATAACAAAGAGTCTATTGCCCAATTGGCCTCCTTCAGTTCCTTAGAGCAGATGAACAATATTGCCACTTCAATGGAAACCTTGTCCAAGAGTATGAGCTTTTTTTCCCAACAGTCAGCCCTTACCCAAGGAGCGGCGATGATTGGTAAATGGGTAAGCGGAGTAGATGTTGACGGAGTCACCGTTATAGAGGGTACTGTCGAAGCAGTAAAGTGGCTTGATGGAGATCCAAAGCTTCAGGTTCGCAAGGCTGATGGATCTTTGAAGGATATCGAATTGGGGCTGCTGACACTTATTAAGGAGCCTACTCCTGTAGTTGCTCCGAATGTTGAGGAGCCAGTAGAAAATACAGAGGATGAAACAGACCTAGAGCTGGATACGGTATCGGATACAAATACTGATCCGGACACAGCCACAGAAACAGAAACAGATACAAGTAATGATAATGAAGATGTTATCAATACAGATGATAACACCGATACTGAAATAATTTAAGTCTATAAGAAACCTGCATGATGCAGAAAAACCACCAATGAGGAGGAAAAACATCTTATGATGCGTTCATTATATTCAGCCATTTCGGGGTTAAAAAACCACCAGGTCAAAATGGATGTTATCGGAAATAACATTTCTAACGTAAATACAACCGGCTATAAGCGGAGTAGAGTATCCTTTTCAACAATGCTAAGCCAGAACTTGAAAGGGGCTTCTGCCCCCACTGCGAACCAAGGCGGAACAAACACTGTGCAAGTCGGATTAGGAGTAATGCTGGGCTCTATCGACCAAATTATGACTCAAGGAAGTTCGCAATCAACAGGGAACGCCACAGATATGATGTTGCAAGGGTCCGGATTCTTTGTCTTGAATAATAACGGACAGCAGGTATATACTCGGGCCGGTGGATTCGGGCAAGATAGTGCAGGAACTCTTATTGATCCCGCAACTGGAGCCAAGGTTCAAGGGTATAGCTGGGGTGCGGATGATACAACCCCAGTTGTATGGGGGGCGGCATCAGATATTAGGTTTAAACTTGGAGATAAATTGGCAACAGATTCATTTTTCCCGATACGGGAGTCAGAAGATGGGCCAGTCCCTGTGGCAGACCTGGATGCTGCTAACCACCCAGAGTATGATTTTGGTATTACTAATGCAGAAAATCTGACTATTGATGGGATGACAAGGGTTCCGATAGGTTCTACCCCAGCGGAAGGTCAATTTTCATATGATCCAAGTAGTGGAATTTTAACATTTGCTTCGAACTTTGATTCAGCTTCCTCTTTAGCAACGATCCACTATATTGATCCTGCGGGTTCGGGCACTAACAATACGAATATAACTGTGGATAGTGCGACGCAGATAACTGTAGACTATCCGCCTCAAGCAGGAGCAAATGTTTATTTAGATGATCTTAAGTATACCTTATCGACTTCTGATACCCCTGGCAATGGGGAGTATGTCGTAAAATACCTCAACGGAAAATATCAAATTACGCTTGGGGTCAATCAAGAGGATGGGGTTACTCCAACTGATGCTGATGGTGCTGGCCTTATTAGTTATGATTTTACCAATAAAGCGCATACACTAACAGATTACAGTATCGACCAAAGTGGAGTAATTACCGGGGTATATAGCAATGGAGTAGACTCAGTGACCCATAAAATAGCTCAAATTGCTGTAGCCTCTTTTGCCAACGAAGCAGGCCTAGCGAATATTGGCGGTAATTTCTTTTCCACTTCTAACAACTCCGGTGCTGCCAGCATTGGTGCGGCTGGCGAAGATGGCCGAGCAAGTATTGTCTCTAATACTGTCGAAATGTCTAATGTCGACCTTTCGACCGAATTTACAGATATGATTGTAACCCAACGCGGCTTCCAAGCTAATTCCCGAGTAATCACTGTTTCAGACACACTCTTAGAAGAACTTATAAATCTCAAACGTTAAGAGCTAGACTGATATTAATGAGACGGAGGTTTGCCTAATGCGCCTAGTAGGGACTGCAATGTCTGGACTTCTGGCCCAGCAAACTGCGATAGATACTATCGGAAACAACTTAGCAAATGCTAATACTCAGGGGTATAAAGCAAGTCAAATGGCTTTTGTTGAGGCATTATCCACCGAGGTGCGATCAGGAAATGCTGTACCCGAACAACAAAACGGCAATGCAGTCGCTGCCTTCGATGTAGGTGCTGGAGTGCTTTATGGCTCCAGCAGCATAAACCTTCAACAAGGAAATTTGAGTAATACCGATCGTGTCTGGGATTTAGGAATAGACGGATCGGGTTTCTTTCAGGTTCAGAATCCGAATGGGGAAACCAGCTATACACGAGTAGGAGCATTTCAGCTAGATGCAGACAGACAGCTTGCTGATATGCAAGGAAATGTGGTTCAACCGGCAATTATGATCCCTGAAGGTGCATCTGAATTAGTGGTAGCTGAGAACGGGGAGATAACCGGAGTTATTGACGGGGAGGCTATGACATTTGGTCAAATTACCCTCGTTGGCTTCCAAAATCCCGGGGGTTTACTGAGAGCAGATAACAACCTTTTTATTCCCTCAGAAAACTCTGGCGAACCGCTGACTGGACAACCGGGAAGCCCTTTGGTCGGTAATCAGGTTTTAGGGGTTGTTCGAAGTCATTCTCTGGAACAATCAAATGTAGACATTGCAGCCTCTATGACTGATCTCATTCAGGCTCAAAGGGCTTATCAAGCGAATGCCAGACTAGTTCAGGACGGAGATAAAATGTGGGGGATTGCTAATTCCTTGAGGAGGTAAGGTCATGGCAGGTTGGTTAGACAGACCCGTACTAAATGTTTTGCAGACTGGACTTGATGCCTCATCATTGAGGCAACAAGTTCTGTCTAATAATGTTGCCAATATTGATACTCCCAACTTCAAACGATCAGATGTTAATTTTCAAATGGCTCTTGGTGCTGCCTTGGGTGAAGAGAGTTCGGTCTTACAAATGAAGCAGACCTCCCCTAAACACCTAAGCAGTATATCGGCTGAAATTGATGCATTAGGGATTGTCACAGATCGAACCACTTCCTTGCGCAATGATGGAAATAATGTGGACATCGATCGAGAGATGGCTAATGTTGCTGAAAATGGCTTGTATTATAACTCCCTTACTCGAGCTATCTCATCACAATTAGGCTTGATGAGAATGGTTATTAAGGGATAAAGGGGGATACAAATGATACGTGGATTATATACTTCAGCTACAGGAATGATAGCCGCGCAAACGCAAAGCGAAGTTATCGGAGATAATGTTGTCAACATAAAGACTGCCGGCTTTAAAGAACAGCTTGCCAGTAATATTTCTTTTCCCTCGAAACAGATTTATCGTATCGGGGGAGATAATACTTCTGTAGCCCTTGGTGGAATGGGGACAGGTCTTGGAGTCGACCAAGTAACCAGATCCAATGTTCAAGGATCGCTGGATGTTACGGATGCTAAGACGGACTTAGCCCTTAAGACATTAGGATACTTCGTAGTCCAGACTCCGGACGGAGATCGATATACTCGTAATGGGCATTTCCAGTTGGATAGCGAAGGTATGCTTAGAACGGCAGAGGGCTTTACTGTTCAAGGAGAAGAAGGTCCAATAGGGCCATTGAGCTTGGATTTCAGCGTTAGCTCTGAGGGTGTCATTTTTGATCAAGGCCAAGAGGTTAATCATTTGCGTATTGTTGAGATTCCTGAAGACGCCTTACAACGGGAAGGCCAATCCCTATATAATGCAACTGAAGGGGTTCAAGCAGCAGTTGGGGCTCAAGTTCAACAGGGTGCAATTGAAAGATCTAACGTAAATCTTTCCGGACAATTGGTAAATATGATGTCAGTGATGAAAGCATATGAAGCCAATCAAAAAGTAATTCAAACTCAGGATGAACTGTTAGGAAAAGCGGTTAATGAGGTTGGAAAGATATAGTTGATAATCATTAAACTAATTCCTGAACAAATTCTGGAGAACAATGAGGTATAAGGGTTAAACCGATAGTTTCCTAGTTGCCCAAAGAGTATAATTCCCCTATTACTTCTAGATTGGAGGTTACTCAGTGAACATTGCCCAAATGCTCCTTTTATATCAACTTCAAGAAATGAATTCTTCTTGGCAGTCTGCTCAAACTGATAGGATGGATCTGTCCGGTTCAAGTGACAGCAATAGTACAGCGCCGCTTTTATTTGCGACTTTACTAAAGGCAGCTCTAGGAGGAGTGGGGGATGCATCTCAAGGGTTTAACAATTTATTTCAATCTTCATCAAGAGTTGCCCAAGATAGTTACAACAATGCTCGAACTCCAGAGGTTAAAGGAAGTAACTCAAGTTCTCTGGATCATCTGATTTATTCTATGGCTCAAAAATATGGAGTAGACCCTAATCTGATTCAGGAAGTTGTCAAAGCGGAGTCGGGGTTTAATCCAAAGGCTACCTCACCAGCAGGGGCTATGGGCTTAATGCAGCTAATGCCGGGGACGGCAGCTTCTTATGGTGTAAATAATGCCTATGACCCTACGCAAAATTTAGATGGGGGAACGCATTTTCTAAAAGATTTGCTGAATCGCTTTGAGGGTAATATTCCTCTGACTTTGGCAGCATATAATGCTGGATCAGGTGCAGTAGAAAAATATAATGGAGTTCCACCATACAAGGAAACTCGGGCCTATGTACAGAAGATCATGGCAGGATTGAATAATGATTGGAAAGCATAGAATTGACTCCCGATAACTAGAAGTCAAGAATGTTATGTTACTAACGACAAAGGGCAATTTGGCAAAAGCCAAGGACTAAAATCTACGAGCTGATGATCGCTAAGCTAACGAACTGTAAGGACTTTGCAGGTATCTTCTAAATGAAAGTGAGTTGCTTGGTGAGAATTAGAGATTACATATTTCAAAAGAGGGATCAAGGTGGAGAGGATTGATAAGAATGATTATCCATAAGAGAGTTATGAATTTTGCAATAATGTTGTTCTTTGCAATAATTCTTTTAATAGCTAAGCCTTTTGACGTATTAGCGAATGGAGAAACTGTCAATACAATTCCATTATTTCAGCAAGCAGTTGCTGATAACATGAATAATCGAGAAACTGAATTTACAATAAATTATACTGGCGATGCTGATGAACTTATTAATCAATTAGATGAGGTTGTAACAAAAGCTGAAAAAAGTGATGATTATTTAAGTTTATCTTGGAAAGAAATTAACCATGTTATCACTGGCGAACCAGGAGATACTCAATTCAACTTTACTATTGAGTATTTTACTACGAAAGTTCAAGAGGATGAAGTCGATGTAAGAGTCCTACAAATCGCTTCATCGATTACCCACTCTGAAATGAATGATTTTCAGAAAGAGAAAGCTGTTCATGATTGGATTCTTGCAAACGTTAACTATGATGATGAATTACTTCAACGCACAGCCTATACGGCTCTAACCTCAGGAAAGACAGTTTGTCAGGGATATTCAATGCTTATGCTAAAGCTGTTAAGTGCTGTAGGAATTGAGAATAGGATTGTTACAGGATACATAGGTAGCGAATATCACGCTTGGAATCTAGTTAAACTTGATGGGAAGTGGTACCATGTTGATTCCACTAACAATGATGCGAATGCGGACAAAACTATATATTATAATAAAACAGACAACTATATGACTAACCACGGCTTTACGTGGGATAAAGTCACATTCCCTCAAGCGAATACTATAGCCCCCAATGTAGTAACGGGTATTAGTTTCAACGAACCTACGGTAGCAATTAATGTTAAAGCTAGTACTTCTATAAAACCAGTAATAACTCCATCCAATGCTACTAATAAAAAGGTTACATGGCAATCCGCTGACCCTGCAATTGCGAAAGTAGATGTCAATGGAAAAATAATTGGAGTGAAGGAAGGAAGAACTACAATAACTGCTAGAACCGCAGATGGAGATTTTTCTGGATCATTTGAGGTAATAGTTCAAACGGGTGTAGCAAAAATAAGTCTAAATAAAACAACAACAACGCTTAGTATTGGATATAGTGATGAACTAATATCGACTATTGCTCCATTGAATGCCGTTAATAGCAATGTCACTTGGAAATCAAGTAACTCGTCTATAGTTACGGTTGACGAAAATGGGAAGATTGAAGCATTAAAGTCAGGTAGAGCTGTAATCACTGTTACCTCTGAAGATGGAAATAAAAAGGCAACTTGTATTGTTACAGTACCGACGGAGGTAACAGGTATTAGCTTAGCAAAAACCAGTGTTACGATTAATATAAACGATAGTATTATTTTAAAACCAGTAATAACTCCGATGAATGCTACAAATAAAAAAGTAAATTGGCAATCTAGTGCCCCAACGGTTGCCTCGGTTGATCTTAGTGGTAGAGTTAAAGGATTAAGTGAAGGCGTAGCAACGATTACTGCTACAAGTATTGATGGAAGTCGTTCTGCAACAATGGAGGTAATAGTCCAAACAGGAGTTACTAAAATTGCTCTGAACAAAACAAAGACAACACTGGGTGTTGGAAGCAGTGTAAAATTAATTGCTACAATTAACCCATCAAATGCAACTAATGACAACATAATTTGGAAGTCAAGTAATTCGTCAATTGTAACGGTTGATGAAAATGGGAATATTGAAGCATTAAAGGCAGGAAGCTCTGTTATTACTGCAACTTCTGAAAATGGTAAAAAAATGGCAAGTTGCAGTGTTACTGTGCCAACAGAAGTAACCGGCATAAGTTTTGCAAAAACCACTGTGACTATCAATATAAAAGGCAGTACTTTTTTAAAGCCAATAATCAATCCATCAAATGCTACGACTAAAAAGATAAACTGGAAAACAAGTAATCCATCCGTTGCATCAGTAGATGTTAATGGAAAAATTCTAGGAGTAAGTGAGGGCGAAGCAACGATCACTGCTACAAGTGTTGATGGCAATTATTCTGCAACATTTGATGTTATAGTTCAAACTGGAGCAATTAAAGTCGAGCTGAACAAATCTCAGGTAAAGCTTAGTATTGGAAACAACGATCAGTTGCTAGCCACTATCAATCCAACCAATGCTACTAATGCAAACATTACCTGGAAATCAAGTAACTCAGCTATTGTAACAGTAGATGAAAATGGAAATATCGAAGCATTAAAGTTAGGGCGAGCTGTTATTACAGCAACTACTGTAGATGGTGGTAGAAGAGCATCTTGTATAGTAACCGTGATTAATTAATGTTTATAGTGATAATTGTTATAGTGGGGAGCGTGAAATACCGTTCCTCATTCGTTTTTTAGCTACTAAAAGTCCAAGTGTCCCTGTTTTTGTCGTCTGCTTATACTGCCTTAGTATCGGCATGTCATGGGGGCATAAAATTTCTGTAAAAGAGAAGGAGATTATGACTCTTTAGCGAATTTTATAGTTAAAAGCGAAAGAATTATAGGATGTTTAGATAAATCACGGTACTTTAGTCGATTCTGTAAAGGGGTAGGAAATGGCAGACTATTATGGCTATCTATGGAGTACGACTTGGCCCAATTTAGGCGTACTCTTTTTGATAATCGGAGTTATACTCTCCAGATTAGTTTGGAAATTTGTCACTACATGGCGTAATGCCCGCCATGTCTGGGGGTTCTTGCTCTTGTCGCTGAAAATGGTAATTTGGGTTGGAGTATTAGGTGTATATACTCAATTATTATTATTTTCCCAGCCGGATTGGTTCGCTAAGCCTGGCCTGATTGAAGGTACCGTTCAAGGAAAGAGCTTTGACACAGCTTCAAACATATATAGTGTGGATATACGTAGTGGTACTGATCAAACGAAATTGTTTATAGATTTTTTTGTTTATCAACGATTAAATATTGATGATCACGTTAAGCTAATGTATTTGCCTATAAGGCGTGAAGTCATACGCTGTGAAATAGTTAGCAGCTTGCTGTAAGTATGTTGGCTGAATCTGGTTGGAGAATCTTCAATGCAGGGGGGTACTGACGGTTGGCAAAGTCTAAAAATGGGAAAGACTATACCCATGTGCCCTAAATCTAAACTTTCTATAATAAGGTGGATAGTTCGGACATGATGTTTTAATACGCAGGGGTATGAACAAAGTGCAATCTTATTGGATTTCACAGAAAAAGTCTTGGCGTAATATGCTATAATGTGAATATGATAGAATATGTATATTCTAAAGTAAGAAGCGATGCGGAAAGGAGAGTGGGAATATGCGTGTCCAGAAAGTTAATGAGCATACCATCCGCATCTTTATCTCTTTAACAGAATTAACTGACAGGGATATTACGATGGCTGATCTATTTCAGCGGTCAGCTAAGACGGAGCAATTGTTCTGGGAACTTATCGCGCAAGCAAGGGAAGAGGTTGAATTTAACTTAGATCAACCTTTCTGGATCCAGGCTACAGTGGCGACTAATGATGAGTTTGTAATTACAATTATGAAGCAAGAAGATCAAATTGAGGGTTCTGTTAAAGAGAAAGCTGGCCGAAAAGTATCCAGAGGCCGAATTACGGAATTAGTCTATGTCTTTAACGACTTTGAAGATGTAATCTCGGCAATAGGAAGGCTACCGGAATTCGCTCAGCTTCGTTCGGGGTTGTATGAATTCGAAAATGAATACTATCTTGTACTCAATCGAATGGGTACAGGCAAGAAAAGGTATTTGGCAGAAGCAATCCTTGATGAATACGGTGAAATTGTAGGTATAACAAAGTCTTTCCTCACAGAACACGGAAAAGAAATAATTCGAGAAAAAGCCGTGCAGACATTGAATGCAGCTTTCAATAAGCCGACAGAAAACTAGACTCAAAAAGGGAAGCAATATGCTTCCCTTTCTTATACTAGGCTTAAAATCCTCACTCATCAGCCTGAACCTGAGGAATTTACGTAAGCCACCCTTTACAACTAATTTGAGATAATTCTAGTATCTTTTGATCAGGAGTTACAAAATACATAAATAGAAGTATGAAAGCCCTTTGACCATTAGCCACAAGAGAAAATAGCAGGTATTTGACGTAAACAATTGATGCAGACAGTTTTGCCTTTGAATTTATGTATTCTCATAGTCTTACCGCAAAAGATGCAAGGGGAGAATTGCTCTCTTGATTGTGGGCGTGCCTTGAAGGGAAGGATTACAGCTTGGTGAGATGGCTGTTTGATTGCGCAAGTTAAGTCAGGGCTAATATTAGACATGGAATACCTCCTCGAAATCAGAAGTCAAAGGTCAAAGGCAAAGGAGGCCTGATGACTATTGCTTCAGCAAGTGTGTTAAGTTTCCTTTATCATATGCTAATTCTGCTGTCGAAATCCTAAAAAGCTTGCGGGCTGGATTCAGGGAATTTGGTCGATAAAATAGTTCCCCTCTAAGGAGTTGATAATCAGTGGAACAAGAGATTCTTAGGCGCTTAAGGGCTCTTCCGGCTGTTCATGAAGTGCTCTCTCGCTTAGAAGATGAAATAGAATTCAGTCCATTTATGGCGAATGAGGGTTGGACGCCTCGCGTGACTCTGTATGTTCGACAGGTTCTACAAAGTATTAGGGAAGATATTAACCGAAATTACGCTAATCCTTTTGAAGAATTTGAAGCTGCTCTATGGCCCGCCATAAAAAAAGACCTTTTTAAAAAGTTGATCAAGGGTGAAACTAGTTTGCGGCGGGTAATTAATGCCACTGGAGTTGTTTTACATACAAATTGCGGAAGAGCCCTCCTGGCACCGGAAGTAGCCCGTTTTATTTCAGAACAGGCAGAACGATACAGTAACCTTGAGTTGAATATTCAGACTGGAGAGCGGGGGTCACGCTACGTTCATGTGGAGGAGCTGCTTTGTAAGTTGACTGGTGCAGAAGCAGCGATGGTAGTCAATAATAATGCTGCGGCGGTTTTGTTGATGATGAATACCTTTGCCCAAGGGAAAGAGGTCATCGTTTCCCGGGGGGAATTAGTGGAAGTTGGAGGCTCATTTAGAATTCCTGAGGTTCTAAAAGCTGGCGGAGCAAAATTAGTAGAAGTTGGAGCAACCAATAAGACTTGGCTAAAGGACTATGAAGCTGCTATTAGTTCGGAAACAGCAATGCTATTGAAAGTTCATACAAGCAATTACAGGGTTGAAGGATTTACTCATACTGTCTCAGGAGCGGAACTTGTAAAACTCGGAGAAGATAAGGGTCTGCCTGTGATGGAGGACTTAGGAAGCGGGAGTTTCTTCGATGGGGCTAATTTAGGCTTTCCTCCAGAGCCAACTATTAAACAAACTGTTAAAGCAGGTATCTCCCTTGTTACCTTCAGTGGAGATAAATTGCTTGGCGGGCCACAGGCGGGCATTATTGTTGGCAAAAAGAGTTTTGTCCAACAATTAAGGACCAATCAATTAACTCGAGCATTAAGAGTTGATAAATTAACTTTAGCGGCATTAGAAGGAACTCTTCGCTTATATGACAAGGGTGAATTCAATGAAATTCCCGTTTGGAGGATGCTCTCCGCTCCTTTGGATAAACTATATGAAGCTGCGTTTGAATTATTTACAACACTTCAGCCGAACCAAAAAATTGAAGTTAAGTTGCAAGAAGATGTCTCTCAGGTAGGTGGAGGAGCATGGCCAACGGTTGAGCTTCCTACCTGGGTATGTACGATTCGACCAAGACAGGGAAGCGTTATTGAATTAGAGAAGTTTTTGCGCTTAGGTTCAGTAGCCATTCTGTCAAGAATTCATAAGAATTGGATAGTAATCGATGTTAGAACTTTTCTGAAGGGTGATAGAGAGGAAGTTGTTAGGCGGTTAGCGGAGTGGGATCAATAAAAATGTAAGTTGGATTGGATAGGTTGAAGTAGCATTATTACAAGTTATACTGAAAGCGTGATAGTTTAGGATAATTAATATACTAAGGTGGTGTTGAAGATGGATCTGAATATCTTCCAGAATGAAACAACGGATAAGGTTAGGTTGACGCAGTTGTCTACCAAGGCCGGCTGAGGATGCAAGATAGGTCCTTCGGACCTAGCGCAAGTATTGCGCTATTTACCGCCTAATCAAGAGGATGCTAACCTATTAGTAGGTATGGAGACTTCTGATGATGCTGGGGTTTATCGGATTAATGCAGAACAAGCCATTGTACAAAGTGTTGATTTCTTCACTCCTGTTGTAGATGATCCTTATGCCTTCGGTCAGATAGCTGCCGCAAATGCCCTGAGTGATATTTATGCAATGGGGGCTAAGCCTCTAACTGCTATGAACTTAGTTTCTTTCCCGGTGAAGAAACTAAATATGGAAGTTTTAGCAAAGATTTTGCAAGGCGGCAGTGATAAAATTCGGGAATCAGGAGCGATTCTTGTAGGTGGACACTCTATTGATGATCCTGAACCCAAATACGGACTGTCGGTTACGGGGATTGTGCACCCAGACCATGTTTTGTCTAATGCTAAAGCTAAGCCAGGGGATATTTTGGTATTTACCAAGCCTTTGGGGGTTGGAATTATTACTACCGGGATAAAACGTGGCATCGTGTCACCAGAAGCGGAAGCCGAAGTCATTAAAGTTATGGCAACTCTAAATAAAGGAGCTGCTGAAGCGGCAATATCCGTCGGGGTACATGCTGTTACGGATGTTACAGGCTTCGGGCTGCTAGGCCATCTGCATGAAATGCTGGAGGCAAGTGGCTGCAGTGCTGATATCTATGCAGAGGCTGTCCCGGTTTTAGATAGTGTTTGGAATTGTATCCAACAAAAAGCCATCCCGGGAGGGACTCAGGCTAATCGACGTCATCTTGAGAATAAGGTGGATTTTGAAGCGGAGGTTTCAGAAGAACTTAGAATTGTCTTTTTTGATGCGATTACCTCTGGCGGGTTGCTAATCTCTGTTCCTGAAGATCGCGTTGAGTTACTAATTAAGGAACTACAGGCCAATAACGCTCCTGCTGCTGCCGTAATCGGACGAGTTAATCAAGGTGAGGGAGGCAGAATTGCGGTTTCCAGTCGTGCATGATAAAATACCGCTGTAACTGGTAAGGTAGCGGAGGGATAGAGATGAGAGATCTAGTGCAAACCATAGCTACTTGTTTTGAACAAGTAGCTTTATTTTTTCCCGGTGGGGATCCAAAAGCACAAGCAAGCTTTGAAAAAAGAGCAGTCTATTTGGACTCCAGAACTTATTCCAGAGAGCTTCTGGCAGATACCTTGCGAGAGTATCATCTCAATTTAGGGTCTAGTTCAGAAACCCTTAAGATGATTGAAGAACTAAGAAATAAAGAAACTCTTGCGGTGATCACTGGGCAACAAGCGGGAATTTTGACAGGACCTTTATATACCCTATATAAAGCCATGACTGCAATACTACTGGCTAAAGAACAGCGTGAAAAACTCGGACGTCCGGTTGTTCCAGTTTTTTGGATTGCCGGGGAAGATCATGACTGGCAAGAGATTCGTGAGACCTACCTGTTAAATTCTCAGGGAAATATTGTTCCTTGTCTACTGCCGGGTGACGGGGGCGGAAAATCTATTGGTCACCAAAAAGTACCCTCGTGGGAAACGATTGAAACACAACTATTAGACATGCCGGAGAGCGAATTTAGGTCTTCCGTTATTACGAAGTGTCGGCAGATAACCGAACAAGCTGAGAACTTGACTCAATGGTTTGCTTTAACATTGCAGTGGCTTGTACAGAAATGGGGGCTAATTTTTTTCGATCCAATGATTCCGCAATTTAAGCAACTGGCGTCGCCGATGTACGAGCAGATCTTAAAAATGCACGGAAATGTACGGGATGCCTTGGCCGAACGTACAAAAGAATGGGTCGACTTGGGATTTAAGCCTCAAATAAAGCCAACCGGCGGAGAGGTGAATTTATTTCTTTCTGTACCGGAACGACGAGCAATTCTCTTCAGGGAGGAATCGTTTTATCTGCGTGGACAAAAGAAAACATGGAGTTTGGATGCCCTTAACCAGCTGCTGACTGGAAATCCTGATAGTTTTTCTCCTAATGTGGTGACCCGTCCTATCGTTCAGGAATATCTGTTGCCTACCTTGGCTTATGTGCCCGGACCGGGAGAATTGAATTATTGGGCGCAACTTGGAGAAGTTTTTGCGAAGTTAGGTTTTATAATGCCGATCCTTTATCCAAGGCTCTCTGCAGTAGTTTTAACGGCTTCTTGGCAAAAATATTTAAAAAGGCAGGGACTAAAGCTTGAAGATGTGTACAGCGGTTTGCAGGAACATCGAAACCGTTGTATCCGAGAACAAGATATGCTAAATATTGATGAACGTTTTCAGCGTTTACGCAATCAGATAAGGAAGAGCTATGCTGAGCTTAAACCACTGGAGGATATCGATGTAAATGTAAATAAATGGCTGGAACGAAATGAGGCAAAGGTAAAATATCAGTTAGAGTATTTGGAAAGAAAGATTTGGCAGGCCCAGCGAAAACGTTGTAAGGATCAGTTAAGCCGCTTGCAACAGCTTGAAGATGGGATTACTCCTAACAATTCCAGGCAAGAACGGGTTTTGAATCCCTTAACTTTTGTGATGAGGTATGGACATAGCTTTGTGGATAGAGTTTCGGAAATCCCTCTGGGTGATTTTGACGAATATCCGATACTCATGTAAATCTAGGTGTGACAGAATTCTCACTTGAAGGCTCAATGTTCAGCGTTAAGGGAACAAGTTCACTATCAAATATCTTTTCTGCTTTCTTGAAGATTTTGTGAGTTTTCTTTCTTAAACGATAAAGTTGGGTATAATAGTATAAAGGAAGTTACTTAATGGAGTTGGTGCTGTGCTTCGTGCGATTAAGATAATCTTGATGGTTGTGACCTTTACTGTGGTTATAGCGGCTGGGGCAGTTGGATATATGGTATTTTTTGATTCAGGTAAGGAAACAAGCTGGGATAATAATAATTTATCAGATTCTATAGATGAAGGAATTAAAGATCGGGTTAGTGTATTGCTCATCGGAGCAGATCAACGTCCGGAACAAAAGAAATTTAGCACGGATACGATAATCCTAGCCAGCGTGGATCCAAAAACTAAGCGGACAAGCTTACTCTCTATTCCCCGGGATACGAGAGTCCTACTTAAAGGGCACGGCTACAAGAAAATTAATGAGATTGTTTCATTGACAGATTTAGATACTCTTGAGAAAACCGTGGAAGAGTTAACAGGGGAAAAGATAGCGGGATATGTCCAAACTAACTTTCAAGGATTTAAAAAGATTATCGATACTTTAGGCGGGATCACGGTCAATGTCGAGAAAAACATGTACTATGAGACTGGTGATGATGAGGATGGCTACATAAATCTTCATAAAGGGGAACAAATCTTAAATGGTTCTAAAGCTTTACAATATGCTCGTTTCCGGCATGATGCTTTAGCAGATATTTCACGAACCGCAAGACAACAAGTCGTACTTAAAGCTGTAGCTAAAGAAATGTTCCAGTTAAGCACTATTCCCAAACTTCCCTTTCTTGTTCCCCAAATTATGGATGCAGTGAACACTAGTTTATCCTCTAAAGATATTTTTACCTTAGCTAGAGTAGCGGTTGGATTCGATAGTTCAAATGTAGTGGCTCAAACTCTACCCGGGTCTTTTCTGGATTTAGAGGGGATAAGCTATTGGAAAGTTGATCCTCTTGAAGTGAAACAAGTCGTTAAGAATTTATTTCAAGGGAAGACAACCGAAAAAATCATTGGTCAGGAACCTGTAGATTTGCTAAAGCCAGTAATTCCTTCGCCTTCAAAGCCACTTCCACAGGTTCCGGGTAACAGCCAAGATCCTAATGGAAGAAAATCACCGGGCTATCAGATGTAATTAGAGTATGAGTTCATATTGAGGGGATGATTCTTTTACACAATAAATGTTAAGAATCATCCCCTCAAGTATCATTATCTCCCTGAGATTTCAGATTATTTGGGACTAAAGGCCTATAGGGCTGAAGGGAAATTATGATATTATAAAAAGAATAGCAACTCGTTGAAAGCAGGTGGTATTATGCCTGAAATAGTTGTTCAGTCTCCAAACCTTGAAGAGCTAAAAAAAGAATGGGCGCTTAAACTTAATATTTTGCCGGAACAGATCACCTTTGAAGTGATCGATAAACCTAGTATATTATCCCGTTTGTGGAAGGTGAAGGTTATTTGGGCTGAGGTGAGTCAAACTCCGGCTTTGGAACCTAGTCTTGTAAAAAAGGATGGTTCAAAGTATATTATAGTTCTTGGTGAAGGATCGAGACTCTTCATACCATCCGGACAGGTTGGCGAAGTATGGTTTAACGGGGTTCTCCAAGTTAGGCCTTTCATAGTTAAACCTGGTGATCAAGTTGAGTTCCAGCCGGTTGTTCAGAAGGGCCATTTGAACTGGGAACTGGATATACGTTTTCAGGGTTTGTCAGTTATGGCTAAAGTAAAGCATGAGCCTGCAGGGCATTATATATTACCTGAGAGTCTCCCGGGGGCAGAAGAAATTAATTTAGCTACCCATGCCTTATGGGAGAACTCACTGGATCAGGATGAGATGTGGAATGAGGCAAAGTTGACCTCAGACTTAGAAAGGTTAAAGATCGTTTATGGCATAAGGCAGGGGATTTGGGAGGAAATATTGAGAGTTAAAGGCTATAAAGAGCTTGTAATCGCTCAAGGAACCCTGCCTGTTCCCCCCGAACATGCTCGTTTAGAAGATTTTGTAGGAAGTTCTCAAGAACAAAATACTTCGGAAAATAAAAAAATCGACTTTTTTGCTTCTAAGTTACATGTTGTTAAGGAAGGGGATGTTCTAGCTCGTAAAATCCCCGGCAGGCCCGGTATCCCAGGTAAGGACGTCTTAGGGAGAGATCTCCCGGCAGCGGGGGTCAAGGATTTTCAGTTTCGGCTAAAAAAGAATGTTTGTCTATCCCCGGATCAACTTGAAGTAATAGCTGCCTGTTCCGGACAACCTATTCGGATCGATGAAAGAACCTACATGGTAGAGAATATCTTAGTTCAAAATAGTGATGTGGATCTGGCTTCCGGAAGTATTGAATTTCCGGGGGATGTGTTTATAAATGGTAATGTTCAAGATGGGCTTCGAGTTTTTGTTGGAGGAAAACTGGAAGTTAAAGGATCAGTGTCACATGCTGAGATAAGAGCGGAAAAAGGTGCTAAGATTTATCAAAATCTTATCGGCGGAAAGGTTATTATCGGAGAAAAATATGTTATTCGTTCAGAGCTGCTCCGTCTGGTTTCTGAATTAGAGGCTCAACTTACCCTTTGTCTACAACGTTCTGCAGATTTCGGTAATTATCCCGACGCAATTAATCTTAAACCCGGGCAATGTTTAAAGATGATTATAGAAAGACAATTCTTCGAACTGCCCAAACTAGCACAAAAAGTGGAGAAATTTGTGTTAGAAAATAAGCATGACGAAATTATTACTGAAGGGCTTATTGTATCTATCCGAACAGCAAAACACTTCTTATCAGGGCTAGGACCATTAGAACTCCAGTCAACACCATTCTTGCAGCGTGTAAATCAGGCCCTAGGACAATTCATCGAAAACTTAACCGTCGAACTCCCGGACAAGCTAAGTTTTAGTGTTAACTATCTACAGGGGGCTAGCGTTGAGTGCGGAGGCTCTTTTGAGTGTCTAAAGGGAACCTACAATTCCCACATTCGAGTAGAAGGAGACGTTACCATACAAGGTGTATGTCGGGGCGGGAAAATACTAGCTGGGGGCAATGTTCAGATTCGGGAACTAGGGGGATCGGAAGTAAGTTCTACCTTTGTTCAGATAAGTCCCACGGGTCGTCTACATGTAGAATACTGCCACGCAAATGTGGTAATTGCTGTTGGTAAAGAAATCATTCAAATAGAAGAAGCCTATAAGAGTTTAGATATATATCGTGAAGCGGGTAGAGTACAAATCGAGAAGATACGTGCTAATCATTAAGCTTAACTTCAGAGAAGAAGAACCTGTCAACTTTGGCAGGTTCTTTTTGACAACCTTGGGAATTACCGATACACTTATTCTAGTAATGAGTTCAAGTTCATTGAAAAATAGGGATAAAGAAATTGTGGAACCGTTAACAACTTGTAACGGAAGGAATCAATAGTATGAAAACAATGATCGAATTAGAAGAAGCTCTAGAGATGGTTCTCGCAAATATTCAGTTAGTCGAAACTGAGTCCGTTTCTATTGCTGATGCCTATGGCCGTGTCTTAGCCCAGGATGTGCGCTCAAAAATTGATATGCCGCCCTTTGCACGTTCTCCCCTGGATGGGTATACATATCGGGCAACAGAGGCTGCCTCCAAAGCACTTAATCTTAAGGTAATTAATGAAATTCCAGCAGGGTTTCCCTCGAAACAGATCATCGGCGTGGATGAGGCCTCCAAGATATTTACCGGTGCTCCGATTCCGCCGGGAGCCAATTGTGTAGTACGTATGGAAGACACTGAGCAGGAAGGTAATCAAGTGACGATTTTTCGTCCTGTTCGGCCGGGCTCAAATATTGTCCCAAAAGGGGAAGAAATTAAGGAAGGGGATATTCTGCTAGAACGAGGTTTTTGTCTGACTCCTCCGGCAATTGGCTTGATTGCTGCTGTTGGTGTAAATCAAGTTGAAGTGTTTCGCCGTCCTCGGGTTGGCTTACTGTCCACAGGCTCCGAGCTGATGGATGTGGGCGAATCTTTGAATCCGGGAAAAATTTATAATAGTAATAGTTATACCTTGCGCGGAATGCTCCGACAGGCAGGGTTTGAGGTTGAAGTTATCCCCACTGTTTCAGATCAGATAGAGGATACCCTCGCAGCCTTAGAGAAGCTTACTGAAGCAGATGTCGTCATAACAACCGGTGGAGCCTCTGTAGGAGAATACGATATTATGCGGCAGGCTCTTACCCAGTTTGGGTGTGAGATGTTATTTTGGAAATTGAACTTAAAACCGGGAACCCCAGCTTCAGTGGGGCAAAAAGGAAAGCAATTCTTTTTTTCTCTTTCAGGAAATCCGGCCGCTGCAATGGTAACCTTTGAACTCTTGGTTCGTCCAATACTTTTTAAGTTGGCAGGACATGCCGCCTATAAGGCGAAGGAATTCCAGGTAAGAATGGCCAACAGCTTTGAAAAGAGTGGCAAACAACGGCGCTTCTTACGGGCCCAGGCGGTTTTTAAAGACGGAGTAATCTGGGCGGATCTGGCTTCCGCACAGGGGTCAGGAATACTTCGCTCGATGATTGGAAGTCATTTATTGGTGGATGTACCGGCAAATCATGGTTCTGTAAAAGTCGGTGAACTTTTAGCGGCACGCTGGATTGTTGACTGAGGAGAGTAAGAAAATGAATATAAGCTTAACGCCTTTTCGAATTCCTGTTATCTCAATTGTTGGTGGAAAGTCTAACTCGGGAAAAACAACCCTCCTAGAAAAACTCATAGGTGAGGCTAAACGCCGAGGCTGGCGGGTGGCAACCTTGAAACATGATGTTCATGGGTTTGAGATGGATCAACCCGGCAAAGATACTTGGCGTCATGACCGTGCAGGTGCGGATATTGTGGCAATAAGTTCTCCTCAGAGAATTGCGATCTTAGAACGTGTCTCTGAGGATCAGCCCCTGGATGAGGTATTAGAACGAATTCGAGGCGTGGATCTGATCTTTACCGAAGGGTATAAATCTGCCGATAAGCCAAAGATTGAAGTGTTTCGATCTGGTGTGCATCAAGAACTTTACTCTCAACTTGAAGATCTTATTGCTATTGTTAGTGATGTCAAATTTGATAACGGGATACCTTGTTTTGACTTAGATGATGCCCAGGGAATTTGTGATTTGATAGCAGAAAAATTTTATGTTAAAGGGAGCGTGGAATGAAGTTCATTTGGCATTTAAACAGATTTGTTCGGGGTATTCCAGCTAAAGACAATTAAGCATGTCTCCTAGAAGGTTATTAATGTCCTGAGATGTTTTAATAACGTACATTTTATTAATTCAATGTTTCCTTTTTTGTACTATCAGCTTTAGAAGTGCAAAAAAGAAGGGCCGTCTTATAATGAGTGTCCTCAGACATTCATTATGAGACGACCTTTGATGTTTATAACCTTTTACTGGAATGAGTGAGATATAAAGTCAGGGCAATATTTTCTTTAAATATTTGGCTGCCAGAGGCAGCAAAGGATAGGCAAATAGTGACGAGAGCATATTAAAAATAGTATGAGCATTAGCAACTTGTCTAGAGAGGCTGCCCCCCATGAGGGTCAGGCCATAAGCCAAGGGCTCGACAAAGGGGAAAAAGACCAGTACTCCAAATACATTAAGTAAAACATGGAATAGTGCCACACGTTGTGCTGCTCGCGATGAAGCAAGCGCAGCAATTACGGCTGTGAAGCACGTGCCGATATTTGCTCCGAAGATAAAGGCTAGGGCTGTAGGGAGGGTAATCCATCCGTCTGCCGTGAGGAGCATAATGATACCGGTGGTTGCATTAGAGGAATGAAGTAAAGCGGATATTACCGTACCTGCGATGACTCCTTGAATATGATTGTCGCCAAGTTGGCGAAGGAAATCTTGAATCTGAGGCAAATTGACAAGTGGTGCCATCCCGACTTCAAGCAATCCTAAAGCGAAGAAGAGTACACCTAAACCGAAAACTGACTGGGATAGATAACGCCAGTGAGATGGGATGAAAAGAAAACCTAGGGAACCAAAAACCATAACGTAAGGAGTTATCTGATCGAGAGGAAAAGCAAGCAGTTGGGGGGTTAAAGTAGTTCCTATGTTACTGCCGAGGATCAGAGCAAAAGCGTTGGCAAAAGGGAGAAGACCGGCATCAACGAAGGATACAGCCATAACGGTTAAGGCGGTGCTTGATTGGAGAATTGCCGTAGAAACTGAGCCGCTCCAGAATCCACGCCAGGGAGTCGCTGTCATCCAAAGAAGGGCAACGTGCAGACGATGACCGGCAAATGATTGGAGTCCTTGCCGAAGAATTTTCATCCCCCAGAGTAAAAGACAAAGGCCCAGCACCAGGATTGCTAAGTACAGATATCTCACCTCTTTAGTTAAGCTTGGTTTTTAGACTTGACGGTTGAAAGTCGCAGATATTTAATTCTTAAGCTAATTTAAATATATTGACTAATAAAAGTATCAAGAACTTTTTTTCCCAAACATAAAGTTTCTTTTGGCAATGACTTAATAATGGAGCCTTATGGAAGGGATTGCCCTCATTAATTATCTTTATGAGGTTAAAGCGACAGCAACGATGATTGCATAAATTACTTAAGGGGTGATTATATGCAAGTTCGTCAAGGAAATGTTCGTGATTGGCCTTTCATGTATGCTCTTGGGAAAATTGGTATTCCTGAGAGTATTTCTCCATGGCGCAAGCAGCCAATGGAGGTGACGCTTAAATACCGAGAGGAATTTCTTAGAGGATTTTGGACCTGGATTCAGCAATCTGAAGCTAAAGTTTTTATCGTGGAAGAGCTAAAACAGGAAGCGGAGGAGGCTCAAAGTGTACATCCGCTAGGTTATTTGGTTCTGCATGACTCAGCCAGAGAAGAGCTGACGGGACTTACTCAAGGGTGGATTATGGATATTGTGGTTCTACCGGAGTGGAGGGGCAAGGGTGCGGGGAAAGTTTTGCTCAAGGCAGCAGAAGATCATTGTCGCGAACAGGGAATTTCTTACCTGGGTCTTGCGGTTAGCAGTCATAATGTCAAAGCTCTCAGGTTATACGAGAGTTACGGTTTTGCGGAGGAACGAAAGTTGTTAGTTAAGCAATTAAATTAAAACAAAAAAAGCTTGCGACGGATTAACTGTCGCAAGTGAAGTAAAGAGAGGAGTGGGGATAAAAAATAAAAAGTGAGACTGTTAAAATCATGTCCTGTGGCATTAGTATTTATACTTGCCTCGGGATATTTTTTTCCGAGGAATCCATAGGGGCTATGAGAAGTTCGAGGTTCGTGGTTCGAAGTTCAATTATAAGATTAAGATCAAAAATTAGCCTTTAGAATAACTAAATGATAGTGAGATTGAGATAAACTGTTTGTAGAATTTGACATCTTAGAACTCTCTTTAAAGAGTTTCCAAATATCTTACGTGGTATAATAACCATAATGAGTAGCTAGGCTGGTTTTTAAGCATAATTGTATCAGATGGTTATATAGGGGGTTATTTTTTGGAGCAATTAGAAATAAAGGCATTGGTTCAATCCGTTTTGGAAGAAACTAAGGGGATAGAAGGATATTTTGTAGTACGTGCTCAGTCTCGTAGAGAATGGAGTATGCGGTTAAGTAACGGACGTTTTGAAAGAGTAGCCACCGGCGAAGATAGTGGAATCGGAGTCCAAGCTTTCACTGAGAAGGGGGCCTCAGGCTTTGCTAATTCAGATGTCTTAGAGAAAGAGACTGGGCGCAAACTTGTCGAAAAGGCTATTCAATTGGCACGGAGAAACGAAGGTATCGGCTCAAAGGCGAATCGCCAAATCTGGATGGTACCTCCTGTTCAGGAAGAAGTAGCTAATACTGCTCAAAAAGGATTTGCAGAGATTCCTTTAGTGGAGCTCGAAAAGATGGTGATGACCCTTCATTCTCGTCTGAGTAGTTCTTTCCCTAAAGGGGTTTGGCAATCCAGCTATCGTCAAGTCGAAGAAGTATGGTGTATTGGACGAAGTGATGGTACACTAGTGTCTTTTGTGATTCCAAGAGCGGTACTGATGCATCAAGGGACGGTACGTAATAACGACAAGGCTCAAAGTACATTGATTCACCGCAGCGGAATGGATGCAACTCTGCTAATAGAAGAGCTGGCAGACAGTATTCTGGAAAAGAAGGCAATCGACAGAGCTGAATTTGCCTTAGCAGTGTGTGCTGCCCCCCAATTGCCCAGTGGTCATTATCCCTTAATTATTGATTACGGTTTAGCCAAAGGACTGGCCCACGAGGCCTTTGGGCATGCAGTAGAATCTGATCATATGAATGAATCCGTACTTGGCGAAAATGGGAAATTGCGCAAAGGTCTTCGGGTTGCCAGGCCTGGTGTAAGTATTATCGATGGCCCCTTAATCGGGGACTGGGCGAATCAGCCATTTTCAGCTAATGGTCTGCCTAGGCAGACTGTAACTATTGTGAGAGATGGGGTTTTAGAGGCAGGATTGGGAGATGTTTTTTCAGCAGAGGAAGCAGGGATGCCTGTCACCGGGGCAGGTCGTGCAGAGAGTTATGCACATGTTCCGCTGCCCCGAATGAGTAATATTCGGTTGCTGGTTGAGCCTATGCTGCCTTTAATCCCGGAAGAGCATTTGATGGATGAGGTTAAAGCTGTACGCGAGACCCTCTTGAAACATGGAGAAATGCTTGCTGGGGAGAAGAATCTGCTTTTGTTAGGGTATAGAGGCGGCCAAGTTAATCCTAAAACAGGGGATTTTGTTTTTCAATGTGATGGTATCATAGATGTTGCTGATCCTGATCTCCCGATTTATCAGCCTTCTATTTTTAGTGGAAAAATCCTTTCAGCTTTAGAGGCTATTCGTGGCGGCCTTGGTGAAGGCTGTTATGATGCAATTGGTACATGTGGAAAGGGTGGTCAATCCGTGGCCTCAAGCGGTGGAAGTCATCGCTATTTGCTGATGGATGTCGATCAACAAGTAAGCTTAGGAGGAGAACAGGCATGAAACTTGTAGCTCAATTAGAGGATCTGCTCTACAAGGCTCAGCGGGCTCCAAAGAGTGAAGAGCTTAGACTCTCAGCTTGGAGAATTGTGGTTCATGAGTCAGAGGTGGTTGCCTTGGGAATAAAAGATAATTCCCCAGGCAGTGTCTATACTCCGCCAAGTTATCGTCAAGGGGAGAGTGGAGACGTTTTTTTAGTCTGGTCGGATGGGACATGCAGTCAGACTATGGTTCAGCTTCCGTTTTCCAGCGACCCGGATTATTGGCCAAGAGCATTAGAACAATGGAAGCAAGCATCCTATGAAGACCCGGATGCCGTACATATACCTGCTCCTGAATCTTTACCCCTTGTAGCGGTTGAAGATCGGTCGATTAAATCAATTATTACTGGGGATGACAAAATTCTATTTGAGCAGGCCGATCGTTGGTTAAAGGACATACCCAAAAATGTAAAGATGCAGGGGAGTATTCAAGCTGCTTGGGGTTATAGGCATGTTCGAACCTCAACAGGGCTTGCAGTGACTTATCAACAATCTCAATTTGTCTCAGGATTTTCTTTTGACAGTTTAATTGGAGCCGGATTTGCTAAACGTAGACTAATTCGACCTGAAGAACAGGAGAAATTATGGCTCCAAACAGTAAATCAGTATCAATGGATGCAAAAGGAGGCATCTCCGGTTGGTGCCAATACTCAGGTAATCCTTGCACCCGGCATGACTGAAGACATGGTGAGGCAATTTATACTACCTAATTTTTCGGGAGATCGAGTGATTGAAGGGCAGGGGGCCTTTTCGAAGGAGAGTTTTCTGGATAACAAGCCAGTTTTTCACGAACAGCTTTCCTTGATGATTGATCCATTCCGGCCTTTAGAATTGGGATCTTATTTAGTTACTCCTGAAGGGATTCCGGCATCTCGAACAGTCTTGGTTCAGGATGGGCAATTAAAGACTCCTTACCTGAGAGTGAAAGATGCTGTTCGCTGGGGTGCGAAACCCACTGGCCTTCCACAGGGGACGGCTGGCCTCTATATTAAGCATAAGAGCGAGGCTCCTTGGCTGGAATTGTTACAAGGGATTGAGGATGGAGTTCTCATTCTATCAGTTCTTGGCTTACATACGCAGGATTCAGTTTCTGGTTCATATTCCTTAAGTGCACCGCATAGCTTAAGAATTTTAAAGGGTCGAATCGTAGGAAAAACAGATGTTAAACTATCAGGTAACTTTTTGGCTGATTTGGCTGCTGCAACCACAAAGACGGCATTGTCGGAACTTGATAATTATCCGTATTTAATGATCAGAACCGGAGTACAGAATCTGTAAGAGATAGAGGGGAGTTAGCAATGTTAGATTTGCATGTGCATCTTCTCGGGCATAATGACCGAGAGGCTAGCCGGGAAACCATTGCGGCTTTTTTAGATGAAGCCACACGGCGAGGATTGAAGGAGATTGGGTTTGCGGATCATGATTATTATTGGGATCAAATGAACTTCCCCATGATCCGTGAGGTTGCTGAGGACTACCCTCATTTGGCGGTCAGAATTGGATTGGAAGCTGAATATCGTCCCCATGAAGAAGGAAGGATTAAGAACTTAATAGAGCAGTTTCCTTTTGATTTTATTATCGGGTCTGTGCATGAATTTGATGGCTGGGTTTTTGATATTCCTGAAGAAGAACCCATGCATTGGAAGAAAGATATTGATCAGTTTTATAGCAGATATTTTGAGATTGTGACACTTGCCGCTAAGAGTGGATTATTTACAACGATTGGACACTTTGACCTCATAAAAATATTTGGAGCAAGGCCCTCCAAGGATATTTTGGCACTGGCTGATGAAACCTTAACAGTGGTCGCTGAGCAGGGGTTAGTATTGGAAGTTAATACAAATGGAAGGTATAAACCAGTTCAGGAGTTTTACCCGGAAAGACGCCTCATCGAGGATATTCACCGGCGGGGGATTGAGTTTACTTTAGGTTCAGATGCGCATTGTGCTGGAAATGTAGGGCGAGATCTATCTGAAGCAAGTCAGCTACTACATGAGGTCGGCGTGAAATCCCTTGTTGGGTTTTCCAGACTAGATAAAGTAAGCTACTCCCTGGATTAGGGGGGAATTGGTAAATATGCTAGATGAGAAATGGTTTATTGAGGAGACTGCTGCCCAAGCTTTAGTGGAAATATTAAATAATAAGTATGGCAAGGACTATAAAATCTTTGATCATACGGATCGGCCGGATATTATCATCGAAAATCAAATAGATGGGACACGTCTTGGAGTAGAGGTTACCCACTTGTTCTATGATTCAGATGAAGCTCGTTATGTTTTCGGACGATCTAACGAACGGCATAATCCTCCGGCTCCCGAATACCTTGAAGGGTATGTGCGAAGGCTAAATGCTTTGTTACAACAAAAGAGCGAGAAGGCTAAAGGATACAATCATGATTATCCTTTAGCACTCTTAATTAGGGTGGTTTCGCCACTTTTTCACATGTGTAATTTCAAGGTATATCGGCCCGAAATTATTGTGCCTCCTTCAGATTTTCAGTACATTTGGCTACTGTTCTATGACTTTGTAGAGAGACGATGGACTTTGCTAAAACAATTGCGCTGATAACTGGATAGACTTCACATTCCGGTGCAACACTAAGTATAGGGTTAAGCCGGTTTGTGAAGGAGTCGAGAAAAATGCCTTGGATAGAAATTGCCCTTTCTCCCCACTCAGAATGGAATGAAGACGGTCTTAAGGATTGGGCATTAGCCCTTGGGGCCTTCCTTAATGAGAGAGGGACTGAGCCAGATCCACAAATTCGTATGTTGCCAGGCTATAATGTCGTTCGATTGGGAGTGACAGGAATTGAAGATCTGACTATTAGCAGTACTGAGCGGCTTGTCATTATAAGGGGACTATCATTGAATGGAAATGTAGAATCTGACTTTGCACGGTTTGTTGTTCGGTTTGCTTTACAAATGGGAGCGTTAGGGATCTGTGTCGCCAATTCGGATTTATCCGAAAAAAGTTATTGGCGTAAGCTTGGTGGGGTTATCCGACCGGATCCTGTCCCCTTAGTGGGATCAATTTGTCGTGAAAAAGTAGGTGTTAAACAGCTTTATAAGTTCGGCTTGTTAGTCACCTATGAAGATGAACCAATACTTTGCTTGGAACCGATAGCCTGTAATGCACATTCCCCCGGCATAGTAAGTCTTGCCCAACGTAGATTGGAAAAAATGTATGGAGGGAGTCCAATAGGATTTGCCAGCCGAATGGCGGCCCATTGTCCATGGATTATTTCCAAAGTACAATGGACAGACTTATTGTCATTCAGTCGCTTGCAGGCGTTTGAAATATTGGAGGGGACTGTGAATAAGAATCAATAAGTACAACTTATGTAACAATCTATAGTACAAGTAATTATTCATTCTGGACGGACTCCAGTCAGTGTCTGGCAAGACTATATTTGTCTGTTGTGGAAAAATTATATATAATGAGATATTAAAGTTTGGGCTAAGCGGTTTTGACAAACTAATCATATTACTACATAGAAGCTTGTTACAGAGGAGTGGGAAGGGATATGGCTACTACTGATTTGGCACACGAATTAGCTCGTACTCTAAAAGAGTCGGATCAATTCAAGCACTTTCTTAAATCAAAGGAAAAGGTTATGAGTGATGCAAATAACCATAAGATGGTTCGAGAATTTCAATTGAAACAATGGGAGATCCGTGAAGCCCAAATGTTAGAGCAAGAAATCAGCGAGGAAAAACAGCAAGAACTAGAGCGCTTATACAGTTTGGTAAGCATAAGCCCAACCGCAAGAGAGTATTTAGAAGCTGAGTTTGAAGTGTCTTGTATGGTGAATGATATTCAGAAAATTATAGGGGAGGCCATTCAAGATGCACTGCCGATAGGTTTTGAGGAAATGAATTCCTGAATTTTGGGAATTTCAGAGCACTCTTCGGCATTACAGGTCTTTTATATAGGTTAATTAAAAGAGGTGCAATTGGTGAAAATCGGAATGGTATGTTACCCAAGCTATGGGGGAAGCGGTGTTGTTGCAACTGAACTCGGGTATGCACTGGGCGAACGAGGGCATGAAGTTCATTTTATTTCTTCAGCTCGCCCCTTTCGTTTGCGTCGTTTTCATGAGAAGCTCTTTTATCATGAGGTGACAGATGTAAGCTACCCTGTGTTCAAATATCCGCCCTATACTTTGTTACTTGCTAATAAAATCGTAGAAGTAGCTAATTATGTCGGGTTGGATTTAATCCATGCTCATTATGCTATTCCTCATAGTATTAGCGCATATTTGGCTAAACAAATGATGACTAAGCCTATTCCGTTAGTTACAACACTACATGGAACAGATGTTACCTTAGTAGGTGCCTATGAAGAGTTTAAGCTGTTAACCTGCTTAGCGCTTAAGGTTAGTGACCGTATTACAGCAGTATCAAATTCGTTGGCAAGAGAAACCGCAGCTGCCTTTGAGTCGCTGGATCAGGAAATAGAGTTTATTCCAAATTTTATCGATCCATCGATGTACCTACCCAAAGGGGGATTAATGTCAAAATGCAAAGAGCACTTTGCTCCCTTTGGAGAAAAGATTTTAACCCATATCTCAAATTTTAGAGAAGTTAAAAGGGTTGTAGATGTGGTTAAAATATTTGATCTGGTTGAAAAGGCTGTTCCTTGTCGGCTCTTACTTGTTGGAGATGGGCCTGAAATGGTTAAGGTAGAACGGGAAGTCACTAAACGGGGACTTGAGAAAAAAGTACAGTTCCTCGGCAAACAAGAAACTGTTCAGGATATTTTGCAGATGACCGATGTATTCATTCTCCCCTCAGAACAGGAGAGTTTTGGACTGGTAGCCTTAGAGGCGATGGCCTGTGGTGTTCCGGTGGTTGCTAGCAGGGTAGGAGGCTTACCTGAAGTCATAAAAGATGGTGAAACCGGTTATCTCGCTGATGTAGGAGATATTTATGGAATGAGTGAGGCCGTTCTTAAACTATTAACTGATTGCTCAAGATATAAGATTTTTTCTGAGCAAGCAGCAAATTGGGCAAGAGAAGCCTTTCCCATTGACCGAGCAGTGAGAAGGTATGAGTCAGTTTATGAAAGTGTTGTTCAAGGTTATTACTAAACCACTTATTTAATCTGCGGATCCCTTTGAGTTTAGGGTTGGATTTTTAGTACAAATGAAGCAAGTTCACTTGAAAGTAATTCCAGCTAGAGTTTCGAACTACGAACAACGAATATCGAAATACTATATGGGGGTGGGGTAAAATGACGGAGCGAAGGACTTTAGATCTATTTGAGAAAGAGTTAGATGCTATCGGCTATATTACCGAACGGGATGATAGAATCGCGCTTACTGCCTTTTTAGCGACTGAGCTTGGAAAACCACTTTTAATTTCCGGACCTGCTGGAGTAGGAAAAACGGAAATTGCTAAAGTGTTAAGCCAAGTATTAGAAGCTCCTTTGATTCGACTTCAATGTTATGAAGGTCTAGATGAGACAAAAGCACTTTACGAATGGAATTATCAGCGACAGCTTTTAAAGATACAGCTGGGTCGGGAACATCTTCAAGAAGCCGACCTCTTCTCTGCAGATTATCTGCTTCCTCGCCCGTTACTGCAGGCACTTTTAAGTGAAAAACGATGTGTACTCCTTATTGATGAAATTGATAAGACCGATTCTGAATTTGAGGCCTTTCTCTTCGAGCTCCTAGGAGAGTTCCAAGTGACAATACCTGAAATGGGAACTATTAAAGCCAAGGAACGTCCTATGGTGGTATTAACTTCAAATGGA
This sequence comes from Desulfosporosinus meridiei DSM 13257, assembly GCF_000231385.2. Classification (NCBI taxonomy): domain Bacteria; kingdom Bacillati; phylum Bacillota; class Clostridia; order Eubacteriales; family Desulfitobacteriaceae; genus Desulfosporosinus; species Desulfosporosinus meridiei. Next base: position 4,028,983 of record NC_018515.1, on the reverse strand, counting down.
GAAAGAGAGCTTTCTGATGGCTTGAAGCGACGATGCATTTTCCTTCATATAGAGCCGCCTTCAGTTAACAAAGAGGTTCGAATTCTTAGGGCAAAAGTCCCGGATTTGCCGGAACGATTAGCACTAGAAGTAGCACGAGCTGTTAATGTGCTGCGGGAACGACTTTCTTTCAATAAGACCCCTTCGGTATCAGAAACAATGGACTGGGCAAAAGCTTTGCTCGTAATGGGTAAGACGGGACTGGATCCGGCCTGGGTTGAAGCTACATTAACCTTGCTGCTTAAGAGTCAGGATGATGTAGAGCTATTCTATCGAGAGATGGGAGCGGAAGGCCTCCTTTTTGAGTCAGGTAAAATGGCACAAGGAGAACGGAATGCACATGGACATCAACAGCGATAGAAAGGTCAGTGAACTAGATAAGCACCTAGTGGAGTTTGCACAGTTATTAAGAACGGTAGGGATTAAAATAAGCCCTTCTGAAATATTTGATGCGGCAGAAGGGTTATCCCTTATCGGTTTGGTAGACCGAGATAGAGTTGAGAGCGTTTTACAAGCGACTATGGTTAAGGATGTTAAGCATATCTCCGCGTTCAGAGAAACCTTTCGGGCTTATTTTGCTACTTTAGAACAAAAAGAGGCTTGGAATAAAGCGGCTGCTCAAAAGGCTGACCAATGGAACGAACAGATCGAAAGTACTTACCAAGATCTGCGTTTTCAAGACAATGAATTAGATATTACTGAAGAGCAGCGAGCAGTGTATGCAAGTATGTCTGAAGATGATAAACAACGCTTGAGAGATTTCTTGGAAAAATCCTCGAATGGAACTCGTGGTGGAATGCCTTTGGATCATTCTTATCAGCCTATGGTAGAACGGGTTCTCCGCGGATCTTTAGAATATTGGCGCAGGAAATTAAATGAAGATGAGCCAATACTTTCTCCGGGGTCCACTAATGGAATTCTCTCTGAGGTGGAAAGAGCACTACGTGATCGCGAGGTTGAGGTCATAAGTCGGGATTTAAAGAAGATCTCTCCTGAAGAATGGCCGGAGGTTGTTCGCTTAATTAGGCGTCTTAGCCAACGACTTGCCGATCAAGTGACTCGTCGCTATCGGGCCGCCCGTCGCCGGGGAGGCCTGGATATGCGCTTGACTCTGCGCAAGAATTTAAGGTATGGCGGGGTATTAATTGACCGTAGTTATCGGAGTCGCCGTAAGGGACGCCTGAAAATTGTGTTACTCTGTGACATTTCTGGGTCTATGTTGAAATATAGTGAGTTTATCTGGCAATTTGTTTATGGTCTTTCGACTGTTGTTAACGGAATTAAAACATTTGCCTTTGGGGAAATGTTAGTACCCTTAAACCAAAAGTTTAAAAAGGGCCAAACATTTGAAACAATGGTGAAAGAAGCTCTCTCCATGTCCGGGAAGGAATGGGGAGGAGGGACTAATTTGGCTAATGCTTTAGAAGCTCTGCACAGGCATAATTCGGATGTGTTTTCAAAACAAACCCTGCTTCTGATTGTGAGTGATGCTCAGACGCTTGAAGGGGAAAAGGCAGCACAGTTATTGAGTAGGGCTAATAGACAGGTTCGTAAAGTTCTATGGTTAAATACTCTTCCGGAGCGGCGTTGGTCAGAAACTCCTTTTGTAAAAGCATTTCTTCCTTTCTGCCAAATGTACGAGTGTTACACTCTGGGGCATCTGACTCAAATCTTAAACAAGCAATTCTAATTTGCTTGTTTATTTTTTTAAAAAACGGAGCATACTATAACTAAATTACTTGTACAGAAACGCACAATCGTGTGTGAGGAGGTAAAAAATTTTATGTTGGAAAAGTGTCGTGCTTGTGGATTTGAACATGAAGATCTGGGACATATTCTTTTTCGAAGAAATCATGTAAGTAACAGGGTTCTCCCTTATTGTTCCCATTGTCTAAGGAGACTTTATCAAGTACCATACAGACCGGGGCGTGATCTATAACTAACGATGAATAATTTTACTTTTTATGAGATAACCTAATAGTTTTTAGCTTGCCTTTTCTCCATGGCTTTGGTATATTGATTCTGAAGTTCGGAGAAGAGGGGATGTTGGGTATGGCATACGTTATTAGCTCGGAATGCATAAGTTGCGGTGCTTGTGAAGGAGAATGTACAGTATCTGCTATCAGCGAAGGTGACGGTCAATACGTTATCAATGCAGAGCTTTGCATCGATTGCGGTTCTTGCGCCACTGTCTGTCCAGTTGAAGCACCAAATCCTGCTTAAAAATTTAATAGTTTAGTGGTATAAAAAAAGAGAGTTAGTTAACTCTCTTTTTTTAACGTAAAAAAGGCTGAGCAAGTATGGGAGATTCGAGTACTGCCGAAAACCTGACACGCATTTTTAAAGACTAAGTATTCTCTTAATCGAATTAGCATTATACGAAAACTTGAGAGAAAGCATTTTTGAAACGGAAAATTTATTAAGCAACTTGATAGTTGACAAATTTATTATATTAACTTAAAATCTAATTAGAAATGATTTCAAATACTGAGGAAAGAGGATAGGGACATGAATGCAATCGGAATTCTTAAACAATTAAAAGATAAAGGTGTCCGTTTTACACCGCAGAGACAGGCAATTTTGGAGTTCTTGCTTGAAACTCGGTCCCATCCCACGGCCGATGAAATTTACCATCATGTCAAGGCTAAATTTCCTGGAGTAAGCTTAGGCACAATTTATAATACTTTAAACATGTTAAAAGAGCATGGACACCTACTGGAGTTATCTTATGGGGATATGGCCAGTCGTTTCGATGGCAACCCCAATAATCATTATCACATTGTGTGTTCAAAATGTGGTAAGGTAGCTGATTTTCATGGGCCACTCATTAATATGGAACAAGAAGTAATGGAAAAATCCGGATTTTTAATATTAGGACACCGCATGGAGTTTTATGGTGTCTGCCCGGAATGCCGGAATAATGAGCAGATGAATTAAAGTCATTTTAATTTTGGGAAACTCATTTATGGAAATTAGTCCTTTGGTTGGACTGGTTTACTAAATGAGTTTTTTTTATTGTTCGCAAGGGTTTTATGTGATCTTTCACGAATAAGTCAATTATCATCGGATTGAAGTGCTGCAAGAAGGGGCTAGTTTTATGTTTAATCGTCGCTTCATAGTTTTTGTGATTTTATGGGTATTAACCTTAGGAGCTCTATGGTGGAATTGGCAGAGCTCACTTGGGATGACTCTTTATTCTAGCCAGAGTGGGATTAGTGCTTCACGTTATACTCAGAATTTAAATGGGAGTTGGAATCAGTTTTCCTCTTTACGTCAGGCTTGGACTACAGAATCAGAGCCTTCTGAGGGTAAATACAGTAAATTCTTTCTAACGAAAGGGCGTCCCTTAGTTCTTCCGTCGAGTGCGAGATTTTCCGTTGTAACTAAACGACTGCAAATCCCAGGAGAGTGGAGTTCGCGGACAATGGTGCTTACCTTTAATGGAGTACAGGGGCATGCCAATGTTTACTTAAATGGAATTTCTAGTAGTGAAAAAATTGGTGAATTTGAAGGCAGTGGAGGTAGTAATGAGTTAGAGATTTTACCTAAAGCCTTTCGTTATGGGGAAGACAATGTTCTCCTAGTTGAGCTAACAGGAAGTGCCGGGCAGCGTGCCAGTTTATTAGGTTCCTCTTGGCCGAAATCAGGGTATATCAAAGGCGATATTCGTTTGGATGCCGTTGTGGAAACCACCATAATGTCGCCGCAAGTAAGGGTCGGATGGCTAGAGTCTACTGCTCAAATAACAGTGGCAACAGATTTATTGCACCGAGGTTTTTCTCAAGAAGGACCATGGACAGTCTATGGGGTTATTTCTGATGGATCAGCCGGGTTAGCAGAGCAAACACTTGTTGTGGAATCTCAAGAAAGTCCGGATCGTCAACCGGTGACCTTAACATTTCAGCTGCCTGATGCCCGACGCTGGACGCTGGAAGACCCTTTTCTCTACCAACTTCATCTAAAGGTTACGAACAGTAAAGGTGACGTTGACGATTTGTCCTTATTCTTAGGTCTGAACGCGGTTACCTTTGAATCTGGGTATTGGAAGTTAAATGGTCAAGAACTCATAATTTCGGGAGAAGCATTAACTCCTCAGGAGGAAAGCCGTCTTCGGAATTCTGGAGAGATAGAGTCATGGTTAATTTCTAAACGTCTAGAAGGAAAAAACCTTGTTTACTTTATTGGACAAATTCCAGATGAACTTTGGCTGCAAACTGCAGACAAAGTAGGTATCGGGATATGGGCTGAATTACCCGTTGAATTGGTTCCCTCTAAGAGACTTCCTCAAGCAGATGATTTCCGAAGTCTAATCTCAGAGAAGAGGCTTCATCCTTCACTTTGGGCATGGACAGTAGGGAAGGGTTTAGACTCTAGTGACTCGGCTAAAATGTACTTGCAGCAAGCTGAGCAAGAAGTACAGCCTAGTTTGGCATTTGCGTTTACATTATTACCCAACCTTCCTCCAGGACTGTCAGCGGAGCAAATGATTTCTATCCAAGGTGCTTCCATTCAAGGAATGTGGGGATCTGTAGATATTGAAACTCCTTTGACTGCAGGTGTGCAATGGGAAAAGGAACAAATCTTTGCCGGATGCTGGGCCTTGCTGATGGTTTTTTTGGGGTGGATGAATATTCGATCTGTAACCTGGCGCTATAAAGAGATAGGAAATAGTAAGCCCAAGCGTCGTTTACGCAATGCTTGGTTCTGGAATGGGCTCTTCGTTTTCGCTCGTCTTTCTATGGTCGCAGGGTTGTTTACTTCTGGATTATTTCGGATTCCTCTTAATTTAAACCCCTGGTTTTCTCACTTATGGCCTAGTATTCAGTTGTTGCAGGCTCAATCCCCTTGGTTAATATGGGCAGTACTTGTAGGGCTGTTAATCCTCATTCGACTGCTCCAAATTGGAGTTGTTGTTCCTCATTTACCGGAGAAACCCAATGAAGCGGGCCTTATTTTTTGGTTAGAAAGGCGTTATCGCTGGGCAGTATTTATTGCCATTGCTTGGGCTTTGATCCCTTGGGGAGTTCCATTTTATGTACCTATAGTTGGTTATATTCTGTTGGGATTTCTGTTTTTTCCTATTCGGGCACATGATATTCACCGGATTGGGGGGAGGTATTTACCCTTTTTATGGGTTCCCGGAATTATTGTTGGAGCAGTTTTCGTGTGGGGATCGTTTTACATATCAGATTGGGTTTTTATTTGGAACATGTTCCAACCGCTTACTCATACTATAGTTCAACAATTACATGAGCTGATAAAATGACAATATTCTTAAATGCCATATAAACTTTAAAATTCGAGGTTGTATTAAATCAAGCTAGATGGGGAGGTTAAGATATGAACAGAAATAATTTCAAACCTCATTTTTTAACCACAGGAGTTGGAAGTGTTCCTCAAACAAATAGTGAAGAAGCCTTAGATTTGATATGGAGAAAAGTCCCTCTGGCTCCTCATTGGCCTCAACTTCCTAATTCCGGAGCAGAAAGCTCATTTATTGGGCAATACCTCAATGTTTTAATTGAATCAGGAATTATTGGTGATATTAAAAATCCAAAGTTTTTAGTTGAAGAAACGGACTGGGTAGAGCGAATGACCGAGTTTTACTCGCTGTATTTAGAGGGAATTGAGGGATCCGATAAGGCTTTAAGTCGCTTTGGCTTTAGTCTCCAAGGAGGAGAAGGGTTTGAAGCTTTCTGCCTTAATCTCAAAAATCATGGAACAAGGGAAGCTATATTTTTAAAAGGACAACTAAGTGGGCCGCTTACGTTAGGTATGCAAATTACGGATAGAAATAGAAGATCCAGCTATTATGATGAAACTCTTCGAGATATATTGGTTAAGACTCTTACTTTACATGCCGAGTGGCAGACAAAGCGACTGAGCAAGTTCGAATTACCAGTAATTATGATGGTCGATGATCCCGGGCTCTATGGTGTTGGTGCCTCCTCCTATATAACCCTAAACAGAGAGGAATTGATAACAGAGTTAAACTCAATTTTTGAGGGAATTATACGGCAAAAAGGGATCCCCGGCGTACATGTTTGTGCAGGTATGGATTGGACACTTCTTTTTGACTCTAAGGCCCAAATTGTGAATTTTGATGCCTATGCATATTTACAGAGTATGATGGTTTTAGCTGAGCATCTTAACCAATTTTTATTACGTGGCGGCATCCTTTCTTGGGGAATTGTCCCTACAAATCAAGAGGCGTGGGAAGAAACTGCTCATAGCCTAATACATCGTTTGGAAAATAATATTGCAGCACTTGTAGAACGTGGCGTTGATGAAAACCTCTTGCGCCAGCAAAGTATGCTAACGCCAAGTTGTGGGACTGGTACTCTTGAGAAAGATCTTTCGGAACACATTTATCAGCTTTTGTCGGAAGTTGGAAGTGCTATGAGGGGGACGGTGTAAATACTTGGTAATCACGACTCGGTATAGAAAGTAGACATGGTAAAAATAGGAGTTGTGTGCTTTGTATTTTTACTTATTGTATATCCGACAAAAATACTGTATAATAAAACCGAGTATTTCCATAAGAAATACAAAGGAGGAATTTAATTGTTAACTAAAGAGATGACAGTAGGCCAAGTTCTTCGCCAATATCCTCAAACCGTTCAAGTATTTTTAGAACTTGGGATGCACTGTTTAGGATGTCCTTCTTCAACAATGGAGAGCATCGAAGGTGCGGCATTAACTCATGGGAAAAATCCAGATGATTTAATTGATAAGCTTAATAAGGCGATTACTGAGGTATAGAAAATAAAATTTTATACTTATATTGTTAGTTATGTTGGGGCTGTGCAAAACGAACTAAAGGTTCGTAAGCATCAGCCCCTTTATAAATAGAGTAGAAGATTGATAAAGGTATTTAACCCATTAAAATACAAAACTTTGAGTTCAAGAACATCGTTTGAGGTAGTTTATTCTTCAAGCTACTATTAACTTGTATTTTAAGTACAAGTTTTTGATCTAAAATAGTCGTAAAGTTAGAATTTGATTCGGGCACTATTAAGGCTTGGGTTTAAAATTATATGATATCAAAAAAACAAATACTTTAGTAAGGTACAAACACATTATGGAATAAATGACATATATTGTTATTAGTTAAAGGCAAGAATCAATTGTTGAGAAGCAAATTGGTTAACGATAAAGGAGGAAAATAATATGGAATTACGTTCCGTTGCTTATAACCCAACTCTTACACCGGGAATGCAAGGTATGGGAGAGATGCAAGGCATGGGAGAGATGCAAGGTATGGGAGGAATGCAAGGTATGGGAGGAATGCAAGGTATGGGAGGAATGCAAGGTATGGGAGGAATGCAAGGTATGGGAGGAATGCAAGGTATGGGAGGAATGCAAGGCATGGGAGGAATGCAAGGCATGGGAGGAATGCAAGGCATGCCAGGTATGGTGCAGGGTGCTCCTGGCATGTATCCCCCAGGAGGCTTTGTAAATCTAGATGTTGATTTAGATCCGGGCTTTGTTTCCATTGATATTGACGGACCAAGACCATGCTCACCTTGTGGAACACCTGTGATGGAACATTATCAACACCAAGAAGAATATCATCATCATCATCCTAAGCGTCCTTGCCCACCAATGCCTACACCTACCCCTTCAAATGAAATATATGTAGTCAAAAAAGGTGATTCAGTCTGGAAGATCGCTCAACGCTATGGCACAACAATGCAGGCTATTATACTAGCTAATAATCTCCGTAATCCCGATCTTATCTTTCCTGGGCAAATTCTAATAATACCTGTTACTTCAGGAGAGTTTTTCGGTTAAACTGTAAGAGGTAGAGAACAATTTTAAGGATCTAAATCCTGAGCTGTACTCGGGGTTTAGGTCCTTTCCTTGTATATAGTCTATGGACAGAGGAACCTAGGACATTCGGAACTGAACAGTGTCTCTGCGCATACGATCAAATTGAGCTGGACATATTGTTACAGATTCCGTTCATCTTTACACTGACCATCTTTGCAGGTGAAACGTCCAATGAAATAGAATTAGTTGAGAACTATTGGGAAGGGAGAGGAAAGATGTGAATTATAAAGTTGGTATCCTTGGAGGAGGCCCTGGAGGATATGTATGTGCGCTAAGAGCTGCTCAATTAGGTTTATCAGTAGTGCTTATTGAGGGTGAACAATTAGGTGGTACATGTTTGAACCGTGGATGTATTCCCACAAAGGCTTTAGTTAAGAGTGCCGATTTGTGGCGTGAAATTGGACATGCCCAAGAATTTGGTTTGCATGTTGGTGACAAAAGAGTCGATTATCCGGCTGTAGTTGCTCGGAAGGGACAAGTAGTCAACTCTCTTGTTGGTGGTGTAGAGAAATTGATGAAAGCCGCGAATATCCGTGTTATAAAAGGATGGGGCGAATTTAAACAATTAGGACATATTTCTGTGAAGACAGAGAATGGTGTAGAGGATTTAGAGGTAGAGAATGTCGTGCTGGCAACGGGATCTATACCCGTACGAGTCCCAATTCCAGGGGCTGACCTCCCAGGTGTTGTGACCAGTGATGAGATTCTCGACCTTACTGACTTGCCTAAGAGCCTTGTTATTATCGGAGGAGGGGTCATTGGCTTAGAATTTGCTTCAATCTATCAGGCATTTGGGGTGAAAGTAAGTGTTGTGGAAATGCTTCCGAGTCTCTTGCCAACAATTGATGAGGAGATTCCAAAGCGATTAACTCCACTACTAAAGCGTAATGGGATTGATATTTTTACGAAGACAGCAGTCAAGCAGATTAGCCAACAAGGTGAAACTCTCCTGGTTCAGATTGAAGATGCTAAAGGAGTCAAAGAAATTGCTACTGAATGTGTCCTATTATCAACTGGTCGCAGGCCAAATTTGAGAGGAATAGATTTACAAAATTTAGGCTTAGAGATTGAAAAGGGAGCCATTAAGGTGAACTCTAAAATGCAAACCAATCTTCCCAATGTTTATGGAATCGGAGATGTGGTAGGTGGAATAATGTTAGCCCATGTTGCCTCTGCAGAAGGAATAATTGCAGTGGAACAGATTGCAGGACGTTCAGGGGAAATGAGTTATCGAGCAATACCGAGTGTAATCTTTACACATCCTGAAATTGCGACAGTTGGATTTACTGAGCAGGAGCTTAAAGCATTGGGAACTGAGTATCGAGTAAGTAAATTTCCTTTTTCGGCAAATGGTAAGGCCTTAGCCTTAGGGGAAAGTATTGGGCTCGTTAAAATCTTGGCAAATCATGAGGGAGTTGTTATTGGGGCCAGTATCATGGGGCCGCAGGCGAGCACGTTGATCTCTGAATTAGTAATAGCTGTTGAAAAAGGGCTTCTGGCAGAGGATATAGCACGAACAGTCCATGCCCACCCTACATTGCCTGAAGCAGTAATGGAAGCAGCCCACGGAATACTCGGAAAACCACTGCATCTTGCTTAAAGTGCCAACTAGTTCAGCTGAAGCTGAACATCGAGACTTCAGTGGAGTTTAAACTGTGTCGAAGTAGAATAAGGAACCCGATTGAAGAAGGTAGAAGTCTCGGAATTGATCTGTTTAACGACTTTTGAGAGTTGCTTTTAGCTATATCCAGTTAAATATTAAGCTCTTAGATTTAAGTCTTTTTAATGCTCTATTAAAGTATTAAAAAGGCTTTTGTTTTTTTTACTGCTTTTAGAGATCTATTTATCCTAAATAACCTAGGACCTTCCTCCTGTTTTACTATTTTTTATTATAAAAAGGTAATTCTTTAGCAGGATTATCTTTACGAATGGAGAATAGTGGGATGAAGTGGGGTAAAGTGGGGTAGAAAACCACTGCAGTGGGGTGAGCACTATGTTTATGGGGGAATACATTCATACGATTGACGGAAAAGGACGGTTGATTATACCTGTCAAGTTTCGTGAAGCCTTAGGTGAACAATTTATTGTGACCAAAGGTTTAGATCACTGTTTGTTTGTTTACCCTCGTTCAGAGTGGGAAACCCTGGAGAAAAAGCTGCGTGAGTTGCCATTTACTCAACCTGATGTACGAGCTTTCGTCCGTTTCTTTTTTTCTGGGGCAACAGAATGTGAACTTGATAAGCAAGGAAGAATTCTATTACCAGCTAATCTGCGTGATTATGCGCAATTAGAGAAAGATCTGGTTCTGGTGGGAGTGTCAAGTCGAGTCGAGATTTGGAGCCAGAAACTTTGGACAGAATACAGTCAGCAAGCAGAAAGTGCCTATGCCAGCGCTGCTGAATCTCTAGTCCAGCTCGGAATATAGAAAGGAACGGATTAACTTGGATTTTCATCATGTTACAGTGTTATTAGAAGAAACCGTGAATTTTGTCGTTTCAAATCCCTCGGGTAGATATGTTGATTGCACCTTAGGAGGTGCTGGACATAGTAAAAAAATTTTATCAAAGCTGGGAGAGTCCGGGAAATTGATCTGTTTTGATCAGGACATACAGGCTATTCGCCATGCTGAAGATATCCTTGGTAAGGATGAACGGGTTACTTTAATCAATCGGAACTTTGAGTCGTTAGAGGAAACTTTAGGAGAATTGGACTTGCTTCCGGTTGATGGAATCATCTTTGATTTAGGAGTTTCGTCACCCCAACTCGATGAAGCTGAACGGGGGTTTAGTTATATGCAAGATGCCCCCTTAGATATGCGTATGGATTCTTCAGGTCAATTAAGTGCTCGGGAAATAGTGAATTTATGGACTGAAGAGGACTTAGCTCAACTCATTTGGGACTATGGAGAGGAAAAATGGGCAAAACGTATAGCCCAGTTTATAACCCAAGCGCGCAGAGAAAAGCCTCTTGAAACCACGGGAGATCTGGTGCAGGCAATTAAAGCTGCGGTTCCGGCTGCAGTTCGACGAAGTGGACCTCATCCGGCAAAACGTACCTTTCAGGCAATACGAATCGTAGTCAATGATGAACTGGGAGTCTTGGATCGTGCGTTAGATCAGGCGCTGAACTGTCTGGGTCAGGGTGGCAGAGTAGGGGTAATAACCTTTCATTCCCTTGAAGACCGCATCGTCAAAGAGAGAATGAAATCCTGGCTGGGAAGGTGCACGTGTCCGCCGGAGTTACCGATCTGTCGGTGCAATGCAAAAGCCAAAGCTAAGGTAATAACCAAAAAGCCACTTCTTCCCAGCCAAGAAGAAGTGGAGCAAAATCCTAGGTCAAGAAGTGCAAAATTACGGGTTGCCGAAAAAATATAATGTCTAAAGCAATAGGAGGAGGAATACCCATGGTAGTGGCGCAAGAAAAGGTTGAGTGGCAGGAGGTTTTGACCCAAACACATGCCGAGAAAAATCCTCAACTTGTGAGAAAAGGGAAAGGATACTCGAAGATTAAAAGTATTGTGGTTTTGGCATTAGTTGTTGGAGTAACGGGTGCCATAGGTGCGGAAACCATTCATCTGACAGTAGTCCAAGGAGCTGAGATACGTGCCTTAGAAAATGAAATTTCTGCAATCAAAACGAAGAACGATCTGCTTCAGATGGAGGCCGATAAACTTCGTTCAGTAGGACGGATTGAGAGTGTTGCCTTATCTATGGGTATGGAAAAACCTACGGGGAAAGTGTATATGGCAGGTGTAGTGCCTGCGGCTAAAAATGAACAGGGGGCTCCGCCGACCCAAGCGGTAACTCAAGCAGAGTCTAAACCCACTGCACTTCAACAATTCTCACGAAAATTTACAAGCTTTTTTGCTTCTACACAACGTTAAGAGAAAGGCGCTTTGGGTACGCGGAGACCCCAGAAAGGTGGGGTGAGGGCTTATGAGTCCTTATGTCGTCATGCGTAAACGAATCGCTTTTCTTTTTTTGTGTGTCTGTGCCTTTTTAGTAGTGTTAATTGTTCGTTTAGGCTTCGTTCAACTAAGTCAGGGAGCCGATTTGCGAAAAAAGGCAGATGATTCTCATTTTCGTGGTGTCCCAGTAGCCCCTAAACGTGGAAATATTGAGGATCGCCAAGGAAATGTTCTAGCAATGAGTGTCAGTACAGAAACAGTGTATGCAGTTCCGGCGGAAGTTCGCCAATCGGGCCGTGCTAAAGAGATGGCCGCTACCTTGGCTCCGCTGCTTGGAAAGTCAGCTCAAGAAATTGAAGGGCGGATTACAAAACGTTCTGCGTTGGAATACGTACAAAAGCGTGTAAGCCCTGAGGTTGCAGCACAAATACGGGCGTTAGAGCTTCCTGGAATAGGAACTACGGAGGATAGTCAGCGATATTATCCCAATGGAAGTCTTGCGGCCCATATAATCGGATATGCTGGAATTGACAATCAGGGTCTTGAAGGAATAGAGTTGACAAGGGAATCGGAGCTGAAGGGGATACCGGGAAGTATTCTCCAAGAATTTGGGGCTAATGGCATTCCCTTGCCTCAAGCGGAACATCAGTACCTGGCTCCCAAACAGGGAAATACTGTAAGGTTGACCATTGACAAAAACATTCAGGCCTTTGCGGAACGGGAATTGCAAAAGTTAATGACCGGTCAGGGGGTTAATATGAATGGGCAAGTGCCTAAGAACGCATCAATTCTGGTAATGGAACCTAATACAGGAGAGATGCTGGCCCTTGCTTCTGCACCAACCTTTGACCCTAATCGATATCAGGAAGCGGATCCCAGCACGCGGCGTAATATTGCTATTCAGAATGGTTATGAGCCAGGGTCTACCTTTAAAATCATTACTCTCGCAGCTGCTTTGGAAGAAAAGAAAATTAAGCTTGGCGAGCATTTTTTTGACAAGGGTGCCTATACGGTTTTGGGTAAAAATGTTCGTTGCTGGAAAGCGGGCGGACATGGTGATCAAACTTTTACGGAAGTGGCTGAAAATTCCTGTAATCCGGGTTTTATCGAAATGGGACAACGATTGGGAATGGATACTTTTTACAAGTATTTGCGGGATTTTGGCTTTGGAAAGAAAACCGGTATTGAGATGTCCGGAGAAGCCTTAGGAATTTTAGCAAATAAGAAAAAGGCCACAGCCTTAGATTTAGCGACCATGTCAATTGGTCAGACAAATAACGTTACCCCTATTCAATTACTAACGGCGGTTTCCGCAGTTGCTAATGGTGGGACGTTGATGAAGCCACAATTAGTAAAAGAGATTGTCGGTCCAAGTGGCAGGGTTGTAACCCCCTTCAAAAAAGAAGAGATCCGGCGTATTATAAGTGAGGATACTTCTAAAATCGAACGTGAGGTCTTAGAATCTGTCGTAACAAATGGAACCGGACGACGTTCCTTCCTGCCGGGATATCGTGTAGCAGGAAAAACAGGAACAGCACAAAAAGTGCAGAACGGTGGCTATATCCAAGGGGAATATATTGCGTCTTTTATAGCATTTGCCCCTGCTGATGCACCCCGTCTGGCAATTTTATGTGTTATTGATGGTGTGCCCTTTTATGGTGGGGTTGTAGCATCTCCTGTTGTACAGACGGTCATGCTCGATTCGTTGAGATATCTGGGAGTTAAACCTGATCCTAAGGCACCCTTAACTCCTGGCAAACCTATGCCCGGGCTAGAGTTTTCACCTATTAAAAAAGCTGCAACGGTTCCTTCTGTCTTAGGCCTTCCATTAGGAGAGGCACAAGATATTTTGACTAAGGCTGGGTTTAAGATAATGACAGAGGGTAAAGGTGAGATTGTGTTAGATCAGATTCCTCACGGTGACTCACAGGTTGAAGCGGAATCAAATATTCTCCTCTATCTGGGAGCAGAGGCATCGACGCCTACACTTAATCTCTGGTGGGAAGATGAAGATGAAGACATTGAGGCTATTCGCAGTCTAACGGGTCGTTTGCCTATTTCGGCCAGCCCATTAGGGCAGTAATCGTTTAAGTTTAGGTCTGTCGCAAGGCTTATTTGTCTATAATAATTTAAGGAAGTTATAATCTAGTTTTACAAAGCATTCGAAAGGAAAGATGATGAATGCCTAGAGCGAATAAATCGTTATTAGACATATTCAGTGGTATAGAGATTCTGGAATCGTTAGGGGATTGTGGAGTCATCGTCCGCGGAATGTCAATGGATTCGAGGCACGTGCAGTCAGGGGATTTATATGCTTGTGTACCAGGCCTTCAGGTAGATGGTCATGATTTTGCGGCTGGTGCAGTTGCCTCCGGGGCTGTGGCTTTAGTTGTGGAAAGGTTTTTACCACTGGATGTCCCCCAGATTCGAGTTTTAAGTGTGCGTCAAGTTATGGGAGCGCTGGCAGCTATAATCTATGATCATCCGAGTGAGCAGCTTGAGCTAGTCGGTGTAACCGGCACAAACGGCAAAACTACCATTACTTATCTTATTGAGAAAATCGGGATAAAGCTTGGCAAGAAAGTTGGCTTGATAGGAACATTAGGTGCTCGAATAAATGGGCGGGCTATTCCCGGGGAGAGAACAACTCCTGAGGCTATAGAGGTTCAGAAGCTTTTGGCGGAAATGGTTGCTGAAGATGTGAACTTGGCTGTAATGGAAGTATCATCTCACGCTTTGGTATTAGGACGGGTGGCCGGGTGTGAATTTGATGCAGGAATTTTTACAAATTTGACACAAGATCATCTGGATTATCATAAAACAATGGAGGACTATCTGGCGGCGAAATCTCTCCTGTTTTCCAATCTGAAAGGGACTAAGCAACTAAAGAAGATTAGTATTCTAAACGGGGATGATCCGGTATTTAAGGAATTAAGCCAAGCTTCAATTGCTTCAGTTGTGAGTTATGGAATCAATAATAAGGTTGATTATCGGGCAGAGAATGTAGAAGTAACCCCGGAAGGGGTACGCTTCCAGGTTCAATTTAAGGGAGTAGTACAAGATGTTTGGTATGCAACCCCCGGATATTTTAGTGTTTACAATGCTTTAGCAGCCTTTGTCTGGGGAGTAGAGCGGGGCTATCCCCCAGCAACTGTTGCTGAGGCCCTTTCCGAAATAGCCGGAGTTCCCGGTCGCTTTGAAAGCGTTCGTCAAGGTCAGCCGTTTCAGGTTATCGTGGATTATGCCCATACCCCCGATGGCTTGGAGAATGTAGTAAGAACCGCTAAGAGCTTTACCAAAGGTAGACTTTTTACCGTCTTCGGTTGCGGAGGGGATCGCGATAGGACAAAACGCCCTTTGATGGGAGAGGTTGCTTCAAAGGGGAGTGACTTTTTGATTGTAACTTCAGATAATCCCCGAACGGAAGATCCGGATCAAATTATCCAAGAGATTCTGACCGGTGTTTCAGGAGTGGAGCATGTTGCTCTAGCAGACCGTCGGGAAGCAATTTGGAGTGCCTGTCGTCAAGCAAAGACGGGTGATACAATTTTGATTGCCGGTAAAGGGCATGAAACCTATCAGATCTTTGGCAAAGAGGTTCATCCCTTTGATGACCGTGAGGTAGCACGTGAAGCATTAAGGGGGCTCGGCTATGCGTAAATGGACAACTGGAGCCGTCGCTGGCTTTGTTAAAGGAAATTTGCTGGGAGACCCGGATCAGAAAGTTCATGGGTGTATCCTTGATAGTCGTCAAGCTCAAGGTGGAGAAATGTTTTTTGCACTGCCGGGAGAGCGAGTAGATGGGCATGATTATATAGACGCTGCTTGGAATAATGGAGCAGTGCTGGTTGTCGCAGATGAAGCCCGGTTTCGGGGAGCAGGGGAGCCTAGAGTGCCGGAAAGCAAAGCGCTTTTGTTAGTAGAGTCTGTTTTTAAGACGCTCCAAGAACTTGCTCAGTATTGGCGTGTGGAGCTTAAAGCTAAGGTAGTAGGTGTTACAGGGAGTAATGGTAAGACGACTACAAAGGACATGATTTATGCAGTCCTGTCTCAAGAGTTCCGAGTTTACCGGAATAAAGAAAATCATAACAACGAATTAGGACTTCCAATGACCATCTTAAACGCGCCCCTTGATACAGAGGTATTAATTCTTGAAATGGGTATGCGTGGTTTGGGCGAGATTAAAGCCCTATGCGATATCGGAAAGCCGGATATTGGGGTAATAACGAATATTGGGACTACTCATTTGGAATTGCTTCTTACTCAGGAGCGAATTGCCCAGGCAAAATGGGAGTTAATTGATGCCTTGCCAGAGGGTGGAGTTGCAATTATCAATGCCGAGGATCAGTTTTCGGTAGAAAAGGCCCGCAAGGATCTGAAGCACCAAATTAGTTATTATGGTATTGAAGGAGCTTTTGCTGAGCCAATTATTAAAGGAGTAAAGCTTCAGCATTGGGGAGACCTGGGAACGGCCTTCGACGTGCTTTATAAGGATCAGAGAGTAACAGCCAATCTCCCTTTGCCAGGTACTCATAATGTATTGGATGCCTTGGCTGCCTTAACGGTTGGGACAGTGTTAGGAGTTTCTTTGGACAAAGGGTGCACTGGGCTTCGTGAGCTGGAATTATCTAGGATGAGGTTGGAAATTCGAAGAGGAGTTTCAGAAAGTCTCATAATTAATGATGTCTATAATGCCAATCCCGTTTCTATGCAGGCCTCTTTGCAAGTCCTCAAGGAGCGAGCGGGTGGGAATAGAACTCTGGCAATATTAGGTGAAATGTATGAATTGGGGAGTTCTGCGGAATCAGGCCATCGAGAGGTTGGGCGAGCTCTCTCAGATTTAGGAATCAGTGAATTGATTACAGTGGGGAAATTGGCTGAAGAGATTGCTCAAGGGGCGCGATTGGCCGGTTTTCCGGAGAATCATATAACAGTGACCTATTCTCGTGAAAAGGCTATCAAAGAGGCCCTAAGGCTGCTGGCGTTGGGACGGGGGACTTGGGTTCTGATTAAAGGTTCGCGAGGTATGCGAATGGAAGAGATTACGGCAGAACTTGAAAGATGAGAGTAAAGGATGGAATAGCACATGTCTGAGCGTTTGGTCTTGGCAGCAGGATTAGCCCTAATTATCACGTTGGTCCTGAGCCCTTTTTTGATACCGGTCTTAAGGGTTCTTAAGTTCGGTCAAAATGTACGCGATGATGGCCCTAAAAGACACCTGAAAAAGGCAGGAACCCCTACAATGGGTGGGATTATTTTTCTAGTAGGTATTATTGTCAGTGCTCTAGTTTCGGCAGAACAACCCACTTCTTTGGAAATGGTGACTTTAGTCGGAATCACACTCGGTTTTGGATTAATTGGTTTCATTGATGATTTCATTAAAGTTGTAATGCATCGTTCTTTAGGGCTTAGAGCCTACCAAAAACTCATTGGACAGTTTGGCTTAGCATTTATGCTAATGTGGGTTTCTGTCAAATGGCTAGGGCGAGGAACAGACGTGGCTATTCCCTTCACATCAGTTCACCTAGAACTAAACTGGTTTTACTATGTATTGATTTCTCTGCTTATTGTGCTAATGACCAATGCAGTAAATCTTACCGATGGATTAGATGGATTAGCTGCCGGAAGTACAATGTTTGCAGGTGCCGCTTATGTGGTGATTGCTTTACTAGCTGCTATTCACGGGGTGGCTGTTTTGGCCCATGAGACGGATATGGCAGTATTTGCTGCGGCATTAGTGGGTGGAACCCTGGGCTTTTTGCGCTTTAATACCTACCCTGCGAGGATCTTTATGGGGGATACCGGATCCTTAGCACTAGGAGGTGCTTTAGCAAGTTTGGCAGTGCTTACTAAGAGTGAGTTAGTCTTGATAGTGATTGGTGGTTTGTTTGCGGTTGAGGCGCTCTCTGTAATTCTTCAAGTTGCTTCTTTTCAAACGACAGGAAAACGGATTTTTCGTATGAGTCCCCTGCATCATCATTTCGAACTTGTTGGTTGGAGTGAATGGAAAGTAGTTATTGTTTTTTGGTCTGTCGCATTGATTTGTGCCGTTCTTGGGATTATTGGCTATATGCCGACCCTGGGGTAGGGAGGAAGTTTCTTAGCCCAGTCTTACATCCTCCACTTTAGAGGTCGACTGGGGTTAGGAGACGAATTAGGGACTTGTCTATGAATGATGTACTCTTACTTTCACAGACCCAGTTGATCTAAACTCACTTAGGAGGAACTTTTGTGGATAGAGAAGAAATGCTGTCTTTTATCTTGGATTCATACCCATACCCAATTGTTTTTGTCGATTGCGAGCATATTATTAGATATCTTAACAAAAGAGCAGAATATCATTACTATCAAGAACGTGGCTACCGAGATCTGATTGGGAAGTCTCTCTTTGATTGCCATCAAAACCCTAAATCTGTGGAAATGATAAAATCCACTGTTGAAAAACTTAGGAACCACGCTAATGAGGTCTTTTTGCACGTTAATTACCGGAATGAGAGGGTTAATATTGTACCTGTAAGGGATGAAAAAGGAGATATGATCGGCTATTTTGAGAGGTTCGAGATGAATATGCAAAAATAACAACTAGAACCTGAAACGGAGGGTATATATTGTGGATTGGTTGAACAAACGTGCTCTGATAATTGGGGCAGGTTTAAGTGGACAGGCGGCGGTTCGAAAACTTCAGAAGCTGGGAGCAGAGGTTTTCTTGACAGATAGTAAGTCAGCAGAACAGCTTGCGGGTATAGAGGATATCAGACTCGGTACAAAACATTTGCTTTTAGGAGGAATGCCGGAATTTGCTGAGATTAATCCTGAGCTGATTGTTTTGTCACCGGGGGTTTCCCCTAAGCTCCCTTTGGTTCAAGAAGGACTTTCTCGCAATGTGACTTTGTGGAGTGAAGTAGAACTGGCTATGCATGACTGTCCCGCACTTTGTGTTGGGGTAACCGGTACGAATGGTAAAACGACGACCACAACCCTAATAGGAGAATTGGCTAAGTTAACGGGTAAGCCTACAGTTGTAGCGGGAAATATTGGCGTTGCTTTGAGCGGGCAAGTAAACAGCTTAGGGGACGACAGTATTGTTGTGGCTGAACTATCTAGTTTTCAATTGGAATTTGTGGATAAGCTTCATGTACATATAGGAGTCTTGCTCAATCTTACCCCTGATCATTTGGACAGACATGGAACCCTGGAAAACTACCTAGAGGCTAAGGCTCAGATTTTTAAAAACCAAACTCCTATGGATTTAGCGATCTTAAATTGGGATGACCCATTAGTACGAGACTTAGGATCAAAGTTAAAAAGCCAAGTGATCTATTTCAGTCCAACTACTTTTCTGCAAGATGGAATCAGTCTATGGCATGATGATATTGTCTATGCGGTTAAGGAAAAAAGAACGATGATTCCAATTATTTCGCGAAAGAATCTCCAATTACGCGGATCTCACAATTTGGAAAATGTTATGGCAGCAGCCGCCGCTGCCAGAGCATTCGGTCTTTCCTGGACTGAGATTTCAGAAGGTCTTGCTCGGTTCAAAGGAGTTGAACATCGCCAAGAAGTTGTAGGTTCCTTTGCAGGGGTGCTTTTTGTGAATGATTCTAAGGGCACAAATACGGATGCGGCAACTAAAGCCTTGCTGGCCTTCGACGAGCCATTGGTGTTAATTGCCGGAGGAAAAAACAAAGGACTTGATTTCCACGAATTTATGAAGGTTGTCCGAAAAAGGGTCAAAAGTTTAGTTTTGCTGGGACAAGCGGCTGGGGAGATGGAACAGGCGGCTAAGGATGAAGGGGTTGAGAGGATTATTAGGGTTGCTACTTTCGAGGAAGGGGTAGAGAAAGCCATCTCTGAAGCAGTGCCTGGAGATGTTGTATTGTTATCTCCTGCTTGTACAAGTTGGGATATGTTTAAGAATTATGAGCAAAGAGGGGAATTGTTTAAGGAGTTAGTGCGTAGGCATTATAGGGAACCCATTCAAAAATAAAAGGGGGATCTATAAATGCGAAAGTACCATCGACCGGATTTAGTCTTGTTAGGGGCGATTTTAGCTCTGTTAGCGATAGGTTTCATTATGGTTTATAGTTCGAGTGCGGTTAGAGGCTATATTCAGTATGACGATCCTTATCACTATCTTAAGATGGAGATACTCTGGGTTACGATGGGGCTAGGCGCAATGTTTGTTAGCATGGTTATAGACTTGCGCTGGGTGCGAAGATATGCTAAGCCTGCTCTTATCATGGCAATTGTCCTGCTGATTGCGGTTAAGATCCCGGGAATTGGGCGAAGGGTTAATGGAGCGGATCGATGGATAGGACTAGGGCCATTGTCTATTCAGCCTTCAGAAGTAATCAAGCTTTCCATGGTCTTGATAATGTCTCATGTTTTGGCGCTTAATCCTCATAAGATTGAGTCCTTCCGCAAAGGAGTTTTGCCCATCCTTGGTCTAATGGGAGTAATTGCCGGATTGATTATGCTTCAGCCTGATTTAGGGACGACACTAGTAATAGCGGCCACCACCTTTTTTATGTTAATTGCTGCTGGAGCGAAGACAAGTCACATTATGGCTTTGGCTGGAACAGGTTTAGGATTGGTGGTTGCTGCCATTGCAGCGGCACCCTACCGAATGAGACGTATTTTTGCGTTTTTGGATCCATGGGCAGATCCCTTAGGAAATGGATATCAAACCATTCAGGCGCTGTTAGCCTTAGGACCCGGTGGACTGTTTGGCTTAGGATTAGGCCAGAGCCGTCAAAAGTTTCTTTATCTGCCGGAAAATCATACGGACTTTATCTTCGCTATGATCGGTGAAGAACTCGGTTTTGTGGGAGCTTCCTTAGTTGTTTTGATTTTCTTCCTTTTTGCCTGGCGAGGCTTTCGGGTGGCAATGAGGGCTCCTGATCCATTCATGGGTTTCCTGGCGGTTGGATTAACTGCTATGGTATCTATTCAAGCAATGATCAACATGGGTGTCGTAAGTGGGGTATTGCCTGTTACGGGAATCACCTTACCATTTATAAGCTATGGAGGAACTTCTTTAGTTTTCACTATGTTGGGTGTTGGGGTGCTGTTGAATATTTCTAGGGAAGTAAGGTAGTGAACTCGAGGCACGACGTTGGAGGCTGAGAGCACTGATGAACACTTTTGCGCATAGGATGATTATCGCCGAGGCCGCTGGTTATCCAATGACTTAACGGCTAAGGGGTGTTCGGAAGCATGAGTGCTTCTGGGCTTTGAAAGTGGATATCTTAGAAGTGGAGAAAGGGGTATGGATGGTGCGTGTTATTTTGACCGGTGGTGGAACAGGTGGGCATATTTATCCGGCATTAGCAATTGCCAAAGGTTTGCTGGCACGTGATGCTGATACACAAATTCTCTATGTAGGAATCCAGGATGGAATGGAAGCGCGTTTAGTACCGGAAGCAGGGATAGCCTTTAAAGGTATCTCCGGAAAAGGGCTTCCTCGTAAGTTAAGTCTGGATACAATAAAGGTTATTGGTAAAAGTTTTAAAGCCTTATGGGAAACAAAGAAGGTTTTACGTGAGTTCCATCCGGATTTGGTTATCGGGACAGGTGGATATGTATCTGGGCCGGTCGTGTTGACTGCTGCCCTTTTTAATATTCCGACCTTACTTCATGAGCAAAATGCCTGGCCCGGTATTACTAATCGGATTTTGGCAAGAGTAGTGAAGAAAGTTATGGTGACATTCCCCGAGAGCATTGCCCATTTTGGGGTTAAGAATAAAATGGAACTGGTTGGACTTCCGGTTCGTCAGGAAATCGGTCGGTATTCTCGTGAAATTGGGGCAAAGCATTTTGGACTTCGTTCGGATCGGTTGACCTTGCTTGTAACCGGTGGAAGCAGAGGTGCTCGCACTTTAAATCATGCCATGGTCAAGGTCTTGGAATATCTGGCCCAGCGACCGGAAATTCAAGTCATTTGGGCGACCGGAAGTGTTACCTATGCAGAAACTATTGCAGAATTAAAACAAAGAGAGATTCCTTGGGAGAGTCCTCAATGGCGAGTTGTGGAATATTTGAAAGATATGCCGGAAGCCTTAGCTTGTACAGATTTGTATATCGGTAGGGCTGGGGCGGCATCACTGGCTGAGCTGATGGTTGCAGGGATACCTGGAATTTTAATTCCCTTCCCTTTTGCGGCGGAGAATCATCAGGAACATAACGCCCAGGCTCTAGTTCAAGCAGGGGCTGCCCAAGTAATCTTGGACTCTGAATGTGATGGGGAAAAACTGTGGAATGAAATTAATCTACTAATCTCTCAGCCATCCCTTTTAGCAAAAATGGGAGAGGCTTCCCGAACTTTAGCTCAGCCTAAGGCCTTAGATAAGATTGTAGATCTTTGCTTAGCTACTGCTTGGCGCTGATCGTGGTTCGCAGTTCGAAAGTCAATGACATAAGATAATTACTTCTGGCTTAATAAAGCTTTAGTGATAACGTAGTAGCCCAGATTGGGAGGTTCAACTTAGATATCCAGTAGCAAGTTCTAAACTGTGAGGCCGTGTGTGATAATACAAGTTAGGGGTGGTTCTCGACTTGTATCCTGGGCTCATTTCCAAAGGAGTGAGTCCAGGATACAAGTTAATTTAAAATGCTGGAATACCCTTCTAAAGTTGGTGTTCCACAGTCTTTTGGTAACGGTAACTTCTGTTAGGAGTATCGCCTAGCAATTTTCGCAAGAGCAAAGGATGCAGGCTTAGGGTTTTCGACTTAGCTTTTTAAGTTGCATAAATGTGTGTTAAAAGGACCGTCCCCATTACACTTTGCTCACACCTTTTTACTCCGATGCATAGCATATGGCAGTGAACAATGAAAGGAGTGAGCACGGTGTGGCCGAGGCGAAAGATACAACTGGCTGCTTCTTCTGCAGTTCCAGGAATCAGTGGGGTTAGGGCTGTTTTAGAAGAAATCCAGCTTGATTATTCTATGGTTGAACCGACTCAGGAGGATTTAAGCCGAGAATTTCGAGAGAACTGGCTAGATAAGCCTTTTGATGGCAATGCTGTTCAAGTTCCGGAAACTTTTAGCCCTGTAACAGAATTGGTTTTCTGGCCTAATCTGCAAGAGGAGAATTCTCTAAGAGAAAAGGCTTTTGCGAAGGGGATTAAAGTTCAATCAGTTGAATCGTTTATACATAATCTTTTAGAAGATAACTTAATTATTTGGATTTCAGAGCCGGCAGTCCTAATTGATGATCGTCCTTTGCTATTGCATATCTTAAATCAGGCTGGTTTTGAACCGACCGCACTTTGGGCAACTCCTGATGGAAAGTGGCAATGCGAACGTAAAGAGGGAGTGCATTGGCTTATATCAGAGTCCTGGTTAGAGGGGCTAATGGAAAAAAATTCGTTGGGAAGAAGAATTAGTAATGACAGAGGAAATGCACAAGCGGCTTGGGAGATCCGAGAAAATCAGATTGACTTTTACCGCTCACAAGATAGAAAGAAGTTTGTAGGACATTTGCCGCGTTGGCCCAAACTATCCGAGGAAGAAGCAGCTGTTCAAAACATAGCTATATGCATAGATCTGGGAGTTTCCTGGCTGGATATAAGGCTGGCTCTTAGTTCTATTTGGAAGAACGAAAGAATGGCAGATAACTTGAGGTGGAAAATTAATGATTTTGGATGGAATGTCGGGGCGTGTAGAGAAGAATTATCCGCTCCATAAACTGAGTACATGGAGGATTGGCGGGCCGGCTGAGACCGTATATTGGCCTGAAACAATTGAGGACTTACTAAAAGTCTGGCAGCGGGCCCAAGCGAGGGAAATTCCCGTGCGCTTAATTGGGCGTGGATCGAATGTTCTCTTTCCGGATGAAGGACTTTCTGGAATCACGTTAGTTTCAACATCACTACGAGGAATTAGCTGGGGGGATCATTCGGTCAGGGTTGAGGCCGGATATACATTAGCTCGTTTGGCTCAAGAGGCAGGCGAACTGGGATGGAGTGGCTTGGAGTTTGCACGAGGGATTCCGGGCTCGATTGGAGGGGCCATTATGATGAATGCCGGTGCCCATGGCGGTGAAATTTCTTCCTGTGTACTTAGTGTTTCAACACTGTGGGCGGATGGTAGCATTAAGAAATTAAAGCGTGATGAATTCGAGTTTGCCTATAGATTCTGTTCTTTACGGGGGCACGCCTGGGTTTTAGAAGCTCACCTTAAATTTAAGGCAGGTGAACGGGAACAAATCTTGCAAGATATGCGAGAATACTTAACAAAACGTACAGCAAATCAGCCACTTGAGCTACCTAATGCGGGGAGTGTCTTTCGAAATCCACCGGGGCATTCTGCCGGACGATTGATTGAGGCAGCCGGTTGGAAAGGAAGAAGTATAGGTGGTGCGAAAGTATCTGAGAAGCATGCAAATTTTATTGTCAACACAGGCCTTGCTACGTCTAGTGATGTCCTTGCCTTGATAGAAGCCATTAAGACGGATATTCAATTGAAATATGATATTAGCTTACAAACGGAAATAGAAAGTATTTTAACGGCACGAGTCAACCGAAGAAGAGATGTTTAGAGGAAGCCCCTCAGTTTGATAGAAGATCAACCGGATTGAATTGTTTAAAAGGGGAGTGGATTATAGTGATGGATCGCTATGTTATCACAGGTAAACAAAGGTTAGAAGGAAGTATCCGAGTTAGTGGGGCAAAGAATTCGTCCCTTCCCTTATTAGCTGCATCGTTACTGGCAGAAGGGACATCTAGTTTACTTGAGATACCGGAACTAGCCGATATTAAACATATGATCGAAGTCCTAGAAGGGCTTGGTTGTAAAGTCCTACGGCAAAATGAGGCTATGCTTATTGATGCTGGGCGACTAGAGTCCTGCGAGGTTGATGAAGCTTTAATGAGGCAAATGAGAGCATCCAATCTAATTTTAGGTCCGTTGTTAGCGCGATATGGGCGAGTTAAAATATCCAGACCGGGAGGTTGCGCTATTGGTTCCCGTCCGATGGATCAGCATATAAAAGGTTTGGAGTTGTTAGGAGTAAAGGTTAAGGAAAGGCATGGATATATTGAAGCTTGGACAGATCATCTCCAAGGTGCGGATGTCTATTTAGATGTCCCTAGCGTTGGAGCTACAGAAAACATTATGATGGCTGCTGTTCTGGCAAAAGGGACTACAGTCATAAGAAATGCAGCACGTGAGCCGGAAATAGTAGATCTGCAAAATTTCCTCAACAAGATGGGTGGGAAAGTGCGCGGAGCAGGGATGGATGTTTTAAGAATTGATGGAGTTGATTCCCTCCGTCCTGCAGAGCATACTGTTATTCCTGATCGCATTGAAGCGGGTACCCATATGATAGCTGCTGTCATGACCAGAGGAGATGTAGTCATCGAAAATGTCGTACCTGAACATCTGGAACCAGTGATTGCTAAATTACGGCAGGCCGGGGCCTCTATAACTCTTCTGGATGATTCAGTCCGGGTGAAACAGTTGGGCGGGATACGAGGGGTAGATCTTAAAACAATGCCTTATCCAGGATTTCCGACCGACATGCAGCCTCAGTTTATGGCTATGTTGTCTAGTGCGGAAGGAACCAGCATAATCACTGAAACAATCTTCGAGAATCGTTTTCAACATGTGGATGAGCTGCGTAGAATGGGGGCCCAAATTACGGTTGAGGGTAGAACAGCAATTATTCGGGGGGTTAAATCCCTTGAAGGAGCTTTTGTCGAGGCCACAGATCTTCGCGCCGGAGCAGCTCTCTTCTTAACGGCATTAGCGGCAGAGGAGGCAACTGTGCTGGAAAAGGTAGACTATATTGATCGAGGATATGAAAAACTTGAAGAAAAATACTGCCGTTTAGGAGCAAAGCTCTTGCGCGTTTCAAAAAAAGCTAAAAGTGAGATTTCTATGAATTAATTTTGAAGATCACTAAATTTTGTATAGCAGAATAGGACGGTATTCGTTATACTTGGGACAAGGAGGAAAATACCACTATGGAACCCAAGAAAATGAATACGTCCTTTCTCTATATCGCAGTATTGACCATTCTGCTTTCCTTGGGTTTGGCGCTTTTTTTGCGCTCCAATGCTTTTGCTATCCAACATGTTAGTGTACAAGGATTAAGTATAATTTCAGAAAGCGAAATCCTAAAGTTAACTGACGGAATTCAAGGGCAAAACCTATTACTTTTTGATCGGAAAGCTCTTCAATATAAGATATCTTTACATCCCTTGATAAAAGACGTTCAATTCCAAAGGAATCTCCCTCAAACTCTAGTTGTTCAGGTTACTGAACGAACCCCTGTTGCTTTAGTTGTAGTCCCCAAAGGGATTATAGAGGTAGATTCCGAAGGGACTTTTTTGCGCCGTCTAGAGAGTTGGCCAAAAAATGATTATCCCGTGATTAGTGGAATTGAGCTTCCTGATACAGTTGGGCCGGGTCAGAACCTAGAAAATTCTCTCCTTAAAGCAGGTCTGAACTTGCTTAAACAAGCTCCGCCGGAATTAGTTGCTCAGATTGGAGAGTTGCATGTTAATGCTATCGAACAAATCACTTTATTTTTGACAAGTGGGGTCGAAGTACGACTTGGACAAGCCAATGAGTGGAAAGATAAATTGATGGCACTTTATCAACTTTTAAGCGACGATGGGTATACTTCAATACAACAAGGGGTTCGATATATTGATTTTACAGCGGCAAAACCGGTAATTGGTCGCTAAGTCAGGAGGATTTTTAAAATGTGGTTACCCTTATTAGGCTTAGTTTTAGGACTAGCAATTGGGTATGTAAGTCCTTTTTCAGTTCCAATCGAATATGCAAAATACTTATCGGTAGGAATTCTCGCAGCTTTAGACTCTGTTTTAGGGGGGATTCGCTCTGCTCAGGAAGACCATTTCGATAGCACGGTATTTCTAACAGGCTTTTTCAGCAATATGCTCCTTGCAGCTCTGTTAGCCTATGTCGGTGACCGGATTGGTGTTGACCTTTATTTAGCAGCGGTGGTTGCTTTCGGTGT
Organism: Desulfosporosinus meridiei DSM 13257; assembly: GCF_000231385.2. Taxonomy (NCBI): domain Bacteria; kingdom Bacillati; phylum Bacillota; class Clostridia; order Eubacteriales; family Desulfitobacteriaceae; genus Desulfosporosinus; species Desulfosporosinus meridiei. Next base: position 4,002,218 of record NC_018515.1, on the reverse strand, counting down.
GCGCATATTCCAAAATTTGGGGAGCATCCGTCGTCATCTCCTCAAAAAATAGGAAAATATCACTTAAGAATATCTTTGACACTTTAAGGGAATTGTCCGGAAAGTAATCCCGGAAGTTTTTGAGATTTTTTTGTTCCTTTTTAGAGAAAAATTTATTCAAAAAAAGGGTTATTGGTTAAGAATATAGAATTTGTAATGTTGTGTGTATAACAAAATTGATCAGCCAATAAGTCGTTGGGATGGCTGATACTCTTATAGGAGTATTCTAGAGACTAATATTTAAAATTTAGCCGTTATTCGGCGAGAAGGTTACACATGAACATATGGAAGCACAGAAAAAAACTATAGAAATAACCTGCATTGTTAATAAATTATTGCAGGTAAGAATGAGCGAGGGGGTTAACGCCTAAATGCTAGAATTTGATACAGACTTGAACCAATTTGCAGAAATTAAGGTCATTGGTGTTGGCGGCGGTGGAAACAATGCGGTTAATCGTATGATTACCGCTGGTTTACAAGGGGTAGATTTCGTAACAGTTAATACTGATTCCCAGGCTTTACAACTCTCACGTGCGGGAGAAAAAGTTCAAATAGGAATTAAATTAACCAAAGGGCTGGGAGCGGGCGCAAATCCTGAGATTGGTGCTAAAGCGGCGGAAGAAAGTCGTGAAGAACTGGCTAAGGTTTTAAAAGGCGCGGATATGGTCTTTGTTACAGCGGGAATGGGGGGAGGAACCGGTACTGGAGCTGCACCTATTGTTGCAGAAGTCGCCAAAGAAATGGGGGCGCTAACAGTAGGGGTAGTTACAAGACCATTCACCTTTGAAGGACGTAAGAGGGCTATGCAAGCTGAAAAAGGCATTGCCGAGTTAAAAAGCAAAGTAGATACCCTTATTACAATTCCCAATGATCGTTTGCTACAGGTAGTAGACAAGCATACAACAATCCATGAGGCTTTTCGCATTGCGGATGATGTCTTGCGTCAAGGGGTTCAAGGCATTTCAGATCTAATTGCAGTTCCTGGTTTAATCAACTTAGATTTTGCAGATGTTAAGACTATTATGTCAAATACCGGCTCAGCATTAATGGGTATCGGTCAGGCAACAGGGGAAAATCGGGCAGCTGATGCGGCAAGAAAGGCAATTTCCAGCCCTCTGCTGGAAACCTCTATTGAAGGAGCAAAAGGTGTGCTGCTGAATATTACCGGAGGAATAAATCTAACCCTCTTTGAAGTGAACGAAGCGGCAGGAATTATTTCGGAAGCAGCAGATCCTGAGGCGAATATAATATTTGGAGCGGTTATCGATGAGGATCTGAAGGAAGAGCTCAGAGTCACAGTCATCGCTACCGGATTCGACCAGCAATGGGCTGGTTTCGGTACCCCACCCGGTAAGGTTCAAGACAATATAATTAAGACTGTAGCTAAAGAAGGGGATGTGGACATTCCTGAGTTTCTAAGGCGCAGACGGTAAGTTCAATTAATTGTTAGCTAAAAAACCAGGTCATACCTCTAGTGGTATGACCTGGTTTTTTATTGGTGTATTTAGACTTCGAATCGTTGGATAACTTGGTTCAAGTGAGCGGAGGTTTTTGCTAGTTCAGAAGATATGGAGGCGATTTCTTTAGTAGAAACCATTTGTTGTTCTACAGTTGTTGCTGCTTGAGTGGCTCCTTCGGCAAATTGAGTTGCAATTGTGGTTGCTTGCCGCTGAGTTTGAGCTAATAATTCACTCTGATTTAACAAGTGATCAGCATTTTGCAGGTTGGTTTCCACTTTTATTGAGGTTTCATTGATCACTTCGTCAAGGGAGGCAATGGCATCGCCGGCTTTTTCAATGACTGCCTTACCTCGGTTTACCTCGTTCATTCCTTGGCTTATCTTGTCGACAGTTGAGTTAACCATTCTTTGAACATTCGAAATGAGTTCCATAATCTGATGAGAAGAGTAAGCTGAACTGTCTGCCAGTTTTCTGACTTCTTCTGCAACAACAGCAAAGCCCCTACCATGTTCTCCTGCTCGAGCAGCTTCAATAGCTGCATTTAAGGCCAGTAGATTTGTTTGATCGGAAATACCATTAATTACAGAAATAATATCTCCGATTTTTTGGGCCTGTTCAGCTAATCCGTGTATGGATTGATTAGCCTGTTCCGTTGATTGATAGATAAGGCCCATCTCACGAATTGCCTCATTAACCGCTAAGGTTCCTTCTTGGCTTGTTGATTTAGCGGATCTTGTTAAGGAAAGAACATCCTGGGTGCTGATTAAAATGCTTTGGGAAGCTGATTGGATCTCGTCAACTTGCTTTTGTGACATTTGCATGCCTTGAATTTGATCAGTTGCTCCTGCACTAAATTCCTCCAGAGTAGCTGCCAAGGTTTCTTGATTTTCTGCGAATAGTTGCGCATGGGATGCTTGAGTTTGGCTCATATTTTGAGCTCGCTCAGAAAAGGAAGCCAGATCCGTGATGATCGACTTCATGCCAAGGGATACTTTATTTACTTCGAATGATAAGCTTCCCAATTCATCATTGGAATTGGCCTTGGCTAGAACTTTTAGATTCCCTTTAGCAATGGCTTTTGTTACTTTAAAAGCCTCCTGTAGCGCCAGTGAAACTTTATTCTTAAGCCAAAAACTATAGATTAGTTGAGCGCCCAAGGCAATGGTTGAATAGATAAGCGAAGCCGGAGAAAAGGAACTTAAAATAATCCATGTCCCACCGAGTAGAAGAACCGGTAGTATACCTGAGAGCATTTGTTTGCTAAGAAGATTTTTTTGAAGTGGTATACCCAGACGCAGGGCGTAGGTATGAGCCCCTTTGACAAAAACAGGGCTTGCCGCGTCTAGCAAAACTTCTCCAGTATTACGATGATATAGTTGTGTAATCGGTTGATTACATTGAGCTGCCTTTAGTTCAATTTCATTATTAAAGACCATACCTTCTCGTAAGCGATTTGAGTGGATTAAGGCTAACCCTTTTAAGTCGCAAAGCAGTAAGAACTCATTGTTCTTAAGGTTACGGTCTATCGCTTCCCTCAGAGGTCGACGGGCACTTTCAAAATCCTTCGATTTCTCCAAAATACATTCTATCTCTTTTGCAATCTGAACGATAGTTTTCAAACCGTTTTTTTTCTCACTTAAGTTAACGTTTAGATTTTTTGCCATTAATTATCTACCGCCTTTAATTGTTGATTGTTCAAATGGCATCGAGAAGTTAAGTGTAATAAAGCACATGGAGATATGTAAAAATTCTAAATTTTAATTTACAATAACACGGACTTATCAATATTTCAATAAAATTTGAATATAAATGATTAATTTTGAAGAAATAACCGTAAAATTCGGTTTAATGTAATAGTTTGTCAAAGCAAAGGTTCAAACCAGCGCCAACTAAAATGTCTGATGACAGACTGGACATTGATGGGGATTCTCTTCTTTTTGATAAGTCTTATTAAGCCAAACTTCCCTTGAGAAAGATGAGTTAATCGACTAAATATGTTGTTATCAAATAATCTCGTGCTAAAGCTAACAGATACTGTCGACCAATAGGGTTCATAGATAAAAAACTACACCACTCGTACTAATTTACCTTAAATATCCATTTATGCCCCGCTGAATGCGACAGGTTTTACTTTGTCTTTCAAGTATAATTTTTAGAGAAGCGCATAGAAAGGGTGTACCAAATTAGCATTGCACAGACCTATCTTGATCTGGCTATTCTCATTAATGGAGGAATGGACACTATCCTGCTTGTCCTTCTTGGTCGCCTACTCAAACTACCAATTCGTCTAAGCCGGATCTCTATGGCAGTTTTACTTGGCGAAATCCCCGTTGTGGTTGCTTATTCTTCACTACCAGCGTGGACTGTACTCATTAAATGGCTGATTCCTTTTCTTATGGTCTTCGTCGCTTTTCCAACTACAAGATTAAATGCGTTTCTTAAAGAAATTGTTGGCTTTTGGCTCCTTTCTGCAGGCTTAGGCGGATTTGTCTACGCTTCATGGGGATGGGCGCAATTTGATGGGGGAGTCAATAAAGAACGATTAATTCTGGTTATAAACAGAGTTTGGATTCTTCCTTTAGGTGCTCTAATGTGGTGGCCCTTACAGCGCCTTTGGCAACGATGGCAAGAAAAAAAGTCCTTTATAGGACAAAACATTTTCGATCTGGAGATCAATTTTGGTGGAGATGAGCAAGGGGTTATTCAAATCAAGGCTTTACTAGATACCGGCAATCATTTGCGGGATCCATTGACAGGCTATCCTGTAATTCTGCTGGAAGAGGAGGTTGCTGCGAGGGCTATGCCGGAGAATATCAAAGGGTTCTTGGATATCCCTTGGAAGGATTATGCAGACCCCTGGCCATTATTGTGGAATGTCAATCCCGATCTGGTAAAACGTCTTGTTTTCATCCCTTTTCAAACAATTGATAATAAGAGTTGGCTTCTAGGAATAAGACCGGATAGTGTAACGTGTTTCGGCGCCGGAGGAACTCAACAAATTCATGCTACGGTGGCGCTTGTAAGACAAGTATTAAGCTCAGAGGGTGAATACCAAGCGTTACTACACCCAGAACATGTTCAGAAAGGTGGAGATGGATGAATGAAGTGGTGGAGTAATGTTCATGGTAAGGCCAGAGGCCTATGGGCCATGCTGCTTCAAAGAATTTTTGGAGTTAGTGGAATCTATTACGTTGGAAGCAGTGAAGCCCTACCCCCACCACTTAACTCAGACGAAGAAGGGGTTCTACTAGAGCGTTTGGAAATGGGTGACGGTTCTATTCGAGATATTTTGATAGAACGAAACCTTCGCCTAGTGGTCTATATTGCTAGAAAGTTCGAAAACACCGGGATTGGAATTGAAGATCTTGTTTCCATAGGAACGATTGGCTTAATTAAAGCTGTCAATACTTTTGATCCTCAGAAAAAAATTAAACTGGCTACCTATGCTTCTCGTTGCATTGAAAATGAAATTTTGATGTATCTTAGACGTAACAATAAAACCCGGTCTGAGGTTTCCTTTGATGAACCTTTAAATATTGACTGGGACGGGAATGAGCTTTTGTTATCAGATGTTTTAGGTACGGAAAATGACATTATCTCTAAGCCTATTGAGGAGCAAGTAGACCGTCAACTTTTGCATCTGGCAATGGGAAGGTTAACAAATAGAGAAAAGGTTATCATGGAATTAAGGTTCGGGCTTGACGATGGAGTAGAGAAAACTCAGAAAGAGGTAGCAGATCGTTTAGGGATTTCCCAGTCCTATATTTCACGGTTAGAGAAAAGAATTATTCGCAGATTACGGAAAGAATTTTGTCGATTGGAATAACCTAATCTATGTTAGGGCATACTTCCCAACAGAATTTGCTGGGGAGGTGCTCGTAGATTGGCATTGAATAAAGTTGAGATTTGTGGAGTAAATACCTCAAAATTGCCTGTATTATCTAGCGCAAAAATGAAAGAACTCTTCGTAATTTATCAAGCTGGAAATCGCAGTGCTCGAGATAAACTAATCCATGGGAATCTCCGCCTTGTTCTGAGTGTGATTCAACGGTTTACGAATCGTGGAGAATATGTGGATGACCTCTTTCAAGTTGGCTGTATCGGACTAATGAAAGCGATTGACAATTTTGATCTTGGTCAGAATGTAAAGTTTTCTACATATGCAGTTCCTATGATAATTGGGGAAATACGTCGTTATTTAAGGGATAACAATCCAATTAGAGTTAGCAGATCCTTAAGGGATATCGCTTATAAGGCTTTGCAAGTAAGGGACCAGTTAGTGAGTGAACGGTCCTGTGAGCCAACTGTTGCTGAAATCGCCAAGAAACTCTCGCTGCCTCGGGAAGATGTTGTTTTTGCCTTAGATGCTATCCAGGAACCAATTTCTTTATTCGAGCCGATTTACCATGATGGCGGCGACCCGATCTTCGTGATGGATCAGATAGGAGATGACAAGCAGTCAGACAATGGATGGGTTGAAGGACTTGCCGTACGAGAGGCGTTACGTCGACTCAGCGAACGAGAAAAACTCATCTTGTCCTTGCGATTTTTTCAGGGAAAGACACAAATGGAGGTTGCTGATGAGATTGGGATTTCTCAAGCACAGGTTTCCCGTCTTGAGAAGGCAGCCATGCAGCATATGCGTAAGTTTGTGTGATGCAATAATAAGGAATATTCAAATTTGAAATTTAAGAAACGTTAGGCTATTTTTTCAGACCCCCTCATATGATGAGATATATAAAAGTATGACGATATCATTTCATCGTTGGACTTAGCTCGGGGCTGGTGCATGATGTTCATTTCTGAACTTCAAACCCCGAACCTCGATAAAGGGGGGGAAAGAATGCGAGTATCAGACTTAAGATTGTTAGATATTGTGAATGTTAAAGACGGGCGAAGGTTAGGGCCGATTAAAGATCTAGATCTTGATTTAGAACGAGGTGTTGTCAAAGGGGTTATCGTACCCGGACCTTCGCGCAGTTGGGGACTTTTTGGTAGCGGAAAGACTGAAGATTTTTTTGTCCCTTGGGATCATGTCAAAAAGATAGGGGTAGACGTTATTCTAGTGGATGTTAACGATTTACCTGAATTTAATACTGAAAATGATGATCGTCGATAATCCGCGAAAAACGAAAAAGCATAAACCTTTTGTCATAATAGGCAAAGGCTTATGCTTATTTTGTATATTATTATACTTTTTAACGGAGAAAGTTGTTAGAAGTACTTTTTTTTTGCTGAAAGTACTATTAGACTAGGACTTTTGGAGGTTTGTCCAAAAGGTTAATAGATGGTATATTTAATGTAAACAAAGGAGTTAGAGGGATGAGCTGGAAGCGACAAAAAAGTAGTGGAGGCTTAAACTATCTCACCATACCCAAGTGGCAAGCTGCGGGTATTGACTTAGGGTTTTCAACTCGAGTGGGTGGGATGAGTAAAGTACCCTACAACTCTTTCAATTTAGGGCTACATGTTGGGGATGATCCTAAGGTGGTTTTGGAAAATCGGAAATGCTGGTTTAACCACTGGGGGGTTCCTTCTGATAGAGTTGCAGTAGGAGAACAGGTTCATGGTACAAATGTTATTTGGGTTACAGAAGAGGATGGCGGTCGAGGAGCTAATGAATTAGAAACTGCTATTCCAAGTGTTGACGGGTTGCTGACCCAGAGTACTTTGGGGTTAATGGCTTTTTTTGCGGACTGTGTTCCGCTCTATTTCTACTACCCCAATCTTGAGGCCGTAGGGATTGTGCATGCCGGTTGGAAAGGTACTGTGAATAAAATTGGTCTGAAGGCTTTAGAGTACTTTGAAAAAGCCGGCGGACAAACTGAAAGTGCTTGGGTGGCAATCGGCCCGAGTATCGGTCCCAGTTGTTACCTAGTCGATGAACGGGTAGCTGAGGAGTTTCGTCTGAATTATGATAAGACGACCTTTCTCTATCCTCAAGAGGATGGACACTACTTGCTTAATCTATGGGAAGCGAACAAAATGTTGTGCTTAGCAAAAGGAGTACACCCAGAAAATATTGATATTGCAGCAGTCTGCACTGCGAGCAATCCTGAATGGTTTTTCTCTCATCGGCGAGATGGTGCCCGAACGGGGCGAATGGCGGGATGGATCAGAATGCGACACACCAAGTGAGAAGGAATATCGAACGTAGAGTAAGGAGGATTTAGGTGGCGACAATCTTAGTGGTTGATGATGAGGAACCGATCCTAGAACTCTTAAGGTTTAACTTAGAGAAGGAAGGTTATCTTGTTTCTGTTGCTAAGGATGGGCAGGAAGCATTGGATATTGTGGAAACTGAACATCCTGATCTTGTAGTACTGGATCTTATGTTGCCTGGGATGGATGGCCTAGAGGTTTGCCGCAGAATACGTTTGATTCCCAAGTACCAGCACCTACCCATTATTATGTTAACAGCCAAGGGAGAGGTAATTGATAAGGTATTAGGGCTCGAGCTGGGTGCGGATGATTATATGACTAAACCTTTTAGTCCGCGTGAATTGTTAGCCAGAATCAAAGCCCGTCTCCGTCGTATTAATCTGCCTGATGAGGTAGATTCTCAAGTTGTTAGAGGAGAGCTAAGAATTGATGTGAAAGGGTTTAGGGTCTACGTGCGGGGTGTCGAGACTGAATTAACGCCCAAAGAGTTCGAATTGCTACGAGTACTGGTCGCACATCCGGGTAGAGTTTATTCTCGAGATGACTTATTGGAAAGAATTTGGGGATACGAATATGATGGCGACACACGTACCGTTGATGTCCATGTTCGACATCTGCGCTTGAAAATTGAAAAGGATCCCTCCAATCCGGATTATATCGAAACATTACGTGGAATTGGTTATCGATTTAAAGGATAGTTAAACTATGAGTATTAAATGGCGAATAACTGGCCTCTTTTTAGGTATGACTGCCCTTTCACTGCTTCTTTTTTGGGTAGGAGAAAGTGCGAGGTTGATTTCCGGTCGCCAGCAAATTGATTTAGGAGTTGTACTTCTTGCGTTGCTTCTTCCGGCAGGAATTGTTTATTTCTACACGAGTCAACTTATTCGACGAATGGAGAAATTGCATTTCGCAACCCAGCGCATTGCCAGGGGAGATTTTGAACATATTCATTTGTCGGATTCCAGTGACGAAATTGGACAATTTACCATTGAGCTTAATAACCTCTCACGACACGTTGAGATGATAGTCCAAAATGGAACCCAAGAGGCACAGAAGATGGAAGCAATTCTAGCGGGGATGCAAGAGGGTGTCGTGGCGGTTGATCATGTAGGGCGGGTTGTCTTAGTGAATGCTGCGGCAGAGAGAATTTTTGAACGGCAAAAAACAGTTCGGGAACTAGAATATCTGTTAGAGCTGACCTATGATACTGAACTAGAGCAACTTACTCGTAAAGTCCTTTCAGGCCAACCTTCAGCTTCGAGAGAAATAAATATTGCCCAAAGGATTGTGCAAAGTAAAATTAATCCTATTTTAAGCGGACAAGGTCAGTCTCGTGGCGCAGTTATAGTATTTCATGATGTAACTGAACTACGAAGGCTTGAAAAAATTCGGACAGAGTTTGTTGCCAATGTCTCTCATGAATTAAGAACCCCTCTAACATCCATCAAAGGATTCGTAGAAACCCTTCTTGATGGAGCTGCGGAGGATCCCTCTTTACGAAATCGTTTTCTGGGAATAATCCAGGGAGAGACCTTGCGCTTACAAAGACTCATTGAAGACTTAATGACTCTGGCACGCCTCGAAGGTCAGCAAAATCATGCTATAAGCTCTGTTAAAATAAGTTACGTCCAGAATGCATTTGAAATAATAAAACCCGTAATTCAAAGTTTCGCCCAAGCAAAAGAAATTCAATTAGAAGTTGATTTGCCTGACAATTTGCCTCCCCTAAACATAGGAGAGAATTTATTAAGTCAACTTCTTTTAAATTTATTGGAAAATGCCGTAAAATATACGGCTGAAGGAAGGGTTTGGTTAAATGCACAAGTTGGACCGGAGTTTCTTCGCTTGGAATTTGGAGATACCGGTTGTGGCATACCTGAGGAAACATTGCCGAGAATTTTTGAGCGGTTTTATAGAGTAGATAAGGCCCGTTCACGTGAACAAGGGGGAACAGGGCTTGGACTTAGTATTGTGAAGCACATGGTAGAGGGATTAGGCGGAAATATCAGTGTGAATTCTAAGGTGGGAGTAGGAACGGTTTTTACGTGTTATTTACCAAGAGCTAAATTGAAATGAAACACCTAGTTCGTACACGGAAACTCGAAATTCCAGGGAGGGTAAAATGGAGGGGAGAAGAAGAAAATCCTATTTTTGGTTTTGGGGTCTAATATTCATTATGTTAGTAGGCGGAATTGGATGGTGCTATCGCTCATCGTTCATTGCAGGAACAATAAAGTTTGCAACTGCTGAAACAGGAACCATTAATCATGAACGGATTGTGGTTGCAACTTTTGCTAACGAAGAATTGTCTGTACTCGCTCCAATTTCCGGTAAAGTTGAATACCTTGGAGGAGATGGGCAACGTATTAGGCGTGGGGAACAGGTGGCAACTATAAAACCTGAGGGGGCTGCACCAGGTACTAAGACTAGCGGAATAAATCAGTTGATAACTGCAGCTAAGGGGGGGTTGTTTTTTCAGCAAAGTGATGGTCTGGAATCCATTCTTACCAGTGAAAACCTTATCTCAATGGATCTGAATAAGCTGTTAACCCAGACCCCTGTGGCCAAAACAACTGGAGATACCTTTCAAACTGGTGAGGTTATAGGGAAAATCGTGAATAACCTTATTCCAACAATGGCCTTTTTGGAGATTTCGGATATAGACGAGCTCACAGTTGGCAAAACTATGCGTGTTACTATGGGTAAACAGACTATTAGTGCTAAAATTTTGCGTAAGTCTGATCAGCCAAAAGGAGTAATCGTTCAATTTCCATACTATATTGACGGCTCAGCGGTGCAAAGAAGGCAGGATGTGTCTTGGGTTTTCCGTCCGCCCACTAATGGAGTGCTTATTCCGAAATCCGCTTTATGGACAAAAGGAGAGGAACTGGGGGTTTTTCTCTGGAGTGAGGGGATTGTGCAGTTCAGAAAGGTGAAAGTCCTTGATGAAGATGACAGCATGGTTTGCATCGAGAATCTCCCAAGTGGTATTCCTGTTGTAATAACCCCTCGAGATGGACTCGAAGGATTAGTTGCCAACGTAAAAAATATCTAGAGAGTGATTTATTTAGCAGGAAACCTATGAAACAGCGTAGAATTCATTATTTTCGAAGGAGATAGTCTGATGTTGGCAAAAGCGGGGATAGAACAGCGCTTAAATGAGGTTCGTCGGCGTATTAACCAAGCCGCAGAACGAAGTAAGAGAGATCCGAGTACTATCCGATTATTGGCCGTCTCTAAGAATCAGCCGGTTTCAAGTTTAGAGGAGGCTTATCGGGCTGGACAAAGAGTCTTTGCTGAGAATCGAGTTCAAGAATGGTTGGAAAAGGCTCCTAATCTTCCGAATGATTGCCAGTGGCATCTGGTGGGGAGGCTTCAGACGAACAAAGTAAAATATTTAGATGATAAAATTGCAATGATTCATTCGTTGGACAGGCTTCCATTGTTGGAAGCACTAAATATCCAAGGAGAACGACGCAGCATTGTTTGGACAACGTTGGTTCAGGTTAATATTGCGCGGGATCCTGCCAAAGCTGGACTCATGCCAGAGGAAGTGGCGGACTTTCTGAGCTCAGTTGGTGATTTTCCTTTTGTTAGAATACAAGGGTTGATGACCATTGGGGCATTGGAAGCAAGCATGACTGAAACTCAGGGTTTTTTTCGCCAACTTCGAGAATTGCGGGACACTCTGCAATCTCGAAAGTGGCCTGGAGCCGATTTGGACGAGCTTTCAATGGGAATGAGTCAAGATTTTGAACTGGCTATAGAAGAAGGGGCAACCCTTGTACGTGTAGGCCGTCAGATTTTCGGCGACCGTGAATAGAGACCTGAAAGAGGAGGAAAGATAATGGCCAAATTATTTGATAAGGTTATTGGAATTATGGGTTTCGCAGACGAGGAAACTGAAGAGGATATTCTTGAGGAGAACGAACGTGAGAAAAGTGTTCAGGAAGAAGTTCGTACCAGCCGTAAAAACGCTCAGGTAGTAAGTATACATACTCAGAAACAGATGCGAGTTGTAGTGATGGAACCAAATTCTTTCGAAGAAGCTCAAAACATTGCCGACCAGCTTAAGACCCGTCGGCCTGTAATTGTTAACCTGGAAAACGCTGAGAAGGTTTTAGCTAAACGTATCGTTGATTTTATTAGTGGGACAACTTATGCGTTAAATGGAAACATGCAGAAAGTCGGAAATGGTATATTCTTGTTTGTTCCGAATAACGTCGACATATCTGGGGAGATGAGAGACGAGCTTAAAGACAAGGGAATGTTTTGGCAGAGTTCTAAGTTAGGGAGGGATTAGTATTCTATTCGTTGTTCAAATAGTAAGTAAAGTGATATCTATTCTGATATACGCCATTTTTGTAAGAGTTATTTTGTCCTGGTTTGGGCCTAAGTTTTACCCCTCAAACAACAAATTAGTTGCGGTTCTCTATGATGTAACCGATCCGATCCTCAAACCATTCCAGCGTTTTCAATTTGGCAATGCTGCAATGCGAATGGACTTCTCGCCAATCTTTGCAATCCTTGCCTTGAACGTTGCACAATGGCTGTTATGGCAAATCTTCTAGAATGAGGCATTTAATTGATCGAAGCGTCTTAAAATATTGGGTTGATAAAGAAGCACGTTTAGAAGCAGCTCATTTATTGGATCAAGTAAATTTAGTCCTTAGTAAAGAGTTCCAACAGGTAACTCCATTTTTGAGTTTTGCTATGCGGGATTGGATTGAATCCGTTTTACGTAAAGAACATCTTGCCTATCTGGCAGAGGGCGGACTCCCTGATGCTGAACGGGTTCGCATTATTATGGGTGCAAAGGGAGACATCATGAAACCGGAGCAGGCAGAGATTTCCCTGTTGTCAGTTCGAGCCACTAATCTGCGTGCTAAACTAGAGCATCATCAGATACTTGGATCTCTTATGGGATTAGGCTTACGAAGAGATTTATTTGGAGATATTCAAGCTGGCCAGAGTGGCTTCTATGTTGCAACTACGCTGGAAATCGTCCCAGTTTTGTTAAATCAATGGACTGAAGCCGGGCGGGAAAAAATTAATGTTTCAATATCAGAAGGAATACCGGATCTTCTGCCTGGACTGGGTGAAGAGCGGCGTATAACTGTAAATTCATCACGCCTAGATGCGGTAATTGCTAATGCCTTTGGGGTATCAAGAAGTATGGCTCAAGAATGGATAACTCAAGGTAAGGTTAAAAAGTCAGGTCTTGGGGTGACCAAAGTAGAAACAGAAGTACAACCTAATGACTTAGTATCTTGTCGAGGGCATGGGCGCGTTAAGCTATTGGAGTGCTCCAATACCCGAAAAGACAAAATAGCTTGGCAAATCCTACTTTTTCGGTCACAACGGCATTAGGAGGGATCAAAATGGAAATGACTCCACTTGATATACGAAATAAAGCTTTTCGCAAAGGGATTCGCGGCTATCAATGTGAGGAAGTGGAGAAATTCCTCGAGAATGTCAGCCAAGAATTTGAATTAGCATATACAGAGAATTTCGAACTCCGTGAAAAGACGAAAGCGTTAGAAACGGAAATCGGACATTATCGGCAAATAGAGAATACCTTACAACAGACTTTGGTGTTGGCTCAACAAACTGCTGAAGAAGTCAAGGAGTCTGCGCGTCAGGAGGCGGCAATTATTCTGCGAGAGGCAGAACATGCTAAGACAATAAAGGTTGCTGAAGCACAGAAGAAGTGGGAAGAAATTCAAGAAGAGATCCAAGGTCTTGCCAGGAAACGCGATTTATTGCGTACGCAACTTAAGTCTTTTTTAATAGCCCATCTAGATTTAGAAACCTTACAAGAGAAAAATGAAGGCATCGCTTAACGAGATCAGCTGGAAAATGTTGCGAATCTCTCTGGTTTCGTGGTAAAATGTTTTACAGATGACTTTGAAGGAGAAGGGTTTCATCAATGTATAGAATAATTAGTGAGATATCTCCGGACTTTCTCATTCAAGGGTTTGCCTTACACCAGGATGAGAATGAGATTTATGTTGGCAAAGTTGGCGGCCAAGAGGTTCAGCTTTTAGCTTCCATTGATAACTTAAATTCAGATGAAAAAGATATAAAGATTTTTTGTGTTGGGTTTGCTGAAGCAGATCACCATTTTCGTTCCGGAGATGTTTTGATGACCGGAAGTGATGATTTGCTAGATCGTGCCTTTAGGGCAATGGATGAAATGGAACAACGTGGTGTCGTTGTAAGTTTGACTCCCCCTCCAGACTCTAAGCACTTATACGTATCCAAAGAGCAGATGGATCCTTTTGTTCAAGACTGGAAAAGCCGGAAGCTATCATTTCTTTGTCTTTGGATGATGGAGCCGATTGATTCGGAAGGGCAAGCGAAACTCATTACCATACTGCGTAAAGTTATTTTAAAAGACTAGTGCTTTTATTGCATTTGTAGTAATTTGATAGTATAAATCTTAAACACGTTGAAAAGGACAGTCTTTGTTAACTGACTAAACAGCGAGCGGGGTTGGTGTGAGCCCGTGAGAAAGTGCAAAGAGATCCCCTTGGAGTGAAAGGCTGAAAGGTTAAGTAAGCTTTGTTCGGTTTGTCCCCGTTAAAAGACTTCCGAGTGGCTTTAGAGCAACATGGGTGGTACCGCGAGTAATCTCGTCCCTATTAGGGGCGGGATTTTTAGTTGCTCCATTCGGACGAAATAGCAGTTGGTAAGGTGATAAAAACATTGAAATTCGGCAAGGATAATATGCTTGAACCAAAGGAGGATATCTTTTAATGGACTATCGTAATACATTAAACCTACCCGAAACGGATTTCCCAATGCGGGGGAATCTTCCCAAAAGAGAACCGGAAATTCTCAAAGCATGGGAAGAAGAGAATCTTTATGAGAAAGTGCAAAAGGCTCGGGAAGGGTGCCCGAAATTCATTCTCCATGACGGCCCCCCCTACGCGAACGGCGATATTCATCTGGGACATGCTATTAATAAAGTACTTAAAGATATCATCGTCAAATATAAGACCATGATGGGTTTTGATGCTCCTTATGTTCCTGGTTGGGATACCCATGGACTTCCGATTGAACAACAAGTTATTAAAAAATTAGGAGTAAACCGTCATTCGGTTTCCGCCCTTGAATTTAGAGAGAAATGCAAGGATTATGCAGAGAAGTATGTAGGGATTCAACGGGAAGAATTCAGACGGCTTGGAGTAAGGGGGGATTGGGAAAACCCTTATCTGACTCTGCAAAAGGAGTATGAAGCTGCTCAAATAGGAGTTTTTGGGGATATGACTAAGAAAGGGTATATCTATAAAGGGTTAAAGCCTGTTTATTGGTGCCCTTCCTGTGAAACTGCACTTGCTGAGGCTGAAATTGAATATGCCGATAAGCCAGCTACTGCAATTTATGTGAAATTTGCGGTACGTGATGGACTAAGTGTTCTTACTGAAGATAACACATTTGTCGTTATTTGGACGACAACTCCATGGACACTGCCGGCAAATCAAGCAATTAGTGTACATCCTGAGTTTAAGTATGCCGTTGTAAAGGCGAACCAAGAACATTGGGTTGTTGCTGAAGGGATGTTAGAATCCCTACGTTCCCTCTGGAAGCTGGAACTTCCTGTAGTAAAGATACTTTCAGGAAAGGAACTTGAAGGGGTTATATGCAAAAATCCCCTTATGAATCGAGACTCGTTAGTAATCTGTGGGGAACATGTTACCTTAGAAGCCGGTACAGGGTGTGTTCATACAGCCCCTGCCCATGGTGAAGATGATTTCTATGTTAGCAAGAAGTATGACTTAACCGTTTTATGTCCCGTTGACCACCAAGGGAAATTTACCTCAGAAGGTGGCGCATATGCGGGACTAAAGACCGGAAAGGCAAATCCTGTAATTGTGGAGGATCTAAAGAATTCCGGAGATCTTGTACTTGAGGAAATCATCGAACACAGTTATCCTCACTGTTGGCGCTGTAAAAGCCCGATTATCTTTCGGGCAACTGAACAGTGGTTTGCTTCGATTAATGGTTTCCGACAAGCTGCTTTAGATGAGATAGAGAAGGTTCGCTGGATACCTGCTTGGGGAAAAGACCGGATCTTTAACATGATAGCCGACAGGGGAGATTGGTGTATTTCTCGGCAGCGGACTTGGGGAGTACCTATCCCGATCTTCTATTGTCAGGATTGTGGGAAAGTGTTAGTTAACGATCAAACTATTGCCAGGGTTCAAGAATTCTTCCGGCAGGAAGGTTCTGATGCTTGGTTTGCTCATTCTGCCTTGGAATTGTTGCCGGCGGGAACTGCTTGTGAGTGCGGAGGGACAAACTTCAGTAAAGAGACAGATATCATGGATGTATGGTTTGATTCTGGAACTAGCCATGCCGGTGTCCTGAAGCAGCGACCAGAACTGTCTTGGCCAGCGGATCTCTACTTGGAAGGTTCGGATCAACACCGTGGCTGGTTTAATTCCTCGCTGTCCACTTCTGTGGCTGCTTTTGGTCAGGCTCCTTACCGCAATGTATTAACCCATGGTTTTGTTGTGGATGAGCAGGGGCGCAAGATGTCAAAATCCTTGGGCAATGGGGTTGACCCTCTTAAAGTTGTTCAGGAATTAGGGGCGGATATTTTAAGGCTTTGGGTGAGTTCTGTAGACTATAAAAATGATGTTGCCGCTTCTCCGCGAATTATGAAACAAATGTCTGAAGCCTACCGTAAAATTCGCAATACTTTGCGTTTCTTGCTTAGCAATCTCAATGATTTTGATCCAGCTAAGGATAAAGTTGCTTATAAAGACCTTCAAGAAATTGACCGTTGGGCTCTGCTTAAGCTTTCCAAAGTAGTTGAACGAGTACTTCTGGGATATGAATCCTATGAATTCCACTGGACTTACCATACCATTCATAACTTCTGTACCATAGAATTAAGTGCCGTTTATCTGGATATTGTCAAAGACCGGCTTTATGTAGAAGGGAAAACATCTCTTCTTCGGCGCTCGGCTCAGACAGTTTTGTATGAAGTTCTTGATGCGCTGGTACGTCTTTTAACTCCAATCTTGTCCTTCATGACTGAAGAAATCTGGCCGTATATCCCTGGAGAAAAGAGTGCGGCAAATGTTCAAATAGCAGAAATGCCTAAAGTGAATTCTGAGTGGATGGACGAAGAACTGGCTAACCGATGGGATCAGATTCTTGCTTTACGCACAGATGTCTCAAAAATATTGGAAATTGCGCGACAGGACAAACTTATTAGTCATCCTTTAACTGCACAAGTTGATTTGTATCCGACAGAAGAACAGTACAAATCTCTTAAACAAGTTCCGAATTTGGCAGAAATCTTTATTGTTTCCCAGTTGGTTATGCATCTACCTGATGAAGAAAGACCTGAAGGGGTACAGGCAGCGGAAGTTAATAAGGGATTAGGAATTCATGTTCAACCAGCCGGAGGAAGAAAATGCGAGCGCTGTTGGATGTTCCATGAGGAAGTTGGCAAGAATGAAGAGTTTCCGACGATTTGCCCTCGATGTAGGAACGTGATTTCAGAAAATTCCAGTAGACTTATTGACTGAAAAAGCATATTATATAAGTAAGTAAATAGTTTATACCGGATGAAGCTGGCAGGAGAGATCTGAAATACAGACGCCGAAGGAGAAATTCCTTGAAATACGCTTTTCAAGGAGGGAAGCTCTCAGGCAAAAGTACTGCTAGAAGACGGGACTCTGGAGAGTTTCTTGTAAAAGAACACCAAAGGGGAAGCCGAGATACGGCGAATCTCTCAGGTTAAAGGACAGAGAAAATGCGACTACGCATTTTCTCTGTCCTTTTAATTTACAGAAATTACAAGGGTGTTTTGGAAGGTTTTTTCTGGGTGTGATGTCCTGCTATATGGAACACTATTGAAGAAATCTGATGCGCGAAATGTCTACTATGAAAAACTAGTTTCTAGTCTAAAATAAGGAGGTTTCTTATGAATGAATTAAAACGCACTCCACTTTACGAAGAGCATTTGGCTCATAAGGCAAAACTTATTGATTTTGGCGGATGGGAAATGCCTGTTCAATATGTTGGTGTTATAGATGAACATCATGCCGTTCGGACTAAGGCCGGCCTTTTCGATGTGTCTCATATGGGTGAGATAGAGGTTCGTGGTCAAGATGCTTTAGAGTTTATTCAAATGCTGATCACGAATGATGTCAGTAAGCTGGAAGATGGCAGAATTCTATACTCTCCTATGTGCTATCCAAGCGGTGGAATTGTGGATGACTTGTTGGTTTATCGATATAATTCTCAACATTTTCTGATTGTTGTAAATGCCTCCAATACCGATAAGGACTATGCTTGGATATTAAAACAAGCAGACAGTTTTAATGTGAACTTAGGGAATGTCTCTGACCAATATGCTCAGCTTGCCTTACAAGGTCCTCTAGCGGAAACTGTCTTACAGCGTATTACAGAACTTAATCTTTCACAGATTAAATACTATAGTTTCACTCACGGGAATATTGACGGGATTAGTTGTCTGGTTTCCCGGACGGGCTATACAGGAGAAGACGGATTTGAGATTTATGTTACTCCTGAACATAGTCGGCAACTGTGGAGAAAAATATTGGAAGTTGGTGCTCTAGAGGGTGTACAGCCGATTGGGCTGGGTGCACGTGACACATTGCGCTTTGAAGCTCGTCTTCCGTTATATGGGAATGAATTAGGAGCGGAGATTTCTCCTCTTGAAGCTGGGCTTGGAATTTTTGTTAAGCTAGATAAGGTGAATTTTATTGGCAAGGAGGTAATTCTCGCTCAAAAAGAACAAGGTGTACCGCGAAAGTTAGTAGGATTAGAAATGATTGAACGTGGAATAGCCCGTTCCCACTATCCCTTACAAAAAGATGGGCAAGAGATTGGATTTGTTACATCTGGCTCATTTTCACCAACTCTAAACAAAAACATTGCTTTAGGATTAGTCAAGGCCGATTTAGCGATTCAGGGTCAGATTCTTGATGTAATGATCCGTGGAAAAGCAGTTAAAGCAAGAATTGTTCCCTCCTTGTTTTATAAACGTGAGGATCAATCAAAACCCAAGTAATCTGGTGTAGTATCTGATAAAGTATTATCCAGTATCGCATAGCTAAAAATAATCTAGTAGTTTTACTCGTGCTAATTGCTTAAATAAAATTCATCTAGCCATACACATTTAGTATTACTAATGGATGTTGCTAATCCCCTTTGGACAAAATAATTAAAATTTGAGGAGGATGATTTAAATGAATCCAGTTGATGTAAAGTATAACAAAGAGCATGAATACGCAAAGGTTGAAGGAAACATTATAACTTTTGGTATAACAGACCACGCCCAAAAAAGCCTTGGAGACGTAGTGTTTGTCGAGCTCCCGGATGTAGGAACAACGGTAACCGCCGGAAAATCTTACGGTACAGTTGAATCAGTTAAAGCTGTATCTGACATCTCTGCTTCTGTGAGTGGAAAAGTTGTAGAAGTGAACACTTCAGTTATGGATACACCTGATTTATTAAATTCTGACCCCTATGGAGAGGGCTGGTTGATTAAGGTTGAGGCTGAAGATTTAGCTCCGCTGGAAAGTATGATGTCCGTTGAGGAATATGAGACATTTTTAGCACAGGAGGAACATTAGAATGAACTTCGTACCGAATACGGACAGCCAAAAAGAACGGCTCTTAGCCCGTATCGGGGCTAAGTCACTTGATGATCTTTTTGCAGATATTCCCCAGGAAGTCCGTTTGCAGCGTGCGCTGGCTATTCCTGGAGGGATGTCGGAGCAAGAATTAGTCAAACAGGTCAAAGGTTTGGCGGCTTTAAATAAAACTGTCGAAGAGTATAGTTCATTTTTGGGAGCTGGAGCTTATGAACATTACATTCCCAGCTTCATTGACCAATTATTGTTGCGCTCAGAGTTCTACACAGCCTATACACCTTATCAACCTGAGATTAGTCAGGGAACCCTTCAAGCAATTTATGAATATCAAACCTTGGTTTGTGAATTGACGGGAATGGATGTCACGAATGCTTCCATGTACGATGGAGCTTCGGCACTAGCAGAAGCAGCTCTTATGAGCTGTGATGCTACACGGCGAAATAAAGTGTTAGTTTTGACTACGGTGCATCCGGAATATCGTGAAGTCTTGAAAACATATTTGCCGCCTCGGGGTGTAGAAATAATTGAAGTTCCTTTCAAAGAAGGTGTAATGGATCAGGCGGCTTTAGATGCTGTATTGCAAGAAGATATTGCAGGCGTACTTGTTCAAACTCCCAACTTTTTTGGCGGTCTAGAAAATGTGGAACAAGTTGTCCAGATGGCTCATGCCAAGGGTGCCTTAGTGGTTGTCTCTGTTAACCCAGTTTCATTAGGACTGGTTAAGTCTCCGGGTGAGTGTGGGGTTGATATTGTAGTAGGTGAAGGTCAGCCTTTCGGAAACCCGCTGAATTATGGTGGGCCATACTTGGGGTTCTTGTCATGCCGAGATAAGTTTGTCCGTCGTATGCCTGGGCGAATAGTTGGGGCTACAACTGATAAATCTGGAAAGCGAGGATATGTTTTAACTCTTCAGGCACGTGAACAACATATTCGACGGGAAAAAGCGACTTCAAACATATGCTCGAATGAAGCGCTTTGCGCCCTTGCTTTTACAATGCATTTAAGTGCCTTAGGTAAAATAGGACTAAAACAAATGGCCTATCTAAATCTGCAAAATGCCCACTATGCTGCTCGAGAAATTTCTAAACTACCTGGGATGAGCTTGTTTTTTTCTGGGCCGTTTTTCCATGAATTTGTGATTAAGACTGAAATTGAACCTGCGAAAATTAATAAAGTACTCTTAGAAAATAAAATTATTGGTGGGCTTGATCTGGCTCGTTTCTATCCGGAACTCGATCACCATCTCCTCTTCTGTGTAACAGAAACGAAATCAAAAGCAGATATTGATCGGCTAGTGGCCAGATTGGGGGAAATCCAGTGAAAGTTTTAGAACCGCTAATTTTTGATCTAAGTGCCGATGGACGAACTGCAGTAAGTCTACCTGCCTGTGATGTAGCGGAAGTTCCTATTGAAAATCTCATACCTGAGAGTTTATTGCGTAAGCAAGAACCGTTGCTTCCGGAAGTCTCTGAAGTAGACGCTGTCCGTCACTTTACTCACCTGTCTACCTTCAATCATGGTGTTGATACTGGGTTTTATCCTCTAGGGTCTTGTACGATGAAGTATAATCCAAAGGTTAATGAAATGTTGTCCCGCCTTCCAGGTTTTACTGCTCTGCATCCCTATCAGCCGGAGTCGCTGACTCAAGGAGCTTTACAGCTTATGGCAGAGTTACAGGAGGATCTTTGTGAATTAACCGGAATGGATGGGTTTACACTTCAACCAGCCGCCGGAGCCCACGGAGAAATGACAGGGATACTAATTATCAAAGCCTATCACGATCATCGCCAAGACACCAAACGTTCAAAGGTCGTAGTTCCAGATTCGGCTCATGGAACAAATCCCGCTACAGCTGCAATGGCCGGGTACGAAATAATTCAAATTCCCTCCAATGAACGTGGTGGGGTGGATCTTGAAGCTTTGAAAGAGGTTCTAAATGACGAGGTTGCGGCTCTGATGCTGACAAATCCTAACACTGTGGGTCTATTTGATGAAAATATTTTAGAAATAACCAAGTTGGTTCATGATGTGGGCGGGTTATTATACTACGATGGAGCGAATACAAATGCTGTAATGGGTATTGCCCGTCCGGGGGATATGGGCTTTGATGTTGTCCATCTAAATTTGCACAAAACCTTTTCAACACCCCATGGGGGCGGAGGGCCGGGGTCTGGACCGGTTGGGGTTAAGGAATTTCTGATTCCTTATCTTCCTAAACCACTGGTTGTACGGTCCGAAGATGGAGTCTTTACACTTAAAAATGATATGCCTTTATCTATAGGACGTGTACGCTCTTTTTATGCAAATTTTTCAGTACTTGTAAGGGCCTATGCCTACATTCGTAGCCTTGGCGGGGCGGGATTAAGGTCAGCTTCAGAAAATGCAGTTTTGAATGCCAATTATCTTATGAGTATTCTTAAAGACCATTATTATCTCCCCTTTGAACGCGTCTGCATGCATGAATTTATTATTACCCCTAAGAACCTTAAGTCAACGGGAGTACACACCTTAGATATTGCAAAACGTTTGTTAGACTATGGCTATCACCCTCCAACTATTTATTTCCCGATAATTGTTGAAGAGGCTATGATGATAGAGCCTACAGAAACTGAAAGCATTGAAACACTAGATAAGTTTGCTGAAGTTCTAATTAAGATTGCTGAAGAAGCTCGGAATGATTCGGATCTGGTAAAGAACGCCCCCTATACCACATTTGTAACCCGTTTGGATGAAGTAAGTGCCGTCAGAAAACCAAACTTACGTTGGCGTAAAGAGTCTTAATAAATCATTTTTAGACACAGAATGCTTATGTATTCTGTGTCTATTCTTTTCAATACAAAAAGCTTTATAAAAGCATGTTATTAAAAGAAATCGGAAATTAAGGATTTTAAAGAAATTATGCAGGAATTAAGTCAGAAAAAGTTGAATTATAAAAGGATTGTCCATAAAGTTATATAATAATAAAGGAATGGGGTGATCGCATGCAAATCGAAGTATTGCCGAGTACAGGGTCTCCACGAATTCCCTATTTAGAAGATAGATTAGTCATCGTGATTGATGTTTTGAGAGCAACAAGTACCATTGTGACGGCACTAGCCAATGGCTGCCAAGCCATTGTCCCGGTGCTTACCTCAGAGGAAGCCTTAGAGAAACGTTTAACGCTCCCCGGCTCATTATTAGGGGGTGAGCGTGATTCGCTGATCATTGAGGGCTTTGATTTAGGAAACTCTCCTTTTGACTATGTTCCCGAAAAAGTAGGAGGCAGAAGAGTAATTTTGACTACATCGAATGGCACTCGAGCTATACGAGATTCTATTGCTGCCCCAATGATTTGGATGGCTTCGTTTATCAATATGCATAGTATTGTTTTAGCTGTACACAGAGAATTTGAGAATCGAAATAGGTTAAAAGGAATAGTAGTGTTTTGTGCAGGTACAGAAGAACGTTTTGACTTGCCGGATACTCTTTGCGCCGGGATGTTAATTGATTCTTTGGGATCAAAGATTTTGCTAAACGATTTAGGTGAAGCTGCACGCCTGTTATATCGAAGCTCTGAAGATCATCTTACAGATAGGATTCGGAACTCAGTTCATGGGAAAAAACTTATATCCTTGGGCTTTGAACGAGACATAGAGTATTGCTCAACTCCAAATATTTTACCAATTGTTCCGGTGGTTCAAGAGGGAGAAATAGTTTGGTTGACAGGAGAGTAAGAATTCTTGTACCTGATATCAAATTTTTATGTAATTTCGTAATTCATCTACTTGCCGAAATCAACTGAATAAATAGTAATTTGTCGTAACGTATCGAAATAGGTATAATAAGTGTAAGGTATTTTAGAACTTCTGCCGATGCTTAAAAACTTGATATATTCTATTTCGCACGGTGGCATTACTATTTGATAGGAGGGAGATGAACTTATGGAAACCTTTAAAGTTCCCGTCGGAATATCTAATCGCCACATCCATCTGTCGCATGATCATATTGAGGCTCTTTTTGGTGAGGGATACTCTTTAACAAAGATGAAAGATCTTAGTCAACCTGGTCAATTTGCCAGTGAAGAAACTGTTACGCTCATTGGACCCAAAGGTGCAATTGCGGGAGTTCGGGTTTTGGGGCCTGCCCGAAAAGCTTCTCAAGTTGAACTTACTGCTACAGATACTTTTAAACTTGGGGTAAAACCGCCAGTCCGCGATTCTGGAAAGATTGAAGAAACGCCCGGCATTGATGTTGAAGGTCCAAAGGGAAGGATTCACATGAATAAAGGTGTTATTATTGCTGCCCGACATCTTCATATGAGTCCGCAAGATGCTGAGAAGTATAAACTCGACGATGGGCAATATATCCGAGCTATTGTCCCTGGTTCTCGGGGCGGAATTCTTGATCAAGTATTAGTTCGGGTAAGCCCTGATTACGCTCTTGACTTGCATGTAGACACTGACGAAGGGAATGCTTTTAGTTTAGTAAACGGACAATTGCTTGAGGTATGTCTTCCCTAGTGGAAGAATATAAACCTTGTTTTTATCTATGTGGGAAGCTCTTAGGCTATAAGTAGTGCATGTTTTTTAAAAGGGTTGTAATTAACTTCTAAAGGTTAATTACAACCCTTTTATTTGAATTAGAAGCCATAATTAGCTTAATTACTGAATTTTTTAAGATTATTATATTTTAAATGAATCAGTGTAAATTACAAAGCTGTGGGAACAATAAAAAAGATGTTTAACGTGAGGTGATAACGTGGCCGTTTCGAAAGAAGAGAATAAACCGACCATGGAACTCTCGATAAGTAACGATGAAACGGATTCTATTAATGCTCAGAAGTTAGCGGGATTGAACCATCAAGTTGCTTTGTTGGCAGAAACTCTGGAAAAAATGAGACTAGCTGATTATATTTCTTATTTAAATCGGCCGGGAAGAATGCTATGGATTAATTTTGGGGTTGGTCTTTTGCGAGGATTGGGAACTGCCCTGGGAGCAGGTTTGCTGGCTGGATTTGCCTATTTTATTTTAAAACGGATAGTAGTTCTGAACCTGCCAGTAATAGGAGGATTGATTGCGGAATTAAGCAGATATGTTAATCAACCCTAAATTTGGAGTAGGAGGCGAAGATAATTGAAAGATCAAAAGCGATATGATAAATTGATCAATACATTACATGAAGAACGAAGTGAAGTTATGGAAACTGCCGCTGAATTATTTGAAGGAAGTATGAAAGATTCATTAGGAGAATTATCCCTCGTGGATAATCATCCTGCAGATGTTGGAAGCGAATTGTACCAGCGGTCACGTGATATTGCCGAACATGATCGCCTAAGTCATAGAATTGGAGCTATTGACAATGCTCTGGAAAGGTTTGAAAAAGGAAACTATGCTAAATGTGAGCATTGTGGCCAACAAATTCCCTATGAACGTCTTGAGGTTTTGCCTTATACGACAGTATGTGCTAAATGCAGCCGTGAGGAAGAAAAGGAAGAGCAACACTCCCTGCATCGAGAACCAGTGGAAAATGAAATTTTAAATCGTCCTTTTTCCAGGACTTTTAATGATGGTACCGATCGGGTAATGTTTGATGGTGAGGATTCATGGCAGGCAGTGGCACGCTATGGGACTGCAGATACTCTTCAGGACTTGGGAACTAACCGGAATATTTCCGATCCTAATAATCTATATGAAGATTCGGACGAGACTATTGGCTCAGTCCAATTTATTGAAACCATAGAAACTCAACGGGAACCGGAAGGGCGCTTAAACACCATTCATTATAGTAAAGAGCACGGACAAACATAATTATTTGCCCCACTTAAAACCCTATGTTAAGATGAGGGAAAGAATAGTGGGAGGGAATCTGTTGTTAGTTTGGCTTGCAATAATTGGGGTTTGGGGTATTGATCGTTTTCTAAAGGTTTTAATTCAAACATACTTTATTCCGGGCGAAACGCTAAAAGTTTTCCCCGGGATATTCCATTTGACCTATGTCTTGAATCCAGGTGCAGCTTTTGGTCTGATGGCGGGCCGAACTTGGATTTTTATCCTTACAGCGGTTCTGGTTGTTGGAGGTGTGGTTTATGGGCAATATCGTATACCGCGCCATGAGAGGATTACTAGACTGGCATTAGGGATAATTGGAGGCGGAGCACTGGGGAATTTGTACGATAGGCTGGTTATAGGACGGGTTGTAGACTATCTTGATTTTCAGATTTGGCCGTATGTGTTTAACTTCGCTGATAGTATGATTGTTGTAGGGGTAGGATTACTGTTGCTGGCTATTTATCGGGATGAGAGAGCCTCAAGGAGATCTGAACTTGATGTAAATGATGAGTAGTGAACTGCATTTAGCTCTCACCGTGAAAAACTAGGTATTGGGGTATGAAGAGTGTTAATTGATTCAACAAATAATTCAGGATTAGATTGCTCCGATTGCGGATTGGATGAAGATGAACATATACCTTCTTGCGAGCAAGTGTTTGAACTTCCTGAAGGAGTTCGCTTAGATCTTGGAGTAACTGAAGTTTTAGAAAAAAGCCGTTCTTTCGTTCAGGGTCTAATCACAAAAGAATGGGTACTTGTTAATGGGTTAGCTAGAAAATCGAATTACAAAATACGCCAAGGGGATCTAGTAAAAGTCACTATTCCGGCTCCAAGAGAATCTTCGGCTACACCGGAAAATATTCCCCTGGAGATTATTTACCAGGATGAGGATGTTTTAGTTGTCAATAAACCTCAAGGAATGGTAGTTCATCCGGCTCCCGGGGCTTGGACGGGAACGATGGTTAATGCTTTACTATACCACTGTGATAACCTTTCCGGAATCAATGGAGTGTTGCGACCGGGGATTGTACACCGCATAGACAAGGATACATCGGGGATTTTGGTGGTGGCCAAGAACGACTTTTCACACCAAGGTCTTGCGGCACAGCTTAAAGCACATTCCATGGAGAGAAAATACTTGGCCCTGGTTCACGGGGTCATGACGGAGCCATCAGGAACCGTCGATGCCCCAATTGGCCGTGATCCTTCTGATCGAAAACGCATGGCGGTGGTTATGCAGAATTCGAAACAGGCTGTGACACATTATACCGTTGTTGAACGTTTCGGTGATACTTCATATTTGGAAGTTTGCTTAGAGACAGGGCGAACCCATCAGATACGCGTACATATGGCTTATATAAAACACCCGATTATAGGGGATCCGGTATACGGTCCTAAGAAGAATCAATTTGGAATACAAGGTCAAATGCTTCATGCAGCTCATTTAGGTTTTGAGCATCCGCGCAATGGGTCATGGATGAGTTTCGGGTCGCCTCTGCCGAATAAGTTTGCCGCTCTGCTTGAAAAAATGCGCTAGTTGAGAGACTACTCAATAAATTCCGGCATTTGAATTAGTGCATTGACTTTTAAGCAAAGCTAAAGTAAACTAGGGAACAAGAATTATGGCCTTTAATGAAGTCCCGAGAGGCTTGGGAAGGCAGACGGATACATGGAAAACTGTCTGCTTTTAGGACAGTTTTTTTGTACTACTCAGAAAGTATCCGAGCAACCAATTACCAATTAGGACGGAAAGATCTAAGGATAAAGATTCCCTGGGAAGAAAGGAGTTAGAAGCCTTGGAAGGAACAATAAAGAGTAAGATTTTAGATCCGGATGGAATTCGCCGGGCAGTAACTCGTATTGCTCATGAAATTGTCGAAAAGAATAAAGGTACTGATAAACTTGTCCTAGTAGGGATTCGTAGAAGAGGAGTGCCTCTTGCGGAACGAATCCAGCAGTACATCGAAGAATTCGAGGGAGTAAAGGTTCCATTGGGAATCCTGGATATTACTCTTTACCGAGACGATCTCAGTACCATTGACATTCACCCTGTCGTTCATGAAACAGACATTCCGGTAAGTATTGAAGGTAAAGCGGTTATTTTAATTGATGATGTACTTTACACAGGCCGAACGGCTCGTGCAGCTTTAGACGCAACAATGGATATAGGAAGACCTGAACGAATTCAGTTGGCCGTGCTGGTCGACCGGGGACATAGAGAGTTGCCTATCCGAGCAGATTTTGTTGGTAAGAACCTTCCCACCTCTCGTCGAGAAATTGTTGCTGTTCGACTTAAAGAAGTGGATGGGGACGAAGACGTGCTCTTGCTCGAAAGAGATGATGATATTAATAAAATTTAATCAACCGGTTCCCTTTAAATGTTATCCAGAGAGATAACCAAGGGGTGAGTTGGATATAGTAGGCTATGCCTATTTTTAAATCCTCTCCCTTTTGGGACGAGGATTTTTACATTTTTACCCGGTCTTCCAGAAACTAAGGGGATATTGCTAAGTGAACACTTTAGTGGAGTTCACTGTAAAGCGAGTGCTGATACTGAAGCAAATATTACGCCGAGGTTCACATCCTGAACTACCCGGAGGTTGGCGTAATAGCTTCAGTATCCAGCGAGCGAGTGAATGGAACGTGTGTGAACGTGCAATTCCCCTTACTTTCAAAGAGAATAATCACAAACTGTTTAGAAATAATAAGAATGGAAAAAATTAGGGAGGTTTCTTCATGAAGTGGCAGCGTAAAGATATTCTAGCGATTGAGGATATGAGTGTGGAGGAAATCCGTCATATTTTGCATACTGCAAAAGTGATGAAAGAGATTTTAATGCGTCCAATAAAAAAATTGCCTACATTAAAAGGAAAATCAGTAGTTAATCTTTTCTATGAAGCAAGTACAAGGACTCGAACCTCCTTTGAAATGGCTGCGAAGGTTTTAGGGGCTGATACAACAAGTATTGCAGTTGCTCAGAGCAGTGTAAGTAAAGGAGAGAGCTTATATGATACAGCAAAGACGATTCAGGCAATGAGAGCTGATGTCGTGATACTGAGGCATCCTAGTTCAGGTTCAGCGAAGTTTTTAGCAGATATCTTAGACCCGGCAGTCATTAATGCAGGTGATGGGCAGCATGCCCACCCAACCCAAGCATTACTGGATATATTTACGATGCAGGAACATTTGGGAGAGCTAGAAGGTAAGAACGTGGTCATTGTGGGGGATGTTTTACATTCTAGGGTTGCTAGAAGTAATGCTTGGTGTCTGCAAAAGATGGGGGTAAATGTGACTTTGGCCGGACCTCCGACGCTTGTTCCCGCTGAAATGGAAGGATTGGGAGTTAACATGACTCATGATCTAGACAGTGCTTTACCCGGAGCGGATATCGTTATGGCCCTTCGCCTCCAACTTGAAAGACAGAAAAGCGGACTCTTTCCCAGTCTCCGTGAATATAGCCACCTGTATGGCTTGACCACAGAGCGTCTCAAGAAAACAGGCAAACAAAGCATCGTGTTGCACCCCGGCCCGATGAATAGAGGGGTTGAAATTTCCGATGATGTTGCTAATGGGGTCGACGCCTTGATTGAGCGTCAAGTCACGAATGGTGTAGCAATCCGTATGGCATTGATTTATTTACTGATAGGAGGGTCCGGCAATGTGGTGGCTTAAAGACGTTATGGTTATAGATCCTAGTCAAAAAATATCTGCTCCCCAGGATGTTCTCATTAAGGATAAAACAGTATTAGAAATTTCCTCGGCGATGACCGAAGAGGAAGTTATCGTAAAAGCGCAGGGCAAATCTGTGGAAACAATCAATGGGAAAGGTAAATATCTATTTCCAGGACTTATTGATGTACACACTCACCTGCGTGAACCAGGTCAAGAGGATAAAGAAGATATTTTAAGTGGAGCACGTGCTGCAGTACGGGGTGGATTTACAACAATTCTGGCCATGGCTAACACACAACCTCCCATAGATAATCGAGCTTTGGTCGAGTTTGTACGTAGACAAGGTGAACGTGCCGGATATGCCCATGTCTTTCCCATAGGGACAGTCACTAAAGGTATGCAGGGCAGTGAACTGGTAGAGATGGCGGATATGAAAGCAGGAGGAGCAGTAGCTTTTTCGGATGATGGTAAAAACATTCAGAACGCAGAAATGATGAGGCTTGCTCTAGAATATGCCAAACTTACGGGCTTTCCGATTATCAGTCACTGTGAGGATAAAGATTTAGCCGGAGATGGCCTTATGCGAAGAGGCGTGGCCTCAGGGAGGATGGGATTAAGAGGAATTCCGGCCAGTGCCGAGAGTGTAATAGTGGCCAGGGATTTAATTCTAGCCGAGGAAACTGGTGGGAAGCTTCATCTGGCCCATATTTCAACTGCTGATAGCGTAGAGCTGATTCGAAAAGCTAAAGCACGAGGTGTCAATGTAACGGCAGAGGTCAATCCCCATCATCTCATCTTTTGTGATGAAGAGATAGGCATTACAGATACAGTGCTTAAGGTAAATCCTCCCCTGGGTTCGAAAGAGGATCGGGAAGCCTTAATTGAAGGGCTGCGTGATGGAACTATTGATATGATAGCAACTGATCATGCCCCACACACTCAGGCAGAAAAAGCGCGACCTTTTGCAGAAGCTCCTTTTGGAATTGCTAGTCTCGAGACTGCCTTGAGTGCTGTGTGGAATTACTTGGTATTACCCGGGCGATTGTCCCCGGATCGTGTGATTGAGGCCTGGAGTATGGCTCCGGCACAACGGTTTGGTTTGAACGGGGGAACCCTCAAGCCTGGGGCAATAGCGGATATGGTGCTTTTTGATCCGAACTTCTCAGAGATGATCGATTCGACGAACTTAGTTTCTAAAGCTCGTAATACTCCGTTTTTAGGAAAGATCATGGAAGGGTTCCCGGTGATGGTTTGGGTTGAAGGTAAGTTAGTGCAGAGGGATAGAGTTGTTAGATAGATAAAGCATTTGAAAGTATGGAGGAGAGGAAGTGTCGAGGTGGCTTATCTTATTTTTGAAGATGGGACGACCTTTGAGGGAGAAGAGTTTGGGGGATGGGAAAAGAGTTTCACCCAGGTAGAAGAGCAAGAAGTCGTTTTCAATACCTCAATGAGTGGCTATCAGGAGATGGTTACAGATTTATCCTATGCAGGTCAGATACTTGTCCTTACTCAACCCCTGATTGGAAACTATGGATGGCATCACGAAGAAAATGAAGCGGATAAAACACGCCTGCAAGGGCTCATCCTTCGCGAACTTTCCGGGGGAGAGGGGAGTCAGCATGGTGAGGGGTCTCTGGAGGATTATTGTTATCAGCATGGTGTACAAGGCCTAAAGGGAGTTGATACACGAGCGCTGACCAGATATTTGCGGCAATTTGGAACCTTGCCAGGAGTACTTGTTCGCACTAAAGAGATTGGGCAGGAGTATTGGAGGAATTCGAAGAAAAAAATAAAGGAAAATAGTGAGCATTGGGTCTATCGTTCGACGGTCAAAGAGTCATTTGAAATTCCCGGATCGGGTCCATTAATTGCAGTCATAGATTTTGGCGTAAAACGAAATATCATTCGTAACCTTCAGAAAAGAGGGTTTCGGATTATGGTTTTCCCAGCTAGGACTAAGGCTGAAGAAATACTTAAGAATCGCCCCAGTGGGATTGTTCTGAGCAATGGCCCTGGCGATCCTGAAGAGTTACCAGAAGAAATTGCTACAGTACGGAAGTTATATGATAAGCTGCCGATCTTAGGGATATGTCTGGGACATCAGCTTTTAGCCTTGGCTGCAGGTGGAAGAACCTACAAATTACTTTATGGACATCGGGGCGGGAATCATCCGGTGATCGACATCCGCTCTGGAAAAGCGACAATGACATCCCAAAACCATGGCTACGCTGTACAGGAAGACTCTTTGAAGGGTTCGGGCTTTGAGGTTACCTTGCTGAATCTCAATGATGGAACTGTAGAAGGAATGGAGCATACTTCTTATCCAATTTTATCGGTGCAATTTCATCCGGAAGGGGCTCCGGGGCCTGAGGAGAATGATGGAATTTTCGACCGTTTCAAGTCTATTGTTTTAGACAGATCAGCTCGAAAGGGGAGAGGATAAGAATGCCCAAAAAAGAGTGGAAAAAGGTTTTGGTAATTGGCTCAGGCCCCATCGTAATTGGACAGGCGGCAGAATTTGACTATGCCGGCACACAAGCTTGCCGAGCTCTTCGCGAGGAAGGGATTGAGGTCATTCTTGTAAATTCCAATCCTGCCACAATCATGACGGATCGTGAAACAGCAGATCGGGTTTATATAGAGCCTTTAACTGTGGAATCTATGGAACGGATCATTGAACGGGAGAGGCCTGACGGGTTGATACCTACGATGGGTGGACAAACAGGCTTAAACTTAGCGTATCAGCTTGCTAAAAGAGGGGTTTTGGAGCGCTGTGAGGTCACTCTAATGGGAACCTCGCTGAAAAGCATTGACCAAGCTGAAGATCGAGAGAGCTTTAGGGCTCTAATGAAAGAACTTGGCGAGCCGATTCCGGAAAGCATGATTGTTTCCCAGGTTGACGATGCCCTGAAATTTGCGGATGTTACCGGTTATCCACTTATTGTTCGGCCGGCCTTTACCTTGGGTGGAACCGGAGGAGGAATTGTTCAAAACAAAACTGAACTTCAACAGATTGCAGAAAGTGGCCTTCAGGCAAGTCTGATTGGTCAGATTCTTGTAGAGAGAAGTGTAGCCGGTTGGAAGGAAGTCGAGTTTGAGGTTTTACGGGATGGAGCAGGCAACTGTATTACCATATGTCACATGGAAAATATGGATCCCGTAGGAATACATACAGGTGACAGTATTGTTGTAGCACCTTGTCAAACATTAACTGACCGAGAGGTTCAAACCCTGCGCAGTGCCTCTTTAAGAATTGTTAATGGTCTAGGGATTGAAGGTGGGTGTAACGTCCAATTTGCTCTCCATCCTTCCCAAATGGAATATGTTGTGATCGAGGTCAATCCTCGCTTAAGTCGCTCAAGTGCTTTGGCCTCAAAGGCTACGGGATATCCTATTGCTAAAGTCGCTGCTAAGATAGCCTTAGGTTATGCTCTAACAGAACTCAAGAATGCTGTGACGGGAAAGACCTCCGCTTGTTTTGAGCCGGCCCTGGACTATGTGGTTGTGAAGTTTCCGCGCTGGCCCTTTGATAAATTTACAGAGGCAGATCGTCATTTAGGGACTCAGATGAAGGCAACGGGGGAAGTAATGGGGATAGGTCGGAACTTGGAATCCGCCCTGCTCAAAGCCATCCGTTCTCTTGATATAAAAGTTTATGGGGTTCGCCTGGCGGAGCTTGAGGGACTTTCAGACGCGGAACTTAAAGACGCTTGTTTAAAACCCGATGATCGCCAGTTGTTTGTTTTTGCTGAAGGTTTGAGACGCGGTTGGACAGTAGATTGGTTGGTTCAAGAAACCGGTTGGAATCGATACTATTTGAATATACTAAAACGTCTTGTTGATGAGACAATATTAGTGGAACAGACTCCTTGGGATGAGGCAAGTTTGCTTCGAGTAAAACGGCTAGGGTTTTCTGACTTGGAGATTGCATCTCTCTGGAAAACTACTGAGGACAAAGTACATCAATTTAGAAAAGAGCAAAAAATACAACCTATTTTTAAAATGGTGGATACCTGCGCCGCAGAATTTGAAGCGACAACACCTTACTTTTATTCCAGTTATGATCTGGAAGATGAAGGGGATGTTCATAAACGGCCTAAAGTTGTCGTTCTGGGTTCAGGCTCAATTCGCATAGGACAGGGTATAGAATTTGATTATTGTTCAGTACATGCTGTACTGGCCCTGAGAAAAGCGGGTTATGAAAGCATTATAATCAATAACAATCCGGAAACAGTGTCGACGGATTTTGACACGGCTGATCGTCTTTATTTTGAACCATTAACCTTGGAGGATGTTTCCGAGATTTTAGATAAAGAACAACCTGATGGAGTAGTCGTTCAGTTCGGTGGGCAGACGGCAATAGGTTTAGCAAGCGGCCTAGCAAGACGTGGGTATAAGATTTTGGGCACGACGGTAGAAGATATCGATCGTGCGGAAGAGAGAGGGAATTTCGACCGGGTACTGCAAGAGCTAGGTGCTCAGCGGCCTCGCGGGGGCGGTGCCAGGAATATGGAGCAGGTGCAGCGAGTGGCACTGGAGATTGGATTTCCGTTAGTTGTGCGACCGTCTTATGTTCTCGGTGGCCGGGCTATGGACATCGTTTATGAAGAGAAGGAATTAGAACCGGTTATTAAGCGAGCTTTTTCCGCATCCTCAGACCAGGAGATCTGGATGGATCAATATCTCCTTGGTACAGAGGTTGAGGTTGATGCTATCTCAGATGGGGAGAATGTTTTTATCCCCGGGATTATGGAACATTTGGAGAGGGCCGGAGTTCATTCCGGAGATTCTATAGCAGTCTATCCGCCTCAAACTCTCGACTTAAACATGAAAGAACGTATTATTGCTTTGACAAAATCCTTAGCACGATCCTTGAAGATAAAAGGTTTGCTTAATATACAATATGTCATTTACCACCAAGAACTCTATGTTCTAGAGGTTAATCCGCGATCAAGCCGTACAGTTCCCTTTCTAAGTAAAGTTACCGGGGTTCCAATTGTTGATTGGGCTTCCAAAGTTATCCTGGGCAGAAAATGGGAAGAAATAGGTATCCCACACGGCCTCTGGCCTGTCAGTGATAGAGTTGCTGTCAAAGCACCTGTTTTTTCCTTCTCTAAGCTGCAAAGAGTCGAACCGTCGTTAGGCCCTGAGATGAAATCTACGGGTGAAGTTATGGGCATGGACAAAACCTATGAAAAGGCTCTCTACAAGGCGTTGCTGGGAGCGGGATTGTCCTTTACGACTTATGGGTCTGTGTTAATAACCTTGGCAGATCGGGATAAAGCGGAAGGGTTGGAGCTGGCAAGACGTTTCGCAGAAATTGGTTTCCGTATCTTAGCTACTGAGGGGACTACCCGCTATTTAAAGACTCAGGGATTAAGGGTAGAAACAATTGCCAAGCTGCATGATGGTTCTAACGAAATCATCGATGGTATTCGCAAACAAAAGATTCAATACGTTGTCAATACAACAACTCATGGTCGAGTCCAAGAAAGTGATGGCTTTGCGATCCGTAGAGCAGCTGTAGAACATGGAATCCCTTGCTTCACAAGTTTAGATACTGCGGCAGCGTTGCTTCAAGTTTTGGAAAGCATTTCTCCGGGGCTCTTGCCTCTATAGTGATGAAATTCCTTGTTTAATATTTCTGTTCCTAATCTGAAAGGGTGTTTTGATTAGGAACAGGATGCCTATCCTCAAATTAATTGCGTACCACGAACTACGAATTTCGAACCACGATAAGGAGGTTGCCATGCTTACCAAAGGACAAGTGGTAGTTCATGAATCCATGGGAGAAGAGAAGCATAAGCTTAGAAGGTTAGTGCTGAAAGGACCGATTGCAAGAAATGCCCAGGCGGGACAATTCGTTGCAATCCAAGTCCAGGACTCATCAATCTCGTCATTTGATCCCTTGTTAAGGCGGCCGATTAGTTTAGCCTATATCTCTTCAGAGAATGACGAAATTACTTTGCTCTATCGAGTTCAGGGGCGAGGAACAGAAATTCTGGCACGAGCGAAGGATGGAGAAGTCCTTAGTATTATGGGCCCTTTGGGACATGGCTTTTCTCTGCCGGAAGCAGGAGAATTATGGTTGGTAGCCGGAGGAATCGGAATTTTTCCGTTATATCCCTTAGCAATTAGTGCGCTGAGTAAGGGGTTAACCGTTCGATTGTTTTGGGGAGGAGAAAACCAATCGTTTCTGGAGAGTGCCGGTCTTTCCTCCTGGGAGAAATTAGAAATTCCGCTTTATCTGAGTACACTTGATGGAAGTCTAGGGGAAAAGGGTCTTGTGACTGAACAAATAAATAATCAGTTAGGAAAAATGTCTTTAAGCAGTAGCCAAATCTGGGTAGCGGCTTGTGGTCCAAAGAAGATGATGCAGGCCGTTACGGAGATTTGTAAAAACGTTAAAGTACCTATAGAGGTTTCTCTGGAAGAAAGAATGGGGTGTGCAGTTGGAGCCTGCTTGGGTTGTGTGTGCACTTTAATCGATGAAACAGGAGCATATATTCATAAAAAAGTATGTCAGGATGGGCCAGTCTTCCGGGGAGAGGAGGTTGTATGGGATGAATCCTGTTAATTTATTGACCCAGTTTGCTGGAATAACCTTAAGAAATCCACTGATTACTTGTTCGGGTACCTACGGATTTGGAGAGGAGTATACCAGCTATTGTCCCCTGGAAGCCTTAGGAGGAATAACCCTTAAAGGGATTACCCCCTTACCTCGACTGGGCAACCCTGTCCCCAGGTTAGCTGAAACTCCGGCAGGGTTGCTGAATGCTGTCGGTTTAGAAAATCCAGGGGTTGAAGAATTTATTCAATCCTATCTGCCAAAGATAAGAAAGCTACCTACTGCAGCAATCGCCAATATTTCCGGTTTTTCCCTTGAAGACTATGTTCAGCTGGCGCGAGCACTGCAAAAGGATTCCGGTTTAGCGGCACTTGAGGTGAATATTTCTTGCCCCAATGTTAAACATGGTGGAATGCATTTTGGTACAGATCCTCAAAGTGCCCAAGAAGTAATTGCCGCGGTAAAGGCTGAAACCGATCTGCCAGTTATTGCCAAGCTTTCTCCCAATGTAACAGATATTGTGGGCATGGCGCGGGCAGTTCAGCTTGGAGGGGCGGATGCTATATCTCTAATTAATACTCTTTTAGGAATGCATATTGATATTTATCAACAACGGCCTGTTTTAGCCAATACATTTGGAGGACTATCAGGTCCAGCGATTCGGCCGGTTGCCGTGCGAATGGTTTGGCAGGTTTTTCAAGCAGTCGATTTGCCGATTATTGGAATGGGCGGGATCACTACCTGGCAAGATGCCATAGAATTTATGTTAGCGGGCGCAACGGCAGTGAGTATAGGCACAGGTAATTTCGTTAATCCTCAGGCACCTTTAGAGATTTTACAGGGAATCAAAGAGTACTGTGAGGAACATGGACTGGCTTCCGTGAAGGATTTAGTAGGATTAGCGCATCATTGATTATAGGAATCCCGAAATGTTAAAAACTGGGGGGATATCGTTGGATGTAAGATTAAATAATCAGCGAGTGATGGTAGCCTTAGACGTTCAAAGTCGAGAGGAAGCTTTAGTTTTAGCCAAAGCCCTTCAAGGCAGTGGGTGTTGGCTAAAAGTAGGCTTAGAACTTTACTCGTATACCGGCCCCATGATGATTCAGGAGCTAAAAGCTTTAGGTTTTCCCATTTTTCTTGATTTGAAGCTTCATGATATACCTACAACAGTGGAACGAGCAATTCGAGGATTCGTGCAGTGTGGGGCTGATATGATCAATGTCCATTGCAGCGGCGGGTATGATATGATGGCTAGGGCAGGGAATGCAGTGCGCGAAGAAGGAAGTAAGCTAAAAAGCATCCCTAAAGTGATTGGAGTTACAGTCCTGACAAGTATGTCAGAAACTCAATTCAGACAAGAGATGGGAGTCCAACGGAACCTGGGAGAGCACGTTGTAGAATTGGCGGTGCTAGCGGAACAGGCAGGACTTGACGGAGTCGTTGCATCTGCTAAGGAAGCAACAGATATTCGAAAAAGCACAAAAGCTGATTTCTTAATTGTGACGCCAGGAATTCGTCCAGCCTGGAGTGAAGCTCAGGATCAAGCAAGGGTTCTTACTCCTTCTGAGGCTTTAGATGCGGGCAGTTCGTACCTGGTCATCGGTAGGCCGATAACCCGCTCGGAAGATCCTCGCCAAGCTTTAGAACGGCTTTGGACCTAGTTCTTATTGAAGTATAGATAAGATAGAGGTTATAGAAAAAGGAGAGATCAACTTAATGGATAAAACTCTTAATAATAAGATGCCGCTTACAACTGAAGAATATATGAACCTGTTTAGAAAAAGTGAAGCTTTGTTGGAGGGGCATTTCCTTTTAACCTCAGGCAAACACAGTGCTCAATACATGCAGTGTGCTCAAGTCCTTCAATATCCAGATCAAGCTGGGATTTTGGCAGAGGGGTTGGCATCACAATTTCGGGATATGGACGTTCAAACAGTGATCGGCCCCGCAACAGGGGGGATTTTAGTAGCCCATGAGGTTGCCAAAGTCTTAGGAGTCAGGTCTTTATTTACAGAGAGAGAAAATGGGATAATGCGCTTGCGCAGAGGGTTTTCACTATCTCCGGGAGAACGAGTATTGGTGGTAGAAGACGTCATAACGACCGGTGGTTCAGTTCGAGAAGTACTGACTGTAGTTCAAGAGTTCGGAGCTACGGCTTTGGGCGTGGGAGTACTGGTCGATCGCTCAGGCGGCATGGTAGATTTTGGCTTGCCTCAATCTTCAATCATTCAGTTAAATATCCAAGCTTATGAAGCTAAGGATTGCCCACTTTGTGCTCAAGGAATTCCTGCTATCAAACCCGGAAGCCGGAAAATCTAGACAGAGGAACGGATAAGTCTTAGTTTTGATCCTCTCAATAGCCTCTCTACTTGAAGCGAATTAGTTTTTGAAACCAACGTATTAGCTATATGCAAATAAAAAGGAACCCGTAAGATTCATTTTAAATCCTACGGTTCCTTTTTATCACCGTTTTAGGACAAGCTTGTGTTCTCTAATACCATACCATTAATGGGTGTCAACAGAGAACCGGGCAGTCTCTTGGATCTGAGCAAAGCGGTGTTATCTTCTTGTTTGGCTAGAACCTCTTGTAATTGATGCTTGTTGGTATGTACTATAACTAGAGATGTATTTTAAAATAGCCGATGTACTTATCCCAAATAGTAGATGCTGAATTAAGGCAAAATAGTGATTCTTAATCGTGACAAAAGAGCGAAAAGTTTGATATACTTATTTTTATATTAAATTAGGGAAGGGAGTCAATCATGAAAAAGGTAATCTTATTTGTGGTAGACTCCCTTCATCCCGCTGTTTTAGGCAGGATACTTTCAGAAGGGAATGCCCCGGCGTTTCGTTTTTTAGTTAAACACGGAACCTATATTGATCGGGTAGTCTCTTCTTTTCCAACCATGACTCCGGTTGCTACGAGTTCTATGATCACAGGAACTTGGCCGGACCGCCATGGAGTTCCAGGCTTTATTTGGTACAATCAGCAAATTAAAAAAGTTGTAGATTATGGAGCGACCTGGCAAAGTATTTTGAAAGTAGGACTGGAGAAGGTTCTGCGCAACTTGCTACAAAGACTTAATGAAGAGCATCTCAGTCTACTAACGCCGACATTATATGAGGTGTTAGAGGCAGGGGGCTATAGTACAGGTAATATCAACTTTTTCATGCATCGAGCTGCAAATAATTATCAAGCAAAAGTCCCCTTTCCCCTTGCTTTAGGGACAGGTTTCTGTCTCAATAATGAAACTGTCTCCGGGCCAAAAAGCTTAACTCTAGGTCAACTTGTTCATCCACCATTCACTGGACGGAGTTCAGCCTATCCAAGAGGGCCTTTGCACCGTTTTGGGTTTAATGATACTTTTTCTGGGAGAATCGCAGTACAACTAGTCCGAGAAGGACAACAGCCAGATTTTATGGTTGTTTATTTTCCTGATAATGATAAATATTCCCACCAACATGGGCCCTTGCGCTCAGGCTTTTCCATTGAAAATGCTGATAAACAAGTATCTTCAATCCTAGATGAGTTTGGAAGTTGGGAAAAAGCACTGGAAGAAAATGTGGTTATTATTACCGGAGATCACGCCCAGTCAACGGTTGGATTAGGTAAAGAGTATTTGATCAATTTAGATCATTCATTGAAGTCTTTTAAAAGAATTAAGTTTACTGAAGAAGCCAATGATCAAGAGCATCATGAAATTGCCATATGTCCAAATGAGCGGATGGCCTTTATTTACATTCTCCAGAGGGAGGAAGAGATTTTGCCTGAAGTCGTGGGCATATTGGCCAAAGATCCTCGCAATGCTCAAATCACTTGGAAAGTCTCAGATAATAGATATTGTATTGTTCAAGGGGGGACGGAAAAACAACTGTTCTTTTCTCGTAGAGGTTCCTACCAAGACGTATACGGTCAAAGCTGGTTCTATGAAGGAGATTTGTCCGTAGTTGATGCCAAAGTGACAGACACACAATTTATAGAGTTTGGCAAATTTCCGGATGCCTTTAATCGTTTAATAACGGCACTTGAAGCACGTGGTGGAAGACGAATTGCTGTTTCTGCCGCCTCAGGGTATGAATATTTCTCAGTTGGAGCTCCTATCCATCCGGGGGGAGGAAGCCATGGCTCTCTGGAAGAAGAAGATTCGACGGTTCCCATGATTGTAGCAGGTATACCTATTGATCAAGAACATTTACGAATCATTGATTTATATCCTATGATTTTGCGACATTTTGGACTATAGGAAACTTCATAAAGTGGCTATAATACATAGGGGTGGCGGCTCTTTTAAGGAGTTACCATCCTTTAATGTATCAAAAACGAGTTAGCCCAATTCTCTAAAGACTTTTGTCTATAGGCTCCAAGAATAAAAACATTATCAAAATTTACAAATAGTATCTAAATAATTTTTCCAAGGTCTTAAAAAGCTTTGATAAATTTGGTAAGGTAGTAATATACTCTTGATACAAATTTTTGAAGGGATAGACATTGGAGGTGAAATTTTGCGCAAATGGTTTGTCTGGGGCTCATCAATTTTATTAATAGCATGTGCAGTTATCGGAACTTTTGTTATGGGAAGACCTCAGTCTAAAAGCTTTATACCCTTTTTGCCATCACTAAAGGTTCCTGCCATCGTTTGTCCAACGGATAAAGATGGGGATGGTTTAGATGATCTGAAAGACATTGTAGAGGGCGCAAAAGCCGAGGTCGAGAGGAAACCCCAATATCGTAGCGCATATTATCAGAAGGGGTATCCTCCTGAAAATGAGGGGGTCTGCACTGATGTCGTGTGGCGAGCATTTCGAGATGCAGGCTACGACTTAAAGGGATTAGTTGACCAAGATATTCTTGCTAACCTAGGTAAATATTACCGTATTGAAGGCAAGCCTGATCCTAATATAGATTTTCGAAGAGTGCCGAATCTAATCGTCTTTTTTCGGAGAAATGCTCTGGACTTAACTCAAGAGATTAAACCTGGAGATATAGAAAATTTAACACAATGGCAGCCAGGGGACATTGTGACGTATGATGTGCCTCATGAGCATATTGCGATTGTCTCGGACAAACGCAGACCTGATGGCGTGCCGTATATTCTCCACAATTCCGGACCCATACCAAAGGAGTCAGATCAATTAGAGAGCTGGCCGTCCAAAATGACGGGGCACTTTCGATTTCCGAAGTTTTAGGAACCAACGACAAGGATTATAGAAGCTTAATAACCAGGGAGCAGAAATCTTCCCCCGATTTGCTGCTCCCTGGTTATTAAGCTTTTACTACTATTAATAGTTAATGGCTCTTTGTCTGTAATAGTGATTAAGTCCTGTGATTAAGATTGGGGTTTCGTTCAGTCCGTAACCTCTTCGCTGGCTATCAATTGCTCCAGTATCTCCTGTTTAGGCGTGAGGTATAAGGTCCAGTTCTGATCGTAGATGACCATTCCGGGCTTTGCTGAGTTTGGCTTTTTTAGTTGTTTAACATGGGTGTAATCCACAGCAACTTGAGAAGAACCCCGTGCCTGGCTAAAGTAAATTGCCAGGGCAGCTGCTTCTTCGAGGGTTTTGTCATCAGGGAATTCTTCGCCGTCTTCCAGAGGAACGAGGACGTGGGAACCTGGAATTACTTTAGTGTGGAGCCAAAGATCTGTTGGCTTTCCTTTACGTAGGGAAAGCCAATCATTTTGAGCATTATTTTTCCCGACAAGAATAATTCTCCCTTGACTGGAACGATAAACTCGGGGCTGGGGGATCTCTTTAGGAGTTTTAGACTTAGATTTGGAGGACGATTTGGAACGGCCTTTTTTAAATGGGAGATTCTCTTTGATATTTTTTCCGGCTACATATCCTTGCCCTACAAGTTCGAGATGAATTTCATTTAGTTCCGTTATAGTCGCAGCTTGATTTAAGGTATATTGTAAGGACTCTAGGTAACTGATTTCTTCCAGGGAGGCTTCTTTGAGTTCCTTTGTTTTAAGCAAAGTTGCTTTGGCTTTATTATAGAGCTTGTAATAGCGTTGAGCATTGTCAATGGCACTTATATGAGGGTTAAGAGGAATGGTAACGGTAGAGCCTGAAGGATCATAGTAATCTTCTACGAAAGCTTCTGAGGATCCAGGTGGAATTCGATAGAGGTTTGCCGTAAGAAGCTCGCCCCATCTTTGATAGGCCAGGCCTTTTTGAGCACTTTCTTCTGCTTCGCTATATATTTTCAGTTTTTTGCTCATATGAGAGTATTGTTCTTGGACAATCTTCTTTAAAGAGCCACGCTTGGATTCAAGGGTGTTGTTATTGGATTTTGACTGATAGAAAATTTGAATAGCATCATTTAAAGATGGAACATATTCAACTTTTAAATCTTGGTACTGTTGGAATGGGAGAAAGCTGAAGGCAAAGAGTTGTGGGCGAGGTGTGAGTTTATAGTATAGGCAAGGTTGAATATTGGAGATACCCTCCGGATTGGAGAGTCTGCGGTATGCTTGAAAAAGTCGAGAAAGGTCAATCTCTCCACACTGATGGAGGCGGATTTCAGCATTTAATCCGGCTTGGATAACGATTTCTCGTGCTAATTCCGGGCTGATCCCGGCAAAACGGGCTAGGAGGATACTTGTAATCGGATGCTCTAATTCTTCTTTATAAAGAGTAGCTCGCCAAAACTCCTCGTCCTCCAGAGGGGGCTGTTTTCCCTGAGAGGGAGGGGCCAAATAAGCCCGTCCCGGCAACACCTCACGATATTGGCTAAGGGCATGAGAATAACGTTTCAGTCCATCAAGAATGGTATTGGTCTGAGGATCAACGAGAATGAGATTACTATGCTTGCCCATGATTTCTAAGTAAAGATGCAAAGAGACTAAATCTCCTCGATCATTATAGTTCTGAAATTCAAAGGTGATAACACGCTCTAGCTCATTTTGATGCAACCTTATGAGTTTGCCACCCTCTAAATGCTTACGCAAAATCATACAAAACATAGGGGGAGAAGAGGGATTCTTTTTAATTTCTTGGGTGAAGTGAAAGCGCGGAGAGGTGGCACTTGTATTAAGCAGGAGCCGCCTAGATCCTTGCTGTCTTAATTGGATATGTATTTCATCTTTTTCGGGTTGAAATATTTTATCAATACGTGCTCCGACAAGTGAAGGAGCAAGCTCTTTAACTAAATAGGCGAGGGTCACGCCGTCTAACGCCATATGAATACATCCTTTCAGGTCAAATCACTTTTTAGTATAACACACTTGTTGGGACGAGGCATTTTTCTATACCTTTAGGAATAAGCATGTACTATAAAAGGGACAAAGCCTCTCAGTTGTTACTTAACCGATAATTTGAGGCTAAAATTCCTTCTAATCGGTGTTTATAAAGCAAAAGGAGGAAAAGGGCATGCGGCAACAGGCATGGCATGTATTGCCTTGGCTGGACGTGGCTAAGGCGTTGGATGTACATCCAGCTAAAGGGTTAAATTTGAAAGAGGTTCGGCGTCGGTTACAAGAGGTCGGGAAAAACGTTCTGGCTGTAAAAAAAGGGACTCATCCTGTGTTTTTATTCCTTGGGCAGTTTAAAGACTTTATGGTGTTGGTTTTACTTGCGGCCACAGTAGTCTCCGGACTTTTGGGCGAGATCGCGGATGCAATTACGATCTTGGCAATTCTCATAATTAATGCCATTTTGGGGTTCGTACAAGAGTTTCGCGCCGAACGGTCAATGGAATCACTCCGCTCACTTACTGCTCCCGAGGCCAGGGTACTACGGGAAGGCATGGAACAAAGAATTCCTGCAACGGATGTTGTACCAGGAGATATTGTGCTTGTTGATACGGGGGATCGCATTCCTGCAGATGTGCGCTGGATTCAAGCTGTCAATATGCAAGTGGAGGAGTCTGCCCTGACTGGTGAATCACATCCAGTGACAAAAAGTATTTCCCCCCTTCATGATGAATTCACCCCTATGGCTGACCGTCAAAATATGGGCTATATGGGGACGGCCCTTGTTAATGGCCGCGGAGCGGGGGTTGTTGTTGCTACCGGAATGGACACCGAAATGGGTGTTATTGCTGGAATGATCCAAAGTGTGGAAGACGAAGAAACCCCTTTGCAAAAACGTTTGGCGGAACTTGG
Source organism: Desulfosporosinus meridiei DSM 13257 (assembly GCF_000231385.2). Classification (NCBI taxonomy): domain Bacteria; kingdom Bacillati; phylum Bacillota; class Clostridia; order Eubacteriales; family Desulfitobacteriaceae; genus Desulfosporosinus; species Desulfosporosinus meridiei. Next base: position 3,958,756 of record NC_018515.1, on the reverse strand, counting down.
AAAATGGTTGGTGCTGATCAGTTTTCTAGTCTGTGTAGCTGTAGTGGTAACGGGGATTTTAAGAGGTGAGGATTTCTATAAGATGTTCTTTACGGGAGTCTCTCTAGCAGTGGCAGCTATACCGGAAGGTTTGCCGGCTATTGTCACAGTGGCCTTAGCTGTGGGAGTACAGCGCATGGTTAAACGACAGGCAATTATTCGCAAACTTCCTGCAGTTGAAACCTTGGGGTGTGCAACAGTAATTTGTTCGGATAAAACAGGGACTTTAACTCAGAACGAAATGACAGTGCGCCAGATCTATTCCGATGGACGACGGATCTCTGTTTCTGGGGAAGGGTATGACCCTAAAGGGGAGTTCCAGGGAGCTGATCCGGAAAAAGAACGGGATCCCCTTAACACTGCTTTAAAAATTGCAGCACTATGCAATAATGCTACCCTCACCAAGAAAGGTGTGCAAGTTGCCGGACTCTTTCGTTCTAAGGGTAAGGATGCTCCCTGGGGGATTGAGGGTGATCCCACAGAAGGTGCCATTTTGGTGGCTGCTGCCAAAGCGGGAATTTGGCGTGAAGTTCTGGAGCGAAAACAAAAGAGAATTGGCGAGCTGCCCTTTGACTCGGATCGAAAGCGTATGAGTGTAGTCTACGAGACTAAACAAGGACGCAAAGCCTATGTCAAAGGAGCACCGGATATGGTATTGCGACTTTGTCAGCAAGAACTAACTCGTCAAGGGATCGTAGAACTCTCCAATGAACGGAAGAGAAGCATCATGAGAGCCAATGATGAGATGGCCAGGCATGCCCTTCGCGTTCTTGCCGTTGCTGAAAAACCGTTGGCGGACGCTGAACCACTTGATGAAGGTGTAGAACAAGGGTTGACATTTGTTGGATTACTGGGAATGATTGATCCGCCCCGTGTCAGTGCCGTTAAAGCCATCAGAGTCTGTCGACAGGCAGGGATAAAGCCAGTCATGATTACAGGGGATCATCGTTTAACTGCTGAAGCTGTTGCACATGAATTAGGAATCTTGCGGGGTGAAAATGGAGGCGTAGTTTCGGGGGCAGAACTTGAGAGAACATCTGATCAAGAATTGAGTGAACGCATAATGGACATCTCAGTGTTTGCTAGAGTGACCCCGAAGGATAAACTTAGAATTGTCCGTGCTTATAAAAAACGAGGTCAAGTCGTTGCCATGACGGGAGATGGAGTCAATGATGCTCCGGCAGTTAAGGAAGCGGATATTGGGGTAGCTATGGGGAAGACGGGGACAGATGTCACCAAGGAAGCTTCCTCTATGGTCTTAGGAGATGATAACTTCGCAACCATTGTTGCTGCTGTGGAAGAGGGTCGTGGTATTTATGATAACATCCGAAAGTTTATTCGTTACTTACTTTCTTGTAACTTAGGAGAAGTCCTGACCATGTTCTTGGCTACACTAGTAGGATTACCCCTACCCTTGCTTCCGATTCAGATTTTGTGGGTAAATCTTGTCACTGACGGTCTGCCTGCTATGGCTTTAGGTGTCGACGGCTCTGAACCAGGCATCATGAATCGACCGCCGAGAAAACCCGGTGAAAGTATTTTTGCCCGAGGCTTGGCTTCGAAAATTGCAGTAAGAGGGACATTTATTGGTTTAGGAACGCTTTTTGTCTTCGTAGTTGCTCTTTTTATGGGCGTTAATATGTTAGGTGCCCGCACAATGGCCTTTACGACTTTGGTATTTTCTCAATTGTTCCATGTCTTTGATTGTCGATCTGAAGAACGAGGAATCTTTGAAGTGGGTGTCTTTACCAATCTCTATCTTGTTGGAGCTGTCTGTATTTCCACGATCATGCAGCTTAGCGTAATTTATGTCGCTCCTTTACAGGTGATCTTTAAAACCACACCTTTAGTCAGTTGGCAATGGATTCTTATTCTGTGTGTAGCCGGCGGACCTTCTGTTTTGATCGGTTTTGCCAGATTGTTAAAAAATAGTTGGCAGGGAAAAACGGTCATTGCGAAAGGATAATAAAGCTAAAGGAATACTCCCCCCAAGAGGTTTTTCCTCAACCAAGGAGTAAGGATACTTCTTTGTAATAAAATGAGATTCCTTTGATGTAGATGATATGATAATTATATTTTGGGTCAACCGGTTTACGCGGTTGACCCACTTCAGTTGGCGTAGTATTCTTTTAGGGAGAATTACGTAATATATAAGTTTATCCGATGACTACCAGCCGTAAGACTCCCATCTTCTATAAGAACGAAAGCATCCAGTGACGAAACCCGGGTGAGGGTTTCGCCCAAGCCGTCTGCACCAAAGGAAAGCATAACGGCGCAGGTTGCTTTCGACGAACCGCAAACTACACAGAACAACTTTTGCGGTGAGGATGAGATAACGGCTCCTACGTCCTAAGGTTATTCTTCAATTTCCAGATGGGAATTAAACAACATATTCAGGGGAAGATGACTGATATTTAATATGTTTCGTATAATGAATGAACACCAATTAGGGAGGGGACGAAATGGAGTTTATTAAAATGCAGGGTCTGGGAAATGATTTTATTTTCCTTGATCGCTTCTCTGTTTCAGATGAAGATGGGACAGAAGATTATCCTGAATTGGCCAGGAAACTTTGTCACCGTCAATTTGGGATAGGAGGGGACGGCTTAATAGTGGTACTACCTTCGAAGGTCGCGGACGCCAGAATGCGGATCTTTAATTCTGACGGTTCGGAACCGGAGATGTGTGGTAATGGAATACGTTGTTTTGCACGATATATCTATGATCAAGGGTTAATAATCTCAGACCCGATGCTCGTTGAAACTGGTGCTGGTGTCCTAAAGCTTAAGCTTTTTATTAAAGAGGGCCAGGTTCAGGGAGTTCAGGTAGATATGGGGGAACCAATTTTGCGGGCTGATCTTATTCCGGTTTTGGGAGAAGGAGAGCCTGTAGTTGGGCAGTCAATTGAAGTATTAGGTCAAAAATACTTATTTACAGCTGTTTCCATGGGAAACCCTCATTGTGTAATTTTTGTGGAGGATTTTTCAGCCTTGGATTTTGACAGAGTTGGCCCTGCCATTGAAAAGCATTCACTCTTTCCGCGTAAAACCAATGTTGAATTTATTCAAATCAACTCGCCTCAAGAAATAACGATGAAGGTATGGGAACGTGGTGCCGGACCAACACTAGCCTGCGGCACTGGGGCTTGCGCCTCTGTTGTGGCCGCCATCCTTAATAATAAGACTGAGCGTATCGTTACGGTTCATTTGCCTGGCGGAGATCTATTGATTGAGTGGGGCCTTGATAATCGTGTCTATATGACGGGGCCGGGAAATTATGTTTTTAAAGGTGAATGGTTAGGCCTTTAATGACTAAAAGACTTGACTCAATTGCAAAACCGTTCTGCATTAATAATGCGAACGGTTTTTCGTCGTGTGCCAAATGTAAAATTATCAAATTATAAGGCCTTTATCTAGAAGCCTTTTTCGAATCATACTGAAGGATGCTGGAAAAAAGAATAGACATACTACATTTAAAGTTTTTGAAATTTCTTGTTAGTGAAAAGCTAGTATTACACTTTGGCAAGGAGTTGCTTAATGAGTGTAGTTTATAGAAGATCTTGGATTTGTCAACTATGCCAACCAGCACGTCATTATCAAGAACAGGAATATAGTTTATGCCGTTGCGGATGAATATTTCAGCAGCAGTATTAATGTCAAAGTTATGATAATTAAAAGAAAATACACTAATTGGCCGCATTACTTCCCTTACGGAAATCCCCTTTTCATGGCATTTTTTAATATAATACCAGCTAACATATGCGGATTTAAAGTCTGGGTCCTGAAGGGATTTTTTTACCGTCGTTGACCTTAGTAAAGTTTTCAAAGTCAAAAGCCCTACAGGCTTTTGGTGATTATCTATTGCAACTAATACGTGGGGCCCTTGCCAGGCTGATTCTTGATGAAAAGATTCTCTCATTAGTTTTAATGCCTTACGGACTGAGTCATACTCGTTTATTGTTAGCAGATCATTGATAGGAATCATTAAATCATTTAACTGGTAGGGTAGAGTCATATGACATCACCTCCGTCTTTTATAAAACATCTTCAATATACCAGAACAAATCTATAGTTCGAATTACCCCTACAATCATTTGGTTGTTTGAGACCAGAAGGGAATTCAAATTGTGTTTTAAAACAAAAGAAATAGCTTCATCCACCTCGGCAGATATGTCTATCAATCTGTTCTTTGAGGGATTGATAAACTGCTTTACTTTAAGGGTACTCAAGTTAGTGGTTTGACTTTTTGACAGATCCAACAACCGATGAAAGAGGTTCGGGAAGTTAATTTTCCTTGTAATAATCAAAGCAGAACGCAGAGTAAGCATCCCTGTCACCTCTCCATGAGAGTTAGTTGTTAAAATTGCTTCATAATTATGCCAGCGATGATCTCTGAGCTTAAATTCTTCAGACAATATATTTAGAGTGTTTTCGAGGGACTCTTCTTCAGAAACCATAGGATAATGATCCAAAGGAATCATTATTTGACTAAGGGTAGTTTTCATAGAGTAGAGCCTCTTTTCTAAGCGTTCATAATACCATTTAGTAGTAGCAAGATTTATGCCACATTTAAAAGAGTTTATTCTCAGAGAGAAAACCTCGGATGGGCAAAAAATACTCATAGAATGTGAAAGAATATTCCCATTTCTTTGGTGATTAGATGTATAATAAAATCTGAGGTTTTATTTCGGAGGGGCTTTATGAGAATTAAAATTGTTCATGATGGGTTTATTGATCATTTACTAAAGATTATCGCTATCCTTTTGTTAATTCCCCTAGGTTTAGCCGGTTATCTCTATTATTTGGTACACTCAACTGAAAACGGTTTGATCGATACCCAGCGTAAGGATATGGAAATGGCCATGACGCACCTAGATGATAATCTTAATGGGACTTTTAACGAAATTATAAAGGATGTTACAACTGAAAATCTAACTCAGAGAGATCAGGCTAAAGCTCTTAATAAAGCATTACAACCTATTATAATTGAAGCTAAGAAGGAATACCCTAATTTGGACTTAGGTTATTATTGGAAGGATTATGATGTGATTTTAGATGGAAATAATGTTCACTTGCGTGAAAATTTTTCCACAAGAAGAAAACATAACTTTGATGACGCCCTTGAGAATAAGAATACGGTATTTCAAGTTTTTGGGGGGATAGCAGAAAATGGTCAGTTGGAAGCCTATCGGCCCATCATTAGAGACGAAAAAATTATCGGTGCTGTCTGGGCCAGTTCAGATATTGAACCGATATCCCAGAAAATTGATAATCTGAAACACATAGTCTATGGAATTATCTCTTTGGGAATTTTGCTAGCGATTGGTGGCACATTTAGCCTCATTAGAAAGTTTGCTGGAAGTGTCAATGAAGTTAAGAATAATCTGACTATCATATCTAATGATCCGACCTTTATAATACCCAGGGCCCCAGGAGAACTGGGAGAGATTACAGATGGAATTAATCAAATGTACAATAAGTTAATTGATGTTCAAAACTACAACCAAGAAATACTTACTAGTATTGACGACGGAATAATTACTGTTAACAAAGACCAAAAGGTTGTGAGTGTGAATCTCGCTGCATGTCAAATGCTAAGTCTTAGTAAGGATTATCTTGGATTAGACATGAAGGATATTTTTCCAGAGGATAGTCCCTTTTTAGATTGCTTAAATAATACTCTAATGAAGAATAAACCCGTAAAGGATGTACAGATTATCTACGAGGATTTACCGGGTAGCCATAGACATTTGCTGATAAGTACATCTTTAATGGTAAATGTACGTCAGGATTTGGTAGGAGCGCTCTTGCACTTTCGCGACATAACAGAACTGGTACGCCTCCGTGAAGATATTAACCGACAGGAGAGATTCGCTTCACTGGGGAAAATTATTGCTGGGGTAGCCCATGAAATAAGAAGTCCGTTAACTTCAATAACTGGGTACATACAGTTTTGGAATCAGGGGCATGTACCTTCACAAAAATCCTTAAATATTGTTAACAGAGAAATGAATCGTCTAGCTAATATAACCGATGAATTATTACAGTTTGCCAGACCATCTCGGGCTACTTTTGTGCGCTGCAATATTAATAGCTTAGTTAAGCGACTTGTCCAATTTTTTGGAGATGTTCATGGGGATAAGATTGAGTTGGAGGCTAAGGTTGAAGAGGATTTACCAGCAGTTATGATTGATGAGCATCAGATTGAGAAGGTACTTTCGAATATTATGTATAACGCTTTTCAAGCGACACAAGAGAAAGGCAATTTGGAGGTATCAACTTTTTATGATGAAACGAAAAATATGATAGGAGTATCAATAAAGGATAACGGGTGTGGTATTCCGGCAGTAAGCTTAAGAAAGATATTTGAACCGTTTTTTACTACTAAATCAAAAGGAACTGGTTTGGGGCTGGCAATAGCTCGCGAAATTATAGAATCTCACAAAGGCTTGTATGAGGTAGAAAGTACAGTAAATGTCGGTACAGTTTTTACAATCTTACTTCCAATAGCTGAAAAGGGGTGAAAGTAATGGCTAAAGTCCTAGTGATTGATGATGAAGAGGGCGTATGTGAGCTTCTACGAGATGTTCTCGAAAACGCGGGATATGAGGTCTTTGTGACCTATACGGCGTCGGAGGGAATTGATGCTCTAAATAGTTATAACCCTGATGCTATATTGCTGGACATTAAATTGCCGGATGGTGACGGTATTAAAGTAATGCAAAGAATTAAAGGTATAAATGTAGCAGTACCCATAATCTTAATGACCGCTTTTGGTACAACCGAGATAGCAATCCAGGCTATGAAGGAAGGAGCCCATGATTATTTAAATAAACCTTTAAATCTGGATGAACTTATACTTTCAGTCCAGAAGGCTGTAAGGATGAAAAACCTAGTGTCAGAGGTTGCAACCCTAAGAAAAAAATTAGAAGATGAAATGAATCCAACAGATCCGTTCATAGGAAAATCGAGGATAATGCAGGAAATATCTAAAATAATCGGAAGGATTTCAGATAGTGATATAACAGTCTTGATTCAAGGAGAGAGTGGGACTGGTAAAGAAGTTGTAGCTAGGTCTATTCATAAAAATAGTAAGCGTAATCATTGCCCTTATATTAAAATTAATTGTGCTACTATTCCCGAAAATCTTATGGAAAGTGAATTGTTTGGACATGAAAAAGGATCGTTCACTGGTGCTATTAGCCAAAAGTTAGGTAAATTTGAACTTGCTCACAGTGGTACGATTTTTCTGGATGAGATTGGGGAGTTAACTCACCAAGCCCAAACTAAGCTTCTTCGCGTACTGCAAGAAAGAGAGTTTGAACGTGTAGGTGGAATCAATAACATTAAGGTGGACATTCGAATATTGGCAGCCACTAATAAAGACCTCCAAAGGCTTGTAGAAGAAGGGAAATTCAGAGAAGATTTGTTTTATAGACTGAACGTAGTTAATATTAAGCTTCCTCCTCTTAAAGAAAGAAAAGAAGATATTTTACCCTTAGTTGACTATTTTATTAATCAATTTGCATCAAAGCACGCTAAAAAAATAACGTGTATTTCAAAAGAAGCACTAAACCTTTTAACTAATTATAATTGGCCGGGAAATGTAAGGGAACTAAAAAATATTTGTGAACAAGCCGTTGTTTTGACCAGGGGCTCAGTCATTCTACCAGATGAGCTAGGCATATTTGAAGGGAATCGAAAGTCTTTGCGAGACTCGAATTTGGAGTTAGATCTAGCCCTGAGACTAAAAAGGCCACTCAGAGACATTCTGGCAGAGGTAGAAAAGGAAGTAATTATAAGAACTTTAAGAGATCACAACTGGAATAGACAGGAGACTGCTAACACCTTAGGGCTAAATAGACGATCTCTCTATGCAAAGATGAAAGAATATGATCTCTTATAAAACTAACGAGCAAAATATGCCCGTTGAATGGGAAGAATAATTCCCAAAGCCGACAACAACTAAAGTTGTCGGCTTTGTTTTTGCCCATAAAACTAGGATATCATATAAAACAAAAATGTGGCATTGATTTTGCTTATATTACTTATACGTAAAGCAAATAGAGAATAATAAATCCTTCATTCTCGGAGGTGGTGTCCTGTTAAATTAGGAAAAATACGAAATATTCCAATTCTATTGTTCGGCGTAATTGTCAAAAACCCTGCATAAAGTTACTTGGATTTTATCAATAGTATAGGAAATAACTATTTCAACAATTTGTCCGAAGATACGTTAGGGAGGAATAAAACATGACAGAGATAAGCAAAAAAAAATTAGGCAAGTTTAGTATTAAGTTAAGTTGCGCGGTATTGATGCTTTCGGTCCTTTTCTTCTGGGTTGGTCTAAACTTACTCGAGTCAGAAGTTTTTACTCATTATTACAATCCGAATAAACATGTTATTGTAAGTCAAAACCAAGATACCAAAGAACTGTACTCTTGGAAAGATGCTCGGGGCAATGTTTATACTCCTGAAGATCCACAAGTCGCGAACTTCACTTGGGGCTCCACTGGACTATTGCTGCTTACTATGCTCTTAGGAATTGCTTTTCAAAAGGTAGGTATCAGAGTCTATACGAAGACGTTGATACCGAAATATGAAACAATTAATTTTCAATATAATAAGGGGGGAGAATAATGGATGTTTTCTTCCCTATCGCCAGAATGCCAATTTCGATTTTCGCGATTTTGGGTATGGGTGGTCTGGTTGGGTTGCTCTCAGGACTGTTTGGAGTTGGAGGGGGATTCTTATTAACCCCCCTCTTAATGTGGATGGGGATACCACCTGCAGTAGCTGTGGCCTCTGATACTAACCAAATCGTTGCGGCTTCTGTTTCCGGTACCATTGCTCACAGCAGAAATAAAAATGTAGATTTTAAGCTTGGATTTATAATTTTGGTGGGTAGTTTGGTTGGGGGAAGTTTTGGGACTGCTCTAGTAAAAGTGTTACGATCCCTTGGCAACTTCGACTTTGTGCTAAAATCCACTTACGTGGTCATGCTGCTATTCGTAGGTGGCTTTATGTTCATAGAAAGTGTCAATACCTTAAGAAAAAAAGGGCAGAATGATTCAGAAGTACCTAAAGAATCCAAAGCAATGAGTTTTATGAACAAGCTGCCGATAAAAATACATTTTGAGGTGTCGGGTATCGATTGTTCAGTCATTTCGCTTTTTTTGCTTGGTTTACTCATAGGGATACTTGCTGCACTTATGGGTGTTGGTGGTGGCTTTATTATGTTGCCCGTTATGATTTACTTGTTGGGGATTCCCACCATCAAGGCTGTGGGAACTAGTGTTTTTGTAATTATTTTTACAGCCATCAATGTGACACTGGCCCAAAGCACTTTAAATCACACTGTCGATGTTATCTTGGCAATTGTTTTGTTGATTGGGTCATCCATTGGGGCCCAATTTGGAGCAAAAATTGGTAAAAGGCTTCCGGCTGAGCAGCTAAGAGTAATTTTTTCCATAATAGTCTTAGCAGTAATGTTGAAAATGTTCTTTGATTTAGTTTTACCGCCGTCCTCATTAATTTCCTTAGGAGGTGGCCACTAATGAAACGATTGACTTCAATTTTTTTAGGACTAATGTTGATTCTTTCCTTTACGAGTCAAGTAATGGCTGATGAAACCCAATTAACAGTTTCACCGGAAAAAGTGGAAGTTGGTCTGCGATTCCAAGGAACAACCCTCAATATCTCAGGGATTGTTCCCGACGATGCAGGAGTTTATATTAAAGTAATTTCCCCTAATGACGCAATTCTGGATTTGAGCAAAAAAGGGAAAGTAAGTTTGTTTTGGATGAATGTTGAAAATGTATCTGTTACCAAGGTGCCAAAATTGTATCAGATTCTTTCATCCAGACCCTTAGGTGACTTAACTGTAGATCAAAAAAAGGTCTTAGGTATTGATCAAGATTTCTCAACAGTGTATCAAACAGCGGAGGTTACGAAGCATACTGATAGCGGGTCGATTAGACTGGAAAAGTTTGAAGCAAAAGATTTTGTAAGTTCAATGATAAGTATATTTAAGAAGGGCGGGTTGTACAGCCTAAACGAAAGTGCGGTTAAGGTTAAAGATGATAGATTTGAGACAAGCTTAGAACTACCCGCTAATATTCCCCAAGAGGAGTGCGATGTAACAGTCTATTTCATTAAAGATGGGAAGATTATTGGAACTTGTAGTAAGACTTTTAATGTTGAGACGGTAGGGATTGTCAAGTGGTTAAATAACATGGCAATTTATGAAGGGCCTTTCTATGGCTTTATGTCAGTTATGATCGCTTTGGTAGTGGGTTCAGTCATTGCTTTTCTGTTTATCTTCATTGATAATAGGAAAAAGGCACGTCTTTATGCAAAGGCATGTTCATAAATGCACAAGAATTAAAGGTATATGAGAAAACAATCCGGAGTGGTATTAAACTATTTCTAATAGATTACTGAAAACATTTCTTGGATAAATGGTCATGTGATATAATAAGAGTGCAGCAGGCAATGACCCTGCTGTACTTTTATATTAGGTACACTCTATTTTGTGATATCATCTTTACATATAGGCGTAGCTGGTAGAGGATTTTTGGTAACAATATAACTAGGAAACAAAGTGGGAGTACTGATTAATATAAGAGAGGAAGTAATGGCTTATGTCAAACAGCATGACAGGATTTGGCCGGGGAGAAGCATGTGGAAGTGGTTATCAAGTATCAATTGAGCTAAAATCGGTTAATCATCGTTTTTTAGAGATTGTTGTAAGGATACCTCGAAACTATAATAGTTTTGAGGAACGAATCCGTAAAGTATTACAAGATAAATTCCAGCGGGGTCGGATTGAAGTGCATGTTAATATGGTGGAAACAGAAGAACGAAAGAGATTGGTGAAGGTTGACAATGATTTGGCACTGTCGTATGATAAGACATTGAAAGATCTCTCCTTTGCGCTACATACGGAGTACGAAACAGATATTTATCGTTTAGTTAGTTTTCCTGAAGTTCTTATGGTGATAGAGCCTGAAATTGACCTCGCTGCTTTATGGCAGACATGTTCCGAGGCACTGTCTAAGGCGGTTGATGGATTTGAACAAATGCGGCGTTCTGAAGGAGATAAACTAACGTTAGATCTTTTGCAAAGGTTAGACCTTATTGCTGAAAATTTACGCACGATAGCTGAGCGCGCACCATATGTTGTAACAGACTACCAAGAACGCTTACAGGAACGGCTTCAGACCCTCTTAGGTGAAGTTGAGTTAGATGGTGTTCGATTGGCAAACGAAGTTGTCTACTTCGCAGATCGAGGGTCAATCACAGAAGAGTTGGTTCGATTTGACAGCCATCTAGCCCAAAGCAGAGAGGCTTTGAGAAGTGAGGAGCCGGTAGGACGAAAACTTGATTTTTTAGTTCAAGAAATGAACCGAGAAATTAATACGATAGGATCAAAGGCCAATGACTTAATGATTGGTCAAAGAGTGATTAAAGTAAAAAGCGAACTGGAAAAAGTACGCGAGCAAGTTCAAAATTTAGAGTAATGGAGGATTCATCTTGGACATTAAGCTCATAAACATCGGGTTTGGTAACATTGTATCTGCCAATCGGATTATTTCGATTGTTAGTCCAGAATCCGCCCCAATCAAACGAATTATTCAAGAAGCTCGTGATGCGGGCATGCTCATTGATGCTACTTATGGTCGGCGTACCCGGGCAGTGATTATCTGTGACAGCCATCATGTAATTCTGTCTGCAGTTCAGCCTGAAACAGTGGCTCATCGTCTTACGGCTAAAGAGTCGAGCAGCCATGTCGAAGACCCGTCGGATTAGGGGTGGAGTAGTGGAACAAAGTCATGGATTATTAATTATCCTTTCTGGGCCTTCAGGGGCAGGAAAGGGAACCCTTTGCCAAGAATTGCTCCGTCAGCTCCCAGACCTAAAGTATTCTGTCTCTATGACTACACGTAATTCGCGTCCTGGTGAAATTGATGGAATCCATTATTTCTTTCGTCAGAAGGAAGAATTTGAAGCTCTGATTGAAAGAGATGAGCTGTTGGAATGGGCCCAGTTTTGTGATAATTACTACGGAACACCGCGTTTTGCAGTTGAACAAGCAATCCAAGCAGGGCAGGATGTTATTTTGGAAATTGAGATCCAAGGAGCATTACAAGTTAAGAAGCGTTTTCCTCAAGGGGTTTTTACATTTATTGTTCCACCGTCAATGGATGCTCTTTCTGAGAGAATTCACAAACGGGGAACTGAGAGTGAGGAAGTTATTCAAAAGCGCTTAGCCACAGCCATACATGAACTTGAGTATGTGAGTGAATATGATTATGTTGTCGTTAATGATGAAGTTCCCGAAGCTGTTGATAAATTGAAAAGTATTTTGGTTGCTGAAAAATGCCGGGTAAAACGAAAACCCTTTGTTTTTGAAGGAGGAATTTAAGTGAAACAACCTTCACTCGATATTCTGATGAGTAAAGTAGATAGCAAGTATACATTAGTTATTGTAGTCGCTAAACGGGCGCGTCAGATAATGGAAGAAGCGAAGCACGAGGATTTAGCCAAGGGTGTAAAACCAGTCAGTATTTCTTTAGAGGAGATTTCTCAAAGTAAACTCAACTACGAATGTAATCCTGAACCGAGTGTGCAATGTTAACAGGAAAGAAAATCCTCGTTGGAATTTCTGGTGGAATTGCAGCTTACAAAGCGGCAGAAGTGGTTAGCCGTCTACGCAAGTTGAACGCTGAAGTCCATGTTGCTATGACTAAGTCAGCCACTCAATTTGTGGCGCCTCTTACCCTTCGCAGCCTCTCAACAAATCCTGTGTATGTGGAGATGTTTGACGAACCAAAATTATGGAACGTCGAGCATATCGCCTTGGCCGAGCATGTTGATACAGTCATCGTTGCCCCTGCAACCGCTAATATTCTCGCGAAAATGGCGATGGGGCTGGCTGATGATTTTCTTTCGACTGTACTCGTAGCAACCCGTTCTCCGATTTTCGTTGCCCCGGCAATGAACCACGCGATGTATTATCATCCAGCGACCCAAGATAATCTTGTGCGACTCAAAGACCGCGGGATCAAGGTTATTGGTCCCGGCACCGGGTTTCAAGCCTGTGGCACGGAAGGTGTTGGTCGGATGAGTGAACCGGTTGAAATTGTTGAAGCTGTCACAAACTTTTTTTCGAAGTCTGATTGCTTAAAAGGCAAGAAAGTCCTTGTCACAGCCGGTGGGACTCAAGAACCCCTGGATCCGGTTCGTTTTCTGGGTAACCGTAGTTCCGGACGGATGGGATATGCCATAGCTCAAGCAATGCAGGAAGCTGGCGCTGAGACTATTCTTGTCAGTGCCCCAACGGATTTGCCGGTGCCAAATGGGGTTAAGCGTATTTCCGTGCAGACAGCTCTTGAAATGCACGACGTTGTTCTAAACAATTTTTCGGACATGGATGTTATAGTTAAAGCAGCAGCGGTTGCAGATTACCGACCGGCTACTAATGCGGAGCAGAAAATTAAAAAAGATGGAACTAATCGCACCATCGAGCTGGTTCCTAATCCAGATATATTGGCCGAACTTGGGCGCAGGAAGACGTCTCAGGTTCTAATTGGATTTGCCGCTGAAACTGAGAATCTTCTTGCTTATGCCCAGGAAAAAATGCACAGGAAGAATGTCGACCTGCTTGTAGCTAATGATGTCACAAAACCTGGTGCCGGCTTCGGCAGTCCAACAAATATTGTCAGCTTTCTCTTTCCGGATGGAAGAAGAATAGATTTTCCTCAAATGAGCAAATTAGAGATTGCACGTAATCTTGTTGAAGAGATTGTCAATCTCCTCGGTTAACAAAGGAGTGAAGTAATTGGCTAAAAAATTATTTACGTCAGAATCTGTAACAGAGGGGCATCCTGATAAGATTTGTGATCAGATTTCCGATGCCATCTTAGATGCCATTTATACCTTAGACCCCAATGCTCGGGTAGCTTGTGAAACCACAGTTACAACGGGGTTAGTTCTTGTTAGTGGAGAAATCACGACTTCTTGTTATGTCGATATTCCACATGTTGTACGCGAGACAGTTCGAGAAGTTGGTTATACACGTGCTAAATACGGTTTTGATGCGGATACTTGTGCCGTATTGACCTCGATTGGAGAACAATCTGCAGATATTGCCATGGGTGTGGATAAAGCTTTAGAAGCAAAGACTGGCGAAATGACAGAGACTGATATTGATTCTATAGGAGCCGGTGACCAAGGCATGATGTTCGGTTATGCCACTAATGAAACCGAAAGCCTTATGCCTCTTCCTATAGATTTGGCTCATCGCCTTGCGAGAAGACTAAGTGAAATGAGAAAATCAAATCATTTAACTTACCTGCGCCCTGACGGAAAAACTCAAGTTACTGTCGAATATGAGGATAATAAGCCTGTTAGAGTAGATACAATTGTTATCTCTACTCAGCATCATCCGGATGTTACGAATGAGCAAATTCGCAGAGACTTGCTTCAATATGTTGTATATCCAACGGTTCCTAAAGAGCTGTTAAATGAAGACACCAAGTATTTCATCAATCCAACGGGACGTTTTGTAATTGGCGGTCCTCAAGGGGACTGTGGACTAACCGGGCGGAAAATTATTGTGGACACTTATGGTGGAATGGCCCGTCATGGCGGGGGCGCTTTCTCTGGTAAGGATCCCACAAAAGTTGACCGTTCCGCAGCTTATGCAGCTCGTTACGTCGCGAAGAACGTAGTTGCTGCAGGCCTAGCCGATCGTTGTGAAATCCAAATTGCCTATGCAATCGGGGTAGCTCGACCTGTATCAGTCTCTGTTGAGACCTTTGGCACAGGAAAAATAGCTGATGAAAAAATTGTTGAGTTTGTACAACAAACATTCGACCTTAGACCAGCAGGAATCATTAAAGTCTTAGACCTTCGACGCCCCATCTATCGTCAAACAGCTGCTTACGGTCATTTCGGCCGAACTGATCTGGATCTTCCTTGGGAAAGAACAGATAAAGTGGAAGCCTTGAGAAAGCTTGCGGGTTTGGAGTAATAATTGTAAGCTTGTATAGCTTTGCTGCTGAAGGAAAATGAATTAATAAATATAGAACGATAAAGGCAGGTGGTAATTAATCCACCTGCCTTTATCGTTCTGTCAGAAAGAGTGAACTCCTTCAGCTAAAACTCAACGACGGGGTCAACCATTTGAATTTGATCTGTGTACTGCCCATTATTGATTACTAGGCTTTGGGGAACGCGGATATAAACAATCTGCTCTCCAAAATTTGTGGACATCTCATGAATAGCATAGTTTCGATTACTAAATTGATTTATTGTAAAGTCCGCATTAAGCTGTTTGAAATTCAGGATCTGATGCCCCGGTGGTATTAAAGACAATGTTCCATTTTGAAGTGTGAAAGTTGGAGGGGATATGAGCTTTGTAAAATTAACGTTGCCGGCATATTGAGCTGTAGCGTATGAAGAAACATCGATTTTTCCATCATCAACAGCTTTTCGCTCAATGAAAACATGGCGACTTCCGGTATTCGCTTGTATGTTAACGAATAAGTGATTTGAATCTGCATTAAAGGTATTGCTACTATTCTTATAGATTCCTTCGAGTTTACTCAAATCTCTTTCAGAAGGAACACGTTTATTATACAAGTCACTTATAAGATTTTGTGAGGTTGCCACAACTTGATTTTTAGTCTCATTATTTTTTATTAAGCCATTTTCCGGCAACATATATAATATGGGAACAAGCATCATTAAAATTCCAAGATACAGCCCAGCTAGCGGTAACGTTACTTTCCAGGAAAGAAGCGTAAAAAGCTTAGCTCTTACTGCCGTAAGGAAGAATACTATTACAATCCCTATTAAAAATATTAGTAAAAGAGATATCATCGCATTCATTGGACGGCCTCCCTTCTATTTGACAATAAAAAACTAAAGCCAAACAGCAGCATGGATGTAATAAGGACCTTTAGAACAAATATGGGAAATGAAGTCTCCCTCGTGAAGAAAGCAACAAGAGTTTGAATAAAATCCGTATAAACTCTCAATAATCCGAAAATCATTGCAGGAATTACAATTACAAAAGCCATGCTTACCTTAGTCAATACGCCGATCAGGTAACCTATCGCTGAGATTAAAACCATGTATAAAGCTGCAACAGCTGTACCCAGTAATAGATCCGTAAAGGGTAAGAAAAATTGGTCAACAATTAATTGGGATCTTTTAAAGGTGAAGTACATGATAACTCTTAGGAGCACACCGGTAAGTGAGGAAGTTAAGCCTCCAAAAAGAGAAGCGGTCATCAAAAAGCCCATATCTGATAGATGTCCTGTGATGTTGTTGGCTACCAGGGGTATCTCAATTCTTTTATATCGCTTTGTAGTTAACTGAATTGCAGTGTAGAAGATCCAAAAAAGCGAAAACACTATAACTAAACTGGCGGAATAAGTATTAACGGAGACCGATAATTCTCCATTATTAGAAGACATATAACTTATTCCATTTAGAGAGAACAGCAGGGCTATAATTTGAGCGAGAATAAGTCCATACAACAAAACTGAATACCCTTTAAGTTTGTAAAAATATAATCTGAGAGATATGGATAGGGGATCAATCTTTTTTAAAGACATTGTCAATACCTCCTCGGTTGGAAGCTGTTAAATGGACGCACAAATCGTCTGTCGATATAGGAAACACTTCCAGTCCCTTCTGTTTTATTACTTCGACTTCTTGTTGTAGTAACTCTTTTCGAAGTACAACGTACAAGTTGTCCTTGGCAAACTCCTCCTTATAGATCAATTCTTTGCCTTCAACAAAGGGCTGTAAAGTTTTTGCATTTCCTCTTATACCTACTGCAAGTTCTTTTAATTCCATGACTGGAAGATGAAGGAACTTGGATCCTTGCTTGATCAAGAGAATCTCCTCTAGTATTTCTTCAAGTTCATTTAATAGATGACTCGAAAGAATGATGGTTCTGGGATATTCTAAATAATCCTTGAGCAATGCCTTGTAAAAGTCCTTCCTGATAGCGGAGTCCATACCTGTTGTCGGTTCGTCAAATAGTGTGAGGGGGCAGCGTGAAGCAATCCCGATAATACTATTAAAGGTGCTTTTAGATCCTTTTGACAAATTGCTATGAGGCTGGTTGGGATTAAAGGAAAAATACTTAAGTAGCCCATTGGCAAGGCTGCCGTTCCAATTACCATAAAAGGGTGCGACTTCAGATAGTATATCCACGAGTCTAAATGAATCAGGATACGTCATACTGTCATCGATAAGTATGGTACTAGCAGATCTTTCTAAATTATTAAAGGGCTTTTGTGAATAGACCAGAAGCTCACCTTGAGTTGGTTGGATATGCCCGGCCATTATCTTTAAAAGGGTTGTTTTTCCGGCTCCATTTCTACCAATAAGGCCTGTTATGGTGTTTTCTTCTATTTCAAAGGTTAAGTCATTTAATGCCGCTGTTTTGCCGTAAAATTTCGTTAGATTGCGAGATTGTATAACTTTCAAAGCTCTTCCTCCTCCTTACCAACTGGTTTAAAGGCTAGAATCATTTTAATAAGTTCATTTTCACTAACCCCTAGCCTTTTGGACTCTATGACAAGCTCTTTAATCATCTGCTCCAATACCTGCTTTCTCCGCTTAGTTAAAATAAACTGCTTGGCATTCGGCGAGACAAACATGCCAAGACCGCGTTTTTTATAAACAATATCTTCATCAGCCAAAAGGTTCAATCCTTTGGCAGCCGTTGCAGGGTTGATAGTAAACATATCTGCAAGTTGATATTGAGAATAAATACGTTCATCTGCTTGAAGATTGTTATTAAGTATTTCTACCTCAAGCCATTCAGCAATCTGGATATAGATTGGTTTCATATTATCGGCATTTAGAATCAATTTATTTCCCTCCATGTATTTCAAGGAGACCAGTGCATTAGTGTTGTAATGCACTGAACTGAACCTATTATATTAGTTAAGGTTAATTTTGTAAACAGCAATTCAATCCTTTAAAAGCAGCTTGGCAAAGCAGAGAAATAAGTGGTATGTTAATCGTAACTGTAGTATATTAGATCATATAATTGCGTTTTGTATGACATCTGTTATAGGAAACTGAATTAGATTTAAGAAATTGAAGTAGGGGATGGGGTTATGGACTTAGAAACTAATCAAGCACAGGGATTAGAATGTACAGAGGAACAATGGCTGAAGGGACTTCGAAAAACCGTTGGAATGGTTCTACCTATACAGCACTATCAAGAAAGCTATGGCGCAATAGGGATAAAAAGTCCAGAAGATATTAAATCAATTAAGGATTTTCAGAGACTGCCTCTAACTACCAAAGAGGATTTGCGCAAAAATTATCCTTTTGGGCTTTTTGCAGAAGCTATGGAGAATATTGTTCGTCTGCATGCCTCTTCTGGAACAACGGGTAAGCCGACAGTTGTGGGTTATACTCGCGAGGACATTACACTCTGGGCTAGAATTGTCGCTAATAGTCTTAAAAGAGCCGGCGTAACTAAAAAGGACGTTGTCCAAATTGCCTATGGATATGGTTTGTTCACTGGGGGAATGGGTCTTCACTATGGATGCGAAGAATTAGGAGCAATTGTTGTTCCGATCTCAGGTGGAAACACGGCGCGCCAGCTTATGCTCATGCGAGATTTTGGCACAACTGTTTTAGCCTGCACACCTTCCTATGCCTTGTATTTAGCAGAAAGCCTCGAAGAATCAGGGATTTCCCGGGATGAGCTGAAGTTAAGAATTGGGGTCTTTGGCGCTGAGCCTTGGACTGAAGGCATGCGGGAAGAAATCGAACAACGGCTCGGAATCAAAGCTTACGATATTTACGGTCTTAGTGAAACTATGGGACCTGGTGTTGCAATGGAATGCCCTGCCCATAAAGGGTTACATATTGATGAACATTTTTATCCGGAAATCCTTAATGAAGAAGGAAAACCGCTGCCTGTTGGAGAACGAGGAGAATTAGTTATTACTAGCTTAGACAAAAAAGGTTTTCCCGTTCTGCGCTATCGAACCAAAGATTTAACTACCTTGCATTATGGCACCTGTTCCTGTGGCCAAGTAGGTTGGACGATGGATCGTGTCTCAGCTCGTGTGGACGATATGCTGATTATCCGTGGAGTTAATGTCTTCCCAAGTCAAATTGAAGAGGCGATTCTCCTTGAGGGCTTTGAACCGCATTATTTGCTGGTAGTGTACCGAGTTGGCAATCTGGATCAGTTAGAAGTTCAAGTAGAAGTCAACGAAACCAGCTTTTTTGACGAAGTCCGAGAGTTAGAAGCTCGCCAACAACGCCTTCATAAGAGAATTGAAGACGTCCTAGGGATTTCTGTTCGTATTCGTCTTGTTGAACCTAAAAGTATTCCTCGTAGTGAGGGAAAAGCAGTAAGGGTTGTCGATAAACGAAATAAGGAGGTAAAATAATGCTTCAATTATCGATTTTTTTAGAGAATGCCAAAGGACGATTAGCGGAGGTCATAAGTCTTCTCGCTGAATGCAAGGTTAATTTACGGGCTTTGTCATTGGCTGATACCAAAGATTATGGAGTGCTTAGAATCATCGTAGATGATCCTGAAGGAACTGCCGTGAAATTGCGTGAACGAAAAGTTGTGGTTTCTTTGACTCCTGTCTGGGTGCTCAAGGTTCCTGACCGTACTGGCGGGCTTGCTGAGGTGTTAAACCAGCTTGTCCAACAGGATGTAGTGGTAGAATACATGTATGCCTTTGTTGAGAAAGAGAACGAGCAGGCCTTAGTTGTGCTTAGAGTGCAAGATAAGGCTATTATGGAAAAGGCGATGAAGACACTTAATTTCCCTGTACTTTAAAGATGAATTTTTATACAACCGGGGACACCAACTTTTAGTGATGGTGCCCCCGGTTTTTGTGTTCTTAATCAAAAGAAAAAGGACGCTTACGCGTCCTTTAACCATGGTTTACTTATTAAGTTTAGCACTGGCGTTTTCTGAGTGACCTCTCAAAACAAGGTTTAAGGTTATTCCGACAACGGTTGCCCAGGCTACGCTGTGTTCCGGAAGTCCTATTCCAAGAGCAAAGATAACGGAGGCGATAATAAGGTTTTTTGTTTCGGAGAAATCTATTTTAGCTTCGATAAGTGTTCGTAAGCCCGCTGCGCCGATCATTCCGAAAAGAAGTATACAAACCCCGCCCATTACCGCTGTAGGAATAGACATGATGGCGGCTTGTAAAGGGTTAATCATACTAAAGGCGATGGCCAGGAAGGCGGCAATCCAGATATTAAAGGTGCTGTATACTCTTGTCACTGCTAAGACTCCAATGTTTTCACCATAAGTAGTGACAGGAGGGCCGCCGATAAAGCTGGCTACGGCAGTAGCTAATCCGTTACCCAAGAGAACTCTATGAAATCCGGGATTTTTAATAGGATCGGAATGAGTGATGTTGCCCAGAACTATCATGTGCCCTAAATCCTCAATAATGGTCACCATAGCTAGGGGAGCCATTACTAAGATGGCTGCTTTGTCTATGCTGGGGAGTTGAAAATTACTTCCTAATTGAACCGGGAAGAGGAAAAATTTGTCCAGTGTAAGGGTAGCTAAAATAGGTGTGAAGTCAACCAGTCCTACGCCCGCTGCAACGATATAACCAATAATGATTGCGACCAAGATAGGGATAATCTTAAAAAATCCTTTAGCATAAACGGAGAGTAGAGCTGCAACGGCTAAGGTGAAAGCGGCGATATACCAATTGCCGGAGGCCATATTCGCAGCTACCGGAGTCAGGCTTAAACCGATAATGGCAACCACGGGACCTGCTACAATAGGGGGGACAATGGTATGAATCCATTGGGTTCCAAAAGCAGCCATCAGCAGATACAGGACGATGTATACGACACCAACTGCCAAAACTCCGCCCATAGCTCCGGAAGTGTTACCGGATTGAACGAAGGTGGTTAAAGCGGCAATGTAAGCAAATGAGGAACCAAGATAGGCAGGAACTCTGCTTTTGGTTAGTAATAAGAATATAATAGTACCGATTCCTGAAGAAAGGAGAGCTACTGAAGGACTCAGACCGGTCAAAAAAGGAACTAAGACTGTTGCGCCAAACATGGCAAAGACATGCTGTAAACCGAGGGGAATCGCTTGGGCAAGGGGGAGCTTCTCGTGAATTTGAACTTCTGTCGACATAATTAACCTCCTCTTTCTAACAAAAAACCTCTTCCCCGCCCGCAAGCAAGAAAGAGGTGTCCATGTTAAAATCATGGTTCGCCATTCCCTTCTTAGTCTCACGGGACTAATTTAAAGGCAAAGGATTTAACTGTTCTAAAGCATATCATAAGTTATTCTACTTTGACAAGAGAAATTTGTTTTTTGTTATGAAAGATTGTGAAATTAATCTTAATAATGTTGATTTATAGTCACTTATAGTGTTTTAAATTGTAATACAAAGCTAAGATTTGATATAATGTATTTTGACCAATATTGACATTAGCGCTGTTGTTTAACATCGTTTAATGAAGGAGGCCGCATCATGTTTCGCTATGCTGAAGTATTGGTTGATGTAGCAAATCGGCGTCTGGATCAGAGCTATCATTATAGTATTCCAGAGCATCTTTGTATAAAGTCTGGAATGAGAGTGCTGATCCCGCTTCAAAATCGAAAGGTTCAAGGGCTTGTAGTCAATTTGCTTAATGATCTGCCAGAGGGATTAGATAGTATCAATCTAAAACCCGTGTTAGAAATTGCCGAGAGGGATAGTCTGGTTCCTGAAGATTTAATTGAACTTTCCCAATGGTTGGCGCAAACAACAGTCTGTTCTGTAGCTCAAAGCCTACATACAGTCTGGCCGCTCCTAAAAGGGAAGGTGGAAGAGTGGATTGTTCCATTGGCAACAATGGAGGATACAGATATTCAGGCTCTGCAATGGCTGGATTCTGAGGCTTTTAGGGCCCTAATTGTTCTTAACCGGGCAAGAAAGAAGGCTATTCCTCTGAAAACTTTCTTAAAGCGAGCGGATGTCACCCAGGGGATGCTTGAGAAACTACTCAAACAAGGATGGGTAAAAAAAGAGGTTCGCTTTCTTACGACGAGAGAAGATTCTTCTCTTAAGCAGTCAACTGCTGCAGGGCAAAAAAACGAGACAAAAAATTTGGAAACTTCGAGGGATAGAACCTACGAGTTGACTAGGGAGCAGTCATCAGCTGTGCAGGGTGTGTTGAGTTCGCTAGAAGCAGGTGCGTCTCAAACAGTATTATTACATGGTGTAACCGGAAGCGGAAAGACAGCTGTCTATCGAGAATTGATTGCTCAGGTTTTGGCACAAGGTGGGGATGCAATTCTTCTGGTGCCTGAGATATCTTTAACATCACAAGTTGCACGTTATTTCGAGAGTCAATTCGGAGAGCAAGTTATTATCTTGCACTCGGGTATACGTCAGCGGGATAAGATGAAGGCCTGGGCGGACATTGTGTCAGGGAACAAACGAATTGTGATTGGTGCACGTTCCGCAGTGTTTGCTCCTTTGCCCAATTTGCGCCTGATTATTTTGGATGAGGAACACGATGGGGCCTATAAACAGGATGAAAACCCGAAATACCATGCGCGGGATGTTGCTCGTAAAAGGATGGATCAACTCAAAGGTGTGGTTCTGCTTGGAAGTGCAACACCATCATTAGAAGCCTATGCGGCGGCGCAATCAGGTAAAATACGTATGTTAACTATGACTTCGAGGATCGGAAAGAGTGTACTGCCGACTGTTGAAATCGTGGATATGCGAGAGGAACTTCGCCAGGGTAACCGAAGTATATTCTCTCTGACCTTACAGCAAAAATTACAGGAAAGGCTGGTTCGCGGCGAACAAGCCATGCTTTTCTTGAATCGGAGAGGGTATTCAACCTTTGTCATTTGTCGTGATTGTGGGTATGTAGTCAGTTGTTCCAATTGTGAGATTGCCTTAACTTATCATACTCAAGGGCAGGCGATGCGATGTCATTATTGCGACCATCAAGAATTGCCGCCCCATACTTGTCCCAATTGTAAAAGTAGATATATTCGGTTTTTTGGGCAGGGAACTCAACGTGTGGAGGAGGAACTCCAAGGTCTCTTGCCAGAGGTTTCTATCTTACGTTTGGATTTTGATACAACCAGGTCTGCTGAAGCACATAACATAATCTTGAACAAATTCAGGCACCAGGAAGCTTCAATACTTGTAGGAACGCAAATGATGGCCAAAGGCTTAGACTTTCCTAATGTTACTTTAGTTGGGGTTATTGCTGCGGATCAGACTCTTAACATGCCAGATTTTCGAGCCCGGGAGCGTACGTTTCAGCTTTTGACTCAGGTTGCCGGGCGAGCGGGCCGGAGTACAAAACCTGGTGAGGTGGTAATACAAACCTACTCCCCCCATGATAGTGCTGTAGTAAGAGCCTCACACCATGATTTTGAAGGCTTTTTTTGGGAGGAGATTCGTTATCGCAAAGAACGAAAATATCCACCCTATACACATATCATAAGAGTGTTACTGTTGCATGAGAAAGAGGATCGCGTTATTAAAGGAGCTAATGAATTAGGCGCTTGCTTACAACAAGGAATGTTGGAACCTAAATTTGGAAATACTGACTTGGATATTCTTGGCCCCGCGCCGGCCGTCTTAGTTAGACTCAGGAACCAGTGGAGATGGCAAATTTCTGTCAAAGGAAAACGGCAGGATTTACTTAGGGAGTTTTTACATCAGGGAGTACAGAGATTTTTTAGAAGTTCGGCCAGTAATGGAATTATGTTAAACATTGAGGTTGACCCACTCTCAAGTTAATGGTGTGGGAACCCAAAAATTTTATTTAGTTTTAATTCTTAGATACTTTGTAAGGGTTTTATTATGAAAGGAGTAATCAGAAAATGGCTGTTTATCAAATTGTAGAAATTGGTGCAGATGTTCTGCGTGAAAAGGCTAAAGAGGTTAAAGAAGTTAACGAATCGATCATTAAGCTTTTGGATAATATGGTGGATACAATGCATGCCGCAGAGGGAGTAGGGTTGGCGGCCCCGCAAATTGGGGTTTCCAAGAGAGTGATTGTCGTTCAAGTGGACGATGTGCTGGTAGAGCTGATTAATCCGGTAATTTTGGAAAAGGAAGGAGCTAACAGCGCTGAAGAAGGGTGTTTAAGTATTCCCAATATGACTGGAGACGTGGTAAGGGCTGCGAAAGTTCGGGTTCAAGGGTTAAACCGAAAAGGAGAGATGGTTGATATTCGAGCGGAGAAATTATTAGCTCGGGCGTTACAGCATGAGATCGATCATCTTGAAGGAATACTCTTTGTAGATGTTGCGAAGAAAACCTATCGAGCTTAACGTTCTGTGCCTAATCTAACCAGGAACATCGAACTACGATAGGGGGATTAATATGCGTGTTGTTTTTATGGGTACCCCTGATTTTGCTGTACCTACATTAAAAGCCTTGGCAGAGAGTGGTCATGATATAGTAGGAGTTTTCACTCAACCTGATCGACCGGCCGGCCGTGGGAAGAACCTAAAACCCAGTCCCGTAAAAGTTGCTGCTGAAGAATTAGGGCTATCTATTTATCAACCTATCTCAATCAAAAACCAGGACTGGATTCAACAACTAAAGGATCTAGCTCCCGAGAGTATTATTGTGGTGGCATACGGGCAGATTCTCCCTAAAGAGATCCTTAAATTGCCTAAACATGGATGTATCAATGTCCACGCTTCCCTGCTTCCGGCTTATCGCGGAGCAGCCCCAATCCATTGGGCGGTTATGAAGGGAGAAACCGTTACGGGAGTAACCACTATGCTGATGGATGAAGGGCTAGATACAGGGGATATGCTCCTAAAACGGGAAACTATCATTACACCTGAATCAACGACGGGAGAAATTCACGATGAGTTGGCGACTATAGGTGCAGAGCTTCTAGTTGATACTTTAAACCTGATTGAAGTAGGAAGAGTCATACCGACGCCTCAAACAGGGGAGTCCAATTATGCACCTCTTCTAAAACGAGAGCATGAAGGATTAGATTGGTCTCGTAGGGCGGTTGATTTACATGATCAAATTCGTGGATTAAACCCTTGGCCTGGTGCGTTTGCCATGTTTCGGGGAGAAAACCTCAAAGTCTGGCAAAGCTTACCCTTTTTTCCACCAGATGAGGTTGTAGGAACGGAAATTGAACATCCAGAATCCAAGGCGGCGGTCTATCGCCCTGGTCAGATTATTCAAGTGCTGGGAGACAGCTTACTTGTTCAGACCGGTGAGGGAATTCTGCGAGTGATTGAGGTTCAACCGGCAGGAAAACGCTCCATGCCGGCTCGGGATTTTTTGAACGGCCGCCATGGTCAGGTTGGAGAAGTTTTTGAGTAAATCCGTTAAGCTGATTATTAACTATAAAAGGAGGTTAGCTTATGTTTTTTTGGGATCCGACGATGGTGCTTCTAATTCCGGCGATATTACTTTCATTATATGCTCAATTTAAGATATCTTCTGCTTATAATCGTTACTCGAAAGTTCGTGCCCAGTCAGGACTTACGGGAGCGCAGGTGGCCCGAGGTATCTTGAATAGTAATGGTCTTTACGATGTGCGCGTGGAACCGGTTGGAGGACGACTTTCTGATCATTACGATCCGCGAACCAGGATTATCCGACTTAGTGAGGACGTTTTTTATGGCAGCTCACTTTCTTCTATCGCTGTAGCGGCCCATGAAACAGGGCACGCATTACAGCATGCCTCGGGGTATTTTCCCATGCAGCTCAGATCATCATTTGTACCTGTTGCCAATATTGGCAGTGGGGCAGGTCCGATTTTAATTATGATTGGTCTTTTTATGCCGACCTATGGGTGGCTCCTGGAACTCGGGATCTTTGCTTTTGCCTTTGCTGTACTCTTTCAAGTGATTACTCTTCCAGTAGAATATAATGCCAGCAGTAGAGCTTTATCTCTTTTACAAGAAGGGCGAATGCTGGGGAGCGAGGAAATCGGCGGAGCACGTTCCGTGTTAAATGCAGCTGCTTTAACTTATGTTGCAGCCGCTTTGGCAGCGATCCTCCAATTACTGAGATTCATGCTGATAGCTCGGGGTAGAAGTGATGATTAAAGAGACAGCTCGTGGAATGGCTGTCAATCTGCTGACACGTGTGGAAGTAGAAGGTGCCTATGCTAACCTCCTTTTGCAAAAAAACATCTCCAGGTTGACAGATTCTAGAGATCGACAATTTGTAACACTTCTGGTAAATGGTGTGCTAAAGCATAGATTAACCCTAGATTACGCTCTAAGAAAGCATTTGAGCAAACCAATGTCGTCACTTCCTCACGAAGTCAGGGCAATTTTACGAATTGGGGCTTTCCAAATTCTTTATGTGGACAAAGTTCCCCCTGCGGCAGCAATTAATGAAAGTGTCGAATTAGCCAAAAACTATCCCAAATTTCCTGGGTTAGTAAATGTAGTCTTACGTAAGGTTATGGAAAAGGGATGGGATATTCCTTGGCCGGATCTGAAACGTGAACCGGCTCGTTATCTCTCAGTACGCTATTCACATCCCGAATGGTTAATTCTACGTTGGTTGAAACGCTGGGGAGCTCAGGAAACTGAAGCTTTATGCAAAGTTAATAATGAGCCAGCTCAAACTTGGATTAGAACAAATACCTTGAAAATTTCACGAGAGGCTTTGAAAGAGCGTCTAATTAGTGAGGGAATTAGCGTGGAATTAGGGCTCTTAGTGCCTGAGAGCTTAAAGATTCAAGATTTTGGTGCTTTAGAACAACTGGCAAGCTTTCAGGAGGGGCTGTTTACCGTTCAAGATGAAAGTTCCCAGTTGGTTGCCCATGTGGTTGATCCGAAACCAGGACAGTCTGTATTAGATACTTGTAGTGCTCCGGGTGGAAAATCCACACATCTGGCTCAGCTAATGCAAAACAAAGGTGAGATCCAAGCCTTTGATATCCATAATCACAAGTTAGAACTTATTGGGCAGTTAGCGACGAAACTTGGTATAACAATTATTCAGCCTCAGTTCGGCGATGCGCGAGATTTGCCTGGGATAAGGTTGGAATCCCAAGATCGAGTTCTTGTTGACGTTCCCTGTTCCGGATTGGGAGTTCTTCGACGCAGAGCCGATCTGCGCTGGCAGAAAGAAGAACAAGGTCTTCTGGAATTACCTTCTTTGCAATTTGCAATTTTAGAACGGGCTGCATCTTGTGTCAAAGATGGTGGAACTCTCGTTTATTCAACTTGTACAATCGAGCCTGAGGAAAACTTCGAACTTGTTAAGAAGTTTCGGATTGCCCATCCGGAATTTGAACCGGTTAATCTGGTTGAAGATCTCCCCTTTAAACTTGAGGAGAAGCGAGATATTCAACAAGCATACAAAGGGATGTTACAGCTTATGCCTCATCGTCATGGGACGGATGGATTCTTTTTAGCAAAATTTCGGCGTACTAATCCGCAAGAATAAATCAATTTTTATTAATTAGGAAGTTTAACTGGAATGAATTGGGTGAATAATAACTATTATGGAAAAAATTGAGCTGCGCGGTTGTTCAGAAAATGAACTGATTGAGATCTGTCAGAAAATAGGGTTAAAAAGATTTCGGGCAATCCAGTTGTTTCAATGGGTGCAACAAAAAGCTGTGCGTTCCTGGGCTGATATAAAAAACATAAGTAAAAGTGACCTGGAAACATTAAGCAATCACTTGCATTTTTCTGTCTTAAATAAGGTTCGTGAGCAACGCTCTAAGGACGGTACGCGAAAGTATTTGTTTCGTCTTGAAGATGGTGAGACGATTGAGTGTGTCTTGATGGATTATGCCAGATTAAAAGCTCGGGATAGACATACTATTTGTGTGTCAACTCAAGTTGGATGTCCTGTGGGGTGTGCGTTTTGTGCTACAGGCTTAGAAGGTTTTAAACGCAACTTGAGTGCTGCCGAAATTATTAGTCAAGTATTAGATATTTCTCAAGATATTCAGCAAGAGGATCCCGATTTTCAAGTAACGAATATAGTATTTATGGGAATGGGAGAACCCATGCTCAATTATGATCAGGTTCTTAAATCAATCCGGGTTTTGAATCAAGCTCAGGGATTGAATATTGGTATGAGGAGGATGACAATTTCTACGTCTGGAGTTGTACCAAAAATTATTCAGTTGGCTAAGGATAATTCTCAAGTGGGTCTTGCAGTATCCCTTCATGCAGCAGACGATAGCACGCGAGATAAATTAATTCCTATGAATCGCCGCTATCCTTTGAGCGAACTAATGGAAGCATGTAGGGAGTATAGCAGAATAACTCATCGCCGGATTACCTTTGAAGTTGCTTTGACTGCTGATAATTCGAAGCCAGCTGAAGCTGAAGCTCTTGCTCGATTATTAAAGGGTCAGTTAGGACATGTTAATCTGATTCCGGTCAATCCAGTAGTTGGAACTGGTATGGAGCGTCCTAGTCAAGAGAAAATTGTGAAGTTTGCCCAGGTGTTAGAAGATGCGGGGATTTCTGTTTCTTCCCGTGAAGAACGGGGTACAGATATTGATGCAGCTTGCGGTCAACTTCGCCGACAGTGGGAGGGTAAGTTAGTATGAGCCTATTGGCCCGATTTGAAGGGATGGCCGAGTTTCTCTTTACTGAAGCATTTAAAAAAAGTGCCTCCCGCCTTCAACCAGTAGAAATCGCCAAGGAACTTGTGAAGGCAATGCTTAAAAATAAGCAGGTAAGCATCTCTCAAGTATATGTACCCAACATTTACCGGGTATACCTCCATTCCAAGGATTGGGGGCCAATAGCAAGTTTTGGAGATGCTTTTCTCATTGAGTTATCAAAATACTTGTTTGCAGAGGCAGAACGTAATGGTTATACATTCCTAACTAAGCCTGCTATAGAGTTGCATTCTGATGAGACTGTTAGTCCCCGGCAAATGGCTATTGAAGTAGATTTTGATGACTCAATTGTCGTTGACTGGGGAGAGGATGATCAGGAGACAGCCAAAGATAACGAACAACTTCAACTTAATCAATCGAACTGGCGAGAAAGCACGACAATCTTTAGAGATAGTATCAAGAATAACTTGTCAGTCGAGGGAATAGCCGGCAGGAATTCAAATTACTATATAGAAATTATAGAAGGGCCGGATATGGGGCAGAGGTTTTCACTTCAGGATGAAGAAGCTATTGTTGGTCGTCATAGCCAATGTAATTTGGTGCTTCATGATCCAGAAATTTCCAGAAGACACCTAAAGATTGCCCCGGGAGGAGATAACGGTTGGTGGCTTGATGACTTAGGAAGTACGAATGGAACATTTGTCAATGGTCAAAGAATCACCCATCATACAACCGCCCCCGGAGATCGTATAACCATCGGACAAAGTACATTGGTTATACAAAGATCCCCTCTGCCGTGATGTTATGGAGAATTAGTGGTGTTCAACCTCTATTTTCGACTGGGAGGATTGTATGCAATTTGTTTTAGTGATAGGACGGCTTGCTTTTGTTGCCCTGATCTACCTTTTTATATTTCGCATTTTTACAGCTCTTTTGGCGGATCTCCAAATGAAGGGAGTTTTTCAACGCTCATCGAATGAATGTGGGCGTTTAGAGGTTCTTACCGGCGGAGAAACCCTTTCACGAGGGCGCGTCTTTAAAGTAGATGGGAAGGGGCTGCGTGTAGGAAGAGGCAAGCATAACGATATTGTTTTGCCGGATCATTTTGCATCCATTGATCACGCTGTTTTTCGGTTGCAAAAAGGACAAACTATATTAGAAGACTTGGGAAGTACGAATGGAACCTGGGTTAATGGAGAGCAAATCCATTCTCCGGTTCAAATGGTAGCTGGAGACTATGTGAAAATTGGAAGCATTACCTTCCAATACTCGAGGTGGCAAAATGAGAGTTCTAAGCTTTAGTGAAAAAGGTTGTATTCGAAAAAATAATGAGGATTCTTTTTTGGTATTATCAGACCAAGGTCTTTATGCTGTTGCGGATGGTATGGGAGGACACCGAGCAGGTGAAGTGGCTTCTTCCGTGGCCTTGCATGAGCTGGAGATGTGGATTCCTCGCCTGGAGGGGCTGGAAGACCTGGCCTTGGAAAATGGAATAACTGAAGCCTTTATTCAAGCAAATCGGGTGGTAAATGAATCGTCATTGACTGAACCGGAAAATGCGGGTATGGGGACAACATTGACGGTATTGTTGATCCGGGATGAGAAAGTAGTTATTGCCCATGTTGGTGATAGTCGAGCGTATCTATGGCGCAATGAGATGCTGACACCTTTAACTATGGATCATTCCTTAGTTGGCGAACTTGTTAGATTAGGCCAGATCTCACTCGATGAAGCTAAAAAACACCCTCAACGCAATGTCTTAATGCGTGCAATTGGAGCAGATCCCACCATTGAAGTAGATTGTAGGAGCATTGGTTTGCAAGCGAAAGATGTATTCCTCCTATGCACAGATGGCTTTTCAAATATGATCAGCGACCAGGAACTAACGGAAGAATTTCTTGAACCCAGCTCCTGGGAAGAACGGTTTGAAAAATTAAGAAATCTGACGCTGGAAAGAGGAGCCCCAGATAATTTTACAGCCTTATGCTGTATTATGGAGTAATACTATGATTCTGCGTTTAATCTTACGAGTATTGATTTTAGGAATGATGTGGATAGGACTGGGTTTGCTGAATTTAGATGCTGATTCAAGCAGGCTTCTTTGGCAAGCATTAATTTTTACGGGCATTGTTCTTATTGGCAGCATCTTGGAGCACCTTTTCCATTTTCAAGGAGATCCCTATATTCTTCCTGTAGTCCAGGCTATTATGGCAATTGGGCTGATTTTTGTCGTGAGAATTAATCCGGATGTAGCTTTACATCAGTTTTGGTGGGCTAATATTGGTCAGTTAATTTTCTATGTTGTGTTATGGTCAATCAGAGATTATCGCTATTTTGGCAGGTTTAGATATATATGGGGACTCTTAGCGGTAGGCCTATTGTTAGTTACCCTTTTGTTTGGCTCGGAGCAAGGTGGGGCAACAAGTTCATTTAAGATCGCAGGGATTGGAATTCAGCCGGAAGAGTTTGTTAAGCTGGTCTTGCTTTTATTTATGGCTTCATATTTAGAAGAAAATGAAGAATTACTCCGAGTTGGGACAGTTCAATGGGGAAAAATCTCCTTGCCTGATTGGCGAACCTTAAGACCGTTTATGATTATGGTTGCTTTTGTCCTAGGGATTCTGGCTGCCCAGAAAAGCCTAGGAACAGCCTTAGTGTTTTATATGCTTTTTGTCCTCATGCTTTATGTTGTAACAGAGCGGAAGTTGTATTTAGGAATTTCGTTGCCCATTTTTCTGTTAACTGGCACTGTTGGATATATGCTTTTTAGACATGTTCGGGTTAGAGTATCCGTGTGGTTGAACCCCTGGCAAGATCCCAACGGCATGGGGTACCAGATAGCCCAATCATTGTTCGCTATCGGCGGTGGGAAAGTTTTGGGCACAGGTTTGGGGAATGGGATTGGTGCCTCGACAGTGCCTGTAGCAATAAGCGATTTTATTTTTTCTGTCATTGCCGAGGAGCTGGGATTTGCCGGAGCAATGGCTGTACTAGTGCTTTTTCTGATTGTAGTTATGAGAGCCTTCTCTATAAGTCTTAGGGCTAAAGATCGTTTTGGGCAAATTTTGGCGGCAGGGATTGGAATTCTTCTCGGTACCGAAACCCTAATAATTCTTGCCGGGGTAACAAAGTTGCTTCCTTTGACGGGAATTCCTCTTCCTTGGGTAAGTTATGGCGGTAGTTCCCTGATAGTTCATTTTATTTTATTGGGGGTTTTACTCAATATTTCTAACGCAACTGCGGTTAGTTCACACAGCAGCAAGAATCGCGGAAGGGAGTATGCAACATAATGCGAGGGGTACGTCAAGTAGCATTAGGCATGGCTTTTAGTTTTTTTGTTTTAAGTCTGGGGTTAGTGTATTGGCAGGTTGTTCAAGCAGATACGTTACTTCAGAATCCCGCGAATCGAAGATTGATTCTTATGGAAAGCCGTGTGACAAGGGGAGGAATTTTTGATCGCAACGGCGAAATAATAGCCCAAACTCAAACTGTTGAGGGAAAGAAGGTCAGAACTTACCCTAAAGGTGAAATGTTTGAACCGGTCCTGGGTTATTCATCGGTAAAGCTCGGTTCAGCGGGACTGGAGGGAAGTCTGGCTGACTGGTTATTAGGAATTAAGAATGCAACTCCGACCCAAGCAGTTCAGCAGCTTTTTGCCTTGCCGCGGCAAGGGAATGATGTGGTTCTTACTTTGGATTCACGTTTGCAGAATATAGCTTATAATGCCCTAAAAGGAAAAAAGGGAGCTGCGGTGGCTATAGATCCTCGAACAGGGGAAGTATTGGCCATGGTAAGCCAACCCAGCTTTAATCCTACTAATCTCGATCAAAGATGGAGTGAATTAATTAGCCAAGAGGAAAAGAGGTCTCTGGCTGAAAAGCAAAGACCCTTAGAGCATCGATATTTTTCCCTCTTTCCACCAGGATCGACTATGAAGGTTGTTACCTCTGCAGCGTTATTTCGGAGTGGAGTGAATACAACCGATTTATATCAATGTCAGGGATCGACAATCATTAATGGACAAGTGATTCCTGAGCAAAATGATAAAGCCCATGGCTGGGTTAATTATAATATGGCTTTGGCTGAATCCTGTAATACGTATTTTGCGACCTTCGGAGTTCAGGCCGGGGATAAGACCTTCCTTTCCGTTGTCAAAGGTTTTGGATTTGGTCAAAAGATTCCTTTCGAACTAAACGTACCCAGAAGTTCAATTACAAAGGAGTCTATGAATCCTACAACTTTAAATACAAACCTGCTGGCTGCCAGTACTTTTGGACAAGGTGAGGTTTTAGTAAGTCCTTTTCATATGGCCCTAATGACAGCGGGTATTGCCAACCACGGTGTTATTATGACACCGCATATTGTTGAGAGAGTTCTTAATTCATCACAAGATGTATTATTTGAACAGAAGCCTGAACCGTGGCTGACTGCCCTTTCTAAAGAGGAGGCAGATAAGATTACCAGTGCTATGGTCACTGCGGTAACAGACGGAACAGCCGCGCCGGGGGCCTTGCCTAATGTTCAGGTTGCAGGAAAGACAGGATCGGCAGAACCTGGAGGGGATGTATTAACCCATGCTTGGTATATTTCCTTTGCTCCGGCAGACGATCCTCAGATTGCAGTAGCTGTAATTGTAGAAAATGGAGGAACCGGAGGCGGGAACGCAGCTCCTATTGCACGACAGATTATGCAGGAAGCACTGAATCAGAAAGTGGGTGACAAAAAATGAGTAAAATCTTCGGGGGACGATACGAGGTTTTAGAGAGAATTGGAGCCGGTGGAATGGCGATTGTTTACAAGGCTAAGGATCTTTTACTTAACCGCGTTGTGACTATCAAGGTTCTCCGAGAGCAGTTTGTAACAGATGAAGACTTTATTCGTCGTTTTCGGAGGGAAGCTCAGTCTGCTGCTAGCTTGTCTCACCCCAACATTGTGTCAATATATGATGTGGGTAAAGACGGAGATACAGAATACATTGTCATGGAATTTGTGGAAGGTCGTAATCTTAAAGAGATTATTCGTGAATATGCGCCTCTTTCCACAGAGCAATCTATTAATCTTGCCCGTCAAATAACAGGTGCTATTCAAAATGCTCATGAAAATCATATTATTCATCGGGATATTAAGCCCCACAACATATTAGTCACCGCGGACGGACATGCTAAAGTAACGGATTTCGGTATTGCTCGAGCCGTATCTTCAGCTACTGTTACGCATACTGGAGATATTGTTGGTTCAGTTCATTATTTGTCACCGGAACAAGCTAAAGGAATTCAAAGCAATGAACAATCTGACATATATTCTCTGGGAATCGTGCTCTATGAACTTTTAACGGGTAAAGTGCCCTATGATGGTGAAACTCCTATCGCTATAGCGTTAAAGCACTTACAACAGGAGCCCCTTCCCCCGAGTAAGCTTAACCCTCGGATCACAAAAGACTTCGAAGCGGTCATTATGCGGGCGATTGCCAAGATGCCAGAGAAAAGGTATTTGTCAGCTAAAGAATTACTTGAAGATCTAAACCGTATTCAAGCTGGGCAGCCCATTGAGTGGTTTGGACTTTTTCCAGAGGATGATCCGGAAGCAACAAGGACTCATCAAGGGATGGGCAGGGCTCTGGCATCAATTGATGTAAAGGACTCTGCAGCGAATAAGCCCAACGATAATCTTAATAATAAACGTAAGTTTTGGATTATTGGCGGCCTTGTACTTCTCTTTGTCTTAGTTGGCGGAGGGCTTTGGTTAAAAAATTTTATTTCGGTGGAGTCTACAAAGGTTCCGGACTTAGCAGGTAAAACTGTTCCTGTTGCCGAGGATTATTTAAAACAGGCCGAATTAGTTCGTGATCCGGAGATTACCTATGAGTTTAATGATAAAGTTGAAAAGGATCGAATCATTTCCCAGGATCCTGAAGCGGAATCCTTAGTTAAGGTTGGCAGGGCTATAAAACTTACTGTTAGTAAAGGGATCGATATGGGGCAATTTCCTGATGTAAAAACAGGAAATATGTCAAAGGAACATGCTTTAAATCTCATTCAAAATGCCGGTTTTACCGGCGAAATAACATTTGTGCCTGTGCCGGATGCTAATCTGCCAAAAGATGCAGTCATTGATCAGAATCCGATGCCCAAAGCTTCTTGGCCTAAAAATGGTAATATTACTTTAACTATCAGCGTGGGCCCCCAATGGCAGACCATCAATATGCCCAATGTTATAGGTCGGTCATCTGCTGAAGCGAAAACCATACTTCAGGATCAGAATAGGCTGATTTTGAAGATTGAGACTGAAGGATCTAATACCTACCCAGTAGATGTTGTGATAAGAACGACACCTAACCCGGGGGAAAGTATTCAACAGGGTTCGGAGGTCAATGTGGTTGTCTCGAGTGGGCCGGGTCCATTGGCTCAAGGAATGTTTGATCAAGCTAGCAACAGCAAGGTAATGTTGGCTCAGTCTTTATCAAGATTTTTCAATGTTATCATCCCCAACTCAATGGTCAGTGAGGAATAGAAATGATCGATGGAGTTTTACTCAAAGGATATGGGGGCTTCTATTATGTTTACGCGGAGGGCCGAGTATGGGAATGTTCCCTGCGCGGTCGCTTTCGTGTTAAAGATCAGGATTTTATCCCAGGTGACCGGGTGAATATCCTGCCGGAACAGGAGGATAAGGCGACTATTGAGTCGGTAATAACTAGGCGGAATGTCTTGTCCCGACCAACGATAGCTAACGTAGATCAAGCAATTTTGGTTTTTGCTATGACCTCGCCTAAGCCTGATCTTAATCTTTTAGATCGCCTATTAATTCAAGTGACAGATGCAGAGATTGAGCCCATAATAGTTTTTACGAAATTAGATAAGTATAAGGAGGAGTCTGGAACTGCCCCTAAAGAGGGTCTTAAGATAACGGATGTTTACCGAAACATTGGATACACAGTATTCGAAGTTTCCAGTAAAACCGGTCAAGGGATTGCCGACATTGCTGTACGTTTGACTAATAAAATCAGTGTGCTGGCAGGTCCTTCAGGAGCAGGGAAGTCCAGCCTTTTTAATGCTCTGTCTCCTGGGATTCAGTTGAAAACAGGGGAAATTAGCAACAAATCAAAGCGTGGCCGCCATACTACACGCCATGTTGAATTAATGGTTTGTTCAGGAGGGTTAGTAGCCGACACTCCCGGCTTTTCATCGCTCTTTTTGCCAGAGATGAAGCGGGCGGAATTAGCCGATTGTTTCCCTGAATTCGCAATTCGCCGCAACCAATGCCGATTTAACAGCTGTCTACATGATAAAGAACCCAATTGTGCCATTAAGGCTGCTTTAGAGACAGGAGAAATTTCTCCTATACGTTACGACCATTACCTTATATTCTTAAAAGAAGTAATCGAAGCAGAGAGGAAGTATTAATGTGATTCAAATGGCACCTTCTATATTATCCGCGGATTTTTCTCGTCTGGGAGAACAGGTGAATTTGGTTGAAGAAGCAGGCGCTGAGGTCTTGCATATCGATATCATGGATGGACACTTTGTACCTAACCTAACCTTTGGGCCGGCCTTAGTGAAATCCATCAGGGCTCAATCACAGATGCGTTTTGACGTCCATTTAATGGTTAATGAGCCTGAAAAATTCATAGGAGATTTTGCAGCTGCCGGTGCCGACCATATCACCTTTCATTTGGAGACGACTCCTCATGTTCACCGTGTAATCCAGCAGATTAAGGAACATGGAATGACTGCTGGAGTTGCCCTTAACCCCTCCACTCCCCTTGACGGACTAAAGTATATTCTAGAAGATTTAGATATGGTGCTTTTGATGACAGTCAACCCCGGGTTTGGTGGACAAAAATTTATCACTAATGTTGTGCCCAAAATTCAGGTGCTTCACCACCATCTTACTCAAACCCGATCTGCTTGTCAGATAGAAGTGGATGGCGGCATTAACCTAGAAACGGCACCGGTGGTTGGCAAAGCTGGGGCCCATATTTTGGTTGCTGGTGCAGCTGTGTTCTCTCAACCTGATCCCCAACAGGCTGTGAAAGATATTCGCCAGGCAGCTAGCTTGAAGTAAGGTGAGTAAGATTAAAATTGCCGTTTTAGCAAATGGAGCTTGGGATCATGAATGGGGTAGGCAAGCTCTTAAAGACGTTCATTTTTTAATTTGTGCAGATGGGGGAGCGAACAATGCTGCCCTATCTTTGCGTATGCCAGATCAGGTAATTGGGGACTTAGATTCCATTTCCCCAGAGAACTTAAGTCGATGTAAAGATTCCGGATGTGTCATAGAACGTTACCCCTGTGAAAAGGATGAGACGGATCTAGAGTTAGCCCTTTTGCGCGCTGAGGAAAAGGCTGACCTGCTTGGCGAACAGGACATATGGCTGTATGGGGCAACAGGAAAGCGAATTGATCATTTCCTAGGGAATGTAGCACTGATGCTTGCTTATGCTCGGAAGGGATATCGATTGCGCGTAATTGATCCGGAACAAGAGTTATGGATTGTTCAAGGGCGGGAAGAGATGAAGGGGGCCCCTGGACAGGAAATTTCCCTGATAGCTCTTTCGGAGAAGGCCGTGGTTACGACAGAGGGGTTGTATTATCCCTTGCATAAAGGTGTTCTACTACAGGAGCGTCCTAGGGGTATTAGTAACGTTTTTATAGGTGAGAAGGCTGTAGTTGAGGTTAATGAGGGTTGGGTTATAGCGGTTTTGCCCAGGGGGAGGGCATGAAGTTGGGGAGGGCATGAAGTTGCTCCTCTCACCCGTGGCGCCGTCGCTATCGCCCTTGATTCCGAAGCGAGCTTTGGCAAACCTCTGGGCGAATCTGCATGTGAACCAGTGCCACGCTGGCGCTTCGAAATATAAGGGCGATAGACACGACTCTGCCAAAGGGTTCGCTGCGCAAAATCATGCCCTCTGGGCTGGGGACGATGGGGAGCTTGGGACGTGGGGTCGGGGGACTTGGTTTGGGGAGTGCATGAAGTTGCTCCGCTCACCCGTGGCGCCGTCGCTATCGCCCTTGATTCCGAAGCGAGCTTTGGCAAACCTCTGGGTGAATCTGCATGTGAACCAGTGCTACGCTGGCGCTTCGAAATATAAGGGCGATAAACGCAACTCTGCCAAAGGGTTCGCTGCGCAAAATCATACCCTCTGGGCAGGGGACGACTGGGGTTTGGGATGTCGGGGGCGAGTGGTTTAATGTTAAGAGAGGACTGCAGGTTTCTGGGTGGTTCTGATTTGCTTTCACTTATATAGGTGTAATGATTGCATTATAGGGATAGGCTAAGGTTATGTGCCTGGTGCTTTTGTTAATATATTTGACTAGATTTTTATAAAGGATTTGACGATTATGCAACAAGATGAATTATGGATTGGAACTATGCTTGAAGGAAATGCTCGATGGGTTTTAGTGAAGTCGACGGATACTGCAGAGGAGGCTCGCAGACGTCATGGTATGTCTCCAGTTGCTACAGCGGCTTTAGGGAGATTAATGACTGGGGCTCTTATATTAGCCAGCTCTCTCAAAGGGGATGAGAGTATTACTTTACGTTTATTAGGTGATGGTCCTTTGCAAGGGGTTGTTGCTGTGGGGAATGCGCAAGGGCAAGTGAGAGGCTATGTGCGTGAGCCATTGGTTGATCTGCCTCTTAAGGCTTCCGGCAAACTTGATGTAGGTGCTGCGGTTGGTCGTGGCGAGTTGTCCGTTAGCAGAAGCTTACAGAATGGCGAGGTTTATACAGGGATGGTTCCTTTGGTTAGCGGGGAGATCGCTGAAGACTTAGTGCATTATCTGTTGAACTCTGAACAAATTCCTTCGGCTTTGTTGCTGGGGGTTTTAGTGGAGAAAGATTATCACGTTGCGGGGGCAGGTGGGTTTTTGATCCAGTTATTGCCGGGAGCATCGGAAGAGGTTATTCAGACGATAGAAAATCTCTTGGGTCAATTAGAGACGGGCATTAGTGAGCTAGTAGCTCAGAGTGAAACTATGGATCAGCTATTGAGTCGTTTGATGGGGCAGCTTTCGTACCATGTCCTTGAACGGCGTCCTATCGGCTTTACCTGTACATGTTCAAAAGAACGGTTGAGTGGTACCTTGGTGTCCTTGGGGAAAAAAGAAATAGCAGACCTAATCTCGGATGAGAAAGCCGAGATGGTATGCCATTTTTGCAACGAGCATTATCATTTTGATGTGGATGAGCTGCAGGAGATTTGGGAGAGGGCATGATGTTGCTCCGCTCACCCATGGCGCCGTCGCTATCGCGCTCGATTCCGAAGCGAGCGTTGGCAAACCTCAGGCTTACCTGCATGTGAACCCGTGCCACGCCGGCACTTCGAAATCTGAGCGCGATTGACGCGACTCTGCCAAAAGGGTTCGTTGCGCAACATCATGCCCTCTGGGCTTGGAGACGACGGGGAGCGTGGGGCGTGAGGTCGGGGGAGGGCATGATGTTGCTCCGCTCACCCATGGCACCGTCGCTATCGCCCTTGATTCCGAAGCGAGCGTTGGCAAACCTCTGGGCTTTACTGCATGTGAACCCATGCCACGCTGGCGCTTCGAAATCTAAGCGCGATTGACGCGACTCTGCCAAAAGGGTTCACTGCGCAAAATCATGCCCTCTGGGCTGAGGTCGACGGGGAGCATGTGACGTGGGGTCGGGGGAAGAAAGAAAGTCCTCCGAAGATTTCCTTGGAGGACGTAAAGGCTTTAGATTATGTTTTTGGGATTGAGGGCAAAATGAAAAAAGCCCGAGCAAAATGTCGGGCTTTTGATTCATTAAGCGCGTTGTACTTTTCCGGAACGTAAGCATCTGGTGCAAACTTTGATCCGGGCAGGAGTGCCGTTCACAATAGCACGAACATTTTGCAAGTTTGGTTTCCAAGTTCGCTTTGTTCTTATATGAGAGTGGCTGACTTGAAATCCAGTGACTACTCCTTTGGCGCATACAGCACAAACATTAGCCATGCGCTAAACCTCCTTTGCAGCCGAAATGACACTTATACATTCTATCAAAAGTCCTTCGTATTGGCAAGCTTTCCCGGGAGAAATTTCAGGTTATCATGGGATAATAATTCTTTAAGGCTTATTAATTTGAACCAAGGTACTGTTTTCGATGTAAGTAAATAATTTTTTTGAAAAATTCTGGGATGTGAAAATTTTTTTTTACTTTTTCTTTGAACATTTTTCATTTCCTTGGTAGAATAAGTTCAACGTGGACGATACCGGAAGGGGAGGGTCCTTTATGGGAAAAGAAATTATTAATAATTTGGGTAAAATTGAAATCTCTGAAGAA
Source organism: Desulfosporosinus meridiei DSM 13257 (assembly GCF_000231385.2). Taxonomy (NCBI): domain Bacteria; kingdom Bacillati; phylum Bacillota; class Clostridia; order Eubacteriales; family Desulfitobacteriaceae; genus Desulfosporosinus; species Desulfosporosinus meridiei. Next base: position 3,918,842 of record NC_018515.1, on the reverse strand, counting down.
GTCATTTCCACGATTGCGGGTGCCACAGCAGTTGAGTGTTACGGCTTAGTCGGTATGGCCTCACGTAAAATTACGGATGGTGTGGCTGATATGTTGGGGCGAGAGAATTTAGCCCGCGGAGTGGTGGTTACGGTTAAAGACAATGAAGTTGTTATTGACCTCTATATCATTGTTGGATATGGTGTTAAGATTTCTGAAGTTGCCGCCAGTGTTATGGAGCGCGTTCGTTATACCACTGAAAAGCTCACGGGATTAAACGTGTCCCAAGTGAATGTGAACGTAAAAGGTGTTCGCGTTTTAGAGTAGGCAAAGATTAGGGGGATACGGTTTTGAGACCAGCAGCTACAAAGATAATAAGTGTTCTTGACGGACAACTATGGAAACAAATGATGGTGTCCGGCGCGAAAGCCCTAGAACTAAAAAAGCACGATGTTGATGCTCTGAATGTGTTTCCTGTACCGGATGGAGACACGGGAACAAATATGTTCTTGACTATTCAGTCTGCGGCGAAGGATGCCGAGAAAAATAATAGCCCGTCTATCGGCGAAGTTGCATCTGCAGCGTCGATGGGCTCTTTAATGGGTGCTCGTGGAAATTCAGGAGTTATACTGTCTCAGCTATTAAGGGGTATCGCGAAAGGCTTAGAAGGGCTAAATACTGCAAATGCTCTTCAAATTGCGCAGGCTCTTCAATCGGGAGTTGACACAGCCTATAAGGCAGTCATGAAACCTGTGGAAGGTACAATTCTTACAGTTTCGAAGGAGACTGCAAGAGCTGCTTTAGCTATAGCCAAAAATGGTGGTACCATACTAGAGACTCTTCAGGAGGCCCAGAAACAGGGCTTTAAAAGTTTGGCCAAAACTCCGGAAATGCTGCCCGTACTTAAGCAGGCGGGGGTAGTAGATGCCGGGGGGCAGGGATTCCTAGTTATTTTAGGTGGATGGATTGGAGTATTAACCGGAGAAACTCTAATCGTAGAAACTCTAATCGTAGAAACTTTCAACGAAGTAGATAGTTCTTCAAAAATAGGTGATGCCGGGTCTACCGAAGCTAAACATGAGTTCCTGCAAATTGAGAACTTAGACTATCCCTATTGTACTGAATTCTTGGTAAAGGGAACGGATTTACGTGTTGAGCAAATAAAGCATGATTTATTAGATCGAGGAGATTGTCTGCTAGTAGTAGGAACACCTGAAGTTGTAAAAATTCATGTGCATGTTAAAAATCCGGGCAAGATCTTAGATTACGCTATTCAATGGGGTACATTGCACCAGGTGCAAATTCACAATATGTTAGAACAGAATGAAAATATGGCTCACTCTATGAAAGAAGACACAGATAAAAATGGGGAAGAGATTATAAGGGAAACCAAAGACGAAGAAAAGGTTCTTAAAGAATTTGGAGTAGTAGCCGTTGCAATGGGTGAGGGAATTGCTGAGGTTTTTATGAGCCTCGGAGTTGATGAAGTTGTGTATGGTGGGCAAACCATGAACCCAAGTACGGAAGACCTTTCCGAAGCAGTCCGAAAGGTTCAGGCAAAACAAGTTTTTATTCTTCCTAATAATGGAAATATCATTATGGCTGCTCGTCAGGTTAAAGATGTTGTACAAGAGCAACAAGTCCATGTAATCTCAAGTAAGTCTATACCTCAAGGGATTTCTGCGCTACTAAGCTTTAATGGCGAGGGTGACGCCGAGACGAATCTTAAAAATATGGAGCGGGGACTAAGCAGTGTTCGTTCGGGAGAGGTAACTTATGCTGTTCGGGACTCTCAATACGGAGAGTTAACGATTTTAGACGGTGATATTTTAGGCTTAGTTGAAGATGTTATAGTGACTACTGGAAAATCCATAAATGAAGTGGCAAAAGCCACACTCGATAAGATGGAATGGAAAACTCATGACTTGGTTACAATATTTTATGGAGAAGACACAAAACTTGAAGATGTTGAACGACTCCAAGATTGGCTCCGAGAAGAGAATTCGAACATTGAAGTTGAGATTCATCCCGGTAGGCAACCGCTCTACTATTATATCTTTGGTGTGGAATAGGTTAACCTCCGGAATTTATTCCGGAGGTTCTTTTATATAAGTGTAAACTAAGGTTGTGGTTTTTAGACTTGGCGTCTGCCAAGTTTTCTACATACGGGAGGGAATCGTTGTGGCAAAGAGTAATGTTTTTGATCTGCTTGGGCCAATCATGGTCGGTCCATCCAGTTCGCATACAGCGGGAGCAGTCCGCTTAGGTGGAATGGCTCGAAAGATCTTAGGGGAAGAACCTGTTGAAGGAACGATTTTTCTGCATGGTTCCTTTGCCAAGACCGGTAAAGGGCATGGCACCGATTTGGCATTACTGGCTGGTTTGCTGGGTATGCTACCTGATGATGAACGGATACCGGATGCATCGAAACTCGCTCAGGAACAGGGTCTGAGTGTAAAGTATGAAGTCATAGATCTTGGGGACGTTCATCCGAACACGGTGAAGTTTGATTTAAAGGGAAAAACAGGTGTTCATCTTCAGGTAATCGGTTCATCAATTGGCGGTGGCACTATAGTCATTGGCAAAATTAATGAATATGAAGTAGATATTCGAGGGGACTATCCCACACTTGTAGTTTTACATCAGGATCACCCAGGCGTAGTTGCCCAAGTGACTCTTCTTTTAGCAACTGCTCAAATTAACATAGCAAGTATGCGTGTTGCACGAGAAAAAAAGGGAGCTCAAGCACTGATGATCTTAGAGACTGATCAGACGATTGATAAAGCTGTTCTTGAATTAATGAGGAAATTACCTAAAATTGAACAAGCAATGGCAATCGAGCCTTTATAATAATGGCAATTATGGGCAGAAAGCACTGCTTACCGAATATCAGTACAACTACGGTTGTCGCCTGAGCCTATGGCTTGGCGTTAGCCAAGTTATTATAGGAGGAAATCAAGATGCGAGCCTATGAAGATTGGGTAATTGAGGCTGAATCTAAAGGAAAAAAACTTAGTGAAGTTATACTTGAAGATCAAATGGCAGAATTGGAGCAAACGGAAGAAACCCTTTTCGAACGAATGAATAATAACCTAAAGGTTATGAGGGGATCCGTAGAAGCAGGGTTAAGTGGGACACGGCGCTCTGTGTCAGGCCTGGTGGGAGGAGACGCTGCCAAAGTTGAAGAACACAGGAAAAAAGGCAATAGCTTAGTGGGGATGGAAATAAGCGGTGCTATTGCTAAAGCCCTTGCAGTAGCAGAAATTAATGCTTGTATGGGTAAGATCGTTGCAGCACCCACCGCAGGGTCTTGTGGAGTCCTTCCAGCAGTCTTGTTGACGGTTGAGGAGGTATGCCAGTCTTCGGATAGAGATATTATCCTAGCCCTTTTCACCGCGGCTGGATTAGGGATGGTTCTTACTGAACGTGCCAGCGTTTCAGGCGCAGAAGGTGGGTGTCAGGCTGAAATTGGCTCGGCAGCTGCTATGGCCGCAGCGGCTGCGGTTGAATTAGCGGGAGGGTCTCCACGACAGACTGCCGATGCTGCAGCAATTGCGATGAAATCAATGCTGGGTTTAGTTTGTGACCCAGTAGGAGGGTTAGTAGAGGTACCCTGTGTTAAAAGGAATGCTACAGGTGCTACTATTGCTTTAGCCGCTGCAGAAATGGCACTTTCCGGAGTGAGGAGTGCAATTCCAATTGATGAGGTAATAGATACAATGGGCCGGGTAGGTAAACAAATGCCTTGTGCTTTAAAGGAAACTGCCCAGGGTGGCTTAGCAGTGACGCCGACAGGACGACGAATTCAGGCTGATTTTCTATGAAACTTGCACAGGTTCAATTAGTTTTAAGCAATTTTCAAAGGGCATTGGTTGCCGAGGAAAGACAAGGTTTCACCAATGCGGGGGTATTAGGGGGATTTAATGCTTTTTTGAAGGGGATTATTCCCAGACTGGAAAAACTATTCCCCGGTAAGGATCTGGAGTTACTGAGTAAGCTGGCGCAAAACTATTCGAGTTTAAGTCCTCTTCGACGTAGAGAAGCCTTTTCCGAACTTCGAAGGTTTATGACAGAAATAACAGGTGAAGTAGAGCAGACCGCTACAGACAGTGTTTTAGCTGAAAATGAACGTACCTCTAGTAAGAAAGGATTTTCGGAAAATGGGATACCTAAAAGGGATAATCCTCTAATGTCTCTCGAGGAAAAGCGGAATTTTGACGTTAATGAGTATGGGTCTTTTAGACAAATGCCGAGAAAAACGGAGAATCTACAAGATCATGGTAAGCTTAATACAAGCCAGGGACGTCAATTTACAAATTCGTCTTTGGAGGATCAAAAAAGTTCTAAGAGTAAGACTATAGCCCAAAAAGATAACCCCTTACAATTTCTCAAAGGGGTTGGTCCGGAAAGGGCCAAGTTGCTGGGACAGCTTGGGATACATACTATAAAAGATTTGCTGGAATATTATCCGCGAAGGTATGAGGATCGTCGTAAGCGGATGATTAGCGAGCTGAAAGACGGAGAATTAGCAACCGTTGAGGGAAAAGTAGTCGCGGGGAATGTGCTTAGTGGCAAGCTGAAAGTGGTAAAGTTAAGTATCGAGCAATCTGGCCGCTTACTTCAGGCAACTTGGTTTAATCAACCATTTATTCTCAAACAATACCCGGTGGGGACTCAAGTTATAGTGACAGGGAAAGTGAATTGGCAGCAACAGACACCGGAGTTATTGGCGACAGATATCGAAAAGGTGAATGTTAATAGTTCGTCGGATAACTCTAACCAAGGACAAACGATTTTACCAGTCTATCCGGAGACAGCCCGCCTATCTTCTAAAGTGATCCGGAGCTTAATGCAAGGAGTGCTAAAGAATGTAGAGCGAGAGTTTCCTGAGATCTTACCCTCTGAGGTATCAGGAGATTGGATGGAACGTTCTCTCGCTCACCGAGAGATTCATTTTCCCAAGACTTATACCAGCCTATCCCAGGCAAGGGAACGATTGGTTTGGGAAGAGGTTCTTTTTTTGCAATTAGCAGTCGCTGGGTTGCGCCAAGGAATTATTCGGACTGGAAGTCCCTCTCTTACTGGTGGAGAAGAATTGCTTCAGAGTTTTTACAAAGGCTTGCCTTTTGAACTAACTTTGGCTCAGCAGCGTGTAATTCAAGAGATATTCAATGATTTATCTAGATCGCAAGGAATGGCTCGCTTGGTTCAAGGAGATGTGGGATCTGGTAAGACCGCAGTTGCTATGGCAGCATTATTGCGTGCGGTGGGTTCGGGGTATCAAGGGGCCATGATGGCACCAACAGAAATTTTGGCGATACAACATTTTAACGCTCTTGAGAAAGTATTCACCCCTTTGGGCATTTGTGTGGTTTGTTTGCTAGGAAGTCAGAGTAAGAGTTCTCGAGAGAGTATATTGGAGATGATTGCCAGCGGCAAGGCCCATGTTGCCGTTGGAACCCATGCGCTTATCCAAGAGACAGTTGTGTTTAAAGCCCTCGGACTTGCTGTCACCGATGAACAACATCGCTTTGGTGTGAGACAGCGCTCTTTGTTACAAAGCAAAGGAGAAAGTCCTCATGTTTTAGTGCTTACCGCCACTCCAATACCGAGAACCTTAGCCTTGACACTTTATGGGGATTTGCAGCTTTCAATCCTTGATGAGATGCCTGTGGGGCGAAAATCTATAATTACTAGAAAGTTGACAGAACGAGCACGTCCGAAAATGGAAAAATTCCTAGATGAGCAAATTAATCTAGGCAGGCAAATTTACGTGGTTTGTCCATTGGTAGAAGAATCCGAAACTCTGGATATTATTTCAGCAACCCAGAAAGTGACAGAACTTCGGGAGAGGTTTCCTGATCACCGCATCTCCCTTTTACATGGCAAAATGAAGGGGTTGGAAAAGGAAGAAATTATGGCGGCCTTTAATGCTGGAAATATTGATATACTGGTAGCTACTACAGTAGTGGAAGTGGGAGTAAATGTACCCAATGCCTCAGTTATGGTTATTGAATCAGCTGAGCGGTTTGGCCTTGCCCAATTACACCAACTAAGAGGACGAGTTGGTCGGGGGAGTGAACAGTCTTATTGTTTTTTAATGTCGGGAGGCAAGGGAAGTCAACGCTTAGATATCCTTTGTCAGACTGAAGATGGCTTTAAAATTGCTGAAGAGGATATGCGTCTAAGAGGAACCGGGGAGTTATTAGGGATTAGACAGCATGGATTAGCTGAATTGCGTCTTGCTGATCTTTCTCGAGATGGACACCTTGTTGAAAAAGCTTATCAGATGGCCCAAAAGATTTTGCAAAGTCCTGAGAGGTATGATTTGCTTCTTAAAGAAGTACAATTAAGGTTTCCTCCGGAGGATATCGGGGTACATTAGGCAAATTGTTAAATATAAGTAACTGACCATTGTTATTTTACTCTCTTTTTTGGGAGGAATTGCCGAGTATGAACTTAATCATAATGTCTAATAATAAGAGCAAATCTTAAAAAGAATTTAATAAGCAGACAGTAGCGAAGTAGGTCTGCTGTTCTAAAAAATCTAAGGAGGGGAAACTTTTGGCTAAATCGACTAAACCAATGATTCCGTTGACACCCGAGTTAGAGAGGTTCAAGTACGAGGTTGCTCAAGAGATTGGAATAGCTAATCGAAAACACAAAAGTTTCCCGAATTCGCCACAGGAATAGAATAATGTGAAAGGGTCAGGTTTTATCCTGACCCTTTCATAAATTTTTAAACAACTACCATTGCTCATATCCCGAGAATAGCTAAAATTGTTAAAAACCAACGTTAAACAGCCCAAAAACAAATTTGTTCTTCGCTATTGCAAATACCGCTCATAGTCTTCCCGATCAATTCCGGGATGTAAGCTGATAGCTAAAGAGCCGGCAATAATCTTAGCAACAATTTTAATGAGAGAGTCGATCTCTTTAGGTGTCACCATTAGATTGCCTTGAAATGGAGATAGAACATCGTCGATGATTTGACTAAATACTTCGGGTTTTATTCCCTTATAGAGTTTGTAGAGCTGAGGACTGGTTACGAATTCTTTAAATACACCTTCCACTGCATCGTGGGCAATGATACCTGCATTAACAACCGTCGGAAGCCCAATTGCAATTACTTTGCAACCGATTGTTTCTTCAGTGATCCCAGCTCTTCTATTACCGACGCCTGAACCAGGGTGAATTCCGGTATCTGATAGCTGTATGCTTGTACCAACTCGTTCCAGGGAGCTAGCGGCCAAGGCATCAATGGCAATAACTAAATCCGGTTTGACATGTTCTACAAGTCCCTTAATTATTTCGGCGGTTTCAATACCGGTAAGACCTAGGACTCCTGGGGCAATAGCGCTTATTTTTCGCAACTGTCCTTTTAACTCATCGGGAGATAGTTTAAACAGATGACGTGTCACCATCGTTTTGTCGATAACTTGAGGGCCTAGAGCATCGGGAGTTGCATTCCAATTACCCAAGCCGACGATTAGTATACTGGCGTCTTCCTTGAGATTCATCAACTCAATTAATCTATCAGCAAGAACATGTGTAATATCTTCATGAACTATATAATTGTTTGTTCGTATTTCAGGAGCATCAATGGTTATGTATTGCCCTTTTGGCTTGCCTATAGCTTCTACACCTTCATCAGTTTCAACCGTGATAATAGTAACTTTAGCGTGTTCAAGTTGTTGTTCATTCATCAAGACGCCCGGTATTTCTTCCCCACTTTCTCCACGTAACATCTGGTGTGCTTCAACTGCCAGATCAAGTTTTACGTTAAGATGTTGATAAAGTTCTGATTTTTTCATGGTTTAAACTCCTTTATTCTTTAGAATATAATAATGGCAATTGTAAAAAAGTCACTGGGGCTGTTTAAGCACCCAGTGAACAGAGGAAAAACGAAGGAAGAGCTGGATGGGGGAAGGCATTCGATGAGTTATATGGTTTCATCATTAGCCAAGTCTAGTATGTGATAAAATGTAAAACGATATACTTAATACAAGGAATTTAGTCCTTGCCTGTGGTATACTAATTTTATAGAAAACAATATATATTGAGTCTTAAATTTAAAAATATTAAAAAAAACTTAAATAGGACAAGCCCTTGTAGCTGTTAAATTATTACTGCTATAATGTATCTTGGAGGATTTATGCGGATTATTGCTGGAGAAATGCGTGGTCGACAACTTAAGGCAGTTGAAGGAATACATACTCGCCCAACCTCGGACAAAGTAAAAGGCGCGATTTTTAGCGTACTTGGAGAAAAGGTCATAAATTCTCGGGTATTAGATCTTTTTGCAGGAACGGGGAACTTGGCTATCGAAGCCCTTTCCAGAGGCTCTCGTGAAGCAGTTTTGGTAGAAAAAAATTATGACGCGTATCAAGTTATTCAGAGAAATCTGAGTCTTCTTGGAGTAGCTGGTAAAACAAAATTACATTTGATGGATGCTTTTAAGTTCATTGATAGATATCCAAATGAAGTTTTTAACCTCATCTTTTTGGATCCCCCCTATCGGCAGGAACTTATTCCCAGAGTAATCCAATCTATAAAGGATTTTGCCTACTTAACACCTGACGGAGTGATTGTCGCTGAGACTGCCAAAGATGAAGATTTAACAGGAGTTATTTATCCCTTCGAAATTCGCAAAACAGGGGAATATGGAGATACGAAAATATGGTATCTACAGAGAATGGATGTATGACGAGGGAGAGGATATAATGGAAACTGATATTCAAAGTTTAATCAATGAAGTCGAGGAAATTGTAGATCATGGGACTAAGATTCCTATGACAGGTAAGGTTTTGGTTGATGATGCTGTAATCTTTGAATTGCTGGATCGTGTGCGGGCAGCTTTGCCAGAAGAAATCACCAATGCCAAATGGGTTTTAAAAGAGAGACAGCGTATTTTAGATGAAGCACAGACAGAAGCACAAAAACTTATTGAACAAGGAAAAACCTATGTTGATAAGATGGCTTTAGAAAATGAAGTGGTTAAACAAGCTCAGGACTATGGGGAAAACATTGTTAAACAGGCCCAAACATTTGCCAGGGAAGTAAAAACTGGCGCTGTTCAATATGCTGATGAAATGCTTAAACATGTTGAGAAAAGCCTGTATGAAACCCTGCAGGCCTTACGTCAGAACAGAGAAGAGCTGAAGGGGTTAGCAAAAGAAGAGCGAACCGGTCGGTCTGAAGTGGAGGAGAGTGAGTAAAGTACTCACTCTTTTTCCTTGTGCTTTATAGTATAAGGTCGTAGCTTTCAGAAGTGTAAGAACTGAAGCAGCGTCTTGCTGGGGACTTAGGACCTCAGTTTCATTACTTGATTTGAAAATATGACTTATTTGTTATATAGTAGATTCCTATCGCCTAGTTGCGAAAGCGAACAATAGCGAGAATGGAAAGAATAGACATGCAACCTAAGAATACCAGAGCACTTATCTGCCAACTATTCCAGAAAAGGGTCGACGGGTCAACAATTCGAACTGGTAGGCCTGAGGTGGGAACCTTTGCAACTGAAAGGAAAATCTGACTAAGCCCAAGAGCGATGAACCCATGAAGAACTCTGGCTATTAAAAATGAGGAAAAGCGTAAGTCGGTGCTACTAATCAAACCGGCAATTTGGGCAAATACTGAAAGTCCACCCCAGCCCATAATAAGGGCGAGCATGGCAACTTGCTGATTGAGTGTCGAAAGAGCTTGAATTGCTTCTTGACATCCTAGGGTCATTTCAAAGAGTCCGTTAAAAAAAGCCTGTAGAACGGGAATTTCTAAAATTTGGATAATCCTGTGGCTGAGGGTAGCTAATAATAAAGGAACGTGCCAAAGATTTAATAGACGAAGGATTACTGAAAAAATTGCCATAAAACCTGCTACCATAAGGACTGTGTTTGTACTTTGCTTAACTGAATCACTTAGGATTTGCCCAAATGAGCGGTTTTCTCTGTTTTGGGCATGTTTCATCTCCTGCCAAGCTCTTCTAAATGAAGGGATTGAAGAACTTTGCTGGGATATAGGAGCTGCCTTATAGAATCGAAAGAGAAATCCAACAATCAAATTTGAAAGATACACAGAACCTGCTAAAACTATCCCTAGTGTCGGTTCACCGAGCATACCGGAAGCGACTGCCCCGAACATAAAGCCCGGACTGGGATTGTTAGTAAATGCTAAGAGACGTTCCCCTTCTTCGCGGGTTATTTCTTTGTCGTTGCGCAGCTTAGCAGTAAGTACTGCCCCCATAGGAAATCCTGAAGTATATCCCATGGCCACAACAAAGGCCGCTTTGCCGGGAAGGCGAAAAACTGGACGCATAAAAGACTCCAGAAGAACTCCTAAAAAGTGGACGAAACCAGAGGCCATCAAAAGTTCTGAAAGAACAAAGAACGGGAGTAATGCAGGGAGGACGAAGTGCCACCAGAGAGTTAGGCCTTCACCGGCTGAGCGGAGGACTTCCTGTGGATATATAAACATTCCCAGGGCAAGAAGACTTAAAGCCAGGACACGAATGAGATTGGACATGAAAACCCACCTTCCTTCATAATTTATATGGAAGAATGGCTGTCCCTAGAAGTCTTGGGGAGGGAAAATCTGTGAATCCAATAAAGGGGCTTGTTTTAGGTGCCGGAGGTGCACGGGGGTTTGCTCATTTAGGTTTTTTGCAAGTGCTTCAGGAAGAAAAGATAAGTATGGATCTCGTAGTCGGGTGTAGTGCTGGGGCTATATTCGGTGCCTTATGGTGCGCTGGTATGGATCTCTATCGCGTTGAGCGTCTGTTGACCTACCCGGGGTTTGCCAAAAAAGTATTAGATCCAGCCGTTTCCAAAGAAGGATTAATCAAAGGGGATAGGATACTAGAAGTTCTGCGTCTTTTAACCAGAGATATGACCTTTGCTGATCTTAAACTTCCCTTAGCTATTGTGGCGACAGATCTTGAAACAGGGGAACTTGTTATATTTAAAGAAGGGAGTGTAGCTCAAGCAGTTCGGGCCAGCATTTCGATTCCTGGCTTTTTTAAACCTTACCGTTATCAAGGTCGGCTTTTGGTTGACGGGGCTGTTAAAAATCGATTACCCATTCATGTTGCCCGGGAAATGGGAGCAGAAAAAGTTTTAGCTGTCGATGTTAAAAAAGGGTTGATGAATAAACTCAACAGTGCTATGGACATCTTGCTGCAATCCATCGAGATTTTAGAGGATGAAGTATTTCGGGTGCAATGTCATGGAGCTGATCTGCTATTACAACCTGATATTGGACATATCGGAAGTTTCCAGTTTGATCGAGCCGAAGAAGGCATTAGGCTGGGACGAAATATTGCGTTGACGAAATGTTCTGAGATTAAGAGAATAATGGCGTAAGGGGTTAAAAAAGCTTGGTTTTTATGCTACACTTTATAAATGAAACAACCTGTGTGGAAAGAAATGGCGTTATTATCTAAATGGAAATTTCTTTTTTCGGGGAAGACTATATTTTATTAAATCTTATTTATATTATTTTTAGCTTGGATAATAAAGGGGTATAGAAAATGAAGATTCTAGTTATTAATTGTGGAAGCTCTTCGCTAAAATATCAGGTTATAGATATGGCGACAAAAAATGCCATAGGAAAGGGTCTGGTTGAACGAATAGGACTTCCGGGATCGGTGCTTACTCATCGCACTGGATCTGGCGATAAGGAAGTTATCACGGCTGAGATTACAAATCATACTGTGGCTATTAAACTTGTCTTGGAAGCATTAGTATCCCCTCTCTATGGTGTTATTAAAGATCTAAAAGAAATCTGTGGGATAGGGCATCGAGTAGTTCATGGAGGGGAAAAGTTTTCTAAGTCTGTAGTTATTGATGAAGGGGTCATGAAAGCCCTTAAAGAATGTGTAGAGTTGGCTCCTTTGCACAATCCTCCCAATATTGCTGGAATTATGGCTTGCCAAAAAATGATGCCGGGGGTTCCGCAAGTAGCTGTGTTTGACACGGCTTTTCATCAAACCATGAGACCTAACAGTTATATTTATGGATTGCCGTATGATTATTATAAGAAATATGGAATTCGGAAATATGGTTTCCACGGAACATCTCATAAATATGTCAGTCAAAGAGCTGCAGTTCTTCTTCAAAAGCCTTTAAGTGATCTGAAACTAATTAGCTGTCACTTAGGTAACGGCGCTTCAATTTGTGCTATTCGCGGGGGGAAATCAATAGAAACTTCTATGGGCTTTACGCCTTTAGACGGCCTTATGATGGGTACTCGTTCAGGTGCTTTAGATCCGGCAATTGTAACCTATATCATGTGCAGAGAAAACTTTACCGTTGACCAAATGAATGATTTTTTAAATACTAAGTGTGGTGCCTTAGGGGTTTCGGGAGTAAGCTCAGATTTCAGGGATATTGAAGTAGCGGCTGGCCAAGGGCACGAACGTGCACGACTTGCTTTAGATATTTTTGAACATGATGTCAGACAATTCATAGGTGCGTATGCTGCTGTACTGGGTGGTGTCGATGCAATTATATTTACTGCAGGGGTTGGAGAGAACTCTGGACCTATGCGGGAAGCTATTTGTAAAAACCTCGATTACATTGGAGTAGATCTGGATGCTGAGAAAAACAAGGTCAGAAGCGAGGAAGTAGATGTTTCGAAACCAAACGCTCGTTGTCGCACCTTGGTGATTCCGACTAATGAGGAATTAATGATTGCTTTAGAAACTCATGACTTAATTCAATAGTTTTAGTGCATAGTAGCTATGTAAAGAGTTTTCCTTGACAAAGAAAATTGTGCCAACTATAATAATGAATGTGTATTGGGGTGGTATTATGAAAGTGAACGTAGCCCAGGTTCGTTTAAATGGTGGAGAAACTGTCCATTATGACTTAGTGGAGGATTTTTCTGCTCTCGATTTGGGAATGGAATCAATCTCTTTTCAAGCACCGGTACACGTCCAACTTCAGGTGAACAACACCAGTAGAGCTATGTTAGTAAAAGGAACTATTCACACAGAGCTTAAAGCAACCTGTGGACGCTGTTTAGAATCGTTCATTTATCCTGTAGAACTTCTTTATGAAGATGAGTGGGCATTTCGGGCGTTAGCAACAGAAGATCTCCTTGAGACAGCACTCCTTTTAGACAAAGATGAGATCGATATAAAGGATCGAATTTTTGAACAAATTGTGTTAGCTTTACCGATGAAGTTTATTTGTTCAGCAGAATGTCATGGGCTCTGCCCAACCTGTGGTGTAAATAGAAATCTAACTCCATGTAATTGCGAGGAAGGTACAGTTGACCCCCGGTTAGCAGCACTGGCCAAGTGGCAATCCAATGACTGATTAATTTCAGAAAACATAAAGGGGGTGTAATTATGGGTGTTCCGCAACATCGACAATCAAAATCAAGGGTTCGTAAACGTCGGGCTATGTGGAAAATAACCGCACCAAACCACATCGAATGCCCCCAATGCCATAAACCAAAAATGCCGCATTATATTTGCCCTAGCTGTGGGTATTATAATTCTAAGGCTGTTATTACAGTGGAATCATAAGGTATGGCACATGAAACCAAGAGCTCTTTTGAGAGGGGCTCTTGGTTTTTTGCATGTCCAACAAGTTATGCGGACTCATTTCATGATTCGACAGGTTAAATTCTTGATAAGAGAGATTATATAGTTTATAATTGTGACCAGGTACTAATTTAATCCTACTAAACACAGCAAGAAATTGGTGATATAGATGACCCGGTATAGCAAAGAGGAACGCCGAAAGCTTTTAAAAGAGGCTCTTGCGGAGAATCCGTTTTTTACAGATGAGGCTCTTTCGAATCGATTTAAAGTCAGTGTTTCGACAATTCGATTAGACCGCGGAGAACTCCGGATTCCTGAGGTTCGGGAGCGGACTCGAGCAGTCGCTCAGGAAGCGTATTCTAGCTTAAAGTCCTTAGATGATCAGGAACTAATCGGGGAATTGCTGGAACTTGTAATTGGAGAAAGAGCTTGTTCAAAGCTTGTCGTTGATGAGAGTATGGTACTCACTAAAGCTAGAGTAGCAAGAGGCCATTATTTATTTGCTCAAGCTAATTCACTGGCCATTGCTTTAGTGGACGCCAAAATGGCTTTGACAGGTAGTGTTGAATTAAAATTTATTAGGCCCGTCCAGTTAGGGGAAGTTGTTCTAGCAAAAGGCGTAGTCCTTAAGCGCAAGCTTAATAAATATTGGGTTGAAATAAGGTTAAGTGTTGGAGCGGAGGATGTACTTCGTGGAAACTGGGTACTTTTTGCTATAGAGGATACGGCAGGTATAAGGGGGGAGATGGAGTAGATGAAAATTGCAGTGGATGCCATGGGTGGGGATTATGCTCCTGAAGAGATTATTAAAGGAGCCATAATTGCTGCCGAAGCAAGTCCTGATGTTCAAATTATATTAGTCGGGCAAAAAGAACATATGCAAAAGTTTTTATCAGGCTCGCTGCCAAAAAATATATCTCAGTATGAAGCATCGGAAGTTATAGCAATGGATGAGCATCCGGCCAATGCAGTGCGGAAGAAAAAGGATTCTTCTATAGTTGTCGCTACACGGTTAGTTAAACAAGGTGAAGCAGATGCCGTCGTAAGTGCTGGAAGTACAGGTGCCCAAATGGCTGCTGCCCTTTTAGGCTTGGGGCGTATTAAAGGAATTGAACGACCGGCTATTGCTACTATCCTGCCAACTCCTGAAGGTGGAAAGCTAATTCTCGATGTGGGAGCAAATATGGATGCCACTCCAGAACAGCTTTGTCAATATGGATTAATGGGCAGCATCTATGCTGCAAAGATTTTAGGGATTTCTAATCCTCGGGTTGGACTGCTTAATGTAGGCGGCGAAGAAGGGAAAGGAAATGATTTAGCCCAAAAGGCCTACCAGCTGTTAAAGGCTAGTCCTATTAATTTTATCGGCAATGTTGAGGGGCGGGATGTTCCCTACGGACGGGCAGATGTAGTTGTTTGTGAAGGATTTACTGGCAATATCCTCCTGAAAACAGCAGAAGGTCTTGCCGGAGTATTGTTTCAGCAGATAAAGGAGAAGATTACTTCGAACATGGTACGTAAGCTTGGTGCCTTAGCTGTCAAACCCGGGTTAAAAGAGATTGCCCAAATGATGGATTATGCTGAATATGGTGGAGCGCCACTACTTGGAGTCAATGGTATCAGCATTATTTGTCACGGAAGTTCTAAAGCCAAGGCGATCACTAATGCCATTCGGGTAGCTCAAGAATGTGTGCAAGTGCGTTTGATCGAACAAATTCGCGACGACCTCCCTAAATGAGTTTGATTTAACTAGTTAACGAGAAAAGAGGACTGCGATGCGTAGCGTTGGAATTGTTGGGATAGGGTCATATGTTCCTGAAAATATTGTAACAAACAAAGACTTTGAACAGTTTTTAGACACCAATGACGAATGGATTATTTCGCGTACAGGGATTAGACAACGGCATATTGCTCCGAAGGACATGCCTGTTTCGGAATTGTGTTACCAAGCAGGGTTAAAGGCCTTAGAGGATGCTCAGATTGCGCCTGAAGAGGTTGACTTAGTTATCGTAGCAACGATAACTCCGGATTATGCATTTCCGGCCACCGCCTGTCTGGTAGCAGATCGACTGGGAGCGAAAAATGCTGCAGGCTTTGATTTGGAAGCCGGATGTAGTGGGTTTATCTATGGAGTTGTTACCGGCAGCCAGTTTGTCGCTACAGGAATGTATAAAACAGTGCTGGTCATTGGCGGGGAAACCTTAAGCAAAGTGCTCAATTGGCAAGATCGATCGACTTGTATCCTTTTTGGCGATGGTGCCGGTGCGGCGGTTTTGCAGCCTGTAAAAGACGGATTTGGGTTTTTGAGCTTTGAATTAGGTTCAGATGGCTCTGGCGGTTCGCTACTCAGTCAACCGGCGGGTGGGTCAAAATATCCTGCTAGCCTGGAAACTGTAGAGAAGAACTTACACACTCTTCAAATGGAGGGCAAAGAAGTTTACAAATTTGCTGTCCGAATTATGGGGGATGTGTCAGTAAAGGTTTTGGAAAATGCCGGATTAGCTAAGGAAGATGTGGATCTTCTTATCCCCCATCAAGCCAATATTCGAATTGTTGATGCTGCAGTTAAGCGTTTAGGTATTTCTCCCGATAAAATGGTTATAAATTTAGATAAGTATGGAAATATGTCAGCGGCTTCTATTCCGGTTGCCTTAGATGAGACATTCAAAGCGGGGCGTATTCATGAGGGGGATATTATCGTGATGGTTGGTTTTGGGACGGGACTTACATGGGGCGCATGTGTTTTGAAATGGACGAAAGTAGGCTTGAAAGTATGATAAAAACAAGATTATGTGAACTCATCGGAATCGAATACCCCATTTTTCAAGGTGGAATGGCCTGGGTTTCGACAGGCGAACTGGTTGCGGCTGTTTCTGAAGGCGGAGGATTAGGAATTATTGGCTCTGGTCAGGCTCCGGCAGATTGGTTGCGTCAAGAAATTCATAAGGTTAAATCGATTACAAAAAAACCCTACGGTGTCAATGTCATGCTTATGTCTCCCTTCGTGGATGAGGTTATGCAGGTTATTTTGGAAGAACGTGTGCCTGTCATTACCACGGGGGCAGGGAATCCGGGAAAATATGTACCCATGCTTAAAGAAGTCGGAACAAAGGTGATTCCTGTAGTGGCTTCAGTTGCTCTAGCCAAGCGCTTGGAAAAGGCTGGGGTAGATGCGCTGATTGCAGAAGGCATGGAGTCAGGTGGACATATCGGAGAGATAGGAACAATGCCACTAGTTCCTCAAGTAGTAGATGCTGTTTCGATCCCGGTTATAGCAGCTGGAGGAATCGTGGATGGGAGAGGTTTGGTTGCGGCTTTAGCACTAGGGGCTGAAGGGGTACAAATGGGAACACGCTTTATGTGTGCCGAAGAATGTACGATTTCTCAGCTTGTCAAAGACAGAATTCTTAAAGCTAAAGATCGGTCTACTGTGATTACCGGACGTTCAACCGGTCACCCGGTTCGCTGTTTAGATAACAGGTTTACTCGTGAAATGGATCAATATGAGCGAGAAGGTATGCTGGCTTCAGAACTTGAGAAGCTAGGGGTTGGAAAACTACGACTGGCCATGGTAGAAGGGGATACAGAAAATGGTTCAATCATGGCAGGACAAGTTGCAGGGGCAGTAAGATGTATTGAACCGGCAGCCCAGATTATTCAAGATATTATGCGAACCGCTGAACAAGAGTATGAACGTCTTACTGCGCGGTTTGGAGATAGGAGGTCCTAAATTTTGGGTAAACTTGCCTTTGTTTTTCCGGGACAAGGATCCCAATATGTTGGAATGGGTAAAGAGCTTTTTAGCACTTCTACTGGCGGGATTATTCTTGGGAAAGCACGTGAAATCCTAGGAGATAAGTTTATCTCTTTGATCGAAGAGGGGCCGGAAGATGAACTTCAGCTAACTGTAAATACCCAGCCTGCCATATTGTTGGTTAGTGTTATGGCTTGGCAGCTGCTCCACGATGAGGGAATCAAACCTGACTACGTAGCAGGGCATAGCCTAGGTGAGTATTCAGCCCATGTGGCTGCCGGCAGTCTTAGTTTTGATGAAGCTTTGCGCGTGGTAAGATCCCGCGGAGAGCTTATGCAAGGGGCTGTTCCAAAGGGTGAGGGAGGGATGGCGGCAATTCTTGGGCTCTCAACCGATCAAGTAGAGCAAGCTTGTAGCTTGGCTTCTGGCCATGGAGTAGTAGCCCCAGCCAACTATAATTGTCCGGGTCAAGTTGTTATTTCAGGGGAAAAACAAGCTGTTACTCATGCTATTGAGATTGCTAAAGATCTAGGAGCTAAACGAGCCTTACCTCTCAATGTGAGTGGGCCATTTCATTCTCGTCTCATGGAGGGAATGGGAAATGAACTACGCCTAGTTTTAGAGGGAATAACCTGGCAAACTCCACGTTGCCCTGTAATTGCGAATGTTGACGGACAAGTGGTTAATTCCCCAGATCAAATAGTTAATACTTTGGTCAAACAAGTTAGCGGAGCTGTACTATGGGAACAATCCGTTCGTCATCTTCTTGAACTGGGAGTTGATACCTTTATCGAGTGTGGGCCGGGGAAGGTTCTAACAGGTTTGATTAAAAAAATTGCCCCAACTGTTCAACTCCTGCGGGTGGAAGATAATGCGTCCTTAGAAAAGTCACTTGCATATTTGAAGGAGAGTCGTTAAAATGATGCTGAAAGATAGCGTGGGTATTGTTACAGGAAGCGGGCGAGGAATTGGGCGAGCCATAGCTGTGAATTTGGCAGCTGCAGGGGTTAAAGTGGTTGTCAATTATGCCGGGCGTGCTGACAAAGCCGAGGAAACCGTCGAGTTAATTAGGGCTGCCGGCGGGGAAGCGGTGGCGGTACAAGCTGATGTCAGCCAACAGGCTGATGTAGACCGCTTACTAAAAACAGCTATAGAAAATTATGGTAAAATCGATATTCTTGTCAATAATGCTGGGATTACCCGGGATACACTTCTCCTGCGAATGAAAGAGGCAGATTGGGATGCAGTCTTGGAAACGAATTTAAAAGGAGTCTTTCTCTGTACTAAGGCTGTGAGCAAGGGAATGCTTAAACAACGTTCAGGAGTTATTGTAAATATATCTTCGATAGTGGGTCTTTCCGGAAATCCAGGACAAGCTAATTATGCGGCAGCTAAAGCAGGAATCATTGGCTTTACTAAGTCTGTCGCTAAAGAATTTGCCTCGCGTGGAATTCGCGTTAATGTGGTTGCACCGGGGTATATTTCAACTGATATGACGGGGACATTACCAGAAGGGACTCAGGCAGACATTTTGAAAGGAATACCACTTGGCCGTATAGGGAGTCCTGAAGATGTTGCTAACGTAGTTCGGTTCCTTGTGTCCCCAGAAGCCTCCTACATTACTGGACAGACCTTGAGTGTTGATGGAGGAATGGAAATGTAATGGTTTTTGTAGTTTTTTTGAGAGGAGGTGAAGAAGCAGCATGGGAGTTTTCGAAAAAGTGAAAGCCATCGTCGTAGATCAACTGGGGGTAGATGAAGCAACTATTACCCCGGAAACCTCCTTTGAAGAGCTAAATGCAGATTCTTTGGACATCGTTGAATTGATTATGGCTTTAGAAGAGGCATTCGACATGGATATTCCGGATGAGGAAGCCGAAAAAATCCGTACAGTTGGAGATGCAGTTAACTACATCACGGAAAACAAATAAACACAAAAAGGTCCCGTATTCAATGCGGGACTTTCTTTTAAGATATTTCTCTCTCCTTTACCAAGAATTTAAGCCAATGAAGACGTTTTGAATAATAGGCTTATCCAATTATTTTTATAAATCCTATATTGTTAAAACTTCTTTAGGAGTAATACTTGGTCTAGATATTCAAACTTTAATATTCGTACTTCGAACCGCGAATATCGAATATCGAGTCGGGGGTTTAAATATATAATTAAAATTTTGTTGCTCAAAAGAAATCGTTTACTTAGGGTAGAACTTGAACAGGGGGAAAGATTGTGAAAATACCCGATCTTCGTATTGGAAATTTAGTGGCTAAGATTCCTGTTATCCAAGGAGGAATGGCCGTGAAAATATCAATGGCTCCTCTCGCTGCAGCGGTAGCTGAAGAGGGAGGGATAGGGATAATTGCAGGCAGTGGTCTGTCTGTAGAGGAGCTTAAGGCGGAAATACGTGAAGCAAGGAAACGCACGAAGGGAATAATCGGAGTAAACATTATGTTTGCAGTTCGTGAATTTGCCCAATTAGTCCAGGCTTCCTTTGAAGAAAAAATAGATTTATTGGTTTCGGGAGCAGGTTTTTCCCGGGATATGTTTACTTGGGGTAAAGAAAAAGGCATTCCGGTTGTGCCTATTGTGTCCTCAGCAAAACTTGCTAAGTTATCTCAAAAGCTAGGGGCTGCAGCTGTTGTTGTAGAAGGTGTAGAGGCTGGTGGACATCTGGGAACAGACCGTTCCATCCATGACATTCTTCCGGAAGTCATTGAGGCGGTGGATATTCCTGTTATTGGCGCAGGGGGCGTTATCGATGGGCAAGGTGTAGCGGAAATGTTAAAGAAGGGGGCGGCCGGGGTACAAATGGGAACCCGTTTTGCACTCAGTGAAGAGAGCAGTGCGGCGCTGGCTTGGAAATCAGAAATGCTAAAGGCAACTCAAAAGGATATTGTATTTATTCACAGCCCTGTAGGGCTGCCTGGGCGGGGAATTAAAAATCCCTTTACTTTGGCCCTTGACAGTGATGTGGATGTTGCTCCAACAGACTGCAAAGGTTGTCTCAAGAGTTGTGAAGGGAACTTTTGTATTATGGATCGCTTAATTATGGCACAACAGGGAGATGTTCAGCAGGGCCTTATCTTTTCGGGCGCTAGAGTCCACAAAATTAATGAGGTTTTGTCTGTACACGAGATTTTCGAAGATATAAAAAAAGGAATACTCACTTTTAAGGAGGTATAAGTGTGCAGCGTGCAGTTATTACGGGAATGGGTGTAATCTCTCCTTTAGGAAATGAATTGGATAAATTTTGGAACAATTTGATGGACGGGAAATCCGGAATTGGCCTATTGACACGTTTTGATACATCGGATTTACCAACGAAGGTCGCCGCGGAGGTCAAAGACTTCGAGCCGACTGATTGGGTTAGTAAAAAGGAAAGTCGTCATATGGATCGCTTTGCCCAATTTGCCATAGCGGCTGCAAAGATGGCTATTCAAGATGCTAAACTGGATTTGGACAAGGAAGACAAAGAACGCATAGGAACAGTTATGGGCTGCGGAATAGGTGGGGTAACATCCTTTGAAGATCAAAAAGAGGTGTTGATGAGCAAAGGAAGTAGTCGGGTCAGCCCGTTTTTTGTCCCAATGCTTATTGGCAATATGGCTGCAGGGCATATATCGATTGAGTTTGGCTTGCAAGGCTCTAGTTTGACGATTGTTACGGCTTGTGCATCTGCTACAAATGCAATTGGCGAAGCTTTGAGGTTAATCCAACGTGGGGAAGCTGATGTTGTGCTTTGTGGAGGGACGGAGGCACCGATTACTAAATTGGCTTTTGCCGGTTTTTGCTCAATGAAGGCAATGTCGACTGAAACGGAGTTTTTCGATCAAGCTTGCCGTCCTTTCGATAAACGTCGGAGCGGTTTTGTCATGGGTGAAGGGGCAGGTGTATTAGTACTTGAATCCTTAGAGCATGCTAAAGCACGGGGAGCTCATATCTATGCTGAATTAGCGGGATATTCCAGTACTTCGGATGCGTATCATATTACAACCCCGGTTCCCGGCGGCGGCGGAGCTATTCGTTCTATGGGTTCAGCGTTAAAAGATGCAGGAATAAGTACAGAAGAAGTCGATTATATTAATGCTCATGGAACGGGTACCGGGCCAAATGATGTAACGGAAACTGTTGCCATTAAAAGTCTTTTTGGAGAGCATGCCAGAAAACTAGCTATTAGCTCGACAAAATCTATGACTGGGCACTTAATGGGGGCTGCAGGTGCTATTGAAGCGGTCATATGTGCATTGGCCATTGAACGAGGAGCAATTCCGCCTACAACGAACTACGGTGAACCTGATCTCGAATGTGACTTGGATTATGTTCCTAATTGTTCCCGTCAGCATGATGTAAATGTAGCGATGTCCAATTCATTAGGTTTTGGTGGACATAATGCCACCATCGTTCTCCAGAAATTGCCTAAAGACAAGGAGATCTAAGCATGGTTGAAAAGAAATCAAGCATAGGAGATAATTCAAAGAAAGCAGGAGGGAGGTCAGGGCGAAAAAAATTCGCCTTGACATCTCTTAAGCTTGAACCTGGAGTTAAGTTAGCTAAACGCTTAGAATTAGGTATTCCTCCTAATCGGTTGTTTACCACTGCTTTAACTTATCCTTCCTATGTATTTGAAAATCCGCAGTTTGGCAGAGAAAACAATCAGCGCCTTGAGTTTTTAGGAGACGCTATCTTAGATTTTATCATAGCAGAGTACTTATACTTAAGTTATCCGGATCGTCCAGAAGGAGAGCTTACGAAAATGAGGGCTGCTGTGGTTAATGAAACCACCTTAGCACGCAAGGCACATGAGATTGAGTTAGGGCAAGAGTTGTTATTAGGTAAGGGAGAACTGGTTTCAGGTGGGCGAGAACGGCCATCAATTTTAGCAGATGCTTGGGAAGCGGTGATTGGAGCAATTTATCTTCAATACGGTTTTCAGGAAGCTAGGAGAGTAATTCTAGAGTTACTTAAACCGGCTATTGAAGAAGTGGCCAAAGGAAATTATGGAGACTACAAAACCGTGTTGCAGGAAAAAGCTCAACGGGACGAAAAAGAGGTCAGCTATCAGATTCTTTTGGAAGAAGGGCCGGATCATAATAAGTGCTTTACAGCGGGTGTTTTTGTGGAAGGGGATTTAATGGGGAAAGGTACAGGCCGGACGAAAAAGGAAGCGGAACAACATGCCGCGAAGCAAGTCTTAGACCTTTGGGGGAGTGAGAACGATGACTAAACCTGAGAATTTCCCTGTTTTCTTAAAGGGGATTCATATTCAGGGATTTAAGTCGTTCGCTGATGCTGTTAAATTAGAGCTCGGTCAGGGATTAAGCGTTATCGTCGGTCCAAACGGGAGCGGAAAAAGTAATGTTGCAGATGCAGTTCGTTGGGTTTTAGGGGAACAAAGTGCCAAAAGCCTGCGCGGATCAAAAATGGAAGATGTTATTTTTTCAGGAAGTACGCAGCGCCGACCAGTTGGAATGGCAGAGGTATCCCTGATTTTTGATAATACGACTGGAATATTTCCGTTGGACTTTCGAGAGGTAACAATTACCCGCAGAGTCTATCGTGATGGAGAAGGGCAATATCTTATTAATAAGGCTATTTGTCGTCTTAAAGATATCCAAGAACTCTTTATGGATACGGGAGCCGGAAAAGAAGGGTTTTCGATCATTGGGCAGGGGCGGGTTGAGGAAATCTTAACCCTCAAATCAGAAGAACGTCGATCATTAATCGAAGAGGCGGCGGGGATTACTAAGTATCGTTCGCGAAAACGTGAGGCTTTAAAGCGTCTGGATGCAACGACCTTGAACCTCGAACGTATTAATGATATCGTACAAGAAATTGAGGGACAACTGACTCCTCTGGCTGCCCAAGCCCAAGTGGCCGAACAGAGCCTTGCCTTGATGCAAGAGCAAAAACGTCTTGAAATTCTTGGGGTTGTTCAAGACATCTCTGAGGTCAAACAGAAACTATTAAAAGCTAGTCAAGATTTTGGCAATCTTCAGGCCAGTGCTTTGGAAGCCCAAGCAACAGTAGGTCTGAAAGAAGCTCAAAGTTTACAACTCAAGGATGAACTGCAAGGCTTAGACACTCTACTTCAGCAAAAGCAAGAGCGAGTTTTTCAGTCAGAACAAGCCTTGAATTCTCTAAAATATGACCAGAACCTCCGCAAAGAGCGGTTTAATTATTTTGACGAGCAAACAGATAGGTTGACTCAAGAGATCCGTGGGGATGAAGAAAGGGTTAAGCTTTTACAGGAACGGATTAAAACACTAGTTGCGAAACAAGCCGTGTTAAATCATACTGTTGAAGAAACTCAGCGCAAAGTAGTAGATCAGGAACAGAAGTTATCAGGTATTAGAGAAAATACCTTAGCCAAGGATATCGAAGGATTAAAAGCAGACCTCTTCCAAGCTTTAACTGAGCAAGCGAATTGTTCAAATGAATTGACAGGGACTCGCCATACACTTGCTTCACTGGAGCAGGATATTTATCGCATAGAACAAGAGCAAGAGTTAAAGAACCAAGAAAATGAAGCTCTGCTTGCAACAAGCGCTGACCAGGAAAGAGAACTCAATCAACTTATAATCCAAGCTCGAGCTACTGGAAAAGAAGAGGCAGAGCATAGGGCGGAATTAAATAGGCTTAAAGCTTTAGGTATTGAAAGAGCAAAAGATCTACAGAAACAGAGAACTCTTAGTGATCAAGCTAAGGCCAGACTGCATGCCTTGCAATCCTTAGAGGATTCCCTTGAAGGCTATCAGAGAGGGGTCCGTGAGGTGATGCTAGCCAAGAAAAAGGGATTAAAGGATTGCCAGGGTCTATGCGGGACGGTTGCTGACCTGATCACTGTTGAGGAGAAATATGAACTTGCTGTAGAAACTGCTCTCGGAGCAGGGATGCAAAATGTTATCGCTGAGAATGAACAGTCTGCAAAAAGAGCTATTGCCTATTTAAAAGCCCATCAATTGGGACGAGTGACCTTTCTTCCTCTTGATGTCATTCAAGGAAATCGGATGTCTGTGAGTAAGGTTGTTGCCCAGGACGAGGGGTATATCGGTCTCGCAGTAGATTTAATTACGTATAACAATTCATACCTGCCAGCCATGGAGTTCCTGCTTGGACGGATTGTTGTCGTAACAGATATGGAGGCAGCAACTAGGATTGCACGAGCCTCTGGCTATAAACTTCGGATAGTGACCGTTGAGGGAGATCAGGTATATCCTGGTGGTTCTCTGAGTGGGGGAAGTATTCAGCGTAAAGGTGGAAATTTGCTCGGCCGCTCTAGGGAAATTGAGACTCTGCGCATATCTCTGGGGAAAATGGAGAAAGACTTAACTCAGAAAGAGCGTGAATGTCTTGCTAATGATCAGCGCCTGAGGGAACAACAGGAGATTCTGGAGTCCTTGGGCCTGAAACTTAGGAATGAACAAGAACTGCAGGTGAAGCTTAGGGCCCAGCACGAAAACGTGTTAAGTCAATTACGTCGATTAGCCGGGGATTTATTGGGATTAAGGCAGCGACACAAGGAAGCTCTAACCCAGAAGGATGAACTAACCATACGCTTAAACAGTTTAACCGAAAGCATGGAGACTGCGGAAAGAACTTCGGCTGATTTGCGCGAGGCATATAACCGCAGAGAATCTGAAGCTAAGATCGTAGCAGAAGAGATTGAAACCTATGCCGAGAAGCTTACCCAAGAAAAGGTCCAGCTGGCTAAATGGGAGCAAGAGCTGACCCAATGTATGGATCAGCTTTCCCAAGAACGTAAAGGGGTTCGTGAAAGTGAGCTGAACCTGGCAGAGAAAAAACAGAGAAAAGCCGATATCGAGCAAACTCGTCGGAGTGTTGAGCAGGAGTTAGAATCCCTCAGCCAACAACTGGTTGACCATACTAAAGCCCAGGAGACTCAGCAGTATGAGCTAATGCAATCCAGACAGGCCAGAGAAGGGTTGTCGAGCAGAGTCCTAGAATTGGATCAGGAGCTTCATAGTATTCGGCAAGAGGCCCGCACTCTTGAACAGCGTCTTCACGCCCATGAAATCCGAGTCGTTCGTTGGGAAACTGAATGCGAATCTGCTCTAAATCGCTTATCCGAGGAATTTTCTCTGACTTGGGAAGAGGGAATGCTGTATCAAACAGATGAAGATAGGACGGTTTTATGGAAAAGGGTTCAGGAAATAAAACGACAAATTGAGGAATTAGGCCCGATAAATCAGGCTGCTATTGAAGAATACCCTAAAATCCTTAAACGGAGAGAATTTATGTTGGCTCAGCAAGAAGACTTAATAGAAGCCAATCAAACATTACGGCAATTAATTTCTGAGCTTGATAAAACTATGAGTGAACGCTTTACTGAAAGCTTTAAGGCTGTGAATGAGGCCTTCCAAGAGGTGTTTAAGGAACTCTTCGACGGCGGTCATGCCGAACTTCAATTAGTAGATCCGGAACTTATCCTGGAAACAGGTGTTGAGATTATCGCTCAGCCTCCGGGTAAAAAGCCGCAGCTTCTGTCCCTGTTATCGGGGGGAGAGAGGGCCTTAACTGCAATCGCAATTCTATTTGCTCTTCTAAGAGTAAAACCCAGTCCTTTTTGTATTCTAGATGAGATTGAAGCTTCACTGGACGATGCTAATGTTCAGAGATTTGCCCAATATATTCACCGGCTATCACATTCAACTCAGTTTATTGTTGTATCACACCGTAAAGGAACTATGGAATCGGCGGATGTCTTATACGGGATAACCATGGAGGAATCTGGGGTTTCGAAGTTACTTTCTGTTAAGCTTGATGGACGAGGAGAGAGGCCGGAGAGCGCATAGCCGGACTTGTGTGACACAGCGCTCGGTGCTTACGACGCAGAGCAAACTAACCGTTCAAGCTCTTGGCTTTGGGGAGCGGGGTTCATCCTTCGACGATAGCGATTGTTTCGGAGAAACCGCCTACGGCGATAATCTCCACCGGAGACTATCGTCCCAGATGAGCCATCCTTGGCTCGCTGGGGGCAGTGTACATCCTTGTACACTGCCCCGTGTCTGGGGTCGATTGAACGGAAGGTTGCTTAGCTGCTTACGTAAAGACGTCGCGCTCGTGTGACACTGCGTCCTGGGTCTAGGAACGGGGGGACGTTTGCTGGGGAGAAGGCACATTTCATGTGCGCCTTCCCTTGGGGTCTGGGTGGCATGTATGAGTCAGAAGATAGTTTTCACGGAAATCCGGTGTACCTTTCAATTACGTCTAAATGCATGTTCATTTACATATTAGGGTGGCAATTTGAATAGTGGGTAAACTTATTGTAACATTGTGCTTGTATTACTCTGGTTATAATGAGAATATAAATACGAGGAATGCTAAACGCTGGACGACCTAATGAATGCCCTACAATCACGTTCGAATTATCGAATCACCAACCACAGGGAGGATTAAACCATGGCAGGTTTTTTTGCAAAGCTTAAAGAAGGTCTTACTAAAACAAGACAGAATTTCGTGGAAAAGGTTGAAGAGGTTTTCACTGGGCGTAAGAAAATTGATGAAGAGTTATATGAAGAACTGGAAGAGGTGTTAATTCGCTCAGATGTGGGTGTTAACACTTCTTTCGAATTGGTCGAACGGTTACGTAAGGAAGTTAAACAGCGTAAAATTTCAGATCCTAATGAGCTGACTGCTGTGCTTCAAGAATTAATCTCGGAATTATTGGGAGAGAAATCAAGCATTACTTTCGCTAAGCAAGGGCCAAGTATTATTCTTGTTGTTGGGGTCAATGGGGTTGGCAAAACTACCACAATCGGTAAGCTTGCTAATTGGTTAAAACAGGATGGCAAGCGTGTTTTGTTGGCCGCTGGGGATACTTTTCGGGCAGCTGCCATTGATCAATTGGAGGTTTGGGGCGAGAGAGCCGGAGTAGAGATTATCAAGCAACGTGAAGGTGCTGATCCTGCGGCAGTTGCTTATGACGCTGTACAAGCAGCTAAGTCCCGCAGTGTTGATGTTGTAATTGTAGATACTGCTGGACGTCTTCATAATAAAGTGAACTTGATGGAAGAATTGCGGAAGGTCAAAAGGGTTATGGAACGAGAAATTCCTGGGGCTCCGCATGAGGTGTTATTAGTATTGGATGCCACGACAGGACAAAACGCTTTGCAGCAAGCAAAGCTATTTCAGGAAGTAGCGGGAGTTACGGGAATAGTCCTGACTAAGCTAGATGGGACTGCGAAAGGGGGAGTAGTGTTAGGAATTCAAGGGGAAACTCGTATTCCTGTGAAATGGATTGGAATTGGGGAAGGAATGGAAGATTTGCGTCCCTTTGATCCTGAGGATTTTGCTGCTGCACTTTTTGGAAAAAATGATGAGGGGGAGAGATTCTGATAGATTTTGCTCTTATTGGGGGAACAGGGCTTGACCACTTTGCCTTGAAGGAACAACGTGTTATCTCTGTCAAAACTCCCTACGGAACGGTAGAAGCTACTATCGGAAAAGATACTAATCGTGAGTTAGTTTTTATGAGTCGCCATGGGCAAAATCATGCAACACCTCCTCACCTTGTGAATTATAGAGGTAATATTTGGGCCCTGCGAGAGCTTGGAGTACGTAAAATAATAGCAACTGCTGCAGTAGGTTCCCTGTCTTCTAATTATCGTTTGGGCGATTTGGTTTTGCTGGATCAGTTTCTTGATTTCACAAAGAGTCGCCCCCAGACCTTCTACGAAGGAGGAACAGACGGTGTTCTCCATGTGGATATGACCGACCCCTATTGCGCCGCTGTTCGGCAAATAATTATTAATGCTTCAGAACATCTGGGACTTGTGGTTAAGAACGGAGCATGTTATGTTTGTACAGAAGGCCCCCGTTTTGAGACTCCAGCCGAGATTCGGATGTTTCAATATCTTGGAGCTGACCTTGTCGGAATGACAAGTGTTCCTGAAGTTGTTTTAGCTCGGGAACTTGGGATGTGTTACGCCTCCATTGGAATGGTTACCAATGAAGCAGCAGGGATTGCTGATCATCCCTTAAGCCATTCTGAGGTTATGGAGAGTATTAAGAAATTAGAGATAGATGTTGCACAGCTCATTCAAGCAACCTTTGAGTTATTGACACCTAGTCAGAAATGTCTATGTGCCTCGGCAAATGCCGAAGTCGGTAAATTTTAGAGAGGTGGTGGGACGTTGAAATCGATTGAATGGCTAGGGAATGCTTTGCGCATATTAGATCAAAGCAAGCTTCCAGTAGAAATCCTTTATCGGGATGCAGTGTCTTATGAGAGTGTAGCTGAAGCTATTGAAAATATGGAAGTACGTGGTGCGCCGGCAATTGGGGCTGCTGTTGCGTATGGTTTTGTATTAGGAGCGTTAGAGTACCAAGGAGATAGAGATGGTTTGCCTAGCTTTATGGAAAAGGTACAGTCCAGATTGGCAGAAACTCGTCCGACGGCGGTTAACCTATTTTGGGCACTAAGGCGAATGGAAGATAGATTGCGTGAATGTTGGGATATGGATGACTTAGACGATGTGCGCCGAGTTCTTACAGAAGAAGCTAACCGAATAGCTGAAGATGATCGTCGAATGAATCGACTGATAGGGGAAGTCGGTAATGAGATAGTACCTGATAAAGCAAATATCCTCACTCATTGTAATGCTGGAGCTTTGGCTACCGTAGAGTATGGAACTGCTCTGGGGGTCATCCGAAGTGCGCATCTGGCGGGTAAAATGATTCATGTTTATGCAGACGAAACACGACCTCTCTTGCAAGGAGCGCGTTTAACTGCCTTAGAACTCTTAGAAGAAAAAATTCCTGTAACACTTATTACGGATAATATGGCAGGCTATTTGATGCAACAGGGGAAGATTGACCTTGTGATTGTAGGTGCTGACCGAATTGCTGCTAACGGGGACACAGCAAACAAGATTGGTACTTATTCTGTAGCTGTTTTGGCAAATGCTCATGGAATACCTTTTTATGTGGCAGCACCAACATCTACGATAGATTTGAAAGTAGCCAATGGTCAGGAAATTCCCATTGAAGAACGGCCGGCAAATGAAGTTAGAGAGTGTTTTGGGGTATCGGTAGCACCTGAAGAAGTGAAAGTCTTTAATCCAGCCTTCGATGTTACTCCTGCGAAATACATTACAGGAATAATTACCGAAAAGGGAATGGTAACAGCGCCTTATTCAGTTAATCTCCTTAAATTAATGGTTCGATCTTAAATTAATGGGAGTAATCCCTTAGTCTACGCCGTTAATCTTTAAATATGGCTGTAAGGGGACGGAAGATAATGTCTAAAATTCTAATTCGTGCTATGATCTTACCCATGACCGGAGCGGACACCTTCTTTCCTCAAGGAGAGATTTGTATAGAAGATGATCTAATAGTTTCAGTAGGTGAGAAAGGCTCATCTCCAGAGGGGTTTGTACCTGATCGGATTTTGGAGCTGCCAAATGACGTGGTTATGCCCGGCTTAATTAACACACATACTCATGCCGCCATGACGCTACTCAGGGGCTATGCAGATGACCTGCCGCTAATGCCTTGGTTAAATGAGAAGGTGTGGCCTTTCGAGGATAAGTTGACGGATGAGGACATTTACTGGGGTACTTTATTGGCGCTTTGTGAAATGATCCGCTCCGGAACTACGACGATGCTGGATATGTATGCCTCAATGGATAAAGTTGCAGAGGCAGTCCTTCAGGCGGGAACTCGTGCTGTTCTTTCGCGAGGACTAATCGGTAATGGGCCCAACGGGGAGAATGCCTTACAAGAAAATATCGAACTGGTTCGCCAATATCACGGAACTGGTAATGGCAGACTGAGCATCATGTTTGGGCCTCATGCCCCATATACTTGCTCGGCAGAGTATCTGAAGAAGGTTAAAGCGGAAGCCGACCGATTAAATGTAGGGATTCATATTCATGTAGCAGAGACTCAAGATGAAGTTAACATACTGAAAGAACAATATGGGAAAACCCCCGTCCAATGGCTGGATGAACTTGGGTTATTTGGTGGGCACGTCGTGGCCGCCCATTGTGTGCATTTAACTCAACAAGATATTGAAATACTTCATCGCCAAAACGTCTGCGTAGCTCATAATGCGGAAAGTAATATGAAGTTGAGCAGTGGAACAGCACCTATTACTGAACTGCGATCCCAGGGAGTTGTCGTAGGTCTTGGGACGGACGGTGCATCAAGTAATAACAATCTTGATCTATTTGGAGAAATGCGCTCAGCATCCTTCCAGCAAAAACTTAAGGTTAATCCAACGGCACTTCCCGCTTATGAGGTTCTGGAAATGGCAACAGTTGGTGGTGCGCAAACTTTAGGATTTGAAAATGTTGGAGTATTAGCTCCGGGATTTAAGGCGGATTTGATCACAATCGATATGGATCAAGCGCATTTTTATCCGCGTTTTTCGATTCCCGCCCACTTAGTTTATTCGGCCCATGCCGGTGATGTCCGAACGGTGATGGTAGATGGAAAGTTACTGATGGAAGAGCGTAAACTATTAACCTTGGATTTAAGTAAAATTTGTCAAGAAGCAGAGATGAGAGCAAAGCGAATAGAGCTGGAATTGAATGTTAAGTAATAACACTTGACAAAGAAAAGAATTTAGTCTAATATTCCGTTGTAAAGTAAAAACGCTTTACAGGGGGTTGCCATGGAGAAACTCGCCAAAAGGGCTCTCTTAGTTGATTTTTATGGCCCGTTGCTAACAGATAAGCAAAGAAATGTCTGGGACCTTCACTATCAGCAAGACCTTTCGTTGACTGAGATTGCTGAAGTTGAAAATATAAGCCGTCAGGCTATACATGATTTGCTCAAACGTACTGAAAGGATCCTCACAGAATACGAGGATAAACTAGGGCTCGTCCAGAGGTTTTGGACTGAACGGGAGAAGCTCCTTGAAGTTCAGAGTGTTTTGGAAGAGCTAAAAGAACAGGATTTTTCCTGTCAGGAAGCCTATGAGCGACACCTTAAAATCCGGATGATGATTGAAGATGTTTTTGTCAAGATCTCAGCGATCTAATAGCAGAAGCTAAAAGACAAAGCCTTATAATTAAACACAGGCTATGTAGAGATATTTGTAAGTGGATCAAATCGAAAGCGAGGACAGGCATGTTTCAAGGACTAAGCGAAAAACTCCAAGAAACATTTAAGAGGCTTAAAGGAAAGGGCAAGTTAAAGGAAGCAGATGTCAACGAGGCTATGCGTGAAGTTCGCGTTGCCTTATTGGAGGCGGATGTTAACTTTAAAGTTGTTAAGGACTTTGTTGCCAAAGTAAAGGAACGATCAATTGGTCAAGAAGTCCTAGAATCTCTTTCACCGGCACAACATGTTATTAAAGTTGTTCATGAAGAAATGATCGACCTTATGGGAGGGGCATCCGGTAAAATCTTGATTGCCTCAAAGCCTCCTACAGTGATTATGTTGGTTGGTCTTCAAGGAGCGGGAAAAACCACTCACGCTGCTAAGTTGGCCAACATGCTTAAGAAACAAGGGAAACATCCTCTGCTTGTTGCATGTGATATCTACCGTCCAGCCGCGATCAAACAGTTGCAGGTTCTAGGAGCTCAACTGAATGTGCCGGTTTTTTCTATGGGAGAGGAAAATCCGAGAGATATTGCTAAAGCAAGTATTACCCATGCCAATCAGAATGGACAAGATGTGGTCATAATTGATACAGCCGGACGTTTGCACATTAACGAGGAATTGATGGGCGAGCTGCGGGATATTAAAGGGTCTGTCAAACCTCACGAAATCTTGCTGGTTGTAGATGCTATGACAGGACAAGATGCGGTTAATGTCGCGGAGTCCTTCCACGGAGACTTAGGGCTTGATGGTGTAATTCTCACAAAGTTAGATGGAGATACTCGTGGGGGCGCAGCTCTTTCGATCAAAGCAGTGACTGGGTGTACCATTAAATTTATTGGCCTCGGGGAAAAGATGGATGCCCTTGAAGCTTTCCATCCTGATCGTATGGCTTCTAGAATTCTGGGAATGGGCGATGTTCTTACTTTAATTGAGAAGGCTCAGGAATCTTTTGATGAGAAAAAGGCCAAAGAAATGGAACAAAAGCTGCGCAAACAGGAATTTACCCTTGACGATTTTCTTGATCAGATGCAGCAGATGAAAAAAATGGGCCCTCTTTCCTCAATCTTAGAAATGATTCCCGGAGTAGGGAAACAGTTAAAAGATGTTAATATAGATGAAAAAGACACTGCACATATTGAAGCTATTATCCGGTCGATGACGACAGAAGAACGTCGGAAGCCAGCCATTATAAAAGATTCACGTAAAAAAAGAATCGCTAAAGGAAGCGGAACTTCAGTTCAAGACGTAGGACGTCTCTTAAAGCAGTTTGAACAAATGCAAAAGATGATGAAGCAATTCTCAGGTGGCGGCATGGGTATGCTTGGGGGCGGAAAAAAGGGCAAGAAGGGTAAGAAACCGAAATTTCCGTTTCCGACGGTATAAGGGGGGGCCTTCGGACCTCAAATTCGATGGACACACGCTATAATCTAGCGTTGTTTATATAATAAACTTACTTTAATCGAGTTAAATACTCTGTCTTAAAGTCTAGTTAACTAATCTAGGGGTAAATGGGCGATGTGAGATATAGAATGACAAACATTCGAACCTCGAACTTCGAACTTCGAACCTCGAACTGGAGGAGGTGAAAAACATGGCTACAAAAATTCGTCTGTGCCGCATGGGTGCTAAAAAGAATCCTTTCTACCGTATGGTAATTGCTGATGCTAAAGCTCCCCGTGATGGTCGTTTCATTGAACAAATTGGATATTACGATCCAACAAAAAGCCCTGTAGTTCTGAACATTGATGAGGAAAAGGCTATGAAATGGTTATCAACTGGAGCTCAGCCTTCAAATACTGCAAAGTCTTTGCTGAGTCAAGCTGGTATCTTAACCAAATTCCACG
The DNA here is from genome assembly GCF_000231385.2 of Desulfosporosinus meridiei DSM 13257. Taxonomy (NCBI): domain Bacteria; kingdom Bacillati; phylum Bacillota; class Clostridia; order Eubacteriales; family Desulfitobacteriaceae; genus Desulfosporosinus; species Desulfosporosinus meridiei. The sequence goes on along the minus strand of NC_018515.1, from coordinate 3,885,648 downwards.
AGTCCAAGAACTAAGTGTAGAGTTTGGGGGGTGGTTCCTGTGAAGGAACTTGTAGAAATCCTCGCGAAAGCGTTGGTGGATCAGACAGATCAAGTTCTCGTCGTTCAAACGGAGACTGAAAAGAGTGTGCATTTACAGCTCACAGTCGCACCTGATGACATGGGGAAAGTGATTGGGAAACAAGGGAAGATCGCGAACGCTATTCGTACGCTGGTTAAAGCGGCTGCCGTTAAAGATGGGCGCCGAGTTCATATGGACATTGATCAATAACGTTGAGAAGGGCTTGTGCCCTTCTCAACGTTTTAAACCTATCTATCACCTGAAAGGGGCTGGGATTATGGATGAAGTACTGATTGGGGAAGTGTTGCGTCCGCATGGAATTAGCGGGGAGTTGAGGGTCTATCCGTTGACTAATAACGCTAAACGATTTCTTAAACTGCAGGAAGTTATTTTGCGGAGCGGTACGACCAATCAACGCTTTAAAGTTATCGAAGCCCGTTTACAAATGGAGTTTGTATTGCTGGCGGTTGAGGGAATAGCTACTGCGGATCAAGCGGAAAAATACCGAGGATGGGAAGTTCGTATTGATCGCTCAGAAGTACTTCCTCTTAAAGAGGGATGGTATTATTTTGAGCTTGAGGGAATGCAGGTTTATGAAGAAGATATATTGCTGGGAACGCTCAGCCAAGTTTTGGAAACTGGTGCAAACGATGTTTATGTTGTTAAAGGGGTTAAAGGAGAACTATGCATTCCAGCTCTTAAAAGTGTTGTAAAGAATGTTGACGTCTCTGGACGGCGCATGGATGTTATTCTTCCACCAGGGCTTCGAGATTAAGGAGTTCGAATCGCAAGAATTGCAAACGACATATTGAGCCATGACTTTGCTGGAGGATATCCTACATATGATTAAAATAACAATTTTAACCCTATTTCCCGAAATGTTTGTTCCTTTAAATGAAAGTATTCTAAAACGCGCTCAAGAAGCTGGTTTAGTAGAGATTAACTTGGTTAACTTTCGTGATTATGCAGTTAGTAAGCATAAAAATGTTGATGATGTTCCCTATGGAGGGGGAGCGGGAATGCTCTTAAAGCCTGAACCGATTTTTGCAGCTATAAGAGATTTGCCTCAGGTTAGTCATGATCGGAAGTTAATTCTTATGTCTCCTCAGGGACATGTGTTTCATCAAAAGAAAGCTGAAGAGTGGTCTGCACATCAAGAGCTTGTATTTATGTGTGGGCATTACGAAGGATTTGATGAACGCATTCGAGAGTTAGCGGATGAGGAAGTGTCCTTAGGGGACTATGTTTTAACAGGAGGAGAGCTAGCTGCCATGGTAATGATTGATGCCGTAGTGAGGCTCATTCCTGGTGTTCTAGGAGAAGAGGTATCTGCTGAGGAAGATTCGCACAGTATAGGGTTGTTGGAATACCCTCAGTATACTCGTCCGGCGGACTTTGAAGGACGTAAGGTGCCGGAGATTTTGTTGTCCGGCCATCATGCCCAGATAATGCGCTGGAGGAGAAAAGAGTCACTCAGGCGAACGTTTTTAAGACGCCCAGATCTAATCAAGAACCTGGAGTTTAGCCTGGAAGATTATTCATTATTAGAGGAACTTACCCTGGAACACGAGGAATTTGCCAGATGGCGTACGAAATGGCAGCACCTTTCCCCTCCACCAAAGCGACAGAGGCGATCTTCAAATAGGAACAAATAGACGAGAGTTTTTCTCTGTTTCAGTAGTTCGTTAGGAGTGATTTTTTATATATGTCAGATGTCTACTTGGCTTTAGTCCATTATCCTGTCTACAATAAAAACATGGAGACAGTTGCTACATCAATTACTAATTTAGATTTACATGATATAGCCAGATGCTCAACGACTTATGGTATAAAACGATATTATGTAGTTCATCCTGCAGAAGCTCAGCGTGCTTTAGCCAAACGTATTATGGGTTTCTGGCAAGAAGGATATGGAGCAGAGTACAATCCCGATCGTCAGGAAGCATTCTCTCGAGTGAAGATTGCAGTTGATCTGGCTCAAGTCTATGAAGAGATCGAAGCAGAACATGGAGTTGGGCCCATAAAGGTTGCAACGGATGCTAGAAAATATGCCAATACTATTGCTTATTCTGAGCTTCGAGAGGACATAGAGAATAACGAGACTCCCATTCTGCTATTATTTGGAACGGGTTGGGGACTGCTTAAAGAGGATGTTGAAAAGATGGATCGTATCTTGGAGCCGATTTATGGACCGACAGATTACAATCACTTATCCGTACGTTCTGCAGTTTCAATTATCTTAGATCGGTTACGCGGTCATTGAAAACAACACTATCGAATCGAAATTTATTGCATATCATAATTTGTTGTGATAAAATAAATAGGTCTGATAATAGATGGTCCGCTGGCTGAAAATCAGTGTATGAACATCTAGGCAAGGAAGGGGGGGTTTTTAATGGATTATATTCGCATGATTGAAGAAGAACAAATGAAAAAGGATCTTCCTAACTTCCGGCCGGGTGATACAGTTCGTGTACATGTCCGTATTGTTGAGGGAACTCGTGAACGTATCCAGGTTTTCGAAGGGGTTGTCATTGCAATGAAAAATGGCGGCATTCGTGAAACTTTTACAGTTCGACGTGTCTTCGCTGGAGTCGGGGTAGAACGAACTTTCCCTTTGCATTCACCTCGCTTGGAAAAAATCGAGGTGGCTCGACGAGGTATTGTTCGCCGGGCTAAGCTTAACTATCTACGTGGTCTTTCAGGTAAGGCGGCTCGGATTCGCGACCGTCGTATCGGCTAGGGAAAAAATGAGCTGGAGCAATCTGGCTCTTTTTTTTTTCAGGGCAGAAACTTTCGCTATATACTGCAAGAAGGTTTAACCCGTGCGAAGACCGTGTCTGCAAGAAAGGCTAATACGTGCGAATACAATGTATTCGTGGGTGCCTGCCAAGTTTTCTAATACTAATATAATTCCCATTACATATAGTTCTTTCTAGCGCTAGAGCTTATAGTATCTGCCCGGGAACAGGTTATAAACGATTTTTATCTTTCATTGTGTATGCTCCGAAGAATCTTGTTAATACTAAAGAGTAGTTCAAGAGGGGAGCGTTAAAATGGAAAATAAAAGATCAAATGCAAAATGGCTGCTAGGAATCATTGGCGCACTAGTTTTAATCGGTGGGGGACTTCGTTTGTGGGTATTTCAACCATATTTAATTCCATCCCCTTCCATGGAGCCGGGTATGGCCCCGGGGGATCATATCCTAGTTAATCGTTTGTCATATCGTTTTTGGGCACCAACTCGTGGAGATGTTGTTGTCTTTGCTTTTCCTAAGGATATAAAGAGAACCTTTGTTAAAAGGGTTATTGCTGCAGAAGGCGAAACGGTAGAACTACGAGATAATAAAGTTTTTGTAAATGGGAAAGATATTCCTGAGCCATATGTTAAGCCAGGGGATTATCCACCCTATGGCCCAGAGGTAGTGCCAGAGGGTAAAGTCTTTGTCTTGGGAGATAATCGTCGGGAGAGTGAAGATTCAAGAGAATGGGGCCTCCTTCCTAAAGAATATCTTTTGGGTAAGGCTTGGTTAGTATACTATCCATTAAATCGTTTTAGATTTATATCTAAAGCGATTTAATTAAATAGACTATAAAGTTTGTAGAGGAATGAAGAGGATTTAAATGAGTATTCAATGGTTTCCAGGACATATGGCTAAAACGAGACGGCTTTTGACTGAACAGCTAAAGTGGGTGGATGTTGTTTTAGAACTAGCCGACGCTCGAATACCGGTAAGTAGTCGTAACCCGATGCTGCATAAATTGCTTGGCAGTAAAGCGAGACTCTTACTATTGAATAAAGCTGATTTAGCAAATCCTAATTGGACATCGAAATGGGTTAAGTACTTAAAAGAATCAGGCCCGGTTTATGCTGTGAGTGCAACCTCGGGGGTCGGTATCAAACAGATTGTACCGGAATTAGAACGGATGGTTCTTGCTAAGCAAGCAAGACAAGCTGAAAAGGGTATTCGTCAACAGATGATACGAGTAATGATTGTCGGAATTCCTAATATTGGAAAGTCATCTTTAATTAATCAGTTGACAGGTGGAGCTCAAGCAAAAGTTGGTAATAAACCCGGTGTTACAAGAGGAAACCAATGGGTAAGGATTCACGAACGAGTAGAGTTATTAGACACACCGGGAATGCTCTGGCCAAAATTTGACGATCTGGAGGTGGGCCGAAAACTGGCCGCTCTCGGAGCAATAAAAGATGATGTGTTTGATATTGAGGAATTATCAACTTGGGTTATTGAGTGGTTCAATCAATATTCCCCTGATTCATTAGCCCGGTACAAAATCTCAGAACCGGAGGTTACGTTAGAAAGTATAGGACGTAAACGCGGATGCTTGATTCATGGTGGGCGTGTCGATACTCTTAAGGCTGCCCGAATTTTTTTAAGAGATCTACGTATGGGACAACTGGGATCAATAACCATGGATCATCTGAATTAGTACTATTGCAAAATATTCAGATTATTATGTGTATATTGAAGACTGATACCTAAATAAAGGGAAATGTCTCTGCATGTCGAACTGAATTTTTAGGGAGAGAAGAGGAGAAAAGTGTGGAACCGTTATCCCAAATGAATATTCGGGAAGTTCAAGAAGCACTCTATAAGGATCCTTCCCCTCGTATGATATGTGCTTGTAAGAACGACCCGCGTCAAGGGGTTCAAAAGCTTGCTGAAAAACTACTTAAGTTCCAGCAAGTTCAAGAACTAGAACAAGCTCGTATACAGCAATTGCTCGTTGAAGAGAAAAAACTATGGAAGCAAGGTTATTTGTTGTTAGCAGGTGTGGATGAGGCTGGCCGTGGGCCCCTCGCCGGCCCGGTTGTTGCCGGAGCTTGTATACTCCCGGCAAAGTTTGAACTGCCCGGACTGAATGACTCCAAAATGCTAACAGAAAGTAAACGTGAAAAGCTCTTTATTCAAATTCAAAAACAGGCGATTGATTATGCTGTCGGAAGCGCTGAACCAGCTGAGATTGACGCTTTAAACATATTACAGGCAACAAAATTAGCGATGAAACGCTCTATCGAAGGTTTAACAATTCGCCCTCATCATTTACTAATAGATGCATTGAACCTTACAGACGTGCAAATTCCCCAGCTTCCGCTCATAGGTGGAGACCGCATAAGTGCTTCAATTGCCGCGGCTTCAATCTTAGCGAAAGTGACGCGTGATCGGTTAATGGTTCAACTCCATTCTCTCTATCCAGAATACTCCTTTTCAAAAAACAAAGGATATGGCACCAGCGACCACATGCAGGTTCTAAAGCGCTTGGGGCCCTGTCCGCTTCACCGCAAAAGCTTTGCTCCGGTGAAACAGGAAACTTCTATTAGCTAAGAAAAGAAAGTTAGGAAAGTTAAGAAAAGAAACTAAAAAAATGGAAAAGAAAGAAAAGAAACAAAAGAAATTAAAGAAATTAATGAAAGAAAAGAAAATACTGTTAAATTGACCTAATTCCATGGTTGTGGCACAATATCCTTAGCTAATAGAAGCATGCAATCGGAAATTTTTATGAAGGGAGGGAAGTAAATGCCTGATAATAATTTCGCTGGGGTAGGTGTGTTTCTGGTAGGAGCGATTGCAGTTTCGATAATTATGATGATTATGCCGAAACTGCTGGCACCTAATAAACCACATAAAGAAAAGTTAACGACTTATGAATGTGGTAATGAGACCATCGGAAAAACGTGGCTCGGGTTTAAGAGCAATTATTTTATGTACGCCTTAGTTTTTGCAGCTTTTAGTGTAGAAACGATTTTCTTATATCCTTGGGCCTTAACATTCCAAAAACTGGGGACATTTGCCTTTGTAGAAATGTTCATCTTTATTGTAATCCTCTTAGTTGGTTTCTGGTATGCATGGAAGGAAGGTGCTCTAGAGTGGATGTAGTCTCTGAGAAACGTCTTCGTGAAGAAGAAACATTAATGGAAAAAAACGTATTAGTTACAACTATAGACAAGGCCTTGAACTGGGCAAGAGGCCATTCCTTCTGGCCGGTTACTTTGGGCTTGGCTTGCTGTGCTATTGAAATGATGGCAACTGGCGGACCTCGGTATGATATTTCACGCTTTGGATATGAGGTTTTCCGTGCTTCACCACGTCAAGCGGATCTTATGATTGTAGCGGGAACCTGTACGCGCAAGATGGCTCCACTATTAAGACGAATCTATGATCAGATGCCTGAGCCAAAATGGGTCATTGCTATGGGAAGCTGTGCAAATGCAGGGGGACCTTTTGTAGATTCCTACTCAATGTTGGCAGGCGTTGATAAGTTTTTACCGGTAGATGTTTACATTCCCGGGTGCCCTCCGAGGCCGGAATCCTTAATTTATGGGCTTTTGCAACTTCAATATAAAGTTTCAAATCCCGCTAAGGTGAGGTTAATGAGACATGGAAAATAAAAAATTAAACCGATATGTAGACGAACTTGCCGCTCGGGTTAATGGTGTGGTCGAAGAAAGTCTTGGGGTACTTGTGTTAAAAGTCCAAGCGCCCTATATCATTGAAGTATTAAAGGGGGCTAAAGAATTCCCCTTTGTTCCATGTGATTTTCTGCACGACTTATGTGGAGTTGACTGTGGCGATCATTTTGAAGTTGTCTACCAGTTATCAAGTCTCCATGGTCCACAGCTCTTACGCGTAAAGGCGATAGTGGATCGTGAAAATCCAGTGATTGATTCTGCAACTCGTGTTTGGGAGGGGGCCAATTATCTGGAACGAGAAGCTTATGACATGTTTGGCATAAAGTTCAAAGGTCATCCCAATTTAAAACGAATTTATATGTGGGATGATTTCGAAGGATATCCTCTGCGTAAAGACTACGTGACTGAACCAATTGAGGTTCGAAATATAGTGCGTACACGAATAGAAGGGGAATAGGGGGTAAGGTCATGTCCATTGATAAAACACAAGAACTTGTATTAAACATGGGCCCCCAGCACCCGAGTATGCACGGTTTGTTCCGCATGGTGGTCCATTTAGAAGGAGAAACCGTAACTCATATTGATCCGAAACTCGGGTATTTGCATCGGGGAATGGAAAAACTAGCTGAAAGTCGTACCTATTCTCAGTTTATTCCATATACGGATCGCTTGGATTACTTGGCCTCTCCACATAATAACTGGGCTTACGTACAAGCTGTTGAAAAGCTCATGGGGGTTGAAATTCCGGAACGAGCGGAATACCTGCGAATTATCTTTGGTGAACTTGCCAGAATCGCCAGCCATCAAGTATGTATTGCGAGTACTGCACTTGACATGGCGGGTTGGTCGGCTTGGTCTTATGCTTTCCGTGATCGTGAACGAATTTGTGATATGTACGAAATGACTGCCGGAAGTCGCTTGACCGTCAATATTATGCGAATTGGTGGAATGAGTGCAGAGCCACCGGAAGAATTTTGGCCTGCGCTACAATCTTTCCTGGATGACTCCCCAGAAATGCTGGAAGAATACTATGGCATCTTTTTCGGGAATGAAATTGCCATGGGGCGCTTAAAGAATGTTGGTATCTTGACGAAGGAAATGGCTGAAAACCTTTCAATTACCGGTCCGGTATTACGAGCCTCGGGTGTTGATTTTGATGTGCGAAAAGCAGAACCTTACAGTATCTATGATCGGTTTGACTTTAAGGTTCCGGTTCGGACAGGGTGCGATAGTTATGATCGTACCATAATTCGGATGGATGAGATAGTGGAAAGTATAAAAATTATTAAGCAAGCAGTGCGTGATATCCCAGGCGGTCCAATCATGGCCAAGGTTCCTAAGGTTATCAAACCTCCTGTTGGGGAAGTATATCATCGTGTAGAAAACCCTAAAGGGGAACTAGGATTCTATATCGTCAGTGATGGAACGACCAAACCTTCACGACTTCGTATCAGACCCGCTACATTCATTAACTTACAGATGCTCCCGATAGTAGCTAAAGGATGGAAAATTCAAGATGTTGTCGCTATTTTTGCCACCCTGGATGCTGTATTGGGTGAAGTTGATAAGTAGTAAATTGCGATGAGGGGAGAATAAGATGGAGACTCTAAAATACCTGATGGAGACTCTAAATAATCTGTTTTTGATTATTGCGGAGTTCATCCGTGGTCTTTTTGCGGATCCCCACTCAGTTTGGGCTAATTTAACCATGAATGTAATTAATTTTATCATTGTGGTTATTATTGTTGTCTTAGCTGCTTTAATTTTGATTTTACTTGAACGTAAAGTAGCAGGTTGGACTTCACAAAGGCCAGGGCCCAATCGTCTCGGTCCGCGGGGATGGTTTCAAACTATAGCTGATGCATTAAAACTCATGGGTAAAGAAGATGTTACCCCGGCAGGGGCCGATAAGTTTATCTTTAAGATTGCACCAATGATTATCTTTTGCCTCCCGATGATGACCCTGGCAGTTATACCTTATGGAAGAGGAATGGCGCCAATCGATATTGATTTAGGAATTTTCTATTTTGTAGCTATCTCCTCCATTTCAACCCTATGTTTCTTAATGGCTGGTTGGGGCTCCAACAACAAATACTCCTTATTAGGGGGTATGAGGGCAGTAGCTCAAATGATCAGTTATGAAATCCCTTTGCTTTTCTCTTTACTAGGGGTCGTTATGATCACTCAGTCCTTTAATTTAGGGGTTATCGTAGAAGCACAGGGTACGATTCCTTTTATTGTCCTTCAACCTATAGCCTTTGTTATTTTTATGATAGCTGGCTTGGCGGAGCTCAATAGAGCACCCTTTGACCTGGTAGAAGCGGATCAGGAGGTAGTTGCCGGTCCATTTACTGAGTACACCGGACTCCGTTGGGGATTATTCTTCCTTGGTGAATACGGAAACATGACAGCCATGTCAGCACTTGCTGCGACAGTCTTTTTAGGCGGTTGGCAAGGTCCCGGTTTCTTACCCGGTTATGTTTGGTTCTTTATGAAAGTTGGAGTTATGATTTTCATCATGATGTGGGTTCGCTGGACCTTCCCAAGAATTCGTATTGACCATTTGATGCATTTAGCTTGGAAGGTTTTGTTACCGCTTTCAATAGTAAACATTTTGTTAACGGGTCTGGGGATTTACATCTATCGATTCGTGATGGGAGGGTGACACAGTGTTTGGTAAAGGTTTACTACAAGGTTTAGGCATCACCTTCAAACGCATGGTCGGTCCGAATATCACTGAGTTCTACCCGGAGGAAAAGCCTAATCTTCCGATTCGGGTGCGTAGTTCCATGGGGCTTGAAAAGGATAAGTGCATTTCCTGCAATATGTGCGCTATGGCTTGCCCTAACTCAGTTATCAAATTGACCAGCGAGAAGAATGAAGCCAATAAGAAAGTTCTTAAGACCTATCATATGGACGTAGGTCGTTGCTTGTTCTGTGGTATGTGTGCTGAAGTTTGTCCGACTAAGGCTTTAAAAGTGACTCAAGAATTTGAAAACGCAATATATGAGCCGGAAGAGATGCAATGGGATATGATTAAGCGCGCCGAGCGAAAAGGAAAGGTGGAGTGAGCATGGGCACTATCGTTTTCTTTATCTTTGCAATCCTATCGATTGCAGCGGCTTGGATGGTTGTCACCTCCAAGAACATAGTGCACAGCGCGCTTTATCTTGCTCTATCTTTTTCTGGAGTAGCTGTGCTTTATATCCTGATGAATGCTGATTTTCTGGCAGCTGTTCAGTTGTTGATCTACACAGCAGCAGTATCTTTGATGGTCATCTTCGCAGTGATGTTGACTTTACGTGGAGATATCTGTGAGAGCAATACTGAAAACAAGAGTTGGTTTGCAGGAGCTTTGGTTTCTGGCTTGCTCTTTGTTGTTATTGGGTTAGTAGTTTTTACGAATGCGGATTGGAGAGTTTTGGCCGCACCCTGGACCAGCGGCGGATCCGCTGAGGACTTTTCACTCCTCTTGCTCACTCGGTATATGATTCCTTTTGAAGCAGCCGCCGTACTGCTTACAGTAGCTTTAGTGGGTGCTGTGATCTTGGCGAAGGGAGTGAACGAGAGCAAATGATAGGAAATTTTAGTGTTGGGCTTTCGACCTACCTCTTGGTTGGGGCTATGCTCTTTTGTATCGGACTGTACGGAGTATTTGCCAAGAGAAATATTATTGCTGTTCTCATGTCCATTGAGCTGATGCTAAATGCTGTTAATATCAATTTTATTGCCTTCAATCGATTTATTTGGAACGAAAAGATTGGTGTTAACTATTTGCTGACAGGACACGTAGCAGCACTATTTGTAATTGTTGTTGCAGCTGCTGAAGTTGCCGTAGGATTGGCATTGATTATTACTATTTATCGCAACCGGCAATCGACTGACGTAGACGATTTGAACTGGTTGAAGTGGTAAGAGAGACTATGGAGAAGGTAGGTGTTCAAGGAAATGCATGATCTCTTTCAGTGGGCGTGGTTAATTCCTTTTTTGCCCTTCTTGTCGTTCCTAATCATCGCCTTTGTCACGAAACGATCCAAAAGACTATCTTCCACAATATCAATTCTCGCTATTCTCTCCTCATTGAGCCTGGCCGTTGCTATTGGCCTAGGTGTGATTCAGTTGGGTGAGAAAATTGTGGAACATCCTGCGATCGTAAATGTGAATTGGCTAAATATTGTGGGGTTACAGATCGATTTTGGAACTATCGTCGATCCTCTAAGCGCCATGATGTTGTTTGTTGTAACCTTGGTAGCATCTATGGTTCAGATCTATTCACTGGGTTATATGCATGGAGATGAAGGCTTTTCACGTTACTATGCATACCAATCCTTGTTTGCATCCTCTATGCTGGGAATGGTGCTGGCCACCAATCTCTTGCAGCTCTTTATTTTCTGGGAACTAGTGGGACTCTGTTCCTACTTGCTGATAGGTTTCTGGTTCTTTAAAGTTTCCGCACGGGAAGCCGCAAAAAAGGCCTTCATTACAACCCGGGTTGGAGATTTCGGTTTGCTTTTAGGGATGCTTTTCCTCTATGTAAAGTTTGGCACCCTTGATTTTGTTGCACTTTCGGTAGCGATGAACACAAATATCCAAGATGTTGCAGTCATTGGAACAGCCGGGTATGTAACTGTCATGGCTTTTCTAGTCTTTATGGGTCCGGTTGGGAAGTCAGGACAATTCCCCCTTCATGTTTGGCTTCCCGATGCTATGGAAGGCCCGACACCGGTTAGTGCCTTGATCCATGCTGCAACCATGGTTGTTGCGGGTGTTTATTTAGTAGCACGGATGTTTTTCCTCTTTGATCATGCAGACCCTATGGCTTTGCAGTTCATAGCAGGTTTGGGTGCTTTCACGGCGATTTTTGCCGCATCGATTGCAATTGCTCAAGATGACATTAAACGCATATTAGCCTATTCAACCTTAAGTCAGCTGGGCTATATGATGTTTGCCTTGGGTGTAGGTTCCCTGACAGCATCTATGTTTCACCTGATGACCCATGCCTTCTTTAAGGCCTTAATGTTCTTAGGTGCCGGTTCCGTTATTTATGCTATGCACCACAAACAGGATATTTGGGAAATGGGCGGACTTTGGAAAAAGATGCCTATCACTGGTACGACCTTTTTCATAGGGGTTTTAGCTATTTCTGGAGTCCCACCTTTTGCAGGATTCTGGTCCAAGGATGAAATTTTGGCTCATGCACTGCATAATGGTCATCCGATTATCTATGGAGTAGGTCTGTTCACAGCTTTCTTAACCGCTTTTTATATGAGCAGATTATTCTTTGTGGTCTTTATGGGGCCGGAGAAGAAAGAAAATCATCCTCACGAATCCCCTTGGAGCATGACGATTCCTCTGATGATTCTCGCATTCTTCAGCGTTTTTGGTGGATTTGTGGCTTTACCGGAGCATAACTTCGGATACTATATCCATTATGGTGAATTCGAGCATGAGGCAATAGCTTGGGGCTTAGCTGGAATTTCTGTTATCGCAGGGTTTCTCGGGATCGGCTTAGCTTATGCAACCTATGTCAAAAAGGCTATTTCGGCTGAGAAAGTGGCTGCTCAGTACTCTGGAATCTATAAATTGCTTAAAAACAAATATTATGTCGATGAGTTATATCTCTGGTTGATTCATCACATCATGGATGGTCTGGCTAAGATCCTGTACTGGTTTGATATCTATATCGTTGATGGAGTTGTTAATGGACTTGCCCTAATTACCCGCGGCAGTGGTAAAGTCCTTCGTCGGACAAATACCGGACAACTACAAACCTACGCTATGGTGTTCTTCTTTGCAGTAGTAATCATATTCATGGTCTTCGCCTTTGGGGAAGGTCAACTGTCGGCGCTTAACCCCTTAGCGACGCTAGGAGGTGTGAAATAATGACTGCTTTACCAACAGTGAGTTCGATGTCAATGCTTCTGCCCTTCACTCTGCTAGCTCCATTAGCGGCAATGCTGTTGATTGTTTTCCTACCCAAGGAAGAAACAAAGACGATCAAAATTATTGCGGCCATGGGCATGCTAGTATCCTTAGTCCTCTCTCTTTACGCTTTCTTAAACTATCAATGGGAGCCGGGTGGAATGCAGTACACCCTAACCATTCCCTGGGTTCCGGATCTAGGTGTGAACTTGGCCTTAGGGGTTGACGGTTTAAGCTTGCCTATGCTTCTTTTAACCAACCTCATTGGTTTCGCTTCCATCTACGCTTCTTGGAATATCGATAAGCGTGTTAAAGAATTTTTCGTGCTGTTGCTTATTCTTATTGCCGGAGTAATGGGAACTTTCATTGCCCGCGACCTGTTTATCTTCTTCCTTTTCTATGAAATCGTGGTTATCCCAATTTATATCATGGTTATCATTTGGGGAAGTACGAAGCGGGTTACTAAGGAATACGCTGCCATGAAGTTAACCATTTACTTGTTAATTGGATCCGCCTTTCTGCTTGTGGGAATGGTGGCTCTTTACCTGGCAGCTGGGGCTAACGGTAATCCAACCTTTATGTTTGATCTACTGTCAGCTAGGCAAGACCTCTACAGTCCGGCTTTCCAAAAAGTTGCTTTTGCTTTAATGATTGTTGGTTTTGGATCACTAATCTCCATGTTTCCTTTTCACTCCTGGTCACCTGACGGTTATGCCGGAGCACCTACTGCTGTCAGTATGATTCACGCTGGCGTTCTGAAGAAAATTGGGGGCTATGGTTTAATCCGTTTAGGGATTTATGTCCTTCCTGTCGGAGCAAGCTTTTGGGCACCTTATATTGCAACCTTGGCTGTAATCAGCGTACTGTATGCGGCCTTCATTGCTTTAGCTCAAAAGGATCTCAAGTATGTTGTCGGATATTCATCCGTGAGCCATATGGGATACGTTATCATCGCTGTTGCAGCCTTGAACCCCACAGCAGCAACAGGAGCAGTGGGCATGATGTTTGCCCATGGTGTTATGGCAGCACTGTTCTTTTCTATGATTGGGTTCATCTACGAGAAGACGCATACTCGTAATATTGCAGATCTGGGTGGGCTTGCTCATCAGATGCCACGCTTAGCAATTGGGTTCATGATTGCTGGTATGGCCTCCCTGGGATTACCGGGAACTGTAAATTTCATTACAGAGTTTACAATTTTCATGGGAGCTATTAACGTTCTACCCGTACACGCTATCCTGGGTATTGCAGGGATTATCTTTACCGCCGTATACATCTTACGTACGATTGCTAACGTACTCTTTGGGCCACGCCGTGCGGAGTGGGATCATTTGACAGACATTCGAGGCCCGGAACTAGTTCCGCTAGTAATATTCGGGTTCGTGATCTTCTTTGCTGGAATATTCCCGAATGTTCTACTGGGTATGATCGATAGCGGAGTTACCTCTTCAGGCCTTGCCAAGGTACTTGAGACGGTGAGTCAGGCGAAGATTGGAGGGTTGTTCTAATGTTCGATATTACTACAGTGCTTACGCCTGAAATTGCGCTGGCCGTGCTATCTTTGAGTTTGTTGGCCATTGGACTGCTGATTCCTGCCGGCGCCCGTAAAGGCATGATGCCCCTTACTGTCTTCTCCTTAATGGGGGTACTTGGCTATACCCTGTATGACTTCTTCTATGGACCGGAAGCAGCGTTTTTAGGCGGGCTTTATATGCACGATCAGTTCGCTGTCTACTTCAAAATCCTCTTCTTAGCTGCTGCACTTCTCGTGGTACTCTCTTCAGGAGGGTATGTGCAGAAATTACCCAAACATCGTGGTGAATTCTATTCCTTGCTTTTGATGGCGACTTTAGGCATGATGCTCATGGCCGGAGCAGGGGAACTGATTACCATGTATGTAGGTCTAGAGCTAATGACCATTTCCTTCTACATCCTCGTGGCATATTTGGCGGAGGATGCACGTTCCTCCGAAGCTGGTGTCAAGTACCTCATTCTCGGTGCAACTTCATCAGCGATACTGCTCTACGGGATCAGTCTCATTTATGGTTTAACGGGATCCACGGAACTGTCGGAGATTGCCAGTAAGCTTAGTGGAAACCTAACCCCTGCTTCTCTCTTGGCTACGGTTTTCATATTAGCAGGTTTGGGCTTCAAAATCTCTCTTGTTCCCTTCCACCTATGGTCGCCGGATATTTATGAAGGTGCCCCGACACCAGTCACAGCCTTCCTGGCTATTGCCTCGAAAGCAGCCGCTTTTGCAGTGCTGATTCGTGTCTACCTGCTAACAATGAACAGTCAAACCTTTTCCGCCACTGGACAAACACTTATATTCGTTCTGGCTGCAATTACAATGATTGTTGGTAACTTAATTGCTATTCCTCAAACCAACATCAAACGCTTACTAGCCTTTTCCAGTATTGCCCAGGCTGGTTATCTGATGGTTGGTATTATTGCTGGCGGAGTCTCAGGAATCAAAGGTGTTATATTCTATGCGATGATTTATGTCTTTGCCAATATGGGTGCCTTTGCAGTAGCAACTCTTGTGGCTGAGAAACAAGGCAGCAGTGAGATCAAGGATTTGGCTGGTTTCTGGCATCGTTCTCCATTGGCAACTGTTGTCATGACAGCCTCCCTGCTATCCTTAGCGGGGATTCCACCTCTTGCCGGCTTCGTAGGGAAATTCTACCTCTTCTCAGCTGCTATGGATCAAGGGAATGTAGCCATTGCATATATCGGCTTCGTTATGAGCATGATCTCTGTGTACTATTATCTCTCGGTTGTCAAAGTAATGTTCCTTGCTGAAGGGGACGGCTTGCCGGATGTTCCAGTGCATGGAGCGATGAAGTTTACGATGGTCTTCACTATGCTGATAACAATTGCCATCGGTCTTTACCCTACTCCTCTTGCTAAAATGGCAATTGCTGCAGCTCAAAGCCTATTCTAATTAAAGAAATTATTCTAAACACAAAAGAGATTCTCAGTATTATACTGAGAATCTCTTTTGCAAGCGATTAGGTATACCTTTACAGCTAACATGATGGCAGAAAGGGGAAATATCAAATAGGCCAATTCGTAAAATGACCTATCTGATATTTTCAAGCGAAACTACCAAATGTTGGATCTAATGAGCCGCAGGCGTTGGGAAAGGAGCTTTTCTTGGTGGAAAGTAAACAATCTCTAGGGAAATCCGGCGAAGAGTTTGCTTCTCGTTTCGTGATCGAATCTGGCTTAAGTATACTTGCTCGAAATTATCGATGTCCAAAAGGGGAGATGGATATAATTGCCCGTGATGGAGAAGTACTAGTATTTATAGAAGTTCGAACTCGCCGATCGTCGTTTCGAGGGTGGGGTGAAGAGAGTATTACTCCAGGAAAAGTTCAACGCTTACAGACTGTAGCATCTTACTATTTGCTTCAGCAAGGCTACCCTAACTGGCCATCTATAAGATTCGATGTGATTGCTATTCGTTGGATTGGAGATAAGCCAGCGATTAATTGGATTAAATCGATATAATACATAGTTTTATCACACAAAATTCACGGATACATGTTAAACTTGATTCAAGTAGGGTAATGAACTACAATCGGTTAAACCAAAGGGGAGTAGCAAATTGGATCCGATTTTAATCGTAGATGATGAAGAAAAAATTAGAAGCTTAGTTAGGTTATATCTTGAGCGCGAAGGTTTTACCGTCGATGAAGCGGAGGACGGCCGGATTGCGCTGGAAAAATTTCGGGCGGGTCATTATTCACTTTTGATCGTAGACCTTATGATGCCTGATATAGACGGATGGCGTGTTTGTCGTGAGGTTCGAGAAAGCTCTGCACTTCCCATTATTATGTTGACAGCGAGAGGAGAAGAATTTGACAGAGTTCTTGGTCTTGAACTTGGGGCGGATGATTATCTTGTCAAGCCTTTTAGTACTAAGGAATTAGTGGCCAGAGTCAAGGCTCTCTTACGACGTTCTAGGGGACAACTCCAGCCTGTGTCCTCGGAGATAACTGCAGGTTTACTTTGCATCGACAAAGAGAGGCATCGTGTGTCCATTGGTGAGGAGGTTATTAATTTGACCCCTTTAGAATTTGACTTGCTATATTTCTTAGCCAAGAATAAAGGTCGGGTTTTCTCCCGGGAGCAGCTTATGGAGACAGTCTGGGGATATGATTTTTATGGGGATGCCCGAACCGTTGATACACATGTCAAAAAACTTAGAGAGAAACTTAACCATCCAAGTGTTAAAAGGATGATAGTGACTGTATGGGGTGTAGGATATAAATTTGATCCTGATCAGGTTCATTAAATGATGATTACGAGAAGGCACCATTCATGGTCGATTTCCATAAAACTGTGGTTTGCTATGACGCTATTAATTTTAGCTGTATTAGGTGGATTAGGGTTCACCCTCACTTGGTTATTTGGAGATTTTTATCTTCAGCAAAAGTTAAATTCCCTGCGCTCAGAAGCTGTAGAAATATCAGCACAGCTGGCTTCCGTCCCAAACTGGAGTGGCAGGCTTAATCTGTTAGAATCTCTTAAGCTAACATCCGGGACTCAATTAGTTCTCCTTGACCCTCAAGGAAATATTATCGTGTTGGCAGGATCAATTTCCCAGAAAGGTTCACAAAACACTATAGAATGGTATCCTAAGAGTTTGTTGGGAGGATCTCTGAATGGGTTGTCTAGAGATTTACGACCGTCAGATTTCTTTACCGAGGACAACTTAGCCCAGGTGCTGTCCGGTCAAACAATCTCGATCAAGGCTTTGCCTATCAATGGTGGTGCCCAAGCTATGTTGCTAGCTGCCACCCCTGTAGGCCTAAACCCCGTTAAAGGAGTCGTACTATTGGGGAGTTCTCCCATCCCCATTCAAGAGAGCATTGCAACTTTTAGACGCTTAATTCTCTATGCGTCCTTAATAGCTGTATTCTTAGCTACTGTGGTTAGTTTGATTTTTGCTCAGCATGTTACACGTCCCCTCGGTTTAATGCAGCGAGGAGCGTCTAGAATGGCTAAAGGGGATTTTTTGCCTATTCAAGGTGTGACGAGTAAAGATGAAATCGGGGAGCTAGCAGAGGCCTTGAATTGGATGGGAGAGAGCCTAAAAAATCATATGGCATGGCTTTCACAAGAGAAGAACTTACTTCAGGGAATCGTGGAAAGTATTAGTGATGCTGTCGTAATGTTGAGTATAGACGGCTCAATACTCTATGCGAATGATTCAGCTAAGGCTTTATGGCAAGAAAATGAGATAGTAGTTCAGGAACGCAAAACTCAGATCGTAACCATTCTTCAGGCTATGGCTGTACGTGAGAATCAAACTGAAAATTTCGAAGTAGTTACAATAGGAATTCAAGTGCTGCAGATTGTAATGGCTCCGATGTCCGAAAATGAAGGAATTCGGGGGCATGTTGCAGTGCTTAGAGATGTCACAGCTTCCCTAAGGGCAGAAAAAAACCGGCGCGAGTTTTTAGCTAGCGTTACACATGAACTAAGGACACCGCTGCATTTAATTCAAGGTTATTTGGAAGCGATCCAAGACGAAGTGATCCCAAAAGATCAAAGTGAAGAATATATTGACCTCGTTCTTGAAGAAGCTAAACGATTGGCTCGTTTAGTCCAGGAGTTACAAGAAATTAACTGGCTTGAACGGGGACAGGTTATGCAGCCGACGGCCATAAACATGGAGAACTTTATGTTAGAACTGGATCATCGTTTTCAAGGCAGAGCACAAGAATTGGGTGTCAAACTAAAAGTTTCCAAAGGATTTGGAGAACTGTATGCAGATCAGGATCGTCTCTTACAAGTTTTTATCAATCTTTTAGATAATGCATTAAGTCATACCCCCTGCGGGAAAACGGTTAGAGTTTTTATGGTGGAAGAGCAAAATGAAGTGCGCTTGGTAGTCCAAGATGAAGGGGAAGGGATCCCTAAAGAAGCTTTGCCCTACATTTTCGATCGTTTCTTTAGGGTCAATAAAGCCAGGACTAGAAAGGATGGAGGTATGGGGTTAGGTTTGGCTATCGTTCGCCAAATCGTTGAAGCCCATGGGGGAAACGTCCGCGTGGAAAGTGACATGGGAAAAGGGACTGCCTTTTGGATTTCTCTTCCGCGGTTATGATTGAATGTATCGGTTAAAAGGTGCAGTCTTATGATAATGTTCTAGGACATTCACGAAAAAGACAGAGCTGTCCGAGAACTGCCCGTCTAAAGGCAATTAAGCATATCCCAAAATCGGAAACGTGGGTCTGTTGACAAACTGGGATAAATTTAAATCTATATACCTATCAACAAGTTCTTAACGGGAGATTCATTTGCAGAGCATAATTCAGACTATAAAATAGAGACGAGACAGCCGGCCTTAACGGCGCTGTCCCGTATTTCACCAATCGTTTCAGGTTCAGTGCCATCGCCGAAAAGAGGCATTGCTCTCGAACTTTCTCAATGCCTCGCTTGCGAGTGAACCTTAGATTGTGACATCGCTTTTGAAGAGCAAAATTCCCTTCACAGATCACCTGCCGCTTTCGCATCACATAGCGGTATAGGGCAGTACCGATTAAAGCGTGGTTACGTTCCTGATCCTCTTGATAAAAATCACGTCGGACTTCCTTGTAACCGGCTTTTCCGGTAATACAGCGGCTTTTCTTGGCACAGCATTTACAGTCTTTTGACTGGGATACGTAGTTTTTGCCGACTCTATATCGTACTTTTCTCACGCCGATATAACGCAGCGTGCAGCCGTTTGGACAGATATAACGGTCATTTATTGCATCATAGTTGAAGTCGTCAATACTAAACAGCCCTCTTTCTTTGCGCCAATTGGCATTATGGCCGGTATTCAGATGGATATACCCCCTCATACCAAGCTCATGTAACTCGTGATGGACTGCTACTGTATCATAGCCGCTGTCCAATCCGGCAAAGCGGTAGGCAATCTTTAGTTTTTGCTTCTGAGATGCTATCCGTTTAACACAATAGGGCGCGTCTGTCACATCACCAGGGGTGACATGCACGTCGGTTACGATACCATACTGGATGTCCGAGCTTTGATGGCATAAATAGTGAAAGCCTGCTGGCTTGGGGTGTCTATGCATCCATCCGGCTTCAGGATCGGAGACGGACTTTTTTTTTATTTTTACGCTCATGTCGGCGTCTTCTCTTTTTTGCCGGATCTTTTGACCATGTTCGTCATTGAGCTTTTGCCAGTAGTCATCCGGCCCTTCCATGAGAAGCATCGTTTCAGAGTTGCCGTTAGCGGCGTTGGCCTTGATATGAGTGGAATCCATGACCACACATTCACCGCCTATGAGTCCTGCCTCGGCACATTCTTTAACGACCTTATGAAATATCTCCTGAAACACCTCTGAGTCTTTGAATCTACGTCGGCGGTTCTGGGAGAAGATGGAGTGATCCGGAACTTTATCCTCTAAGTCAAGGCCAAGAAACCAGCGATAGGCGTTGTTAACTGTGACTTCTTCCTCAAGCTTCCGTTCGGAATCTATCCCGTACAAGTAGCCAATTAAAAGCATCTTCACCAAAACGACCGGATCAATTGACGGTCTTCCAAGATCGCTGTACAACGGCCTCATGATTTCATAGACAAAACTGAAATCGATCGCCGCGTCCAGTTTCCTTAGAAAATGCCCTTTCGGGACAAGGTCTTCCATAAGTACGCAAAGCATCCGGTTTTGCTTTTTCTTTTGCTCAGTCATCATCAAACATCACCCTACTACATTATACCATTTCGGTGGGTAATACTGTTTACTTTGTCAACAGACCCACGTTTACGATTTTGACATGCTCTGGATGAGGTTTATATGTTCCTATAATTAAGCCTCTATCAGTGTCCAATTGCTACTGTTCATAAAAATATAGCTATCTAATAATGCATGTCTGAGGACTCTCATTATTAGATAGCTATATTTTTTATAGTATTCTATATCGTTGTTTGAAGTTCATTACATAACTAATAATTGAGTATGGAAGGAAAAAACAGAATAATCACGAATTTATTTATACAAGGAGGAATTCCGTATGTTTGCTGCTGTTTATGGGATGACGGTTCTTGGTTTACAAGCTCATTTAATACGTGTTGAAGTTGACGTAGCGAATGGTCTTCCGTGTTTTGATATTGTGGGTCTGCCAAATACAGCTGTTAGAGAGGCTAGAGATCGAGTTCGGTCTGCTATCCGTAACTCAGGCTATCAATTTCCATTTCAGCGGGTAACCGTCAATTTGGCTCCTGCCGATTTACGAAAAGAAGGCTCAGGACTCGATCTCCCGATAGCGATTGGAATTCTAGCTGCAACCCAACAGTGCTTATGTCCTTCAGTAAATCATTATGTTTTTTCCGGCGAATTATCCTTAGAAGGAACTCTCCGTCCTGTACCCGGTGTCTTGACTATGGCCATTACTCTAAATCAAGAGAATTCCCAGTCAGAATCTGATGAAGTGAGGATTTCAGAAGGGTTAGCATTAATAATTCCCCCCGATAATTTAGCTGAAGCACGTCTGGTAAGTGCAATCAAAACACATAGCTCTTCCACACTGTCGAAAATAGTTATGGCTCTTGAAAACAAGAGCAACTTCGACGATGAACCAGTTGGTCAGTTGAATCAAACTGAAGGATATACCGACAAACAAATAGATTGGTCTGATATTCATGGACAACACCATGTTAAACGTGCCTTGGAGATAGCTGCGGCGGGTGGTCATAATACAATTCTCATTGGACCACCAGGATCAGGCAAGACTCTATTGGCAAAAGCTTACTCAGGGATACTTCCCCAATTAAATGAGCAAGAGAGTATTGAGGTTACACAGCTTTACAGTGTTTGTGGGTTGTTAAATACTAATGGTTCACTAGTGCGAAAACGACCATTTAGGAATCCTCATCATACAGTTACCAAAGCTGGTATGATTGGAGGAGGTCGCAAGTTACGCCCCGGTGAGCTTAGCTTGGCAAATCATGGCGTATTGTTTTTAGATGAACTACCGGAGTTCTCACGTGAAGTTTTAGAGTGCCTCCGGCAACCTTTGGAAGATCGGGAATTAACAATTACTCGGCAATCAGGAAGTATTACCTATCCAGCTCATGTAAGTGTTATAGCCAGCATGAATCCTTGTCCGTGTGGTTATTATGGCGATCAGGGGAAAGTCTGCCAGTGTACGCCTTTTCAAATACAAAACTATAGAGGTAGAATTTCAGGACCGCTTTTAGATCGATTTGACATACATATTGAAGTTCCCAGACTTAGTTTTTCGGAGTTGAGAACTAGCAATAACAAAGAATCTTCTCAAGTGGTCAGGAAGCGAGTAATGGCAGCCCGCCAGCTTCAATGGAGTCGCCTCGGATCGGTAAAAACCAATGCAGAAATGACGGGCAAAGAGACTAAAGATCACACTCAACTAACTTTGATTGGTGAGTCACTTTTGCAGAGGATTTTTGATGCTCAACATCTTAGTGGTCGCGCACATGACAGGATTTTAAAAGTTGCGCGTACGATTGCTGACCTAGCTGGCATGAGAGAGATTCTTCCAGAGCATTTAGCTGAGTCAATACAATTGCGTTCTTTGGATAAACGAATGTCATAGTCATTAGAAATTGTTATGGATAAATTGGTAGAAAGATCAAAGAGGACGTTGTAGAGTTTTGAACTGCGTCCTCTTTATGTTCGTGCATATTAACAAGCGTCTGACACTTTGATTTACAATACTAGTGAATAATTGTCGAAATTTTAATGTATACAACGAATTATTGTAGAAATATGTTGTCAAAGATAAGAGGAAAAAAGACAGATTTGTTGAACTAATTAAATAATTAAATTACAAAATGAAAGTCTTTATTAGAAAGTATAACTTATCATGCCAATGTTAAATTATAATAATTTCTAAGAGGAATGACCAAAGATCCTGAGCCCAGGCGAAGGTGATTTGTCAAACGCTAGTGGCATTTTATTTGCAAGGTTGGTGAAATGAATGAAAACCATGGAATACAAATTCACAGACTTCTTCGATCTATCTGAAATTCAGAAACTGCAGGATCTTTTTTCGGATGCGATGGGTGTAGCTTCACTCATAACGGAACCTGATGGAACCCCCATTACCGAACCCAGTGGCTTTTGTGGTTTATGTAACGAAATAAGAAAGACTGAAATAGGTTTTAGAAATTGCCTTATCTCGGATTCGATCATTGGAAGTCCTAATGAGGAAGGGCCGAATATCAAACGATGTTTAAGCGGAGGATTGCTTGATGGAGGAGCAAGTATCATTGTTGGTGGTAAACACATTGCTAACTGGCTGATCGGTCAAATCGTTGATGACGAGTTTAATATAAACCAAAATAATTATGCAGATTTAATAGGAATTAAGCGAGATGTTTATGAAAAAGAATTAGGGAAAGTAAAGCGTATGAGCAAATCCCAGTTTGTAAATATTTGTAATTACCTGTACCTAAATGCTCAAATGCTTTCCAAATATGCTCTCAAAGGAGTTTCCTTAGAGCATGAAATCGCCAGTAAAATTAATACAGAATTAGAAATGAAAGAGTTGAATACGGAACTTGAACTAAAAGTAAAAAGAAGAACTACACGGCTCGAAGAGCTTAATATAGAGTTGCAAGACAGCAATGCTATGCTGGAAGAAACAAATGCTGTATTAGAAGAAACAAATGCCGAACTTGAAGAGATTAATGCAATGCTTGAAGAAGAAATCGCTAAACGGCAAAGGGCTGAACTGGAAATTAGGCTATTAAATGAAGACCTTGAAAACAAGGTGATTGAGCGAACAAACCAACTGCAGGATATCAATGCAATGCTTGAAGAGGAGATAATTGAGAAGATAAGAGCTGAAAATGAATTGAATCAAGAAAGAGTTTTCACCGATGCCTTATTTGACAGTGCTCAAGGAATGATTTTTCTTTACGATGATAATCAAAGGCTAATTCGATGGAATAAGAAGCATGAGGAGATGACGGGGTATACCTCTGCAGAGTTAGCTCATAAGAGTTTATTAGATTGGTACGAAGGAGACGAGAAGAGCAAGAGTGCTGTTTTAAAGGGAATCGGAATGGTTTCGAAGAATGGCTTTGGAACCGCTGAAGCCAACTTACAAACAAAGGACGGTATAAAAATTCCTATGTACTTTACAGCAAGTACTGTAGTTATCAATGGCAAACAATATTTTGCAGGAATAGGAATTGATACTACAGAGTGGAAGCAGTTAAATGAGAGAGTTAAAAAGTATCAGGTTTTAGCCGAAAAGGCTAATGATGCAATGCTGTTTATCGATAAGGAAGGAAATATTCTCGAAGCTAATGATGCCGCGGTTAGGATCTATGGCTATACATATTCCGAACTCCTGAACTTAAAAATATTTGATTTAAGGCGTATTGATGCCTCAAATATTGTTGATCAAATGGCTTTGGCGGATAGCGAGGGAATTATTTTTGACGCAATTCATTACTTAAAAGATGGAACTCCGATTAATGTTGAAGTAAGTTCACAAGGTACCTACTTAGGAGAAAAAAGAGTTCTTCTCAGTATCGTGAGAGATATCACAGATCGCAAGAAAAAGGAAGATGAAAACCGCTATTTGAGCTATCATGATCCTTTGACTGGTCTTTATAATCGAAGATTCTATGAAGAAGAAATTAAACGTTTAGATACAGAGCGTAACATTCCAATTTCAATAATTGTAGGGGATGTGAATGGACTTAAGATCTTAAATGATGCATTTGGACACGATAAAGGGGATGAACTTCTGGTAAAAGCAGCTAAGGCTATTCAGCGGGCGTGCAGAGCAGATGATATTGTCGCCCGCTGGGGTGGAGACGAATTTGTTATCCTTTTGCCAAAAACAACGATGGAAGACGCGGAAAGAGTTGTAACGAGAATAAGAGAAAAATATGCCAATGTACAAGTAAACTCAATACGTGTCAGTATTTCATTTGGATGGGATACAAAAACAAAATCGGATGAGAGTATAATTAAAGTTCTTAAGAGTGCTGAAGATTCGATGTACAAAAATAAAATTATTGAGAATGAAGGCATGAGAGGAAATACGATTAATACCATCATTAATACCTTACATGAAAAGAACCCTCGGGAGGAACAACACTCAAAAAGAGTAAGTCAAATATGTCAAGATATTGGAAAAGCAATAGGATTACCTGAAATCGAAGTAAGTGGTCTAAAAGTTATAGGCTTATTACATGATATAGGGAAAATCGCCATTGAAGAACATATCCTCAATAAACCCGAAAAGCTTACTAAGAATGAGTGGGAACAAATTAAGAGGCATCCTGATATCGGTTTTAGAATATTGAGTACATCCTATGAAATGTTAGAATTAGCCGAAGGTATTTTGGCTCATCATGAGCGGTGGGATGGTAAGGGTTATCCGAAAGGGTTAAAAGGTGAAGAAATTCCTAAAGTATCAAGAATCATTGCTCTGGCCGACAGTTATGATGCAATGGTAAGTGAACGCCCCTACCGAATAGCTTTAAGTGAGGAAGCAGCCTTACAAGAGATACTTAAAAATTCGGGGACACAGTTTGATCCTGAACTAGCCCAAATATTTGCCATGAAATTACGTTAAACGATGATCAAAAGGTATCTATTCTTAGAAACTTATTTCTTGGATAGATATCTTTATGTTTTGTTGCTATTTGCTTGAATGGTGTACGATACGAAAATAAGCGGGAAATTCATCAAAATTAATTATAATAATGTCCAACCTTCTCTAAATTACATATATTACCATTGAATAGAGAATAAGCGAACTAACAAAAATTCTCTATAAATATATTTAGGGAGGATTATAGAAATGGCCCTCTTAAATTACAACAGAAGTATTCTAACGAATGAAGCTTATACTTCTGCGGTCGTACTCGACGGATTTGACCAATTAATTTTACAGTTTGGACTATTTGTCTCGCAATCCACAAATTTTGTCGAACTGCTGACATCGGTTGGTTGGATCGTCACTAATGTCAATCCCCTGGAACCAGATCAGCCAATAATTGCTCTTACCATTCTACAAGATGGTCTAGTCGTTGCCTCAATCAATCAGGAATCAATAGAAGATGGAGCAGATACGCCTCTGGAGAATTTAAGCACATTTCAAGCCGTCCTAACTAATGTTGCTGCAGGGCATCATGTCTATCAACTATTCGCTCGTAACCTGCAGACTTCTCAAGGGACAATAACACTTATTGGGCCAGCTAATATTTCAGGGAAAGTCATCAGTTAAGTAAAGAAGAGGAGGTGTTGCAAACTGCTTTTTAAGTAGGTTGCTTCACCTTTTATAATTTATGAAGGTAACAGTTATCATAAATCTCTCTATCTGGCAAGGATAATCAGGGTTAAAAAAGTGTATCCTAAGGCTAAAAACAAGAGGTGAGTGATATGTCGTCGTTGATTCCCAACGAACCATTTAGTTTGTCGGATCCTTTTTGGAATGAGATGGATCGATTTTTGAAGCAAGGAAAGGAACTATTTACAGAAGGTTTGTATCGCATAGATGTTGAAGAAACCCAACATAAAGTTATTGTAGTTGCAGAAATTCCTGGAATTGAAAAACCGGAGGATCTTAATATTACGTTAGATGAAAATCGATTAACAATTCAGGGAGAGGTTAGAAAATCTACTTATGATGGCGATGAAGAAAGTATTTCTCGACATTCGGAAAGGCATTTTGGAAAATTTTCAAGATTGTTGACACTTCCCGCTATGGTTAAAACTGATGGTGCTCATGCCAGTTATAAAAACGGAGTATTAAAACTGAGTTTTTTAAAAGATGCTCACCCGGCAGCACGTAACATAGAAGTAGATTTTCATTAGTCTAGGTTCAGAGTTAGAGCCGAGCATTAAATTGCTCGGCTCTAAAAATATTACGTCATGCTTTTTCCGGGCAGATTACGTTCTGCCATTTCAATAGCCATCTTCACCATATTGCCGCAATCCCTTGAAGAAACACCGCCAAATCCTTCTTGGTGAAGGGTTCCCGCAAAACCTAACTCTTGAGAAATCTGTTCTTTTAAAGCATCAGACATAATACTGCTACGACGTCTTGACATAAGGGAATCCTCCTTTCAAAGTGGGGTCAGTTTCTTTCAACATTTATGATGAAAGTACTATTAGTATAACAATATTTCAAAACAGTATGTAGTTAACATATCAACTATTATTGGAAATTGAGCAATAATTAGGGGATTGAAATTTAAAATAATTGGGCTTGAACAATAGGTACTCTTCTTAGGTTCATTGGCTTTTTAGAAGAAAAAGGATATAATGTTTAGAAAAAACAGTAATGGAGTGAACCTTTTTGCCATTATTATTTGGAACAGCAGGTGTCCCGCTCTCTTCGAAAGATCGTTCCAGTGAAGGAGGGGTGCGTCGCATACGAGAGTTAAATCTCGACGCCTTAGAGTTAGAGTTTGTCCAGGGAGTACGAATGGGGGAAGAGAAAGCAAGAAAAGTTGGTATGATTGCCCAAGAAAACAATATTGCTTTAAGTTGTCATGCTCCTTACTATATTAATCTAAACTCTCGCGAACCTGAGAAAATTTCGGCAAGCCGAGATCGTATTTTACAAACTGGACGAATTGCAAAAATTTTAGGTGTGCGTAGTGTAGTATTTCATCCTGCTTTCAATCACGATAATTCATCTGAGATAGTCTTAGCGCGAGTAGTTCGTGAACTATCTCTCGTGCGAGAAACCCTTGATGCAGAGGGTAATGAGGTCATCCTTCGTCCAGAAACTACAGGAAAAGGGACGCAATTTGGGGATCTGCAAGAAAGTATTTTGATAGCTCAAGAAGTACCTGGAGTTTTACCTTGTATTGACTTTGGACATCTTCATGCCCGGACAAATGGCCGGTACAATTCCTACGACGAATTTTGTGAGATCTTGGATGTAACCGCCGAGAGTTTAGGGGATCGGTGGGTGAAGAATGTTCATTTTCACATTTCCGGGATTGAATATGGATTAAAGGGTGAAAAACGCCATCTTCCCCTAAGGGAATCTGATTGCCGGTATGAGGAACTTATCAAAGCCTGTCATAGCTTTGGTGTGGATGGGTTGGCAATCTGCGAAAGCCCCAATTTGGAGGAGGATGCACTCTTATTACAAAAGGTATACACGGCACAATAGAAATCAGAAAAATGTATTTGATAGAACCCCTCAGTATCTATAGAGAGGATGTTCAGCTTTAGCTGATTAGTCACTACAATTTAAAGAAAAGAAAATGATATCTTGGTTTAAAGAGGAACGAGTAGGAGGAGATTGAATGAATTACTCTGCAGCTCATGAGGTAGCCCTAAATAAGTTTCAGTCTTGTTCTTTGGAAGAAATGTCCCGCTGTTCAGGCTATCCAATAAAAGACAATTCTTTACTGATAGATTTTTTAGGCCAGCATTTTGAATTAGACTATCCGAAGGGTACTTTTAAGCCGATACAGGTTTCAGACGGAGAACTTCCGATAGCAACTCAAATATTAATTCTGCACTACGTTTCTAATCTTAGTGAACCCTTTGAAGTAGGTTCATTTATTTCTTACAAGGAATTACCCGGAGGAGCTATTTATATTAAACCATTTACCGGAAGGGCTATAGACCCACTGGTAAGAATTTTTGGGTCTGACCCGGAGGGCCTCCTTGCAGTAGCGAAGTACTTAGGAGGGCAAGCCAATGGATTGGGAGACGTAGGAATTACATATAAGGTATTTCCCCGCGTTCCGATAGCGTTGATCCTTTGGAGAGCAGATGAGGAATTTCCTGCCTCAGGAAACATCCTTTTTGATGCGTCTGCACCAACTGTTTTGCCAACTGAGGATTTTGCAGTCTTAGCCAGTACGGTTGTCTTTGGCTTTAAGCGGATCAAGGCAAGGTTATAAAGGATAATTTCGTGTTACAAGAGCTTGTATATTAAGGCCCAGGCAAACTTCAATTTGCTTGGGCCTTAATATAAGAGCAAAGATTTTTCGACTATTTATACCGAAGGAGGCTCCATACCGAATTGAGACCACTCTTCACGAGACGGGCCCATAATCCCGGGAACTTTGATTCCTGCCTGACGCATAAGAACAGTCATCTGCCCACGATGATGGATTTGGTGATTAATAAGGACACTTAATGTGGTACCGATTGTCCAGGATTCTCCATACATATCTCGCTTTTCTGAAAGAGTTTGATCATTCCAACGTCTTTTTATTTCAGCAAGCATTGTCTTATTAACGTCAGTGTACGTTTGAGCAATTGTTTTTGCATCCTTTGGCACGGGGGCATCTTCTTGAATACCCTCAAATTCCAAACCGGTCTTTGCGAGCATCTCAGGAATTGTTGTTACAATATGCCAAGCAATGCGACCTAAAGTGCGATCATTAACTGTTATAGATTGTCCAAGGGATTTGTCAGTTAAACAGTCTAATAGTTTTTGGGTAGATTCCGATTCCTTTTCCCAGCTGAGAATAAATGTTGCTAAAGAAGTAAACATATGCATAGTCCTCCTAGAACTTTAAATTAATCTTAATATTACCAGCTGATCACCTGCCAGGTCAATCTAACACAATGCATTATTACCTCCTTTACAGATCACAATAAAACAGGGAGGAATGTTAAATGCATACATTATGGAAAGGCTCCATTAGTTTTGGCTTAGTTAATGTCCCAGTGAAAATGCATGCTGCCACGGAAGCACGAGATCTTAAGTTTAATTATCTGCATAAAGAGTGTAAAAACCGCATTCGTCAAATCAAAAAATGTCCTGTTTGTGATTTAGAGGTTGGGTCAGACGACTTAGTTAAGGGATTTGAATATGAAAAAGATCGATATGTTGTGTTAGACGACGAGGAGCTTACTTCTTTAGAACAACCTATGAGCAGATCCATTGACATTCTTGATTTTATTAATCTTCCGGAGATTGATCCGATATATTATCAAAAATCATATTATCTTTCCCCCGAAGAAACTGCTTTAAAAGCTTATCGGTTGCTGTGTCAATCCATGGAGGAAAGTGGAAAAGTTGCCTTAGCGAGGGTAACAATGCGCTCTAAACAACATCTAGCTTGTTTGCGTGTGTTTGAAAACGGCCTGGTAATGGAAACCATGTATTACCCGCAAGAAATTCGTCACATGGATGTAGTTTGGGATCGTGTGGTTCCAACTGAAGCAGAACTAACTATGGCTAGGCAATTGATAGAGAATCTGGCTCGCCCCTTTGACCCCGAAAAATATCATGACGAATTACATGAGCAAATGGTTAGCTTAATAGAAAGCAAGGTCACTGGTGAAACTTATCAAGTAGAAACCCCTAGCAAAGGTGGAAAAGTTGTCGATTTAATGGAAGCTCTCAAAGCTAGCATTGCTTTAACCGAAAGCGAAAAAAGCCAATCACAGCCAATAAAACCCAATGAAACAATAAATTTAATTAATTCAGTTAACGATGGTGATGGCCTTGAGAAAAGACATGCAGACAATTCACAAGATAAAATTATAAACAAACCAAAATCCACATTGACGCCTCGAAAAAGAACTTCGCGACGAGCAAAGGAAGCATAGGGAATGGTTTCAATTAATAGGGTTGCCGTTTCAACCCCTAACGGTAGATCACTTTCATATATGTTGAAAAAAATGAGGATTAAGTTTAATTATGACTAAAACCAATGATTTCCCCGAGATCTTACGCTATTTTGCATAAAAGCTGAAAATGCAACAATATTCTGCGCAGGAGAAGTAGCCTATTGTCCCGAAGAGGAGGCTAAGGAGGAGGCGCGGGTATGGGGATGGAACGAGAAAAAATAGTTAGGGCGGCATTTCGGACAGTTAAGGGTCTGGGAAGCCAGCACTTACGTCAGCTTATTGCCTGCTTTGGCAGTGCAGTCAAAGCTTGGGAAGCTTCCACGCAGGAATATCTTCATATATTTAATCAGGAAAAGTGGATTAAGGAATTACTAAAAGCCAGACAAATAATTGATCCTCAAAAGGTAGGGGATGCGCTGATAAGACAGGGAATCAAGATAATAACTCCAGATGAGAAGGAATACCCTTCTTTGTTAGCTGAGTTATCGGATGCGCCTCCTCTATTGTATTATCGTGGGCAATTAAAAGGGGATGGGGATGGGCTGGCCATTGTAGGCTCTCGAAAGGCAACTCCTTATGGAAAAGCAGTTGCTAAGATGCTTGCTCGGGATGCTGCTGCCAAAGGAATCATTGTTATCAGCGGCCTCGCACGAGGAATTGATACTGCTGCCCACCAAGGGAGCCTGCAAGCGGATGGAGTAACCTGGGCCTTCCTCGGTTGTGGCCTTGACAAAATATATCCTCAAGAAAACAAAGGACTTGCTGATGAAATACTGAAAAATGGAGCATTAATTAGTGAATTTGTACCGGGCTCCCCACCTAATGCTGTACATTTTCCTGCCCGTAATCGCTTGATCAGTGGTTCTTCTCGAGGAGTTGTGGTTGTAGAGGCAGCGGAAAAAAGCGGTGCCTTAATAACCGTTGATTTTGCCCTAGAACAAGGGCGAGAAGTATTTGCGGTTCCGGGACCGATTTTTAGCGAGGTAAGTCGGGGGTCTCATCATTTGCTTCGTCAAGGAGCCAAAATTGTTGAAGGTATTGATGATATTTGCAACGAACTGCCTATATGGTCAAACCATGAAGGATATAGTTCGTTGCTTAGAGGGCCTTCAGGCACAAGTAAAGAGGGCTCTGGTCTTGCAAAAGAGGAATTAGATTATGAGTCTCTTTTAAGTCAATTAAGTGATGTACCAATACATATTGACCAACTTACTATGAATTCTAGCCTCACGGTATCGGCGATCTCTTTGGCCTTATTAGAACTACAATTAGGGGGAAAAGTGACTCAATTACCGGGACAACATTATGTATTAGCTAGAGAACGCTAGACATACTACCAAAAAGGCGTTAAGATAGGGCTTAGTTTTATGATTTTTATTCTTAAGTACTGAGAATAAACTATTCTGGATATAAGTGTATATAAGAAAGCAATTAGGTTATTACTGTTTTCTGAAAGAAAACATTCAAGTTCGATTCTCGGTGTATCGGAATTCGAACCTCCAAAGAGTTTTCTTTATGTTATAGAGGTGAAATAATGTCAAAAACGCTTGTAATAGTGGAGTCTCCCGCTAAGGCAAAGTCCATCAGCAAATTTCTAGGAAGCAGGTATACAGTTAAAGCTTCAATGGGACATTTACGAGACTTGCCGAAAAGTCAATTAGGTGTGGATTTAGAAAATGATTTTGAACCAAAATACATTGCCATTCGCGGACGAGGAGATCTGATTAAGGAATTACGTGCCGCTGCTAAAGGAGCGGACAAGGTTTTTTTAGCCTCTGACCCGGATCGAGAAGGAGAAGCAATAGCCTGGCATTTATCCCATTTACTAGGACTTAACAAAGAGGATAAAAATCGGATTGAATTCCACGAAATTACTAAACAAGCTATTCAATCTGCTATCAAACATTCCCGTCAAATTGATCAGGATCGAGTGGATGCTCAACAAGCGCGACGGGTATTAGACCGTTTGGTGGGATATCAACTAAGTCCATTACTCTGGCGGAAAATTAAGAAAGGACTAAGTGCCGGACGGGTTCAATCTGTCGCAGTCCGTTTAATTGATGACCGAGAAGAAGAAATACAAGCATTTGTATCGGAAGAGTATTGGAGTTTAAATGCGAACCTTCAATCTGCCGGAGGAAAATTCTTCGCTAAACTTATGAAAAAATCCGGCAAGAAAATAACTATTTCCAGCAGAACAGAAATGGACACTGTTTTAGCAGATTTAGCTGGAAAAGTGTTTGAAGTTTCTGATGTGCGTACTAAAGAGAAAAAGAGACTTCCTGCGCCACCCTTTACTACAAGTAGTTTGCAGCAGGAAGCTCACCGGAAATTAGGGTTTTCACCAAAGCGCACCATGATGTTGGCTCAACAGTTGTATGAGGGGCTTGATCTCGGCAAAGAAGGTACCGTCGGTTTAATTACATACATGCGTACAGACTCAGTTAAGATTGCAGAAGTTGCTCAGGAGGAGGCTAAGGAATGGGTTCTGGCTAACTACGGTAATGAGTATTATCCGCCGGAACCACGTCAGTTTGCTAATAAAGGGAGGTCTCAAGAAGCCCATGAGGCAATCAGACCGACTCTCCCTTTGCGAACTCCTGATTTGTTAAAGGGGATTTTGTCCCGTGATCAATTGAGATTGTATCGTTTAATCTGGGAGCGCTTTATGGCAAGTCAGATGAGTGTGGCCATTATTGATACCTTGACTGTGGAATCCCAAGTGGATGATTATTTATTTAGAGCAAATGCCTCCAGTGTTCGATTCCCGGGTTTTTTAGCGATCTATGAAGAAGGCAATGATGATGCTGAATCGACAGAGGACGAACAAAGCGCTTTGACTCTTTTAGTTACGCCAGGAGAAAAATTGCAGGTCATTAAACTTCAAGAGAAACAGCATTTTACCGAACCACCTCCACGATACACTGAGGCATCTCTTGTTCGAAAGATGGAGGAAGAGGGGATCGGAAGACCAAGTACCTATGCCCCAACCATTGAGACCATTCAAACAAGGGGCTATGTTCTTAAAGAGGAAAAACAGCTGCTGCTTACAGAACTGGGTGATATCGTCATTACTTTACTCAAAGAGCATTTCCCAGACATCTTGAATCTGGAGTTTACAGCGAATTTAGAAGAGCGGCTTGATCTTATCGAAGAAGGCAAGGCCTCATGGAAGGCTGTGGTTCAAGACTATTATGTTCCTTTTTCGATAACCCTGGCCGAGGCAGATGAGAAAATTGGCAAGGTAAAGATTGAGGATCAGGTTTCAGAAGAAATATGTGAAAGCTGTGGCCGCAATATGGTCATAAAAATGGGGCGTTATGGTAAATTCTTAGCTTGCCCAGGCTTTCCTGACTGCCGGAATACTAAACCTCTGTTCGAAGAGGTGGGGGCCAACTGTCCCACTTGTTCCAAACCTCTTGTGGTTCGCCGTTCCAAGAAGGGGCGTAAGTTTTACGGGTGTCTCGGCTATCCGGAATGTGACTTTGTTTCTTGGGAAATGCCTGCTCCTGACCCTTGCCCAGAGTGTCAGCAACTGATGGTTATAAAATCAACAAAACGACAAAAGAAGCACGTTTGTACAAATCCGGAATGTCGACACACAAAAGTAATTGAGGAAAGTGAATCTAATTAAACTTTAGGAGCGAATAAATTACATGCAAAAGTCAATAACTGTTATCGGAGCAGGTCTAGCAGGTTCAGAGGCTGCTTGGCAGCTTGCCGAGCGCGGTGTTCAGGTTGAATTGTTTGAAATGCGTCCGACTAAAATGCCACCTGCTCATCAAACAGGTGGGTTTGCTGAGCTTGTTTGCAGCAATTCCCTTAGAGGCGCTGCTATTGAGAATGCCGTCGGATTATTAAAAGAAGAAATGCGCCGTTTAGGATCTTTGATCATGAGTGCGGCAGATCATAATGCGGTTCCCGCTGGCGGTGCCTTAGCTGTCGATCGGGAACTGTTTTCAAGTGAAGTTACAAAAAGATTAGAACAACATCCCAATGTGAGTATTCATCGTAGAGAAGTGCATAAGCTACCGTTAACAGGAATTACAATAGTCGCTAGCGGTCCATTAACCTCAGATGATTTAGCAGAGGATATATTAAGGACAACCGGTGAGAATGCATTATCCTTCTATGATGCGGCTGCTCCAATAGTTACCTTGGAATCGATTGATCTAGAGAAAGCCTTTTATGCTTCCCGGTATGATAAAGGAGAAGCAGATTACTTGAATTGTCCAATGAGTAAGGAGGAGTATGAGTCCTTTTATCAGGCCTTAGTTGAAGCTGAGATGTCGGAAGTTAAGGGATTTGAACAAGGCAAGGTCTTTGAAGGTTGTCTGCCTATTGAGGTGATGGCCAAGCGTGGACCACAGACACTTACATTTGGTCCCTTAAAGCCAGTAGGTTTGGTCGACAAGAGAACCGGAAAAAGATCATATGCTGTAGTGCAACTTCGTAAAGAAAATCAGGCGGGAACTTTATTTAATTTGGTAGGGTTTCAAACTCATCTAAAATGGGGAGAACAAAAGCGAGTATTTGCTTTAATTCCAGGCTTAGAAAAGGCCGAGTTTGTACGTTATGGAGTAATGCACCGTAATACATTCTTGAATGCTCCGAAAGTTCTAAAGGCTGACTTTAGCTTACGTCTTAACCCCGAGCTCTTCTTTGCCGGTCAAATGACAGGAGTCGAAGGGTATGTCGAATCTGCAGCCAGCGGGCTTCTGGCAGGACTTAATGTATGGAGGAGGCTCAATGGGATGGAGACCTTGGTTTTTCCTCCTGAAACGGCTATAGGGGGATTAGCCCGCCATTTAGAAGGATCCCCGAGTCAAAGTTTTCAACCGATGAACATAAATTTCGGCTTACTCCCGCCTTTGTCTCAGAGGATAAGAGATAAGCGGGAAAAGAATACTAGGATTGCTGAACGAGCCCTGGCTGCCATAGAGGAATTTTGCCTTAGAGAGGATATGGGGAGGTAGGAATGCTTATCGATCAAGCATTAAGTTTGTTTATAGGCTACCAAAACTCTCAAAATCGTTCAGAGCATACGATTGTTGCTTATCAGACCGATTTAAACCAGTTCTTCAATTTTGCGGCGTCTGACTTGGGACAAGAACCTGAAGCACTCACCGTGGATCAGATCGATATCTATACTGTTCGTAGTTTTCTTGGTATCCTGTCAGAACATGGATTAGCAAGAAAGAGCATGGCTCGAAAACTGGCAGCTCTGCGGTCATTCTTTAAATTTTTATGCTACAAGGGCATCCTAAAAGATAATCCGGTACGGCGGGTGGCAAGTCCGAAGCTCGGACGAAAACTCCCGCATTTCCTATATACAGATCAGATTGGAGGGCTGCTTGGGGCTCCGGATGAGTCGAATCTTTTAGGCTGTCGAGATAAAGTGATTCTTGAGCTTCTTTACGGTTCAGGGCTTAGAGTGAGTGAGTTGATTAGTCTTGATCGAGACAGTTTGGATTTGGACAGCGGCCTGATACGAGTGCTTGGCAAGGGGAATAAGGAGCGGGTGGTGCCGGTTACAAACTACGCTATTCAAG
The DNA here is from genome assembly GCF_000231385.2 of Desulfosporosinus meridiei DSM 13257. Classification (NCBI taxonomy): domain Bacteria; kingdom Bacillati; phylum Bacillota; class Clostridia; order Eubacteriales; family Desulfitobacteriaceae; genus Desulfosporosinus; species Desulfosporosinus meridiei. The sequence goes on along the minus strand of NC_018515.1, from coordinate 3,850,105 downwards.
CCATAAGAGCCTATCTGAAGATGCGTGCAGATCACAATAAAGCACTGTTGCTGAATTATCAAGGAACGCGTCTTTCAGAGAGATCGGTTCGTAGGATTTTAGATAAACTGGTTGCTAAGATTAGCCTTGAACAACATGTCCACCCTCATATGCTGCGTCATTCTTTTGCTACTCATTTGTTAGATGGAGGAGCGGATTTAAGAAGTGTCCAAGAGCTATTAGGACATAAGAAGCTTTCTTCCACTCAAATATATACTCATCTAACTCGGGAACGGCTTAAAGAGGTTTTTAGTCAAGCTCATCCTCGAGCAAAACTCTCTATAAACGACGAGAAATGATAAGTTTTCTCAAAAAAATGTAAATTACCTACAATTCAACTTGACATGCTGAAATTGCCCTAGTAAACTTGATTTAAGGGGGGTTGATTATGTTTCATGCAACAACTATTGTCGCTGTGAAGAAAGGGGAACAAGTAGCTATAGCGGGTGATGGTCAAGTAACTATGGGGCAAGCGACCATTATGAAACATACGGCCCGCAAAGTTCGTCGCTTATTTCATGGGAAAGTCATTGCAGGGTTTGCCGGATCCGTTGCGGATGCGTTTACTCTTTTTGATAAGTTTGAGCAAAAACTCGAAGAGTATCATGGAAACCTACAGCGATCAGCTGTAGAGTTAGCGAAGGAATGGCGAATGGATAAAATGCTGAGGAATCTTGAAGCCTTATTACTTGTTGCCGATTCCCAAAATCTTTTAATTGTATCCGGTTCAGGTGAAGTGATTGAACCAGATGATGGAATCGCAGCTATTGGGTCAGGTGGAAACTATGCGCTGGCAGCGGCGCGTGCCTTAGCTAAACATTCGGATCTACCAACATCTGTTATTGTAAAAGAAGCAATGCTAGTAGCTGCGTCAATATGTGTTTATACCAATGATCAAATAATCGTCGAAGAGTTATAGGGGGTGTGACTATGGAACACTTGACTCCGCGTCAAATTGTCTTAGAATTGGATCAGTATATTATCGGACAGAATGCAGCAAAACGAGCTGTTGCCGTTGCTTTGCGGAATCGTTACCGACGCTCTTGTTTGCCGGAAGATTTGCAAGAAGAAGTTATACCCAAAAACATTTTGATGATTGGTCCAACAGGCGTTGGTAAAACAGAGATAGCCAGACGGTTAGCTAGGCTCGTCAGAGCCCCCTTTATAAAAATTGAGGCAACAAAATTTACCGAAGTTGGCTATGTGGGCCGGGATGTTGAATCAATCATCAGAGATTTAGTTGAAATATCCTTACGCATGGTCAAGGCCGAGCGAATGGAACAAGTACAGGCTCAGGCAGCGGTTAATGCCGAAAAACGCTTGCTCGAATTACTTGTTCCGGAAAAACGCGCCGAGAGTACATCCAGCAACCCCTTTCAAATGTTATTTGGTCAGGCATCGAACCAGGAAAAGGAACCTCAAGTGACTCCTGAAATTGAAAAAGAACGGAAGCTTGTTAAAGAACACTTACTGCGTGGGGAGCTTGAAGAGAAAGTTATTGATATTACGGTTGAGGAAAGTACGCCTCTGTCGGATATGTTAGGCAACAATAACATGATGGAGATGGGGCTCAATATCCAGGATATGATGTCCGGGATGCTCCCCAAGCGTCATAAGAAAAGAAAAGTTAACGTTCGCGAAGCGCGAAAGATTTTGATTCAGGAAGAAGCCCAAAATTTAATTGATCAAGATGAAGCTGTGCAGGAAGCAATTCGTAGAACTGAACAAGAAGGAATTGTGTTCTTAGATGAGATCGATAAAATTGCCGGACGTGAAGGTACAAGTGGAGCAGATGTTTCTAGAGGCGGAGTTCAACGTGACATTCTCCCAATCGTTGAAGGATCGACTGTTGTCTCAAAATATGGTCCGGTTAAGACAGACCACATCTTGTTTATTGCTGCAGGGGCCTTTCATGTAAGTAAGCCTTCAGATTTAATTCCTGAGCTGCAAGGGAGATTTCCGATTCGGGTGGAACTTGAATCCTTAAGTGTAGCAGATTTCAAAAGAATTCTTACAGAGCCTCAATCATCACTTATTAAGCAATACAGTGCTTTATTGAGAACTGAAGGGATAAACGTTGATTTTACAGAGAATGCTATTGATGAATTAGCAGAAGTTGCCTACAAAGTTAATTCAACCACAGAAAATATTGGGGCTCGACGACTCCATACGATTGTCGAAAAAGTTCTGGAAGAATTATCCTTTGAGGCTTCGGAACTCCCTGAAGATTATACGGTAACTATCAACAAGGAGTATGTGGAACATCGCTTAGGCGATGTCATTAAAAACCAAGACCTAGCCCGTTATATTTTGTAAATTTGACAAACGGAGAACTTAAAGTTAAAGGGGGATTTATTAACATGGAAACGACATTATTAGAAAAAACAAGAACTATAAATAAATTAATTCAGAGGGCAGCTGGTAATCCTGTAGATTTTGAGGAAATGGCCAAAGTATTAAGGCAGGCTGTAACGGCGAACTGTTACATTGTAGGGCGACGCGGAAAGATCCTTGGTTACAGCTTTATGGATGGTTTTGCTTGCGGAATCATGGAAGACATTGTTGTTCACAGCGAGCGATTTCCGGAAAGTTACAATGAAGGGTTAATGAAGATTACCGGAACTACGACAAATACTACTCAAGTTGCTAATGGCTGTATTTTTAATAGCACTGAATCCTGCGGTTTCACTAATAAATTGACCACCACTGTACCTATTTTAGGTGGAGGAGAGCGAGTTGGAACCCTAGTACTTGCTAAGTATGATGTGGAGTTTAATGAAGATGATTTAGTGCTTGCTGAATATGGAGCAACTGTCGTCGGTATGGAAATTTTACGTGTGAAGGCAGAACGTGCTGAAGAAGAGGCGCGTAAAAAAGCTGCTGTCCAAATCGCAGTAGGAACCTTGTCGTACTCTGAACTAGAAGCAGTTGAGCATATCTTTGCCGAATTAGGAGGCGGAGAAGGTCTTTTGGTTGCCAGCAAAATTGCTGATCGTGTAGGAATCACTCGTTCCGTAATTGTTAACGCTCTGAGAAAATTTGAGTCTGCCGGGGTCATCGAGTCAAAATCTTTAGGGATGAAAGGAACTTATATTCGCGTTCTTAACGATTACTTACTTGATGAATTGGAAAAACACACTAAGCACATGAAGTAAAGTTCCACAGCAATCTACACCAGCCAGTATTGTTTAGGAGGTGTTACGATGGAAGAACATGATGAGGAACAACATGATTATGTTTACCAACTGAAGCCCCTTATTGTACCGGGCCTTGTGTTTCTTATTCTATATCCCTTGATTATTGGGGGTATACACGCTTTTAGTAAGTTGCCTCCTTTAGAGCTTCGAGTGCTGATTGGAATCTATGCTGTTGCAGTACTCGTTATTATAACCTTGTGGGTATTTGGAAAGAGTAAACATGTTATTATTGATAAGGGGCAAATTATCTTTCAATCCTTACTTGGAGAACGTGTTTTGGAGCCACAAGATATTAGACGAGTTGCCTTTTATTTTGATGATAAAGGTCAAGAAATCGCTCAGATACGGACAGGCCAGGACTTATATTATGTGAGCGAATTCTATTTCCCCTTTCCTGAACTTATGAGTGATTTGGAGATCTTTATTCAGAAATATGATATCCGGTCAAATCTTTCCAGACATGCTGCCTGCTAACTTAGACAACACCAAAACATTATATAGATATTTCGTTGCAATGGAAAAGGGAATATGTTAAGCTAGTAGCAGTGTGATTTAATGACACACGCAGTGGGATGAAAGTATCAGTTCCTTGTCGGGAGGCAAGGGGTACTTTGAGATGAACCTGCGGTGGACAAAACAAAAAGAGAGTAGGTATTTAAAATGGCTGTAATTTCAATGAAACAATTACTGGAAGCGGGTGTTCACTTTGGACACCAAACTCGTCGCTGGAATCCGAAGATGGCACGTTATATTTTTACTGAGCGCAATGGAATCTACATTATTGACCTGCAAAAGACAGTAAAAAAAGTTGATGAGGCTTATAACTTTGTACGGAATCTTGCCACTGAAGGCGGTACCATGCTGTTTGTAGGTACCAAGAAACAAGCACAAGAGTCAGTTAAAGAAGAAGCTGCTCGTTGTGGAATGTACTTTGTTAATGAGCGATGGCTCGGTGGAATGCTGACTAACTTCCAAACTATTCAAAAACGTGTAGATCGTTTGCGTGTTTTAGAGCGTATGGAGGCAGAAGGTGTTTTTGAAGTGCTTACGAAAAAGGAAGTTTCAGCACTGCGTCACGAGATGGAAAAATTGGAGCGCTTCTTGGGTGGAATCAAAAACATGAAAAAACTCCCGGATGCTCTGTTTATTGTAGATCCTCGTAAAGAGCGTATTGCTGTTGCAGAAGCACGCCGTTTGAATATTCCTATTGTAGCAATAGTTGATACCAACTGTGACCCGGATGAGATTGATGTTGTTATTCCAGCAAATGATGATGCAATTCGTGCAGTCAAGCTGTTAACAGCTAAAATGGCTGATGCTATTATTGAAGGACAACAAGGTAATGAAGAAGAAGCTGAAGAAGCTGGGGAAGCTGCTGAGGCGTAAGTCAAGTATTATTGAAATGCGAGGTTCGAAGTTCGAAGTTCGAAGTTCGAACCTCGCATGTTTGATATTACTTACAACTTTATTTGATATACCATAAATACTTAAAACGTTTGGTTTGTAGAAAACACATATAATATAGTTGGCGTTAAACATCGAGTGTCGAGATGAAATCGATGATCGTCCCTCGCATCTCGCGTTTTACGCCTCGAAAATAGGAGGTTAAAACAATGGCGGAAGTAACTGCAGCTCTAGTTAAAGAACTCAGAGAACGTACCGGTGCAGGCATGATGGATTGTAAAAAGGCACTGATAGAATGTGGTTGTGAATTGGAGAAGGCTTGTGATTATCTCCGTGAAAAAGGACTTGCTGCAGCAGCGAAGAAGGGTGCACGTGTTGCGGCAGAAGGATTAATTGAAGCCTATATTCATGGTGGCGGACGGATCGGTGTACTGTTAGAAGTGAACTGTGAGACGGATTTTGTGGCTCGCGGGGACGAATTTAAGACCTTGGTTCGTGATATAGGCATGCATATTGCAGCTGCAAACCCACAATATCTAAACAAGGAAGAAGTTCCGGCAGATGTACTCCAACATGAAAGAGATATTTTGAAGGCCCAAGCTCTTAATGAAGGTAAACCGGAAAAAATTATTGAAAAAATGGTAGAAGGCCGAATTGAAAAGTTCTATAAAGAAGTATGTTTATTAGAACAAGCTTTTGTCAAAGATCCAGATAAGAGCATTAAGGATCTGGTTCTAGATAAGACAGCTAAGATCGGTGAGCGTATTGTCATTCGTCGCTTCACTCGTTACGAGTTGGGTGCAGGTATCGAAAAACGACAAGATGACTTCGCAGCTGAGGTAATGAAAGAGTTAAATCGATAATTGACATAATCAGCAATCTAGAGAACACCCTGGTGTTCTCTTTTTGAAATATCCAAAATGCATACAAAAGAATAGAAATAGAATGGTGGAGGTTAATCCATGGAAAAACCACGGTATAAACGAGTTGTCCTTAAGATAAGCGGGGAAGCGCTGGCAGGGAATCAAGGATTTGGCCTTCAACATGATATGCTGGTTTCCGTAGCGGAGCAAGTCGCTGAAATCCGAGACATGGGGGTTGAAGTCAGCCTAGTTGTTGGTGGAGGAAACTTATGGCGTGGTATTACGGGTAGCGCACAAGGAATGGATCGCTCTCAAGCTGATTACATGGGTATGCTGGCAACAGTGATGAACGCCTTGGCTTTACAGGACGCTCTGGAAAAAGCAGGATCAGATACCCGGGTTCTATCCGCTATAGAAATGCGACAAGTCGCTGAACCATATATTCGCCGGCGAGCCATCCGACATCTGGAAAAAGGGCGGATTGTGATTTTTGCAGCTGGGACTGGTAACCCTTACTTCTCAACGGATACTACTGCAGCCTTAAGAGCTGCGGAGATTGAAGCTGAAGTAATCTTAATGGCTAAACGAGTTGATGGAGTTTATGATTCTGATCCGATGACAAATCCAAATGCTCAAAGATTTGATAAATTGAGCTATTTAGATGTACTTAGTAGAGGTCTTGGGGTAATGGATTCCACGGCTACATCATTATGCATGGATAATAATATACCGGTAATTGTTTTTGACCTAACCAAACAAGGTAATATTCGTCGAGTTCTGATGGGTGAATCGATTGGAACATATGTTGGGAGGGATAGTCAATGATTTCTGAGGTCATTAAAGACGCTAACGAGCGAATGCACAAGGGAGTTGATGCATTGCGCAGGGAATACACAACAATACGAGCAGGTCGGGCCAACCCAAGTGTCTTGGATAAGGTAATGGTCGAATATTATGGTGCCCCTACACCGATTAATCAACTTGCCAATATTTCAACTCCTGAAGCAAGAATGCTTCTGATTCAGCCGTGGGACAGAACGGTTTTACCGGCAATTGAAAAGGGAATTATGAAATCAGACTTGGGCCTTAATCCGTCCAGCGATGGAAATGTTATACGCCTTATGATACCTCAACTGACTGCCGAGAGGAGAACGGAATTAGTCAAGACCGTTAAAAAGAAGGCGGAAGAAGCGCGGGTTGCAGTACGGAATGTGCGCAGGGATGTTAATGATCAGTTGAAAAAGTTAGAGAAGGATCATGAAGTCTCTGAAGATGAGGTTAAACGCGCACAGGATGAAGTGCAGAAAATAACCGATAAAATTATTAAAGAGATAGATCGAGTCATGGAAACAAAAGAAAGTGAAATCGTAGAAGTATGAGTCAGACTTGGCTCGGTCGAGATTGGAATGAGGTTAAACCCGAAATTGAGCGCTTATCTAAACCTTACGCTTTCCAAATCACACGTCCCCATGGTAATATAGAATCGTGGGGAATCTACCGAGTTGTTCGGGTCAGAGAGTTTTGTGACCATTTGGATTTCGTATTAGCACATGAAAATTTCTCGATCAGACAGACATTGACCCCCTAAGATTTAAGGGGGTCTTACTCTTAATACGGGTTTGTAGTTCGAGTGGCTTCGAAGAACGGCCCAAGAACTATGTGTCGATGTGAGTACTAAGGGCATACAAAATGAATCGCTTTAAGAGGACAAATATGACACAAACATCGAACCACTAACAACGAATATCGAAATAGGGGTGTAAATGATGTGGCTCAAGGCTTGGAAACAAAATAAAGAGAATTCTCTCGATCAGATTGCGCTCGAACGTCTTCCTCGCCATGTTGCCATAATCATGGATGGGAATGGGCGGTGGGCTAAAAAGCGTGGGCTTCCCCGGTCAATGGGACATCGGGCGGGAGTCGAGGCTTTACGAAAGATTGTGAAGACCTGTTCCAACTTAGGAATTAAGGTTTTGACCGTCTATGCATTTTCTACGGAAAATTGGAGTAGGCCAAAGGATGAAGTTGGTGTTCTTATGACTCTTCTTACAGAATACTTAAGAAAAGAACTGCAAGAACTTCATCATAATAATGTTGTTATTCGGGCTATAGGGGGTATTTCAGCTCTGCCTTCGGAAGCGCAGAAGGAGTTAGAAAACTCAATTAAACGTACTCAAAATAATACGGGCCTTATACTTAATATTGCCTTAAACTATGGTGGACGATCAGAAATCATAGATGCTGTCAAAAAAATAAGCAACGAAGTTTTAAATCAGAAACAGAAAATAGAAGACATTAATGAAAAATGCATTAGTGATGCACTTTTTACAAAGGGTTTGCCTGATCCTGATTTAATGATTCGGACTTCAGGAGAGATGAGGCTAAGCAATTTCTTGCTCTGGCAGTTAGCGTATACTGAAATTGTAGTTACCGAGGAGCTTTGGCCCGATTTCGGGGAAAAGTCATTACTTAATGCAATTAAAGCGTACCAACAACGGGATCGCCGCTTTGGTGGAATACATACAGATTGAGGAAAACACATGTTTAAACGAACCATGAGTGCACTTATCGGTGCGCCACTATTACTGGGTTTAATATATTTGGGGGGATCTTATACAGCATTTTTGATAGCTGTATTGACATTCCTGGCCTTGCGAGAATTTTTACAAATTGGTGTTCAGATGGGAGTAGCCCCTTGGTATATACAAACTTCTACAGCCACTGCTGTGTGGCTGACTAGTTTATTCATTGGTAGGGAAGAATGGATAATGGCGGCCCTTATATTTTGGTTTCTTATTTGCCTGGGACGCCTTGCCTTAACATATCCTAAGACGCAGCTCACGGAAGCAAATTTTAATTTATTAGCTGTTCTTTATGCAGTAGTCATGCTGTCTCACCTCTACTTACTTCGGCAACTTCCGCGAGGAATCGAGTGGACAATGCTTACGATTTTTTTGGTATGGGCTACAGATACCGGTGCATATCTTATAGGGAGACAATTTGGTCAGCATCTTTTAGCTCCTAATGTAAGTCCTAAGAAGACTATAGAAGGTTCCATCGGAGGCTTAGTCTTCAGTATCATAATAGCCCTTGTCAGCTGGCACATAATCGGAGGAGCACCTTGGCATAACTATATTGTCATAGGCGTAATAATTGGAATTAGTGCTCAAATTGGAGATCTATTTGAATCAGCATTAAAACGCAGTGCAGGAGTTAAAGATTCAGGGAACCTTATACCTGGGCATGGGGGGATTTTAGATCGTTTTGATAGTCTTATATTTGCCTTACCGTTGGTATACTATGGAATAATACTGCTGTCATGAGGTGAAAGTAATGAGTATTCAAAAACACCCTCTATGGGCAAATATCAATAGGTTGGCAATAGTAACAAGTCTGCTTGTCCTCCTAAAACTTTTTACATACTTTTTCCATGATTTCTTACCGATTTTTTTTGGAGTTGTTAGCGAGTTATTTAGCGCATTTCTACCCTTCATTATTGCCCTGATCATTGCTTTTTTACTTGAACCCCTTCTAGTTAGGTTAATGAGGGCAGTAAGAATTAGAAGACCTTATGCAGCAATACTTTCTTTACTTATTGCAGTTGCAGGATTAAGTCTTTTTGTTTTTATAATTGTTGCACGCCTCTATACAGAGTTGTCTGAGTTAGCTATCAGTTTACCTAATTATGGCTATCTGGTAGATTTGGTCTCCAAGCAAGTGGAGACAGCTGAAAGGTTTGTAGAGGTTAATCCTCAAATACAAGATACTTTGTTTTCAGCGACTCAATCGTTAGCTTCTACACTACAGGCTTGGGCAAAGTCTGCCAGTTCACTTTTGTTGTCGTTTTTAACTGCATTGCCTAGAGTATTCATAATATTAGTGGTCTCTATTGTTGCCACATTACTAATCAGCTCAAGTTATCCGGAAGTAAGAAGATTTATATCTAACTTGTTTCCACGACGATGGCATGTAAGTGCTCAAGCAATTAGCACTGATCTGGGAGCCGCTGTTGTGGGATATTTAAGGTCGCAGGCAATTTTAGTTTCGGTAACGGCCCTCTCTACAATTGCAGGACTACTAATCATGGGAAATCGTTATGCAGTAACTTTAGGGGTAACTGCTGGCATTTTGGACATTGTGCCTGTTGTGGGTACAGGAATCCTCTTCGTCCCCTGGATAATTGGACTATTTATTATGGGATCTTTGGGAGAAGGGGTAAAGCTCTTAGTTATGTGGATTGTAACAGTCACTATACGACAATTTTTAGAACCAAAGATTTTATCTAAAGGAATTGGGATTCACCCCTTACCCACGCTTATTTCAATGTATGTAGGGCTTCAATTGATAGGAGGGTTTGGTCTTATTGTTGGGCCTGCTTTTGTAATATGTTATGAAGCTGTGCGAAGAGTTGGTGTGTTCGGGCCTCCAAAAAACTAAAAGTTTGTAGATATAATTTCTATTAATATAATAAGCTATAAGCAGGAAGAGATGATTCGTCTTGAAAACACTGACAATCTTAGGGTCTACAGGGTCGATAGGGCGGCAAACATTAGATGTTGTCAGTCATGCCGAAGGACGCCTTAAAATTTACGCCTTGGCAGCCGATAAAAATGTCCGGCTTATGGAAGAACAGGCTCGGCTGTTTCAACCTGAAGTTGTAGTAATGATGGATGAACCTGCTGCCAGTGATCTACGCGGTCGGTTGAGAGATTTACCAATCAAAGTGGCTCAAGGAATGGAAGGAATAATTAATTCTGTTGTTGCTGAGAAAGTCGATATAGTTGTTACCGCCCTATCAGGCAGAGTAGGGTTGGAACCTACGCTATCTGCAATTGCAGCAGGAAAAACTATTGCCCTTGCCAATAAAGAGACCTTAGTGGCCGGCGGAGATTTGGTAATGTCCGCGGCTGAAAAAAACGGCTGTAAAATACTACCTGTGGACAGTGAGCATTCAGCCATATTTCAGTGTTTAGAAGAAAGTCCTGAAACAATCGAAAAAATTATTTTGACGGCTTCGGGAGGTCCTTTCTTTGGGTGGACAAAGGAAAAGTTAGACACTGTTACTTTGGAGAAAGCACTTTGCCATCCAAACTGGGAAATGGGTGCAAAAATTACTATTGATTCTTCAACAATGATGAATAAAGGATTGGAAGTCATTGAGGCCCATCATTTGTTTGCCTTGGAGTATGATGCAATAGAAGTTCTCATTCATCCACAGAGTGTAATCCACTCTATGGTCGAATATCAGGATGGTTCCGTACTAGCTCAGTTAGGCAGGCCGGATATGCGATTGCCAATTCAATATGCTTTAAGTTACCCAACACGATGGAAAAATCCCTTTGAGCGACTTAATCTTCGGGGGAAAACCTTGACATTCCATGAGCCGGATTTTGAAGCCTTTCCGGCCCTGGCTTTAGCGTATCAAGTTGGTCGACGAGGGGGAACTCTCCCAGCTGTAATGAATGCGGCTAATGAGGTTGTAGTTTTAGCATTTCTCCAAAAGAAGGTTTCTTATCCGGCAATTATAAATATCGTTAAAAAAGTCTGCTCGGAACATTATGTTTTAGATAATCTGGATCTGGGAAGTATACTCGATGCAGATAATTGGGCTCGTCAACGGGCCGAAGAATTAATTTCTGGGTTCTAAAAGATTAACAACACACAATTTCTAAATTAAATCTTGGCACATAAATATCATTCAGTGGAAGCAAATTATAAACCTTTCGATCCACGAATTACGAACCAGGTTCTGATATGGAGCCGCGAATATCGATAAGGGGGGGTTAAAGTGTTAACGACACTAGCCATTGTTTTTGTCTTTGGAAGCATGGTCATGATTCACGAATTTGGACACTATATTGTCGCAAAGTGGATTGGAGTTAAGGTAATTGAGTTTAGCTTTGGTTTTGGTCCGAAAATCGTGGGTTATCAGGGGAAAGAAACACTTTATTCTCTACGGATTGTTCCTCTTGGGGGGTTTGTCAAACTTCATGGTATGGATCCGGAAATCAATGATAATGGTCAAGCAGTAATTGCCTCAAACAAAGACGCCAGAAGTTTCATGAACAAGCCTATATGGCAACGCATGGCGGTAATAGCTGCCGGTCCTATTATGAATTTTGTATTGGCAATTGTTATGTTTGTCAGTGTTTTTGCTTACATGGGGATTCCGGCTCAGAGCAATACTAACACGATTGGCTCATTACTCAAAGATAAGCCGGCTGCAGCATCTGGCCTCCTTGCTGGGGATAGAATTATTGCTGTCAATCAAGACCCAACGCCAGACTGGACACGTTTAACTGAAGTAATTCATTCTAAACCAGAGCAAGTGATAAACCTTACTATCCAGAGAGGTGCCGATCAGCAACGTCATACTGTTTCTGTAAAGACCGAAAAGGATGCTCAGACAGGGCACGGAATGATAGGGATCGCACCTGAAGTTACTTATGTTCACGCCTCAATCATCGAGGCAACAAGAGTCGGAATTGAACGATCCGTTGATTTTACTAAGCTGATCGTTGTAACCTTAGTACAAATGATCACTGGAAAAATTCCTGCAGACGTGGGTGGCCCGGTGATGATAGCCCAGGTTATTGGAGAGGGTGCTAAAGAAGGTTTCTCTAATTTATTAGGGTTAACAGGTGTTTTGAGTATTCAACTAGGTCTCATTAACCTTTTTCCTATACCGGCACTTGATGGAAGCAGACTGGTTTTTCTTTTAATTGAAGGTTTGAGAGGCAAACCTCTTAATCCTGAAAAGGAAAATATGATCCATTTGGTGGGCTTTGTCTTGCTTATGGGTTTAATGCTGGCTGTAACTTATAAAGATGTTTTGCGCTTGTTTGTTAAAGCAGGTTAGATCTTGCCTTGATTGATATACAGGGGGAACGGAATTCATGATTCACAGAAAAAGCACCAAAGCTGTGCAGGTTGGATCTATAAAAGTAGGCGGAGGGGCTCCGATCGTTATACAATCTATGACTAATACGGATACCAGAGACACTGTCAGCACACTTGCCCAGATTCATTCTTTAGCGAAAGCTGGGTGTGAGATTGTGCGACTGGCAGTTCTAGATCAGGATGCGGGTGAGGCCTTAAAGATAATTGCAGTTGATAGCTCACTCCCTGTAATCGCTGACATACATTTCGATTACCGTTTGGCTATTCAAGCAGTTGAGCAAGGGGTTCATGGCCTAAGGTTGAATCCGGGGAATATTGGAGCCCGCTGGAAGGTGCAAGAGGTTGTTAGGGCAGTTAAGGAACGGCAAATCCCTATTCGGATCGGAGTTAACGCCGGCTCGTTAGAAAAGGAACTCCTGGAAAAGTACGGGGGGCCTACTGCCGAGGGAATGGTCGAAAGTGCTTTAGGACATATTCGTCTTCTGGAAGACGAGGGATATGATAAAATTAAGGTCTCTCTAAAAGCATCCTCTGTTCCTTTAATGCTTGAAGCCTATCGAAAGATCCACGAAGTTACCGAGTATCCTTTGCATTTAGGGGTTACAGAAGCCGGGACGGTAAGTTCCGGGGTAGTGAAATCGGCAATAGGAATTGGTACTCTTTTAGCCGAAGGCATAGGGGATACCATTCGGGTATCATTAACCGGTGATCCCGTACGAGAAATCCCCGTGGCTTTAGAAATCTTACATACCTTAGGCTTGCGGCAGCGTAGTGTAGAGTTAATCAGTTGCCCAACCTGTGGTCGAACTCAAGTTGATCTGGCCGGATTGGCAGAGCAAGTCGAGGAACGGCTAGCTCAACTTCCCCCCCTGGACAAGCCGTTAAAGGTAGCGGTTATGGGGTGCGCAGTCAACGGGCCTGGCGAGGCTCGTGAAGCCGATTACGGGATTGCCGGTGGAAAGGGTATGGGGCTTTTATTTCGCAAGGGGGAGATAGTTGCTCGCCTTCCAGAACATGAGTTACTGGCAGCCTTGCTTCACGAAATTGAAGAGTATGTTAAAGAACACCAGAAACGATAGCCTCAGTGAATTAGCTATCATACTTACTTACAAAAATAAATAGATGATATAGAAGGGAATGGACACAATGCTCGTCAGTCAATTATTAAATCCTACACTTCGGGAAGTACCTGCTGAAGCAGAAGTTATCAGCCATCAGTTAATGCTCCGGGCAGGCTTAATTCGCAAGTCGGCCTCCGGATTTTACACTTATTTGCCTTTAGGATTAAAAGTCTTAAAAAAGATTGAAGCTATTGTCAGAGAGGAAATGGATGCCAAAGGCGGACAGGAAGTCCTTATGCCAATTATGCAACCGGCTGAACTATGGAAAGAAAGTGGTCGTTGGGATGTTTATGGTGCAGAGTTATTTCGGCTAAAAGATCGTCATAATCGTGAGTTCTGTCTAGGTCCAACCCACGAAGAAATTATCACAGACCTAGTTCGGGGGGAAATTCGGTCTTATAAACAGCTCCCAATGCTTCTTTATCAAATACAAAATAAATATCGGGACGAGCGGCGTCCTCGCTTTGGATTAATGCGTGGCCGTGAATTTGTTATGAAAGACCTCTATTCCTTTGACCGTGACGAGGCTGGACTCCATGAAAGTTATAAAAAAATGTATGACGCTTATTGTAGAATTTTTTCCCGCTGTGGTTTAACTTTCCGTCCTGTTGAAGCAGATGCTGGTGCCATTGGAGGTACAGGGGGAACCCATGAATTTATGGTTCTTGCTGATTCCGGAGAGAATGCCGTCGTTCATTGTTCAGGGTGTGATTATGCAGCTAATATGGAGAAATCTGAGTGTCGCCCTCAGGTAATTGACGATGCATTTCCGGAAGGAAAGAGTAAGTTAGTGTCTACACCGGGAGTAAAGACCATTGAAGACCTCAGTGAGTTTTTGGCAGTACCGAAGAGTTCCACCATAAAGTCGTTGCTCTACCAAGGGGATGATAGAATCTTTTTGGTGTTAATACGTGGGGATCGCACGCTCAATGAAATAAAACTGAATAACGCTTTAGGTGGATTTGTGTCCCTTCAACTTGCCTCATCTGAGTTAGTTCAGCAGACTTTGGGGTGTGAACCTGGGTCTGTAGGGCCAGTCGGAGCACCTGATGGACTTTTGGTAGTTGCTGATCAAGAAGTTCCCCTGATGAAGAAAGGGGTCTGTGGAGCGAATAAACCGGATCATCACTATGTAGATGTTGTACCCGGCAAAGATATCCGTATAGACGAGGTTCTTGATTTAAGAATGGTGGAACAGGGTGAAGCCTGTCTTAAATGTGGAGCTCCACTTAAAGAGGCCAGAGGAATTGAAGTTGGTCAAGTATTCAAGCTTGGAACCAAATACAGCAAAGCACTTGGTGCGAACTTTTTAGATGAGAACGGAGTCGAAAAAAGCTGTGTGATGGGTTGTTACGGCGTTGGGGTAAGCAGAACAATTGCCGCAGCCATTGAACAAAACCACGACGAAAACGGAATTATTTGGCCAATGCCAATTGCTCCATACCATTGTATAATTATACCAACCAGTAATAAGGATTCCTTGGTTGTTGAAACTGCTGAGAAACTTTATCAAGAGTTAAAAGATTTAAGAGTCGAAGTCATTCTGGATGATCGAGATGAACGTGCCGGCGTGAAATTTAAGGATGCAGATTTAGTAGGTTATCCAATAAGGGTAACTTTAGGAAGTAAAACCTTGGCCAATGGTCAAGTTGAACTCAAAGAACGAAAATCTGGTGATACTCACCTCGTGCGGGTTGAGGATCTCTCACAACAGGTAAAAACAAGAATTGAAAAAGCTCTACAATATAACTAAAGCTTACGGGAGCATCCCGTGTGTGAAGCATAGAAGTTAGAAAAACTTTTAAATTAAGTTAATCTGCCCTATTTAAGATGCGTTATAGTCAGGGTAGATTGACTTGCTAAATCCTTATAAATTTTTTGGCAAATCATTGAATAATTTCTAAATTAAAATTATAATATAAGTTAGCTCACTAAAAACTTAACTAAATAATTACTGGATGATATTTACGGGAGATAGGCAAATTTGCCTGCCGAAGAGGTTGTACTTTCAGGAGCTTAAATTTAAGCAGGACCGCAAATTGACAGGACTCTGGAGAGATCCATTAATGGGCGCCGAAGGGGCAACGCAAAATGCTTTGCTAATCTCTCAGGCAAAAGGACAGAGTATTGAAGTTTAATGGTCAGACACATTTGTGATCTCTCCATAAACTTGTACTATTTACTACTTAAATCCAGAGTCAAATCGCAAGATTTGGCTCTTTTTATATATAGATGGAGCGCATTAGCAGCAATCCACAAAGGTATTATATTAACGGAGGAGGAAAAACGACATGGAATCATTTCACAACGCTATCATCTGGCTAAACGATTACCTCTGGGGTCCCCCAATGCTCATCTTACTTTTCGGTACGCACTTATTTCTAACCTTTCGTACTCGCTTCATCCAAAAACACATTATTAAAGCCATTAAGCTTTCCTTAACGAAAGATACGTCTTCTGAGGGAGATGTAAGCCAGTTCGGGGCACTCACCACAGCATTAGCAGCAACAATAGGTACGGGTAATATCGTAGGGGTTTCTACTGCCGTAGCTCTGGGAGGCCCAGGCGCTGTTCTATGGTGCTGGCTAACGGGAGTCTTTGGTATTGCTACTAAGTACTCTGAGGCTCTGTTATCGGTAAAGTATAGAGTTAAGACCTCAGATGGGACAATGCTTGGTGGACCTATGTATGCTTTGGAAAATGGTTTGGGTCAAAAGTGGCTGGCGGTCTTATTTTGTATTTTTACAGCCATCGCGGCTTTTGGAATTGGAAATACGGTCCAAGCTAATTCCATTGCCGCTATGGTTAATGAGAGCTTTAATATTTCGCCATATATCACTGGTGGTGTAATGGCTGCTCTCACCGGCTTTGTTATTATTGGGGGGGTTAAGTCCATTGCCCGAGTGTGTGAAATGCTCGTGCCATTCATGGCAATATTCTATGTAATTGGTTGTATTATTATTTTAGTTCTAAATTCTTCATTCGTAATACCAGCAATCAGCCTGATTTTTAAATCCGCCTTCACTCCTCAAGCAGCGGGCGGTGGCTTTATTGGAGCGTCGATTATGATGGCAGCACGCTACGGTATTGCCCGAGGGCTGTTCTCCAATGAGTCAGGATTAGGGTCTGCCCCCATTGTGGCAGCAGCGGCTCAAACTAGAAATCCAGTTCGCCAAGCTTTGGTCTCAGCAACCGGAACCTTCTGGGATACTGTTGTGGTCTGTGCAATGACTGGTATCGTTGTAGTGAGCAGCATTATGAGCAATCCTGCTGCTACAGAAGGATTAAAAGGTGCCGCGCTAACGAAAATTGCCTTTGCTCAAATACCCGTAGTTGGCCCCATTGTCTTAACAGTTGGACTTTTAACTTTCGTGTTTTCAACCATTCTCGGGTGGTCATATTATGGAGAAAGAGCGATTGAATACTTGTTCGGAAAAGCTGCAATTATGCCATACCGCGGGGTCTGGGTACTTGCTGTATTCCTGGGGTCCATAATGACTCTTCAACTGGTCTGGGATATGGCAGATGCTATGAACGCATTAATGGCTATACCAAACCTCGTTTCCCTGTTGCTCTTAAGTGGAGTTATCGTCTCAGAAACAAAAAAGTATCTGTGGGAGGATAATTTAGACGAGGTTTCAAAGGATCCCATTCCGGTTATAAAAAAATAGCATACTTTAGGAAACTTAAAATATTTTTCAAAAAACGACCTGAAAGGTCGTTTTTTGAATTGGTGCACTTAGAGCAATATATTTAGAAAAGCCCTCACACAAGGGGGAGTAGCTACAGATACTATTAAATCAGGTAGTCGACTAATGTTGCAACCACTTGATATGTTGTAGTATAAAACAGGTCGAGTAGTTAATGACTCAACCTACCAAGGAAAGTTTGAGTGCGTGTTTCTTGAGGGTTTCCGAAAATCTGAGTAGGTGAGCCTTCCTCTACGATCCGGCCTTCGTCAATGAAAATTACCCTGTCCGCGACTTCTTTGGCAAACCCCATTTCGTGGGTTACGACAACCATAGTCATTCCATCTTCGGCTAACTGCTTCATAACAGAAAGAACTTCCCCCACCAACTCAGGATCAAGGGCTGAGGTAGGCTCATCAAAAAGCATTATTTTTGGCTGCATTGCTAGTGCTCGCGCAATGGCAACTCTTTGACCCTGGCCACCAGACAATGTCCCAGGGTAACAGTTCTGTTTATCGAAAAGTCCGACCTTAGAAAGTAACTCCTGGGCATCTTTGATTGCTTTGCTCTTTGGTCGATTAAGTACATGAATAGGTGCTTCAATGATATTTTCCAAGACCGTTAGGTGGGGAAACAGATTGAACTGCTGGAACACCATTCCTACTTGACGCCGAATCTCCTTAAGACTTTTGGAGTTCCTCTCCAACGGGACGCTATCAATCAATATTTCACCCGAAGTTAAGGCCTCAAGCCCATTTAAACAGCGCAGAAAAGTACTTTTTCCCGAACCACTTGCTCCGATCAGTACAACAACCTCACCCGGAGACACTGTAGCATTAATGCCGTTAATAACCCTATGATTACCGAAGTCTTTGACTAAACAGTTTACATTGATCATTGACTTTTCATTTATTTTTGTTAATTCCATTATCAACACGCCCTTGTCCTATTTTCTTTAGATAATCTCCATTCTAGGCTGCGTAATACTGCTGAAATAACAGTTGTCATCAACAAATAGAGGAGAGCAGCGGTAGTGTAGAACTCCAAAGAACCAAAAGTAACACTGGCAAAACGTTGCGAAGTTTGAAGAAGTTCCGACATAGTGATTACGGAACATAGCGATGAATCTTTAAGAGAGATGATAAACTGATTGCCTAATGAGGGAATTGAAATTCGCAAGGCTTGTGGAAAGATAATTCTGCGCATAGTCAAAAATTTTCCCATTCCAAGTGATAAAGAAGCTTCAGTTTGTCCTTTAGGAATTGCTTCTATTCCACCCCGAAAGACCTCTGCTAGATAAGCTCCACTGTTAATTCCCAGTCCTAATACCGAAGAAGCAAAAGCACTTAAGGTAATTCCAAGTTGCGGCAAACCAAAATAAATGAGAAATAGCTGAACCAGCAAAGGGGTTCCTCGAACCAACCAAATGTAAAAGTGAGCAACATATCGCAGAGGAGTATGGGATATCTTTAAAAGTGCTGCAATTATGCCAATAAAGATACCGAAAGCAATTCCCAGTACTGCGAGTTCTATAGTTAAACCTGCTCCTTGCAATAAAAAGGGAAGATATTTAATGATGACACTAAAATCGAGATTCATAACCAATTACCTCCAGTATGCTCAATGCGCACCCCTTTGCCGAATATGCCTAGTCTCAGGCTTCTATTTATATGTGGTTATCACTTAAAATTGGTGCCAGTATATAAACCACTTTAAGATCTAAGTATTTTAACGGATATCCTGATTGAAATACTTTTCACTAATCTGTTTATAGGTTCCATCATCCATCATTTCTGTGAGGGCGTTATTTACGGCTTCAAGCAATTTTGGACTATCTTTACGAATCGCTATCCCCATTTTTTCAACATATAACAAATCTCCTACCAGTTTATACGGATAATTATTTTTCTTAATCGCATTTAGACCTACAATTTTGTCTGTAATCACGGCATCGAGTCTACCATTAAGCATATCGTTAAAGGCGTCTGGGTCTCCTTTGTAGGTATTTACAGTGGCACCCAATTCCCGTGCTTTCGTTTCAAATGTAGTACCAAGCACAACCCCAACCTTTTTGCCCTTGAGATCAGCGGCTCCACTGATGTTCGAGTCCGAGGGCACAATAACTTGAGCACCTGATCGGTAATAAGGTGTGCTAAAATTTACCTTCTCAAGTCGCTCGTCTGTAATGGCCATACTTCCCAAAATCATATCAAATTTGCTTGTTGTTAATCCGGCAATAATCCCATCCCATTCGGTTGCGATGGGATCTGAATTTACATTAATTCTTTTAGCAATCTCCTGTCCTATTTCCACATCAAAACCTGTAAGCTTATTTTGCTCATTAAAATAATTAAAAGGGGGATACTGGCCGCTCATAGCAAAGGTTATTTTTCCATCAGCCTTAATCCGATCTAAGGTTGCTGTAGGGGTTGGTTCAGAATTACTTTTTGATGTACCACAGCCAGTGATCACCAGCAATGCTAGTGTTAAAAGGACAAGCCCTCTATACTTTTTCATTCTTTCTACCTCCTATATACCTATTTGATAAGGATCATGTATTCCCGCTTTCTATAAGAGCAATAGAACCACCTCCGATTAAGACTGAGCAAATTTTAGGTTGATATTCTAACAACTTGTAAATAAATATTAAGTTGTTAGTGGTTATAGTATACCATACTATGACCAATAATTGTATATTTTAAAGCACCTATAATTCTACAAAACTTTTAGTTGACAATTATTTACCAACAACTTATTCTTATATAGAAAGTTGTCAGTTGTTTGTATTTTTGGCGCTCAATTTCTTTGTGTAAACCGAAGCCTGCGCTATCCTGTATTAACTTTCAGGTAACCAGACGAGGAGGTAGAAGAATGAATAAGCAACGGGAAACGATATGGCCTAATATTAATGACAGCCAATGGAATGATTGGAATTGGCAAATGTCTAATCGAATTACGAGTCATAAAGAATTACTTAAATCTATGTCTCTTCCGGCAGAGGAGGCTGATCAAATTGGGAAGTGTCTGGAAAATTTTCGTATGGCAATTACTCCATACTACTTTTCACTTATGAATCCACAGAACCCAACCTGCCCTATCAGAAAACAAGCAATTCCGTCAATTCTTGAATTAAATAAGTCCTCCTGTGATTTAGAAGACCCGTTACATGAAGAAGCCGATTCTCCTGTACCGGGATTGACACACCGTTATCCTGACAGAGTATTACTCTTGGTAACAGATCAATGCTCAATGTACTGCAGACATTGCACCAGAAGAAGAATGGCAGGGCAAACGGATAAGGCTTTACCATTAAATCGCTTCAAGCTTGCCCTTGAATATATCCGTTCCAACACACAAATTCGAGATGTTTTAATATCAGGAGGAGATCCCTTTACATTGTCGGATGAGCGTTTAGACTATATACTTTCTAATCTTCGTTCTATTCCCCATGTTGAAATTATCAGGATTGGAACGAGAACTCCGGTAGTACTTCCTATGCGCATTACAGATCATCTCATCGAAGTTTTGCAGAGATACCAACCGATTTGGATCAACACACACTTTAATCACCCTCAAGAGCTTACTCTTGAAGCACGAAATGCTCTCAACAAACTAGCTAATTCTGGTATACCCCTTGGAAACCAATCGGTTTTACTTAAGGGGATCAACGATTGTCCAGTAGTTATGAAAAAGCTGGTTCATGAACTGGTCAAATACCGAGTTAGACCTTATTATTTGTATCAGTGCGATTTATCTTGTGGTATCGAACATTTCCGTACCTCTGTCAGTACCGGCATAGAAATCATAGAAATGCTTAGGGGACATACCTCTGGTTTCGCAGTCCCAACATTTGTTGTTGATGCACCGGGAGGTGGAGGAAAAATTCCCCTACAGCCCAACTACTTGATTTCTCAATCCAATGACAAAGTGATTTTACGCAATTATGAAGGGGTCATTAGTGTATACCAGGAACCTGATGACAAAGAAAGCCGTTGCAAGACGTGTGCTGACTCCTGTATCAGTAAGAAAAATCACAAGATTGGCTTGGTTAAGCTTCTAAAGGGCGAAAGGATTAGCCTTACGCCTCAAGAGAATAGCAGAGAGCAGAGAAGAAAAAAGGTTTCCGGTGGAGGTGGCACAAATGCTTAATATGATGAGCTTGGTAAGTTCCTCAAGTCATATTATCGTGGATGAAAGGAATAAACGGCTGGTTGTTAACGGCTATTTACGAGGAATAAAACCAGCTTTCTTCAGCAGAGAACTGATTGAATTAGCGGTCGATAAGAAGCTGGAAAAAATATGGCTTTGGGCCTTACCAGCTGATGTACCGGAATTTCTAGGATTCGGCTTTCGTACGGAAGGAAGTCTTTTCAGAGATAACTTTGAGGAGTTTGCTATTAGCTTGGCCTATTATGTAAATCCTGCTAGGGCGGTTTCCGACAAATTACAGACCGAAAACGATATTGTTGATAGTGTTCGGACTGAACCTATTCGACGTCTGTCAAGTTTATCCGAAGGAATAAGGTTGAAACTCTTAAATCAATCCTTTGGAGAACAAATATCTGAACTATTAACCCGGGTTTTTGAAAGTTATCCCTCTCCTGTGGAAGACCCTCAATATATTAGAGCCTTAATAAAAGATGGTAATATTTTTGCTGGGGCGTTTATTGAAAAGAAGCTAATAAGTGTTGCCGCTGCATATCCGGACAAAGAATTCAATCGTTGCGAGATGACGGATTGCGCAACGTTAGAAGAGTATAGAGGAAATTCCCTAACAGAACGTTTATTGGGCATTTTAGAAAATGAGGTACTAAAGCATCAAACGTTAAACCTATTTACTCTTGCACGAGCACAGTCTTATGGGATGAACAGAGTATTTCACAAACTAGGATACAGATTTCAAGGTCGTTTAATAAACAACTGCGATATTGCTGGTTCTTTTGAAGATATGAATCTTTGGATTAAATAGGGCAGATTATGTACTATAGAATTGTAGTTCCAGTGGATTCCGCTGGACATTCCAAAAATGCCTTAATCCATGCAATAAAGTTAGCCCAACAAACTGGCTCTAGGCCCATTGTTGTTTATATAAACCCCATCATTCCTCTTTACTTGAATTTTGGGTTAGGGCCTCTAAGAAAGTATGTACCTTTAGAAAATAGTAATGCCCTAGATATCCTAAAGGATATAATAGCGGGTATGGGTATTCCGCCTGACGCTGTTGATAAAAGAGCTGCAACGGGTGATCCGACCACTTTAATCATTAAAATGGCGGCAGAGGAAAGAGCAGATCTTATTGTAATAGATAATAAACTATTTTGTCTGTTAGCTGGATTTAGAAGTATAAGCTATTCAGTCATTAAATATGCGACTTGTCCAGTTCTTGTAGTAAAATAACCATAGCAAGAAAGGTTATGATCATTACTAATGCTCCAAAGTCATGTGATATACTACAAGTACATTGGAAATAAGCTTTGGAGAGAATTATTTTGAAAGAAAAACTCAAGCAACTTCCTCAAAGCCCAGGGGTCTATATGATGTACGATTCATTGGGAAATATTATTTATGTCGGTAAGGCTAAAAATTTGAAAAGCAGGGTGTCTCAGTATTTCTATGACCAAAAGGATAGGGATCCGAAGGTCGCTGATATGATAAAACACATTCATTCATTTCATTATCAAATTACTGATACGGAATTAGATGCCTTCATTGAAGAGTGTCGTTTAATTAAAGAACTCAAACCCCTATATAACAGTCAGATGAAGAATACCAAAAAGTATATTTACTTAAGAATTGCCGATGAACAATACCCTCAGGTGACAATAACTAACGAAATCCTGGATAATGGCGGATCATACTATGGTCCATTTACCAGTTCTCACGGGGTGGAGAATGTAATAGCGTATTTAAATGACTTTTATCCCTTGAGAAAATGTCTTACCCCGAAATTAGTCAAGAGAAATAACGGTTGCCTCTTTATGCAATTAGGTTCGTGCCTAGGTGTTTGCACAGGGCAGGTAAAAACTGAAGAATACTGGATGCACATTGAAAGAATTCAGCAGCTTTTAAGCGGAAAGGATCAAACAACCATTCAGGATCTAGCGAACAAGATCGACACTGCTATAGAGAATCTTAAATTTGAAAAAGCGTCCGAATATAGAGAGTATTACAAAGGGCTTAGCCATGTTATTAATAAGCAGCGCCTGGTTAACCAGTCAAGTAAGAATAGAAATATCTTAGCAATAGAGTTTATGGACAGATCACAGGTCAAATTATTTATGATTAAAGGGTACCTGCTTCTTAGCGGAAAAGTTATTAGTACCCAAATAGATAAAGCAGAAATGATGCAATCCTTTGTGCAAATAATCAGAAAGGGGTACCTTACAACAGAACTCCAAGAAGATTGCAAACTGACTGATAGAGATATTCATGAGGCTCAAATAATTTTCTCTTATCTTAAAAAGAATAGGAAACGAATTCTTACATTTTCTATTCCAGTTTCCAAATTGAAAAGTGAAAAAGCTTTGGATACCACCGTCCAGAAGATAATTGACCAGATCACTCAAAGAATAAATTAAGCTGCCGTTTCAAGGACATCTTATAGTATTTTTTTGCAAAAAAAGGGTAATTTAAATGATTCGAATTTAGCAGCAGGTTGCACAGTCATGACTAATATGCTATATTAATATAAGGAAATTTGTAGTCTTGATGGTAAGGAGTGGGTTCAAACCCGCTCCTTCGTTTGTCCAATTCGTAACGTTGGTATAACTTAAGGACATCTTCGTAAGACTATAGGAAAATGTCCATACGTTGCGTTTAAAGGAGAGAATTCATATGAGTGAGGCAATAGAAAAACAAATTGGGTCTATGGTTGAACCTTTAATAAAAGAAAAGGGCCTGGAATTGGTCGATGTAGAATACTTAAAAGAAGGTGCGCATTGGTATCTGCGTCTTTATATAGATAAAGAAGGCGGTGTGGACATGGACGATTGTTCAGCTATCAGTCACGTTGTGAGTGAAATGCTTGATCAGAAGAATCCTATCCCTCAAGCCTATATGCTGGAAGTGTCTTCTCCTGGACTGGAACGTCCTCTTAAAAAGGAAGAGGACTTTGTTCGTTTTCGGGGAAGTATGGTTATGGTTCATACAACATCACCCTTTAAGGGGTTTAAAAAGTTTTCTGGAAATCTTATTGGACTAATCAATGATGAGATCGTTTTAGAATACAATGATGAGCATATTGCCATTCCATACAATTTAGTTAAGAAAGCCCATTTGGCACTGGATTTTTGATTTCTAAGCACAACAGAATAAGGAGGAAAATTTAAAAATGAATATGGAGTTCATCGAGGCCCTTCATGAATTAGAAAAAGGACGGGGAATTTCTGCAGAAATTCTATTTGAGGCAATTGAGGCGGCACTGATTTCCGCATACAAGAAGAATTTCGGATCATTGCAAAATGTGCGAGTTCTGATTGATCGTTTAACCGGTGAGTTTAAAGTTTATGCCCGAAAAACCGTTACAGATATCGTGGAGGATCCTCGGACTCAGGTTGGTTTGGCAGAGGCTCGTAATCTCGATCCTAATTACCAACTAGAAGACATTGTTGAATACGAAGTAACCCCTCGTGAATTTGGCCGAATTGCAGCTCAAACAGCGAAGCAGGTCGTCGTTCAACGCATAAGAGAAGCAGAACGCGGTATGATCTATGATGAATTTGTCAATCGTGAAGGGGATATTGTTACCGGAGTTGTCCAACGCTATGAGCAAAAAAACGTCATTGTTGATTTAGGAAAGGTGGAAGCTGTACTTCCTGCTCAGGAACAAATACCTGGGGAGGAATATCAGTCGTTTGAGCGCATTAAAACCTATGTTGTAGAGGTGAAAAAAACGACAAAGGGACCTCAAATAATGCTTTCACGGACACATCCGGGGTTGATAAAACGTCTGTTTGAGCTTGAAGTTCCAGAAATTCATGATGGAATTGTTGAAATAAAAGGAGTCTCACGTGAAGCTGGAGCGCGTTCCAAAATCGCGGTTCATTCACGTGACCAAAATGTTGATCCTGTAGGGGCATGTGTTGGCCCTAAGGGAGTACGTGTGCAGACCATTGTCACAGAATTGAAAGGTGAAAAGATTGATATTGTAAATTTCTCAATCGATCCTCAAGAATTTGTGGCTAATGCCTTATCACCCGCAAAAGTTTTACAAGTCTATCCAAAACTCAATGAAAAAGTTGCTGTTGTAGTAGTCCCGGATTATCAGCTTTCATTAGCAATTGGTAAAGAAGGGCAAAATGCACGTTTGGCGGCTAAGCTTACTGGTTGGAAAATTGATATAAAGAGTGAGTCACAAGCAATTGCCCACAATATCATTCCTCAAGGGCAGCAAGAGTATGATACTTACGCCGAGTTCGATGAATATGAAGAGTACTCAGAATATGATGAGTACGTAGATTCCGATAATTATCAAGAATATCAGGAAGAACAAGAGTATCAAGAGGATATAATAAATAGGGATCCTAAGCCAAAAGTAGATGAAGACAATTACGTTGAAACATATGAAGAAGAACTTCTTTCAAATGAGGATGATTCTTTAGTATTAGAAGATCTTCCCGAGGATCTGGATACATTGCTTGACCCAGATGAGCTTCTCGAAAAACCCAAAGGGAAGGGGTGAGGGAATGAAGACACGAAAAGTCCCGATGCGGATGTGCTTGGGGTGCCAAGAAATGAAGCCTAAGAAAGAGCTTTTGCGAGTCGTGAGAACTCCGGAGGGGGTTGTAGAATTAGATCCAACCGGAAAACGGAATGGCCGTGGTGCTTACCTTTGTCCAAACTCAGTCTGTTTTCAAGCCGCTGTTAAGGAGCGCCGTTTTCGTAAAGCTTTTGGAGTCGACGTGGACCCTGCAGTTTTCGCGAATCTAGAAGGGAAAATATCCTCTTGAATACACGTATAGAATCATTAGTAGGAATTGCACGACGAGCTGGAAAAATCGCTTCCGGAGACGCTCAAATTGAGGCCATGCTTAAAAAACGAAAAGGGTTTCTCTTAATTATTGCGGAAGATGCCCACGGAGCACAAAAAAAGTATACTCAATGGGCTAAAGATATAAGACTACCGGTGTTAATCACTGGTACAAAATTAGAGCTGGGATGTTCTATAGGACTTTCGCCGCGTTCAGCAGTGCTTATTTTGGATCAAGGGTTTGCTAAGGCTATATTACTAGCAAGGAGCTGATGCTTGGAGCGTAATGTGGGAGCCGATTATGTGGGGGTGGTTAAATGAGTATTCGTGTTCATGAATTAGCAAAAGAATTAAATTTTAGTAGTAAAGAAGTGATGACAAGACTCGTGGCTATGGGAACTGATGTAAAAAATCATTTAAGTACGGTCGATCAAAAAGACGCAGATCGCTTAAGGAACCAACTGAAAGGAAAGGAGACAAATTTGGAGCATTCTGAACACAAAAATACTGAAGAAACAAGACCAATGACAACTGAATCAGTACAAGATGGAGAGCTGAAAGATCCCCGTTCAGCAATGGAAAGGCAGCCTCAAAGTGCTCGCCCAGAAATTGAGGGAGGACGACGTCCGGGAGCCGAAGGGCGTCCACAAGCCCCAAGGCAAGGAAATCAAGGACAGCCACAAGGTCCTCGACCTGGATATCAAGGTCAGCCACAAGGTCCACGTTCAGGGAGTCAGGGTCAGCCACAAGGTTCGCGACCAGGGTACCAAGGTCAACCTCAAGGTCCGCGACCAGGGTACCAAGGTCAACCACAAGGCCCTCGTCCGGGATATCAAGGACAACCGCAAGGACCTCGTCCGGGATATCAAGGCCAGCCGCAAGGACCTCGTCCGGGATATCAAGGCCAGCCGCAAGGTCCTCGTCCGGGATATCAAGGACAACCGCAAGGTCCTCGTCCGGGATATCAAGGCCAGCCGCAAGGACCTCGTCCGGGATATCAAGGCCAGCAGCAAGGACCCCGTCCAGGGTATCAGGGACAACCGCAAGGACCTCGTCCGGGATATCAAGGACAGCAGCAAGGACCTCGTCCAGGGTATCAGGGACAACCGCAAGGACCCCGTCCAGGATATCAAGGCCAGCCGCAAGGATCCCGTCCAGGGTATCAGGGACAACCGCAAGGACCCCGTCCGGGATATCAAGGACAGCAGCAAGGTCCGCGCCCAGGGTACCAGGGTCAGCAGCAAGGTGCTCGTCCAGGAATGCCTCCGCGTGCTGGTGGGGGTGCCCCGCCGTCACCCGTTATTATTGAACAAGCGAAAAGGCAAATGCCTGCAAATAAAAAAGCTCAAGATAAGGCTTACGAACGAAAAAGAGAAATCGAAAAAGAAAGAGAAAATGCAATCCGGTCACCCCATAGACGTCCACAAAAACATGTCAAAAAAGAAGTTAAGGATACTACGCCAAAGCATATTGTGATACAGGGATCAATATCAGTTCAGGATTTAGCCTCTAAGATGAGCCGTAAAGCTGGAGAACTGATTAAACAGCTTATGAACCTGGGAGTTATGGCAACTATCAATCAGGAATTGGATGTTGAAACCGCAACAATCCTAGCCGGCGAAATGGGAGTAACAATTGAGGTAAAGGCCGAGAAGTCATTGGCTGTTATTGAGGAAATCCAAGATGATCCCCAAGACCTGGTTACCCGTCCGCCTGTAGTTACAGTAATGGGGCATGTCGATCATGGTAAGACCTCACTCCTGGATGCCATTCGGACGACACATGTAACCGCTTCTGAGGCAGGGGGCATTACGCAGCATATTGGGGCCTATCAAGTTGAAATAAACGGCCAAAAAATTACTTTCTTAGACACACCGGGACATGAAGCGTTCACATCTATGCGTGCTCGTGGTGCTCAGGTAACCGATATTGCTATTCTAGTAGTAGCGGCTGACGATGGAATAATGCCTCAAACTATTGAGGCTATAAATCATGCTAAAGCGGCTGAGGTTCCAATTATAGTAGCTATTAACAAGATAGATAAAGAGAATGCTGTCCCAGAAAAAGTAAAACAGGAGTTAACAGAGTATGGTCTTGTCGTCGAAGAATGGGGCGGAGATACAATTGCCGTTCCAGTATCAGCGAAGAGTCATCATAACATTGAACAACTGCTGGAGATGATTTTGTTAGTTGCAGAAGTTCGCGAGTATAAAGCGAACCCAAATCGTCCGGCTGCCGGCACTGTTATCGAGGCAGAACTGGATAAAGGGAAGGGGCCGGTAGCAACTGTACTCGTCTCCAAAGGAACGCTTAATATTGGCGATGTCGCAGTAGCCGGTTGTGCATATGGCCGAATTAAGGCTATGTTGGATGAAAAAGGCCGACGTGTTAAAAAAGCTGGTCCTTCAATGCCTGTAGAGGTACAAGGCCTATCCGAAGTTCCTGAAGCTGGAGAACCATTCTACGTTGTTGCAGATGAAAAATTAGCTAGACAGATAACGTCTGCTCGGATTGCAGTGCGCAAAGTAGAAGAGTCTAAACAAAGTGTCGCTGTGAAAGTTAGCCTTGAAGACCTTTTTGATAAGATTAAAGAGGGTGAAATTAAAGACCTCAATATTATTATCAAAGCAGATGTACAAGGATCTGTCGAAGCTTTAAAGCAATCATTATTACGACTTTCAACAGGCGAAGTAAGAGTTAATCCAATCCATGGCGGAGTCGGTGCAATCAATAAAACAGACATTATGCTGGCCTCGGCTTCAAACGCAATTATTCTGGGCTTTAATGTACGCCCTGATGCCAATGCCAAGGCAACAGCTGAGTTAGAAGGGGTAGATCTGCGCTTATACAGAGTTATCTATGACGCCATTGAAGATGTTAAAGCGGCAATGACAGGTTTGTTAGACCCTTCTTTCAAAGAGGTTGTTGTGGGTAAGGCTGAAGTTCGTATGGTCTTTAAAGTTCCTAAAGCCGGAACAGTCGCCGGTTGTATGGTGACTGAAGGTAAAATTCTTCGTTCTGCCAAAGTCCGGGTTATTCGAGATAGCATTGTCATTCATGAAGGTGTTATGGAATCTCTTAAGCGCTTTAAGGATGATGCAAAAGAGGTTGCCGAAGGTTATGAATGTGGAATTGGAATAGAAAAGTATAATGATGTCAAAGAGGGAGACACTATTGAAGCATTTGTTATGGAAGAAGTTAAGCGAACATTATAGTAATCCCTGGAGGTATTGGTATGTCAAAACATCGATCTAATCGGTTGGCGGAAACACTTAAAGAGGAAATTTCTCAGCTTATTCGTGTAGAGTTAAAGGATCCTCGCATAGGATTTGTAACTCTGACAAGTGTGGATGTTGCAGATGATTTGTCACACGCGAAAGTGTATATTAGTGTTTTGGGTACTGAGGAGGAAGGGAATGCGTCATTAGATGCCTTGAATCGTGCTGCTGGTTTTGTTCGAAGTGAAATTGGCAAACGGATACGGCTTAGACATGTTCCATCGATCGTTTTCAAATACGATCCATCCATTCAACATGGCGCGTATATTGCGAAATTGCTGAAGGATGTTGGAGTATCCGAGGAAACCAGTAAGGAAGAATCCCATGACTGAAAACACTTTCATGGAAGAGTTTGTAGACGTTCTAAGAAAAGCGCCAAAGGTGGCGCTTTTCTCCCATATATCACCGGATGGTGACTGTATTGGTTCTATGCTGGCCATAGGTCTAGCTTTACAGAAAATGGGCAAAGAAGTGGTGTACTATAATCCTAATCCTATACCAGGAAATTTAGGGTTTTTGCCGGGTTCTCGTTGTATAAGTCAGATCCTTCCGAATCCCCAACCGAAGACCCTGCTCTTTGTAGATTGTACAGATTTGGGGAGAGTTAATCTCGCAAAATCCGATATCCATGGTAACAGTACAATTCTTAACCTAGATCATCATATCTCAAATCTAAACTTTGGAGATATTAATTGGGTTGATGCCCGAGCAAGTGCAGTAGGGGAGCTAGCTTTAACCCTTATAAACCTTCTGGGTGTAGAGATTGATCTGGACATAGCCGTTAATCTTTACACTGCTATTGTAACGGATTCCGGTTGTTTTCAGTATAGCAATACGACAGCCCAGACCCATCGTTTGACGGCCAAGCTATTGGATTTAGGGATTGATTTAGCTTCTATTCATCATAATATTTTTGATCAAAAGCCAATAGCCCAAGTGAAACTTCTTCAATGTGCCTTAGCTGGTCTAGAAATGTATGCTGAGGGACAATTGGCCTTGCTTACTTTGAGTCTTGAGGATTTTCAAAGGAGCGGTGCCGAGCAGGAGTTAAGTGACGGCTTGGTTAATCATGTGCGTAGCATCGCCGGTGTCGAGTCTGCAGTACTATTAAAAGAGGTCGGACCATTAGAAGTGAAAGTTGGACTGCGTTCTAATCTCTGGCTGGATGTCAATAAGATAGCTGCACAATTCGGTGGAGGAGGGCACAAGCGAGCAGCAGGCTGCACCTTAAAAATCCCCCTTACCGAGGCTAAGATAAGTATTATTGGTGCGATTGAGGAGGCGTTAAGGAGTGGAAGGAATAATTAACGTTCTCAAACCACCGGGAATGACTTCTTCGGATGTTGTGGTTTGGATACGTAGAAGTCTCAAAATGAAAAAAGTCGGCCATACCGGAACTCTTGACCCAGGAGTTGCTGGCGTATTGCCAATTTGTGTAGGCAAGGCTACACGATTAGCCGAATACATTACTGATCAAGGAAAAAAATATATTGCCGAAGTGAAGTTTGGGATTACAACGGATACACAGGATGCCTATGGTAAAGTAATACAAGAGACTCTACCGAGTCTTGACAAGGCCGATTTAGAACGGATATTGCCTGATTTCACTGGGAAGATATCTCAGTTACCCCCCTTGTTTTCAGCTGTTCGTAAAGAAGGAAAGCACCTTTATGAATATGCTCGGAAGGGAATACCCATTGAGATTACTCCACGTGAAGTGATAATTTATAAATTGAACCTTGAGCAATGGTATCAAGGAGAATTTCCCAAGGCTGTCTTAAATATTGAGTGTTCAAAAGGAACTTACATACGGACAATTTGTCATGATCTTGGACAAACTCTGGGCTGTGGGGCCCATATGTCCTATTTAGTACGAGTTCGTTCTGGGTCGTTTAAGATCCAGGAAAGTTGGACCTTGGAAGAGATTGAAGAAGCTGTACGGAACAATGACTATTCATTTATTTTGCCCCTAACTGCTGGGATTGATTTGCCCCGGGTATCATTATCCGAGGTACGTGCTAATGCTTTTCGGAATGGATTACCAAGCAGAAGAGATCAAGTTAATCTTTATGAAGAAAGCAATGAGCCTTACGTGCAGGTAATGGAGCGTGAACAATTGATAGGAATAGGAGTCTGGCGCAAGGAAGCTCTTTACCCACATAAAGTCTTTAAATAATTTGTTGGAATGCCGCATGCTATTCCCTATTTTAGGAGGTCTAATTCGGTGCAAGTTCGAACAAGTCTGCCTATGGAAAGAGAGCCCTGTGTCTTAGCATTAGGTAATTTTGATGGAGTACATCTAGGTCATCGTAAATTACTCTTGCATGGATTTGAACAAGCGGTAGTTTTAGGTGTGGGTCTAGACGTCTTAATCTTTGAACCTCATCCCTTGAAGGTATTGTTTCCTGAAAGAGGAGTAAAGCTATTGTCTAGTACTCAAGAGCGTTTGCAGTATATGGAGGAACTAGGAGTCCATACTGTTTACCATCTGCCTTTTACCTTAGAAATGGCAAATACTTCACCAGAAGAGTTTGTGGAGAAAATCCTTTTACCCCTAGGGGTTATGCACGTAGTGGTCGGTTTTAACTATTCTTTTGGTGCACAAGGCAAAGGGAATCCCGAGTTGCTCCAAGCCTTAGGGCATAAGCATGGATTCGGAGTCAGTGTACTCCAGGCCCAGACAATTGATGGTCGCGTGATATCTTCCAGTAGTATTCGTAAAGCTATACTGCAAGGGGATATTCAGTTGGCAAGCTCTCTTCTGGGGCATTTGCCTTGCCTGCGTGGTACAGTTATACATGGAGAAGAGCGTGGGAGGATACTGGGTTATCCTACAGCTAACATACTTACCTCTGATGATTTTTTAATTCCTAAGCGGGGAGTCTACGCTATTTGGAGCTTAATAGATGGAAGACGTGTCTTAGGGATGATGAATATTGGAATGAAACCAACCTTTCATGAAATGTATGATACCGTGGTCGAAGTCCATTTCTTTGATTTTGATGGTAATCTATATGAGAAGGAGATTACTGTGTTCATAGAAGCGCGTTTACGTGATGAACGGAAGTTTGATGGAGTGAATGAACTTTTAAAACAGTTGGACAAGGATTGTTCAACTGCTAAGGCCGTTTTGAATCAAACTAGAGATCGATAACTATGAGCAAAACTTTACAAAACCTAAATTACAATGTATACTACTTTAGATACTAGTAGACCCACTGACTCGGCTTAGCGAAGACTCCAACGTAAACCTGGGCAGTCGGGATTAAAAAAATGGAGGAATTTAAATCATGATGACACCTGAGAGAAAGCAAGAGATCATTACAAAGTTTGCCCAACACGAAGGGGACACCGGATCTCCGGAAGTACAAATTGCGCTTCTCACCGAGCGGATTACCTATTTAACAGAGCACTTTAAGACTCATAAAAAAGACCATCACTCCCGCCGTGGGCTATTAAAGATGGTTGGATCGAGACGTGCTTTATTAAACTATCTAAAGAATGGTAACTTTGATCGTTATCGTACTATTATTACTGAACTTGGCCTGCGGAAGTAATGTGAGAGGCGGATCTATGGGATCCGCTTCTTTTTATGTGTAGTGGGGACGGTCTTTTAACACACATTATGTGTGTTAAAGGACCGTCCCCACGAAAATTAAGCTACATAGTTTTATTTCTACAAATTGCAGGAAATAATAATAATATGTCGAAGAGAAAACAAGTTAAAAAGGATTTGAATAGATTTAAGGAGGTTCCATTGTGAAACAGGAAATACTAGAAAGGTCACTCTCGGTAGGTGGAAGAACTATGACCTTCCAGACCGGGAAACTTGGGAAGCAAGCGGGAGGTGCAATATTTCTTCGTTATGGAGATACAGTCGTAACTGCATTTGCAACTTGCAGTGCTGTAGCTCGTGAAGGTATTGATTTTTTCCCCTTGACAGTTGAGTTTGAAGAACGGATGTATGCCGCAGGAAAAATTCCGGGCGGATTTATTAAACGTGAAGGGAGAGCTAGTGAGAAAGCAACTCTTTCAGCTCGTTTAATTGACAGACCTATTCGTCCGTTGTTTCCACAGGGATTTCGCAATGAAGTTCAAGTTGTTGCAGCTGTAATGTCAGTAGATCAAGATTGTGCGACAGATATCACTGCTATAAATGCTGCTTCCGCAGCTTTAGCTATATCTAACATTCCCTTCGAAGGTCCTATCGCTGCAGTTACGGTTGGACTTGTGGATGATGAATATATTATTAATCCTACTATTGAACAGGGTGCTAAAAGCCAAATGCATATTACAGTTGCCGGAACGCAAGAAGCTATCATGATGGTGGAAGCCAGTGCCCATGAAGTGCCAGAGGATAAGATCTTAGATGCAATTATGTTTGGGCACGAAGAGATTAAAAAGATTGCTAAGTTTATTGAAGGCTATCGAGAAGAAGCTTTTAATATGGGTTTGGCGAAAGAAAAACTTCAAGTGACAATAGTAGGTCACCCTGAAAACCTTGTCCAAGCAGTACGCGACTTTGCTTACGTTAAATTAGATCAGGCTGTACGAGTAGAAGAGAAGAAAGCTAGAGAGAATGCAATTGACGGAGTTAAAGCTGAAACTCTAGCTCATCTTGAAGCTGAGTTCCCTGAAGATTCAAAAGCAATCTCAAATATCCTAGAGGACATTGTGCATCAGATTGTCCGAAAATTGATTACCCATGAGCAAATCAGACCGGATGGTCGGGCAGTGGATGAAGTTCGCCCAATTAGTGTCGAAGTAGGTATTTTACCCCGTACACATGGGACAGGCCTCTTTACACGTGGACAAACTCAAGTGTTAACAGTGGCAACTCTAGGTGCGGCTAGAGATGAGCAAATTCTCGATGGTCTGGGTTTAGAAAGATCAAAGAGGTATATTCATCACTATAATTTCCCCCCCTATAGTGTTGGGGAGACTAGGCCTATGCGCGGACCGGGACGAAGAGAAATTGGTCATGGTGCATTAGCAGAGCGTGCTTTAGTTCCGGTGCTTCCTAACGAGGATGATTTCCCTTACACGATTCGTTTGGTTTCAGAGGTTTTGGAATCTAATGGATCAAGTTCCATGGCTTCCGTATGCGGTAGTACTCTTTCATTAATGGACGCCGGTGTTCCTATTTCGGCACCTGTTGCAGGTATTGCAATGGGACTCATTAAGGAAGATGATCAAATTGCTATACTCACAGATATCCAGGGTTTAGAGGATCATTTTGGAGATATGGATTTTAAAGTTGCTGGAACAAGCAAAGGGGTAACCGCTTTGCAGATG
Source organism: Desulfosporosinus meridiei DSM 13257 (assembly GCF_000231385.2). Classification (NCBI taxonomy): domain Bacteria; kingdom Bacillati; phylum Bacillota; class Clostridia; order Eubacteriales; family Desulfitobacteriaceae; genus Desulfosporosinus; species Desulfosporosinus meridiei. The sequence goes on along the minus strand of NC_018515.1, from coordinate 3,815,351 downwards.
GATATTAAGATTATGGGTGTGTCAAGAGAAATCCTACTAAAAGCCTTAACTCAAGCTAAAGCTGGGCGACTTCATATTCTTGATAAGATGCTAGCTGTTATGGATAAGCCACGCCCACAGCTTTCTGCTTACGCACCAAGAATTATTACCGCGACGATTCATCCGGATAAGATTCGTGAGGTTATTGGACCCGGGGGAAAAACTATCAAGAAAATCGTCGAGGAAACAGATGTCAAAATCGATATCGAGGATGATGGACGAGTCTTCATATCTTCAGTTGGCGGCGATGGCGGAGAGAGAGCCTTAAAAATAATTCAGGCCCTGACCCAGGAAGTTGAAGTAGGTAAGGTGTATCAAGGTAAAGTCACAAGGGTTATGGATTTTGGCGCATTTGTTGAGGTCATCCCAGGAGTTTTGGGGCTCACTGGCAAGGAAGGGCTAGTTCATATTTCTCAGTTGGCTCATGAACGTGTCGAAAAAGTAGAAGATGTTGTAAAAGTTGGAGATGAAATTACAGTTAAGGCTACTGCAATCGATAAGCAAGGTAGGTTGAATCTATCTCGTAAAGAAGCAATACCCCGTAAAGAAAATCCAGCCCCACAAAAATCTTAATGAGTTAACCAAATAATCAACGATGATCAGTCTGTGAGTCCCTCCACTTGCATAAATGTTAAAGAGGGGGGGACGCATATGTTCATTAACTTAAAAATCTCGCGACGAATACTCTCGTTTGGCGGGATTTTCTTTCTATTGATTGTCGGAATTGTTGCTGGGCGCTGGGTTGTAGCCTCAAACACACCTGTTCCTAAGCCTATTGACCAAATCACGACGGATCAGAAACTCATGGCTTTAACGATTAATGTTGACTGGGGAGAAGAATTTATTCCGGCAATCTTAGATGAATTAGAGAAAAATAAGGCTCAGGTAACTTTTTTTGTAACTGGTCGATGGGCCAAGAAAAATCCAGACTTGCTGAAAGAAATCTATAATAGAGGGCATCAAATAGAAAACCATGGGTATTCTCATCCTCATCCTGATCAGCTTTCCGTGGGAGCAAACCAAGAAGAAATCAAAAAAACAGAAAGTATTGTAGAAGGAATTATAGGGAAGAAGACACAGTTGTATGCTCCTCCTTATGGTGAGAAGGGAGCATCCGGACTTCGAGCTGCCCATGAAATGGGCTATAGAACAATCCTTTGGACACTTGATACTGTTGATTGGAGGCCTGACAGCACACCGGAAATAATTGCCAAGAGAATTGTAAATCCTGCCATAAAGTTTGGAATTAAGCCAAACAAGTCAGGTGCCATAGTGTTAATGCATCCGAAAGCTAATACAGTAAAAGCTCTGCCCGTGATTCTTGAACAACTTGCCAAGGAGGGTTATATCTTCCAAACTCTTGATGAGCTAATAACATATGACCAGAGCGGAGATACTACCTCATGAAATAATAAAAGTTGAGGTGGTTTAATGACTAGTCTAAAGCGGACGCAGGCTTTCTACTGCGTTATTCTTTGTGTTATAGGTATATGCTTATTACTGGCTGGACCCGTCTTTGGTGCCCCGGTAAAGAAGCCTGCAAATAAAGCTGTAGAGGGGGCCGACCCGGGAGTGACCGCTGATGCTGCAGTGCTGATGGATGTGGCTACAGGAGATATTCTTTTTAGCAAAAAAGCTGATAAACAACGTCCTCCAGCTAGCACCACAAAAATCATGACCGCAATTTTGGGCTTCGAACTGGGTCGACCTGATGAAATTGTAACAGTGAGTGATAAAGCGGCAGCTGTTGGTGAATCGACAATTTACCTGGATCCCGGGGAAAAAATCGCGCTCTATGAACTTATAACAGGGGCCTTAGTTCGTTCAGGGAATGATGCCTGTGTAGCAATTGCTGAACATATTGCCGGAAGTGAAGAACAGTTTGTAGAATTAATGAATCGAAAGGCACTGGCCTTGGGTGCACAAAATACACATTTTGTTAACACCAACGGTTTACCTCGAAAAGAGCATTATTCAACAGCTTATGACTTGGCTTTAATGGCTAGGTATGGTTTGCAGATTCCACAATTTGTATCAATTACTCGGCTAAAAGAGACCGAAATACACTTTATTGAGCCAGACGTTTTCATGGACGTTAGAAACACCAATAAATTGCTATGGAACTATCCCTATGCAGATGGTATTAAAACTGGAACAACTACGGCAGCCGGCAAATGTTTGGTGGCTTCTGCTACCAAGGAGGGACGCCAACTTTTAGTTGTTGTTCTCAATGCACCTGATCGATTCGGAGATGCCAAGAAGCTTTTGGAATGGGGGTTTCAAAACACTGAAACTGTTCGGTTAGCGGCCGCCGGCGAGGTAATCGGCAAGTTTGAACATATTACAAAGCCCGTTCAAGTATTAACGACTGATCCTCTGGATGTAAGCGTTAAAAAGGCTGATCTTAAGAAGCTGGAAAAGCGTATCGAATGGGAAAAACCGACGAATCTGCCTATCTGTGCTGGGGATCGGTTAGGTCGTTTAGAGGTGTGGATGGGGGAAAAGAAGCTAAACAGCGTTCCCCTAATCAGTGAAAATGGAGTCGAAGAAAAATCGTTCCTTAAGACGATTATTTCCTTTAATTCTTAGAAGGAAGTAAGAGGGAGTGAATTTATTGTATAAAAAGACGTTACTGCCTAACGGTGTTAGGATTATTACAGAGGAAATTGACCATGTTCGTTCCGCAGCAATAGGAATGTGGGTAGGGGCTGGCTCACGGGATGAGCGTGAAGGATTTGAGGGGATTTCTCACTTTATTGAGCATATGTTTTTTAAGGGAACTGAACATCGAACTGCTCGAGCTTTAGCGGAATCCCTTGAGGCTGTCGGTGGGCAATTGAATGCCTTTACAACCAAAGAATATACTTGTTACTATGCAAAGATACTTGATGAGGATCTAGATCTGGCTATAGATGTCTTGAGTGATATGTTTTTCTCGTCGCTTTTCGATGAAAAAGAGATTGAGAAAGAAAAAAATGTTGTCATTGAAGAGATAAAAATGTATGAGGACTCTCCAGATGAATTAATTCATGACGTTTTTTCCGAGCAAGTCTGGAATGATCACCCACTCGGGAAACCAATTTTGGGAACAGAAGAGAGTATTAAGGCTTTAAACCGAGAGAAAATTATGCAGTTCCTTACTGAGCACTATGCCCCTGATAATCTTGTGATTTCTGTTGCCGGAAAAATTAAGCATGAAGAGGTTGTTAACAAGTTGTCTCCCCAATTTGGTAATTTTAATCGAGGCGGGCGAAGAGTACTCGAAGAAACTCCTATCGGCCGGACGATTGAATTTTATCAAAAGAAAGATACTGAACAGATGCATATCATCATGGGTGTGCCGGGTTTAGGTCAAGATGATGAAGACATCTATGCCATGCATATATTCAATAACATTTTAGGTGGTGGATTGAGTTCTCGCTTATTCCAAGAGATACGTGAACAACGAGGATTGGCTTATTCCGTTTATTCGTACCATTCAACCTATGTCGATACCGGATTATTTGCGATTTATGCCGGTACAAGTCCTAAAAATACTCAGGAAGTAATTGTCTGTATTCTTGAAGAATTGATGGAAATGAAGGAAAAAGGAATTAGTGCAGAAGAATTAGCAAGAACGAAAGCGCAGATCAAAGGCGGCTTGTATTTGGGATTAGAAGCAGTCAGTAGCCGAATGAGTCGCTTGGGGAAGACGGAACTAACCTATAATCGCGTGCTATCTCCAGAGGAAGTCGTAGAGAAGCTTGAAAAGGTGACGCTTGAGGATGTTTTACGAGTGATTGGGCGACTATGGAAAAAGGAAAATATAAGTATTATGACAATGGGGCCATCCGGCCATGATGTTGTATTACCGGACTTGTTGAAGCAATCAGGATGGTAGTAATCGAAAGTTCGTGGTTCGAGGATCGTGGTTCGTATATCACCACGAATATCGAACCACGAATATCGAAGTGGGGGATCTTTTTGGTGACAAACTCAATAATCGTTAAAATTAAAAAGGTAAGTGGAAATGAAAATTCGCTGAGTATTCCAGAGTACGCAACCGCTGCTTCAGCAGGGGTTGATTTGTGTGCTGATTTAAAGAAGACAATAGTGTTAAAACCTGGCGAGAATATTAAAATTCCCACAGGTCTGGCTATTGAACTTCCAGGATCACATATTGTCGCACTGGTCTTTGCTAGAAGTGGGTTAGCCAGCCGTTACGGAATTGGCTTAACTAATGGAGTAGGGGTTATAGATGCTGATTATCGAGGCGAGATTCAGGTCTTAATGCAAAACCTTGGGAGTGAGCCTCTAGCAGTCAACCCTGGGGATCGTATAGCTCAAATGATCTTCATGCCAATTTTTAGGGCCATTTTTGAGGAGGTGAATGAACTAGAAGAAACTGCTAGAGGGGTAGGTGGCTTTGGTTCAACAGGGGTGTAAAAGTTTATCGAGATATATCAATTAAAAACATTCCTGGTTTGTTCTAATAATGTTTGTCTATTCATAGAATCCCCATGAGGGGGATTGAAATGGAAGCCCTTGGCGCAATAGTTTTAATTCTAGGCGTTGTAGTTTCAGTACGTGAACGAAAATATAGAATGATGTGGCGATCGACTGAGAGTTCTTCAAACTTGCTTGCTGGGGCCTTGAGCCAATTGGTCGGTACTGCAGGAGGGATTTATCTCTCGTTGGAGCTATTGTTTTCATTTTTGAAAATACCTGAAGACTTGTTCTATAATTCTGTTTTTTTTGTGGAGCCTTTAGCTGTGATTTCGTTATTACTTGCTATTTTACAGCCATTTGCAATAAGAGCCTGGGTAAGATTACGAAAGTAGAGGAGAGGATAGGATGCTTTTAAGTGATCTAGCCGGAAAAGAAATTATTAACCTCTATGATGGAGCAAAACTAGGATTAGTGGGGGATGCAGACCTAGATATTTCCTTTAACGGATCAGTAGAGGCAATCATCCTAACTTCCAGAGGAGGCTTTTCAGGCTTTTGGGGTTCTAAAGGGGATCGGGATCGTGAACATTTGGTAATTCCTTGGCAAACTGTTAAAAAAGTCGGCTCAGAGGTCATTATAGTCGAATTACACAACAGATCAGAAAGAGTTCGCTGAAAATTCAATTTGACAAAAGGAGCACATACCCAATAAAATGTATGGAAAAGCTTTAACCCCGCATTGCGTTTATAGCAACGGGGTTTTTGCCTTATCAGCGCAGGAGGGGTACTGTTGAAAAAAATTCGCGTTTTTGTTGCCGGAGCAAGTGGGAAAATGGGTCAAGAAGTGATCCGTTCGATTTTAAAAGAAGATGATCTCCTTTTAGTAGGAGCTTCTGATACACGACATCAAGGAATGGATGTTGGGTTTGTTGCAGGCACTCAAAGAGTTGGAGTAGATATTACTGGACCGTTAGATATTGATACCTTACGTTCTGCGAAGGCAGATGTATTGGTGGATTTCACAAATCCCCAATCAGTTCTAAAAAATTCTAAAACAGCAATTTTGGCAGGAGTAGTTCCCGTTATTGGTACTACGGGGTTGGATGAAGCAGAGATAAGTGAAATACGTGTTCTAGTAGAGAAAGAGAATGTTGGAGCTTTTTTAGCCCCGAATTTTTCTATAGGAGCAATACTGATGATGAGGTTTGCCAAAGAATCCGCTAAATATTTCCCACATGTTGATATAATTGAGCTGCATCATGATCAAAAATTAGATGCTCCGTCCGGGACTGCTTTAAAAACAGCAGAAGGGATTTTGGAAGTTCGTGAGCCTATGGTTCAAGGACATCCCAATGAGTATGAAAAAATACCTGGGGCCAGGGGCGCTGACCTAGGAGGAATCCATATTCATTCAGTGCGTTTGCCAGGTTTGATCGCTCACCAAGAAGTCCTGTTTGGAGGGCTTGGTCAGTCGCTTTCAATTAGACATGATGCATTCTCCAGAGAAACCTATATGCCGGGGATTATCTTAAGTATAAGAAAATCTTACGAGCTGACAGAGCTAATAGTTGGGCTGGATAATTTCCTTGATTAGATGTATTTCTGCGTAACCGCAGCCTGCATACCCTCATATAATGGATAGTAGTCATGGGACACTGTCTCAAAGGGGGCATAAAAATGAGTGCGGGTTTGAAAGGAATTCGTTTTGCTGTAGTCGGGGGAGATGACCGGGAACTTTATCTAATAGCCGAATTACAGAAACAAGGAGCCTACATAATCGGGGTCGGATTCGAAAAGGCTTCTCACAATTCAGAAATGATGCATGCAACGTCTTTGGAGGATGCTGTAAGCAAAGTGGATGTATTGCTTTTTCCGATGTTCGGAGCCGATGAACGTGGGGTAATCAAAGCTAAATACTCGGATACACCAATTGTCTTAAACAAAAAAGTACTCGAATCTATTCCGAGAAATGTACCACTGATTATTGGCTATGCAAGGCCGGCGCTAAAGTCTGCAGCAGAGAATTTAGGAATTCAATTGATTGAGACTGCCAAGTTGGATGAACTGGCGATTCTTAATTCTATACCATCAGCAGAAGGCGCTATTCAAATGGCGATGGAAGCAACTAAGATCACTATTCATGGCAGTCAGAGCTTTGTCTTAGGATTAGGACGCTGTGGTTGGACTTTAGCAAGAATGTTGGTAGGAATTGGAGCGCATGTTACTGGAGTTGCCCGCAAACCTTCGGATTTAGCACGAGCTGAAGAAATGGGCCTTCAGGCACTGCATTTTGCGAATCTAGAGGATGAGATCGGTCGGGCAGAAATAGTTTTTAACACTGTACCTCATCAAGTTTTAGATCGAATGATGCTAGAAAAGGTGTCTCATGATGCAGTAATCATTGATTTGGCCTCAATCCCGGGCGGAACAGATTTTGAATATGCGCAAATGCTAGGTATCAAAGCTCAGCTTGCGCCAGGCCTCCCAGGAATTGTAGCCCCAAAAACAGCTGGACGGATTCTTGCTCATATCTACCCGCAACTTATTCTTCGTCACTTGACCACAATTAACACTACTTGTAAAGTGGAGGTGTAAGGGATGAAGTTTGAAGGGTTGAAAATTGGGTTTGCTATTACAGGATCACACTGTACTATAAATGAGGTTACCAAAATAATGAAGGGGTTAGTTGATGAGGGAGCTGAGGTAACACCGATTATCTCTTATTCAGTTGAAAGTATGGATACTCGTTTTGGCAAAGCTGAGGATTGGAAACTTCAATTCCGGCAAATTACGCAAAAGGAGATCATTCATACAATACCTCAGGCCGAGCCGATTGGACCCAAGAAAATGTTTGATTGTGTAGTAATAGCACCTTGTACCGGAAATACCCTGGCTAAGCTCGCCAACGGAATCATCGATACCCCGGTGTTAATGGCTGCTAAATCTCATCTTCGTAATCAAAGGCCTGTTGTTTTAGCGATTTCTAGTAACGATGGACTCGGATTAAATGCTCGAAATATTGGAACTTTATTGATTACCAAAAATGTTTACTTGGTACCGTTTGGGCAAGATAATCCCGAGGATAAAGCAAATTCTCTAGTAGCACATATGGATAAAATCCCGGAGACGATTTTAATGGCATATGCAGGAAGACAAATTCAACCGATATTAGTGGACTATCTGGGAAAGTGATCAACGCTATAAAAGGGATGGTCAGGTGCCTTCAAAGGGCACCTGACTAAGCCCTATTTCAGTCAATAATAAGGAGGAACATAAGTAATGTCTAATGTAGCAATAGTTGGTGCCACAGGTGCAGTAGGACAAGAGTTTCTTAAAATTCTAGCAGAGAGGAATTTCCCTGTTACAGAACTAAGGTTGCTGGCTTCCAAGCGTTCTGCAGGGAAACGAATTACATGGCAGGGACAGGAACTTGAAGTTCAGGAGACTACCCACGAGAGTTTTAAGGGGATAGACATTGCTCTGTTTGCCGGTGGATCAGCTAGCACAGAATATGCCCGTTCTGCTGTAGAAAGTGGAGCAGTGGTTATTGATAATAGCAGTGCTTTTAGACTTGATCCAGAAGTGCCGCTTATCGTTCCTGAAGTTAATCCGGAAGATGTAAAGTTACACAAAGGGATAATTGCTAACCCAAATTGCTCGACAATTATAATGGCAGTTGCACTTAAGCCTATTTTTGATCTAGCAGGAATTAAACGAGTAGTGGTTTCAACTTATCAAGCTGTTTCAGGTGCCGGGCGAGAAGGCATTGAGGAATTGGGTGCCCAAGTAAAAGCTTGGTCACAGGGTGAGGAGCTTATCTCTAGTGTTTTCCCTCATCAGATTGCCTTTAACCTTGTTCCTCGCATTGACGTTTTTCAGGAGGGGGACTATACAAAGGAAGAATGGAAGATGGTTAAAGAAACTCAGAAAATATTCCATGTGCCAAGCATGGCCATTACTGCCACAACCGTTCGGGTGCCTGTTTTTAGAAGCCACTCTGAATCCATCAATGTTGAGACAGAGCGCATTGTCAGTGTATCTGAAATTAGAGAGGCTTTAAGCAAGGCTCCCGGCGTCATTGTAATCGACGATCCCAGTAAGGATCACTATCCTATGCCTTGGTTTAGTTCTGATAAAGACGAAGTCTATGTAGGTCGCTTGCGTAAAGACTTCTCGATTGATAAAGGATTTAACCTCTGGGTTGTCGGGGATCAAATTCGTAAGGGTGCCGCAACGAACGCTGTTCAGATTGCAGAACTGCTGTAATCCTCCAAGGTGGTTCGAAATTTTTTGAATCGTCTTTGCAGGGATAAAGTGAGTTAAATAAGCGATCAAGGAGCTAAAATAGATGATCGCTTGGATTTCGGAAAATGAGTTTGTTTAATTAGGATTGAATGAATTATCAGATCTATTGCCAAGTGGTAAAGCAAAAAGTTGGATTTGAGTTCGAACCAAGAATAGGGGGGTTAGAAGGTGCATATTCTTGTTCAGAAATTTGGCGGTACCTCCCTTGCTACAGATGAGCGAAGGGCTCAGGTGGCGTCTATTGTGTCAGAGGCTGTTCATGAAGGGTATTCTCCAGTGGTTGTTGTTTCAGCCATTGGGCGCTCAGGCGATCCCTATGCCACTGATACATTCTTAACTATGGTCAGGGGAATACACCCGGATTTACCCAAACGCGAATTAGATCTTCTGATGAGTTGTGGGGAAGTGATTTCCGGGACAGTTTTAGTAAGTACATTAAAAAGTCTAGGACTGAAAGCAGTTCTCTTAACAGGTGGTCAAGCAGGAATCATTACAAACAATGATTTTGGTGACGCTCGCATTGTACGAGTAGAGCCAGCTGAGATATTAGAACAATTAGCAGCAGGATATGTTGTCGTTGTGACCGGATTTCAAGGTGTGACAGAAAGTGGTCAGATTACTACTCTAGGAAGAGGAGGAAGTGACACTACAGCTTCAGCCTTAGGTGTTGCCCTTAACGCCGAATCTATTGATATCTATACTGATGTGGAAGGGATTATGACGGCTGATCCGAGGATCGTAGAGGATGCCCGGATTTTGGATACAGTCACGTATAACGAGATATGTCAGCTAGCTTATCAGGGCGCTAAAGTTATTCATCCCCGGGCAGTGGAAATTGCTATGCAAAGAAATATACCTCTAAGGATCAAATCAACTTTTTCCAAAGCTCCGGGGACATTAGTCACTAATATGCATCCTGATCGGGAAGTTGGAACTGATATTACTACAGATCGAATCATCGCCGGAATCGCCCATACACCAAATGTAACGCAATTCAAGATAATGACAACGGACGCTTCAAACAAACAGCTTACAGATAAGCGAATCTTCAAGGCAATGGCCCTTGCTGACATAAGTGTAGATTTTATCAGCGTACAGCCCGAAGCAGTGCTCTACACAGTATCAGATGAAGTTGCTGCCAAAGCAGTTCAAATACTACAGAATATGGACTTTGAAACAGAGGTTGTACCTAGTTGTGCAAAAGTATCTATAGTTGGGGCAGGCATAGCTGGCGTTCCTGGTGTTATGGCTGACATGGTTGAGGCACTTTCAGATGCAGGTGTCACTATCCTGCAATCAGCCGATTCACATACAACGATTTGGGTACTGGTTCATCAAAGAGACATGGTGACTGCAGTGCAAGCATTGCACAAGAAGTTTAAGTTAGACATATAGTATGCTAAATGGAATGGGAAGAAAGGATGAGAAAGATGCCTTTTGGTAGAATCTTGACCGCCATGGTGACTCCCATGAATGACGCATTGGAGGTAGATTATCAAGAAGCTGTGCGCCTAGCGCAGTACTTAATAGACCACGGATCCGACGGGGTCGTGGTATGTGGTACGACCGGAGAATCACCCACCATAACCGATAAAGAAAAAATTGAGCTCTTTAAGACTGTCAAAGCGGCCCTAGGAACAAGAGGAACTGTCATCGCAGGGGTTGGATCAAATTCAACGAGTTCAAGTGTTTCCTTAGCCCGTATGGCGGCGACTGCAGGTGTAGATGGATTAATGGCTGTTGTACCCTACTATAATAAACCATCTCAAGAGGGAATGTTTCAACACTTTAAAGCCATTGCAGAGGCTACACCATTACCGCTAATGCTCTATAATGTACCGAGTAGAACATCAGCAAACCTACTGCCTGATACGGTTAAAAGGCTATCAGAAATTACTAACATAGTTTCATTAAAAGAAGCAGCCGGTTCTCTGGATCAGGTCAGTGAACTCAAAAGACTTTTGCCAACGGAATTTGAGATCTATAGCGGAGATGACTCTATGACATTACCTATGCTAGCCTTAGGTTGCAATGGAATTGTTAGCGTTGCCGCCCACATTGTTGGAGATGAGATGAAGGCAATGATCGATGCCTGGTTTAACGGGGATACTGCCCAGGCAACAAAATGGCACCTGGAGCTTTACCCAGTATTCAAAGGAATATTTGTCACTTCAAATCCTGTTCCGATTAAGGCGCTCATGAACATGATTGGCATTAAAGCCGGGGGAGTCCGATTACCGCTTGTTGAGGCTACACTAGAGGAACTAAAATTTCTTGAGGAGCTCTTAAAAATTACAAAAAAATCCCGAATCGATAATAGGAGACAGGTAGAGACATTAGAATTGAAGGTCGCTTCTGATATGCCTGGAAATACAGTGGTCTAAAGTTCTATAAACTACTTTGTTGTAAAATAAAAAGGTGTATTTGGGTAGCACCTTTAAGTATTAAGCTCAGAAAGCTAATAAACCTCTGCAAGCAGGGGTTTATTAGCTTTCTGAGCTTAATATAAGTATTCTGAGTCATCGGAATAAGTCATCACCAATCAAAGGTGATGACTTAATGAGAGAGATAAGTTTAGGTTAGAAGAAAAGGGGTTATTTATCTCCGGGTTCATAAAAAGCACACTCTGCTTCACGATCCATTAAGCTGGAGGTTACACTTAATGTCTCGAGTTGACAATGGCCATCCTCATTATGATGACATTTGATTGCACTACAAACAACATTGGTCATGACTATTCCACCTTTCTATTACTAGTCAGAAAGTTTATGAAGTAATATGCTCTTAAAATATCGTTCCCGAATCTTGGTTTTTAATACACGGATCATGTCAGAATTGAGCAATTAAGGAATTTTAGGAGATGATGATCGAACTTGCAAGCCTTCGGTTTTCGCGCTATAATATATTATCTTTATTGTGCGGCTAGTTTCATAGATGATTATCGAAGTATTGGCGAACACTGGGCGTCATTGTGTTCGTTTTGTTATTTCGCGTCTTTTTTGTTGCTTAAATTTTGGGCTGCTAAGAAACCGGGAGAATCCCGTTAGCTTTTTGGGCACATGAGATATAAAGAAACACAAAATAGGAGGTGGTTTGATTGCCAAAAGAGCATAAATTGCAGATTATCCCATTAGGTGGACTTGGTGAAATTGGAAAAAATATGACAGTGATCCGCTATGACAACCAAATGGTGCTAGTTGATGCAGGATTAGCGTTTCCGGATGAAGACATGCTCGGAATAGACATTGTAATACCAGACTACACATACTTAATTGAGCACAAAGAAATGCTGCTTGGGATCTTATTAACCCATGGGCACGAAGATCATATTGGTGCATTGCCTTATCTTTTAAGAGATGTGGATGTGCCGGTATTTGGAACACGTTTGACTTTAGGTATTATTCAATCCAAGATGAAAGAAAACAACCTTAGCAATATACAGGCTACCGTTGTTCAGCCCCGTGATGTAATAAAGCTTGGAGTTTTCCGAATTGAGTTTATTCGTGTAAATCACAGCATACCGGATTCGGTTTCGATTGCTATCCATTCCCCATTAGGAACTGTTGTTGTGACAGGAGATTTTAAGCTGGATCATACCCCTGTGTCAGGTGAGATACTAGACATTCATAAATTTTCAGAGCTGGGGGACAAGGGAGTTCTATGCTTACTGTCTGACAGTACTAATGTTGAAAGAGCTGGATTTACTCCATCTGAAAGTCATGTCGGAGAAATGATTGATGAAGCCTTCCGGAATGCCAAAGATCGTGTTATTTTAGCTAGCTTTGCATCGAACGTTTATCGACTCCAACAAGCGATTACTGCTGCTGTAAACACAAACCGAAAAGTAGCAGTGGTGGGAAGAAGCATGGTTAATATTGTTGGAATTGCTGAAGAACTAGGGTATCTGGATATCCCGGAAGGAACCCTAATTGATATTGATGAGATTATTGGCTTACCGGGGAATCAGGCTTGTATTTTAACAACAGGAAGCCAAGGAGAGCCGATGTCTGCTTTGACTCGAATGGCTAACCATGATCATCGGCATGTCGCGATTCAACCCGGGGATACTGTAATCATTTCAGCGAGCCCTATTCCGGGTAACGAGAAATCAGTTGCTAAGACTGTTGACCAATTGTTCAAACTGGGTGCTAATGTGATTTACGAATCGGCTGAAGGTATGCATGTCTCGGGTCATGCAAGCCAAGAAGAGCAGAAACTAATGCTGAGCATGGTTCGCCCGCAGTATTTTATGCCTGTGCACGGAGAGTATCGCATGTTAATCAAACATGCCCAATTAGCAGAACAGCTGGGCATTCCCAGAGAAAATATTTTCATTACTGAAAACGGCGGCGTAGTTGAATTTACTCGGCATGGGGCGGCATTAGGCAGCAAAGTCATGGCTGGTAAAGTCTTAATCGACGGGTTGGGTATCGGAGATGTGGGGAATATTGTATTGCGAGATCGCAAACAGCTTTCCCAAGACGGTATTCTTATTGTCGTCATGACTATAAGTCGTGCCAGCGGCGCTATAGTATCGGGACCCGATGTTGTAACCCGTGGATTTGTGTATGTTCGGGAGTCCGAAACCATGTTAGATGAAGCCAAACAAAAAGTTAAACAAACCATGGCTCGTTGCAGGGAAAACAGGGTTACTGAATGGGCTGTCTTCAAGAACCAGATTAGAGATACTTTAAGTAAGCATTTCTACGAAAAAACTCGCCGCAGACCTGTGATCTTGCCAATTATTCAAGAAGTAGAATAGGTAGCAAGTTGACAAAGTCTTTTTAAATCTTACTTGACGTTAAAGATCATTCGTGTTAAATTTATAATAATCAAATATTTCGAGCAAATGATTTTTCTTTGCTGAAAAATCAAAAAACAGGGAAGCCGGTGTGATTCCGGCGCGGTCCCGCCACTGTAACGGGGAGTTCTTTGCCATATCCACTGAGGAAACTTGGGAAGGAGGCATAGAACGAGGAACCTTAGCCAGGAGACCTGATTGCTTGAATGCTTTAACTCACGATGGATGGGTGGCAGGGATTTTGTTAATTCAGCCCTCCATTCTTGGGGGGCTTTGATTATTTTTATCGTACATATAGTTTCTCGAGGGAAACTACCTGCAGGTTAGTGTCTTGTTCAAGCGGGATCTGCTTTCAAACATGCGAATGCGACTTGAAAGCGGAAGAGAACGCACCGTCCGAGATAACCGTTACTTTACTGTCTATCAGAGAGAGTAAAGTAAGGTTGTCTCTTTATTTTTTTAGTTGAGGAGGGGTGAAGATATCAGAAGACCTTGTTTTTGATTTATTAGAAACTACAGAGAGTTTTTACGTTTTAACGTGAAAAGGAGTGTTAAAACTATGAGTATACGAAAAACAAAGCATATTGGGTTGTTGGTAGCTTATGTTATGTCGATATATATGCTTTTCCCTAATAATGTCTATGCGATGCACATCATGGAAGGGTTTTTACCCTTTAATTGGGCGGCTTTCTGGTGGATAGTTATGATTCCCTTTGTTCTTGCCGGTGTACGATCCATCAAAAAAACAGTTACACTCTATCCTAATTTGAAGATGCTGCTTGGGATGGCAGGAGCCTTTGCTTTTGTTTTGTCTGCCTTGAAGATTCCATCTGTTACTGGCAGCTGCTCTCATCCCACGGGTGTAGGCTTAGGCGCTATTTTATTTGGGCCCGCAGCAATGTCAGTCTTAGGGATGATCGTCTTAATTTTTCAGGCGCTATTATTAGCACATGGAGGAATAACTACATTAGGAGCAAACACCTTTTCCATGGGAATTGTTGGTCCGTTTGTCTCCTACGGCATTTACAGAGGTTTAAAAAGGCTTGGTGCACCCCAATGGTTGTCAATTTTTATGGCTGCAACTTTAGGTGATTTGATGACCTATATTACTACTTCAATTCAGTTGGGGTTAGCTTTTCCTGCAGCTTCAGGTGTCTCTGCCTCGATACTTAAGTTTATGAGCATTTTTGCCTTCACTCAGATTCCCTTGGCGATAAGTGAAGGACTACTCACAGTTATGGTGTTTAATATTCTCATGGCATATAGTCAAAAAGAGTTACAGGTTCTAAGTGCATTCACTGGCAACGCCATATCTTCTATGAAACGGAAACGGGGGGTAAAAGAGGCATGAAACTCTTCACCAAAAACATGGTAATTCTTCTGTTTGTTGTGTTATTGGCCGTTCTTCCCTTATATATAGCGAGAGGTTCAGAGTTTGGTGGTGCAGACGGTCTGGCTTCAGATGCAATTATGGAACTTAATGCTGATTACACTCCTTGGTTTGAGTCTATATGGGAGCCACCTAGCGGTGAGATTGAATCCTTATTGTTTGCCTTGCAGGCAGCAATAGGTAGTGGATTTGTCTTTTATTATCTAGGGTACTCGAAGGGTAAACAGATGGCTAATAAGAGGGATCAAGCGTGATAGCTATAGATTCATACGCTTATAACAACAAACTAGCAACTATTCATCCTTTAGAAAAGTCACTTTTTGCAATTCTTACGATGATTATTTGTCTTATGTCTGAAACAATGCTTACCCCTCTATTAGTATTGGCTTTAATGTCAGGAGGAATTATACTAAAAGCAGGCATCCCAACTCGACTTTTAGCAAAGCTTTTAGCAATTCCTCTTTCTTTTCTCTTAATTAGCGTTTTGACTATTGCATTTTCCCTCTCTACCGATCCTTCTGGATACTGGTTTGCTCACACATTTACTAGCATAACTATTGGGATCCGTTATCCTGATTTAATCACAGCTATTAATCTCTTTCTAAGATCACTAGGAGCAGTGTCCTGTCTTTACTTTTTGGCACTAACGACTCCACTGACCGAGCTTATTACATTACTCCACAAAATGAAAGTACCCGATATCATTACCGAATTAATGGTGCTTATTTATCGCTTTATCTTTGTATTTCTCGATACTGCGACTACCATTCGTCGTGCGCAGCTTTCCCGGTCTGGATATGTATCCACTAAGAGTTCATTCCGCTCGATGAGCAGGCTGTTTTCGGCACTGTTAGGCAAAGTCTTTGTAAAATCTCAAGACCTTTATAACGCTATGGCTGCTCGTTGTTACACTGGGGAGATTAAAGTCCTTACAAAGAAACATCCAGTAAACGTTAAAAACTATTTTCTTATAGTTGGGATTGAAATCCCTTTAGTTTTATTGAATTTGCTTTGGAGGTAATTTGATGTCAGAGCTTATCCTTGAGGCGGTTGATTTAGAGTATTGTTATCCTGATGGCACAAGTGCCTTGCGCAAAGTAAATTTAGAAGTTCGAAAGGGAGAAAAATTAGCTATTCTGGGCTCCAATGGAGCTGGAAAATCCACTTTATTTATGCATTTTAACGGAATCTATACTCCTAGAGCGGGTTCTATCAAGTTTCAGGGACAGCCTATATCTTATAAAAAGAAGGCTTTAATTGAATTGCGCAAGAAAGTTGGAATTGTCTTTCAAGACCCAGATAGTCAGTTGTTTTCGGCAAGTGTATTTCAGGACATCTCCTTTGGCCCGCTTAATCTGGGACTTTCCGAAGAGGAAGTAACAAAAAGAGTCAGACAGGCCTTGATAGATACTGAAACCACAGACCTTGAAGGGAAGCCGACCCACTTGTTAAGTTATGGACAGAAAAAGCGGGTTTCCATCGCAGGAGTATTAGCAATGGAACCGGAAATAATTATTTTTGACGAACCAACTGCAGGGATGGATCCTCGTCATTCTTTAGAGTTTATACAACTTCTGAATAAACTAAGTTCTGAAGGCAAGACCATTGTATTATCAACACATGACGTGGATTTAGCCTACAGTTGGTCAGATAGGTTAGCGATAATGTATCGTGGTGAAATCTTAGCTCATGGATTTCCCGGGGAACTGTTAACTCGCCCGGAGATAGTAAAGCGTGCTGATCTAACAATTCCTTGGCTGATAGAGACACACAGTGAATTAGTCAAAAAGGGATGGTTGCCTCCCTCTACCCCCTTACCGAAAACTAAGGAGGATTTGTTTCAGAATATCCCGCTTAAGAAGGAGCAGCAAAGCGCGTAAAGTTTAGTACAGCTTCATGGAGGTTACAATGATCTTACTTTTGGGAGAAACAGCTGCAGCCCGTGAAATTAGTGAATGTCTTAACAGCAGAAGGCTGGAGTTAATGAGAATGCAAATGTGGAGCGAAAAGGCATGTTTGCATTTGCCATCTTTAATTATTGATGCAAGTCCTCCATCCAGCACTCTAAAGTTTACGTCATTACGCAATTGGTGTGAACAAAGAGGGGTTCCATATCTTCGTTTAGAAAGACCCGAGACAATTATCCCTGTTAGTCCGCTAATTTATTCAGTGGCTAACTGGGAAGATGCGCTATTACAATTGGAGCAGCGGGTTAGTTCTTTGTATCAAGACAATGGTCGTCTTGTTACAATCTTTGTAACGACGGGAAGTCACCAATTAGAAAGTATAGTGAGAAGTCCATTTGCCCGATTTGCCCGAATAGTTGTAAGAGTTTTGCCGGAGGGACGGTTAGTTCAGAAATGTCAGGACATGGGCATACCTCCAAGAAATATTGTGGCAATGCAAGGGCAATTTTCTAAAGAGGTTAATAGAGTGTTTTTCAAATTTTATAATGCTGATATTATTCTGACTAGAGATAGTGGATCAGCGGGTGGTACGGATACGAAAATATCTGCAGCCTTAGAGCTGGGTTTAGAAATAGTTTTGATAAAGAGAAGCACTGCTAATTTGGGATTAACAGTATATAGTGTTCATGAGTTACTAGATTGGGTAGATGCCAATGTTGTAAGAGCTACTTAACGGTGCCACTCTTAAAAGTACCCCAAAACATTCTTAACGATAATAGACCCGAAAGACAGGGCGCTTCGATCCAACAGGAGTGCTAATTTTAGGTGTTTACAGTAAACTAAGCGTTCTTCCTTCACTGGCAAGTGGAGGAAGAACGCTTTACGAGTTTTAGGATAGCCATTCATGCCGCTTTACTAAGGCGGTACCATAGAGGATAAAAATAGGCCCTTAGGGTCAGGCGGCTTCGTCCACATCCTGCGAGAAGGGTAATCCGTGCGAAGACAGCGTCTTCGTGTCACTCAGCATCCCGAGACTGGCCCGGGGACTATTTTAGGAGTCCTATTAAAATTCTCTTTTCGAATAGAAAAGGAGAGAAAGTAGAATTGAAGCAGTCAGAATTAAGAACATTAGAAACAACAAATAAATGGCAATTTGCCAATCAGCTTGAGTTTGCAGCCAATAGGCAACTTTGGCTATAACGTTAGATGGGGGATAGTCTCCTTGAAGTCCGTACCCAATTAGAGCGATGGTAGAGAAGAAGAAACCTAAAAAGAGAACGGTGGCTATCATATTGGAACGAAGATACCCAAGTTTAAAGTAAATCGGAAAGTATATAGAAATCATACCTATTATTGCGACAAAGGCTCCTATTAATTCTTCTAAGGTGAGATTACGAATTGTGATAGGAATTCCAGTCACTGATAATACGCCTTTTGTTAAGAGGATATCTACAAGTTCGGCCCGCATTAGTGGATCCAGGCCAGCTGTTGGTTCATCCATGATTAGGAGCTCAGCATTATGTGAAAGCGCTGCGACTAAGGAAAATTTCATTTTCATTCCCTTTGAGAGTTCTTTTATCCTTTGTTTTGGGTTAAGGTCAAAATCCTTTAAAAGCCTGTTAAAAGTTGTCTGTTCCTAGTTTGTGTAGAAGGAGGAGAGAAATTTACCCATTTTTTGTACGGTTAACTCGTCGTGATAATGATTTTCATCATAGACGAAGGCCAGACGATTTTTGATGGTAAGTTCATACGTTCCAGATTGTCTAATCCAAATACCTTAATTTGTCCGCTGTCTTTATTTAATAAATTTAAGATTAGTTTAATGGTTGTACTTTTTCCAGAACCGTTAGGGCCTATAAACCCCATAATGTAGCCACGTGGTAATTTCCTTGATGAAACAAAGCAATGTGGTCACAAAGATTCAGAGCAAGCCGTTAACCCGATTAAGGCGACGACTTGCTCTGCTTTTACTAAGGTTTTCCCAAATAGATTTTAACTTTAGAATTTAGATTAAGGTTTAATGGCTTTAATGTTATAATCGATTTTCTCTAGATTAAATTTGGCGTAACAATAATCACCTTCAGGTAAGTGCCAAATGCCTTCCCCATAGGTTGGGAGTTTAGATCCATTGACTTCTTTGTAATCTTTGATAGGGGTTGACCATTGTGCTTTTTGGTAGGTCTTCACAATGGTCATGTATCGATCTTCTGTGACGAAGTTTGTCAACGCACCGTCAGGATTGAAGAAGAGAATTGCGGATACTTTACGTCCCTTATCATTAAAGATAGCTTTTGCTGTCAAGGAATCAATACTTTCCCATTGAATTCTAGGATCAATTAGCGTAGCTGGTACCCATAAACACATATCATTTAATAAAGTAACTTGTTCACCTATGTCCATTTCCGGGCCTGAAGCATCAGCGACGGTAAAGACGCCTCCCAGTTTGATCAACATATTCCCTTTGCTTTGCTTATAGGAATCTAAACCTAAAATCGGTATTCTATACATTTTTGCTTGTATATAAAACATTCTTGTTAGGTTATCCATAAAGTTATATTGTTCGGTATTAATCTTCAGCCAATCCTTTTTGGGGTCTATCTTCATTTGCCCTGTAAAGGTAATTCTGAAATTATATACTTTTTCCTTACCGATTACACCAACATAGTTCAGGTATCTCTGAACAGGCAATGGTAAATGATTAACGTCATTTTCCGATACTAATGTAGTTTCAAATTCAATTCCATGACTTAAGTCTTCCTCGACCTTTGATTTATAGGCTTTTTTTAGGTCTTGAGATTTATAAAGAAGGAGGGCGAAAATCAGAAGTGCTAAGAAAATGAGAACTATAATTATGTTGTTCTTTTGCATTAACTTATACCTTTCTTTTAAAGTATAGGATTTTTTGGAGCGAGGATCCCATTAATCATTTATTTTCTAGAGGCGGATCTGATTTCCTCTCGCGGAAAAAACTTTGAAAATAATTTCTGGGTATTATAAGCGACAAGTGATCTTAACCAACAATAGTAATTTCCCTACTTTATGAATCGGAAGACTTGAAAATTTGCTGAAAAAGTATAAGGTGTTATTATACTCAGAAGACTATTCCTGGTTAATTGGTTCAATTTGAATGGAGGGGAGAAATTATGCTAGATCTTCTTTATAGACGCAGGAGTATTCGTAAATACAAACCTAAGAAATTGGATTCTGAAACAGTTCAAGTACTTATTAAAGCTGCGCTATTAAGTCCATCATCTCGTGGTTTTCAACCTTGGCAATTTGTTGTTGTCGACGACTCTGATGTATTAACTCAGTTAGCATCCAGCAAGAAAGGCGCTGGATTTCTGAAAGATGCAGCGTTAGGCATTGTGATCCTAGCCGATCCGGCAAAAAGTGATGTCTGGATAGAAGACGCTTCAATTGCGGCGACAATTCTGCATCTTACATCAGAATCATTAGGCTTGGGATCTTGCTGGATCCAAATAAGAGAACGACAGTTTTCAGAATCTGAAACCGCAGAACAGTATGTGCGAAGGATTTTAAGCATCCCAGAAAACCTTAAGGTCGCTTCGATAATTTCGATAGGATACCCTGATGAGACTAAAACCCCTTATGGGGATCAAGACTTACAATTTGATAAAGTCCATTGGCATAACTATTAATAGGGGTACTCAGTGTTTATTGCAAGGGGTTAACCGTGAATTTTAGATAGTTTTCTCTGACTAGTCAAATGTATTGAAGACAATGAAATAGTATCCGAATGCTTAGAATAATGAATAAGGGGCTATAGATTAAGCCCCTTATTCATTATTCTATACCAAAGGTTCGCTAAAACGAGGTTGTTGTGTTTTTCTGCCAAGGTGTGGCTGATTTAAGAGTTCAGTTATTGCTCCGCAAAGCCGAGAAATTCCTTCGCGAATTGTTAATGCGGAATGACGAGAAAAACAGAGTCTAATCCAGCTTCTTCCGCCAGAGTTAACATAGAAAGCACTTCCCGGGACGAAGGCTACTTTCTTTTCAGCGGCTTTAGTAAGTAGAGCTGTGGCTTTCATTTCACGAGGCAGTTCACACCATAAGTAATACCCACCTGCGGGTATCGTCCAGGATAAGCCTTCAGGAGCAAATTCCTCTAAGGCGGCAACCATGGCATCGCGCTGATGCTTATAGTGGCCTCGAACCAATGGAAGATGCTTGTCAAGCAGTCCTTGGTTGCAGAATTCAGTCATAATCCATTGAGTTGTAGTGCTGGTATGCAGGTCAATGTGTTGTTTGGCAAGTGATAATTGCTCTAGTAGCGGGGAAGGGGCAACACACCACCCCAGGCGAAGGCCGGGGAAGAGTATTTTCGAAAAGGTGCCAAGATAGATTACGTGTTCATGCATGTCTAAGGATTTCAGACTTGGCAAGGATTTGTTTTCGTAATAGAGTTCACTATAGGGATCGTCTTCTACGATAGGTATGTGAAATTGATAAGCTAACTTAAGCAGTTGATGACGTCGCTCCAAACTCATGGTTATTCCCGTTGGATTTTGAAAGGTAGGAAGAGAGTAGATAAACTTAGGGCGGTGTCTGGAGAGTATCTGCTCTAATACATCGGTTCTTAACCCTTCTTCATCCATGGGTACAGTAAGAATATGCGCACCTGACGATTTGAAAACTCCAATCGCCCCTAAGAAGGAAGGTTCTTCCATCACAACATAGTCGCCGGGTTCTATGAATACTTTTGTCAAAAGATCAAGTCCTTGTTGAGACCCTGAAGTTATGAGGATTTCTTGGGGTTGGGTATCTATGCCTTGGCGATTGAGCCAAGTCTCCAAGTATTGGCGAAGAGGATAATGACCAATAGTAGATGCATATTCAAAAGCTTTCCAATTGCCGGGGCGAATTATCACCTGGCTTATTTCATTGAGTTCCTTTAATGGATAAAACTCTCCGGCAGGGGATCCTAAAGCAAAAGATATTTGGTCTTCACTACCAATCTCGTCTAATATCGACGCTAATACTGGATTATGCATTCGTTCAGATTGACTGGTATAGAAATTTTGCCAAGAAATAGGTTGAATGGGTACACGCTGTTCCTCTGAATAGATGGTCTTAGAGGAGCCTTCTAGAGAGTGCTGAATTGTTTGGAGAGAATTTACAGTACTTCCTTTGCCTACATGTGACTGTATTAAGCCATCTGCTACGAGTTCATGATAGGCATTAACCACTGTTGTGCGATTTACTCCTAATAGGGTGGCCAGTTTTCGCTCGGGAGGAAGTTGGTAACCGCATGGAAGCTCGTTTGTCAGGATAAGCTGACGAATCTGGCTCCTTATCTGTAAATAAAGCGGCGTCTTTAGGGAGCGGTCTAAATTCAGCTTCATGTTCGTATCCTCAATTCGTCTATACGTGCCAAAAGTATGAGTCTAGGGCATCGCAATCAAAGTATTTTGGCTAAGAGTTTTATTCCTTGTTGGATTTGAGCCGGGGAAGGGTTAGAGAAGTTTAGTCGCATGCTATTATGACTTTTTTCATTCACATAAAAATTAGTTCCTGGAACATATGCTACATTAGTTGCTAATGCTTTAGGTAAAAGCTTTAGAGTATTATATTCTTCAGGCAGAGTCAGCCAAATAAACATTCCTCCGGTTGGTTCAGTCCATAAGGCCTTGTTCGAGAAGGCTTTCTTTAGTTCACTAAGCATAAGGTCCCTTCGGCATTGATAAGCATGGCGAATCTTCTCAATATGTTCAGTCGGTGAAAAGTGTGTTAAATAGTAATGGGTGGCCCTCTGTAGTAAAGTGCCAGTGTGCAAATCAGAACCTTGTTTTGCTATGACAAGTTTAGCTATCAGATTCTTTCCGCCTACAATCCAACCAAGCCGAAGCCCGGGTGCCAGGGTTTTGGAAAATGTCCCTAAATAGATTACCTCATCGTCTGTGGAAAAAGATCGGATTGGTGATGCGGCTTGACCATCATAACAGAGTTCGCTGTAAGGGTCATCCTCAATAATGGGAACCCTATAGTTGCGGGCTATCCGGAGCACAGCTTTTCTCTCCTCGGTGGTAAAGGTAATTCCGGTTGGATTCTGGTAAGTTGGGGTTAAATATATAATCTTTGGTTGGTTATGTTTTATCAATACTTCGAGAGCATTCTCGTCAATTCCTGCCTTATTAGTTGGGATTGTCATAAAATTGGCCTGGTAGCTCTGAAAAGATTGGATGGCTCCTAGATAGCTGGGATTCTGCAAAAGTACGACGTCGCCGGGATTAATAAATAGCTTGGCCAAGAGATCTAATCCTTGTTGTGAACCGTTGGTAAGCAGAATGTTTTCGGCTTCTGTCATGATCCCTTTCATTCCCATTTGAGCCGCTATTTCCTGGCGCAAGGGCAGATATCCCTCTGTTGCCCCATATTGGAGGACTGAAGGATCTTTTGCGCTAAGAACTTGGTAATAGGATTCCTTAATTTCTTCAAGAGGAAATAACTCCGCAGCTGGAAGACCTCCTGCAAAGGAAATAATCTGCGGTTGCTCTGCAACCTTTAAGAGTTCACGTATTGCCGAGCTATCCATATGGGTTACTCTTTCAGCAAAGGTATATTGCATACTTGTTCTCCTCCTATTAAGTTTTAGTCAATTATAGAAAGGAGAATCAGACGACACAACATCCAATTGGATGATTATATATTGCATCCAATTCCTGTTTATCAGCGAGGGAGAAACCATGCATAATATTAAGAATATTATTAATATAATAAAATATGGGGAGGGATTTGAAGGAATGTAAATAATAAGTAGTTGGGGTATTTTGTTTAAGAAAGAGAAAAGAGAAAGAAAGTGACAGACATGATTTTCGAAGCACTGGGGATTTATAAAGTGAAATTGCCATTACCATTTCGCCTAAATCACGTTAACTGTTATGCAGTTAAAGGAACACAGGGGTGGTGGCTGATCGATGCGGGTCTTAGTCGAGAAGCAACTATAGAAGGATGGACAAAGTTCTTTGAGGCACACGCAATCAATCCCTCTGATATTAAAGGAATTTATCTTACTCATTTTCATCCTGATCATTATGGATGTTCAGGATGGCTTCAGAACTATTCTGGTGCCCCGGTTTATATTGGTGAAATTGATGCAGAGCGGATCAAACGCTATTGGAAAAGTGAAAACTATATCCTTAAAGCCCTTAATGTCTTGTTTAGTGAGAATGGTATGCCTCATGATGTACTTAAAGAAACCATAGATTCTGTCAATAACCTAATCCGTTATACATTCCCTCATGCTGAATTAACAACCTTAAAGCCTGGGCAAGTTGTGACAATTGGAGACTTTGAGTACGAAGTTGTTTTAACTCCGGGGCATACGGATGGACATATCTGCTACTATAATGTTGCTCACGGTCTGCTTTTATCGGGGGATCACCTGTTGCCAGAAATATCATCGAATGTTAGCCTATGGCCCCGCTCCGGAGCAGACCCAAATCCCTTAGATAACTTTTTAAAAGCTATTGACAGTATTCGGACTCTAAATTGTAAAATTGCTTTACCATCACACGGTAAACCTTTCTCTAATATTGAAGAGAGGATTAGGCAACTCGAAATCCATCATCAAGAACGGCTCGAATTAATGAAAAACTGTACCGGAAGTGGTTCAACCGCTTATGAGGTTTGCCTTCAAGTTTTTAGACAAGACCTCAGTTTTCACGAGCTACGTTTTGCAATGGCTGAAACTCTGGCTCATCTTGTATATTTAGTTGATAAAGGTGAATTAGAAATGGAATCCCAAGATGGAGTCCGAATTTTTCGAATGGTATAAAGCCCATCAGGGGAGTACTGGCACGAAAAGGAACATCCTCCTTCCACTCTAATAGTGAAAGGAGGATGCTTGCATTGAGGACAACATTTCTTTTAGACCGATGAATTGTTATCAATTAGAGACGAAATCAGGTCATGTGAGAGGAGGTTTTCTGTAAAAATATTCATGGCCATAGACATTTCGCTGTTCTTTGGCCTTATTATGGAAAATGAACGAACTAATCGTTTGTCCTTTATTCGAATGGCTGTCAATTCCTTGGTTTTTAGTTCCTTGTGCACAATCCAGCTTGAGACAAGGGCAATTCCTAATCCGGCAATAACCGCTTGTTTTACAGCTTGACTACTTCCAAAAATATGAGTTTTTTTGACATCAATATTCCAATCTTTAATTAACTTGTCGCTAAAATCTCGTGTTCCGGAACCACTTTCTCTTAGAATCCAGACTCGATCTTGGAGATCCTCTGCTGTGACAACAGGAAGTCCAGCCAGGACATGTTGATTTGGTACAACTAAAATGATCTCGTCCTCCATTAAAGCCTGAACGTCCAAATCTGAGTGATTAACTTCACCTTCTACCAATCCTAAATCAAGATGATTGGAACGAACTGCATTTGTAATTTCAACTGTGTTAGCAATAGATGCCTCTATGTCCACATTTGGAAATTGGGCAACAAATTCAGTTAAGGCATAAGGCAAGATGTACTCCCCAATAGTATAGCTGGCCCCAACTTTAAGGGAGCCGGTAACCGTGTTGGTCAATTGGTTGATTTCCAGCTTCGCTTTATCATAAAGGAGCAAAATTTGCTTAGCTATACCATAGAGAATTTCCCCCGCTTGAGTGAGCTCTAGGTGTTTTGGAGACCGATTAATCAACTTGGAACCAAGTTCATTTTCTAGATTCCTTATTTGTAAACTTACACTGGGCTGGGACAAATATAGTTCTTCAGCTGCACGGGAAAAATTCTTAAGTTCAGCTACTGTTACAAAGATTTTTAAAGGATCGGCAATCATTATTTACACCCCTAGTCCAGTTAAATGGATTATTTAGCACTTTAAATTTACTTCAAGATATAAAACTCTCGTCATAATAATACAACAAATACCGGCGTACTAAAATACAGTTTTCTAATGATAGGCTAAAGGAACCTATATTGCCTCATAACCCTATATGAATCTATAGTTTACTCACAGGCATTTACTGATGAGTTGAAATTTGATTTGTTGACAAGAATAGGGAGGCAATAGAAATGTGGTTTCAGGCTAAAGTGAACTTGGGTTTTCAGCAGAGTATAGCGATAGAACAGGAAAGGCGAAACCGTTTTATAATAGGAATTATGTTCACCATGGCTTTTGCTGGTGCTGGAACGTTGTTAGGGAGCCTGCCGGGTATAGAGCGAATTGGAGCAATGTTAAGCGCTATTTTGATGGCGGTAATATATCGTAATGTTGTTGGGTATCCGGAGAGTCTTCGAGAAGGAATACAATTTTCGGCACGTTACCTGATGAGGTTTGCCATTGTTCTTTATGGATTCAAGTTAAATATTGATATGGTTATTCATAAAGGCGGAATTCTGCTTGTCTATGACGCTTTGACAATTGTTATGGGGATAAGTGTTACCATGTTATTGGCAAAGTTATTAAAAGCAGACTTGAATCTCTCGTTGCTTTTAGGAATCGGGACTGGAGTTTGTGGTGCCGCGGCAATTGCCGCTGTCTCTCCAATTCTCAAAGCCAATGATGAAGATACTGCAATCGGAGCAGGAATTATTGCTCTGGTTGGCACAGTTTTTGCTCTATCTTATACATTTTTGATGCCTTTCTTACCAATAAGTTCTGTAACTTATGGAATCTGGAGTGGGGTTAGTTTACATGAGATAGCTCATGTTGCAGCTGCGGCTATGCCGGCAGGCCCTGATGTTATGGCCATAAGTTTACTTGCGAAGCTTGGCAGAGTGTTTCTGCTGATACCCTTAAGTTTTCTTCTCTCCATGTGGATGAAGCGTAAAGAGGGTGGAAAGAGTCAAAGTGCACCCTTTCCTTGGTTTTTAGTAGGATTTATCATTACAAGTTTAATAGGAACCTATCTCGATATTCCTGAGAATGTATTGAAGGACATCTCCTCTGCATCATCGTTTCTTTTAGGCGCGGCTATGGTTGGTTTAGGGCTTAATGTTCACCTCTCAAGTTTACGGACTCGTGCCATGAGACCTCTTTTGGCTATGATTATTGCTTCAATTGTGGTTTCATCAGTATCCTTCTTTGCCTTGATGTGGCTAAGTGTATAATTAACCGCCTGGATTAAGATGAACTAGAAAAGAAAAAATGTCTTTTCGCTCGTTTCTGGGGCTTATAAGAGTAGAAACTAATAGCATTTTTAGATTTTGGCATAAAACGTAGTTTGGAAATCAAGTATTGCTCATCTTCATGGTTTAAAGAGCGCCGACTAACACTATGGGGTTTACCGAATAACTCTTCATAGATCATTTCCTTACTAAGTGTTAAGCAACGTTTATAGGTATAATAACGTTCTCCGTGTGAAAACTGAATATACAGGACATTAGGATTTTGATTATGAATACCAATAATAGTCGTTGTTTCAGACTTATCGATTTTTGCCCAACCATTATAGAGTTCTTGAATTTCTTCAACTGCTTCAGAAAAAGAGCTGGCGGAACTTGAGAACTCTGCTATTTGAGTTTGATTAATGTCAGGAATAGGGTTTGCAAAAAAGTTCTCGCGCTCATAAACTTTTAGTTTTATAACATTTAAAGAGGAATCCTCCAGTGGTACAATTATTAATCCGATGGAACCTAAGTCAATAATTCTATTGGATAATCTCATTTCTTCCAAGCCTTTAGCCCCCTTTCGTTGATCGTATAATTAGTTATTACCACGTAAAGGTATCTTTAGCCTGAAATTTTTGCTTGATATATAATACTAATCAGTAATTTTTGTGGTTAGCACCTTTTTATTGAGAAGATAAGCCTGATATTAGCTGGATGAAGTTGGCAGGTCTTTATCAGAGAATTCTCTTGGAAACCATAGATTTAGAACATTTTAAAATGAATAGAAATAGAAAAAGCAAAGGGCAAAATTCCTTTGCTTTTTCTATTTCTATTTTGGTCATGAATGACTGGTAACTAGTTATGGCCAAGTATCAATTATCAATTGACCGCCTGGTCAATTGAGTGGTATAATCCTTTCAAAAGTTCAAGTTGAAAGAGTATCTGCAAGGAGAGAATATTTTTTGTACGAGAATTTTGAAAATCTTAAAGAAGACAAGAAGAAGAAGATTTTAGATGCCTGTATTTTTGAATTTGCCGATAAAGGGTATGACAAAGCTTCGACCAATGCAATTACGAATGAAGCTGGTATTTCCAAAGGAATTCTATTTCATTATTTTAAAAATAAGAAAGCCTTATTTAATTATGTCTTAGATTACTGCATGCAGACAATGACAGAAGAATTTATGAAATATCCCTTAACAGAGACCAAGGACATTTTTCAAAGGTTTAGTGAACTGGGTGTGATCAAGCTTAAGATAGCTCAGGAATATCCCTATATTGTTAAACTGTTTATGGAAGCACTTGTAAGTCCGCCGGAAGACATGCGTTCTGAAATCGAGAAAAAGTATCTCCAAGCTTCCAAAAGATATATGACAACGTTTTTTAAGGATATTGATTATTCAAAGTTCCGAAGTGGAGTAGAACCGTCCAAAGCAATTGAAGTAATTACACTATTTATAGGGGCACTTGGAGAAAAGTATCTCAAGGACTATAAGGGTAAGGAACATGAGCTGTTCCAAGACTATGATAAAATTATGGCAGAGTATATGGGATACATGGAAATTTTAAAGTATGGAATGTATAGCTCGGATTCGACAAACTAAGACATTTTCTAGGAGGTGAGAGAGATGGATATTCTTATGGAAGGGAAAAATCTCCGCAAAAATTATCGCACCGGTGAAGTAGAAATCGAAGTTTTAAAGGGGATTGACTTCCAGCTCTTCTACGGAGAATTCATAGTAATACTGGGGCAAAGCGGCTCTGGGAAGACAACCTTGCTAAATATTATCGGTGGCATGACTCAGGCCTCAACCGGTGAGCTTTATTATAAGGAACAGCCGCTACATGAGATTAATGACCAACAGCTTACCCTTTATCGACGAAATGAGGTCGGATTTGTCTTTCAAAATTACAACTTAATGCCTAATCTCACAGTCTATGAAAATGTAAGACTAGCTGCTGAAATTGCCGAAAACCCACTCGCAGTACTGGATATTTTACGGGAAGTCGGTCTGGAAAATTGGAAAGATCACTTTCCTGCCCAACTTTCAGGAGGCCAGCAGCAGCGGGTAGCCATTGCACGAGCTATTGTCAAAAACCCAGAGCTTTTGCTCTGCGATGAGCCGACGGGTGCCTTAGATATTCAAACAGGTATTCAGGTTTTAAAAGCCTTGCAGAAGTTGAACCTTGATTACCATAAGACCGTTATTATTATTACCCATAATGTAGAAATTGCTAAAATGGCCAATCGGGTTTTTTATTTAAAGGATGGATTGCTCGATGATATTAAAGTCATCGAAAAACCACTTTGTCCTGAGGAGATAACATGGTGATGCTTAGAAGAAAAGCGATAAGAGATATTAAAGAAAACTTTGGAGTTTATCTCGCCTGCATTATAGTTATCGCCATAGGCTTACTTCTCTATACCTCCATGTCCATTGCCGTGGAAAGTATGGAAAAGGCACAGCAGGAGTTTTATACAGAAACAAACTTTGCCGATGGGTTTATCACTGTAACAGGGTATCCTGAAAATAAAGTGAACTCGCTTACCTTGTTACCTGGTATTGATCAAGTTACAGGACGGATTGTCAAAGAAGTTCGTATTATAGACCAAGAGAAAGATTCCAATAAATATTTAAAGATGGTTACTCTAAATAAGAGCAATGGTGCTCAGATTAACCAGATTAAGCTTATTGAGGGACAGCTTCCAAAGGAAAATCAACCTGAAATTCTCGTGGATCCCAAATTTTTAGAGGCTAATCATTTGTCCTTAGGGGATTCTATTGATCTAAGTATCGATGGAAATCAGGTCTCCCTATATATCACAGGAACTGGGCAAAGTCCTGAGTTTATATACATTATGAGAAATGCCCAAGACCTTTATCCATCGGCTGAAGAATTTGGCATAGCCTATATTTCATTAGATACACTTAAGGTTCTGGTAAAGGAAAAAGGGCAAGTTAATGATATAGTGTTTACTCTTGAAGAAGGAGTAAGCTTTGATTCCGTGAAGGATAATCTGCAAGCTGAGTTAAAGCCTTATGGCTTCCGTAGTATAGTCCCTCGGAAGGATCAGACAAGTCACTCCATTCTAACCAGTGAAATCAAACAAATCCGCACAACGACCAAAACTCTTCCTGTAGTGTTTTTGGGAGTTGCCGCTATCATTTTGTATACTATGCTGCGACGGCTCATCGAACAGCAACGAGTATCTATCGGGACTCTAAAGGCCTTTGGCTTTACTGATCTGGAGATTGTCTTACACTATCTGTCCTATCCCATGGTTATAGGGACAACAGGTGGGTTGCTGGGAGGATTATCTGGGATCGCTCTTTCATTTCCATTAACCGCTATGTACCGGGATTTCTTCGCTCTACCTGGTCTCAAAAGTGAGTTCTCATTTAAATACCTCTTTATCAGTCTGGCACTGGCTTTAGTCTTTAGCGTACTCAGTGGAATAAAAGGCAGTTTGGATATTTTGCGCTTAGAACCAGCCCAAGCCATGAGACCGCCAGCCCCAGGGACTGCGCGCAAAACCTTAATCGAGAAATTCAGTTGGTTTTGGCAGACCCTCTCCTCTCAAGCCCAGATGGGTATTCGAGATGTGTTTCGTACACCAACCAGGAGTGTTTTTAATATTGTAGGGATCGCTGTAGTCTATAGCCTCATGACAGTATCGTGGTCCATGCAGAATATGACCGACTTATTGACCGTGGTTCAATTAGAACAAGTGCAAACCTATGATGTCAAATTACAGCTTAGCGAACCTTCCCCTACTGGGGCTACAAAATATTCCGTTGCCCATGACTTGGGGGTTTCAGCAGTTGAGCCAATCTTGGAAGTGCCTGCTACTTTGAGAAATGGTTGGCTAAAGAAAGAAGTGGCCCTGATGGGTCTGGCTGAAGGGTCGAGACTTTATAATATCCTGGACAAAAACGGACGGCGCTTGGAGGTTCCTGACCATGGAATATTACTTTCTGAACATTTGGCCAAATCTTTGAATGTCAGTGTGGGGGACGTTATATATGTGGAAAGCTCCTTAAGGAGAGAGACCATTAGTCAAAAGGGTGAGAATTTATTAGTCACTGGAGTCGTTCCACAGTATGTTGGGCTTAATGCCTTCATGAAGGATACCGAATTACAACACTTTCTCAGGCAAGGTGAAATTAGTACTGCGATGTTGATCAAAATGGATCCTGCCGAGGTAGGAGCCATGAAAAGTAAATATCAAAATGCCAGTAATGTATCTTCCATCGAATCTCGCAAGGATACTGGGGCAAAGATCGAAAAAATGATGGAGTCATTTGGTTTTACTGTTTGGTTATTAGCAATTCTTGGAGGTATTTGTGGATTTGCCCTTATCTACAATTCGAGCATAATCTCTCTCTCGGAACGGAAACGAGAATTAGCTTCCCTTCGCGTGCTGGGAATGACACCTAGAGAGGTGCTTCGGGTAATCACTTCAGAACAATGGACATTATATGCCTTTGGAGTCCTGCTGGGTATACCCATGGCCTATGGCTTAAGCATGAGTATGGCTCAGTCTATGAGCAATGACATGTACTCTCTTCCGGCAGATCTTCCGCCGATGGCTTTGCTTGGTGCGGCTGCAGGAACTGCATTTTCTGTTTTAGTAGCTCAAAGCAGGGCCTACTACAAAATAAAATCACTTCCCTATGTAGAAATTCTGGCAACTTGAGACTAAAGTTGGAATTGAATCTGAATGAAAGGTGAAGTATGCAAACAGTTAATCTGTGAGTTGAGGGTAGGAGGGGTAAAAATGGTCATAGAAAAAGCTAAGTTTAATCAAACACCAAACAGATTTAAATTTCCTAGATTTAAAAATCGTAAACTAATAATTTTTGGAGGACTTGCATTCCTGATTCTTATTTCGGTCACCATCTCTAAAGTCATGCCTCTGGCAGTTGAGGTAATTACTCTGCAGCCCAACGATTTTAGCAAAGGTTTCACTGAGGAGGGGGAAGTTATGGCTGCAAAGGAGTGGCCAATATTTAACCCAGTTGAAGGAAAACTGGAGTCCCTTAAGGTTAAAAATGGCGAGAGCGTAAAAAAAGGACAAGTACTATTGGAGATGAGTACTAGTGATTTGAACTATCAGCTGGAAGGATTGAGAGCCCAATTACAGAGTCTCGAAGGACAGCGCTTAGAAAATTATAAAAGCCCTGATCAAGCACAAATCGCCCAACAAACCTTACTCATACAGCTGGCGGAAAAGGATGCCCAGACTGAGGAACAAAACTTAGTTCGCCAGAAGGCACTTTATGAGGCTGGTTCAATTGCGCGTGTTCAATACGAAGAAGCCGAGAGAACTTTCGAAAAGGCAAAAAACTTCTTAGAGCAGCAGAAATTAGGCTTACAACTGATCTATGAGCAACATCAAACTTCACAAGGAACAGAGCTATATTATAGTAATCAGAAGAAAGCTCTTCAAGCGCAGATTGACCAGTTAGAAGAGAAGATAAGTGATGCTGTAGTGGTTGCCCAACAAGACGGGTTTATCAAAGATCTCTCTCTAAAAGAAGGCAACGTTATCCCCCAAGGTCAGCAAATTATGACCGTGTTTATAAATGGCGGGTATAATTTGGAAAGCTATGTCCTAGCAAGTGATGCTCTCGATATTAAAGTGGGAAGTCCGGTTCAAGTAATTCAAGAAACCAGTTCGGGTAAAAAGTCCTTTGAGGGTACAGTGAATGAGGTGGCTATCTCAGCCGTCGAGAAAATTTCTCCACTCGGACTTAAAGAAAATCGGGTTAAAGTTACTATTCAGCTCTCTGAGAACTCACCGAGTGTCGTTTTAGGAAGCAATGTGGATGTCATGTTCACCACCTTAGAAGTTCCAGATCAACTAATGATCCCTAAAACAGCCCTTTTTCCTTATCAAGAAGGAGATGCCGTTTGGATAGTTCGAGAAGGTAAGGCAAAAATTCAGCCCGTTAAGAAAGGGTTGGAAAATGACAGTCAAGTTACCATCGAGGAAGGCTTAAGTGAAGGAGATCAAGTTCTTCAGGATCCTAATTTAAAAGAACTGAAAGAAGGAAAACGCCTTAAGGGTTGAATCGGAGGAAAGAAAAGTCGGAAACACTCTTGACAATCGATGGAAGTAGTGTAGAATGTTATAAACTGTTAAAATGACGATGACAGGAAATAGTATAATCCTAGTGCTGTTTTAAGAGAGTTGCCGGCTGGTGAAAGGCAATAATGGTATGGGTTTAGAACTCTTCCTTGAGTAGCCGACCGAAATGTAAAAAGTAGGCTCGGACGGAACTTCCACCGTTAAAAGGAAGGGGATATCAGATGACTCGAAGATCCTTGATCGATGTTAGTAGTTAGATCTATTAAGTTCTTTTAGATTCAACTATGGACACGAACAAGGAATATCGATAAGTCTCGTATCTGCAGAGAAGACGGCTATTTGCCGTCAACTTGAGTGGTACCGCGAACTAATCCTTCGTCTCAATTAGAGATGAAGGGTTTATTTTATTTTTAAGGAGGAATTGTAATGCGTAAGTTGTATGTGTTTGATACTACCCTCAGAGATGGGGAGCAATCCTTAGGAATTACCCTGAACGTTAGAGAAAAATTAGAAATCGGGCACCAGTTAGTAAAGCTGGGAGTAGATATTATCGAAGCAGGCTTTCCGGCGTCCTCGCCTGGCGACATGGAGTCAGTTCGTACAATGGCCCAAGAACTAAAAGGAGTAACCATCTGTGGGCTGACTAGAGCAGTAGAGGCGGACATTGATCTTTGTGCCCAAGCTCTGCGCAAAGCGGAATATCCTCGAATCCATACCGGCATAGGGGTATCTCCACTCCACATGGAAAAGAAATTAAAACTTAACCCAGATCAAGTTGTAGAACGGGCTGTTGCCGCTGTGAAGTACGCCAAAAAATATGTCGGCGATGTTGAATTCTACGCAGAGGATGCGTTTCGCAGCGATCCCATGTTCTTAGCAAGAGTAATCGAAAATGTTATCTCCGCAGGAGCTACCGTCGTTAATATTCCGGATACCGTCGGTTATGCCAGCCCGTGGGAATATGGGGAACTTATAGAGTATGTAATTAAAAACGTTAAGAATATTGACAAGGCTATTGTAAGTGTTCATTGCCACAATGACTTGGGTATGGCAACAGCCAACTCCTTAGCGGGAATAAAAGCAGGAGCCAGCCAAGTGGAGGGAACAATAAATGGTATTGGTGAGCGGGCAGGTAATACCTCTCTTGAAGAGGTAATCATGGCAATTTACACGCGGCGGGCTGCGTACGGAGTAGAGAGCAAAGTAAATACTCGTGAAATATCAGCCACCAGCAGACTGGTTTCCCGTATAACTGGAGTAACCATTCCTGACCATAAGGCGATTGTAGGAGCTAATGCTTTCAACCATGCCTCAGGTATTCATCAAGATGGGGTTCTTAAGGATCGAGAAACCTATGAGATTATTCAACCGGAAACTATTGGAGTGGCGCAGAATCTAATTAGCCTTACAGCTAGATCGGGGAGGCATGCTCTTCAGCATTGTTTAGAAGAACTGGGTTACCAGGTATCTGGGGCTCAGCTGGATGACGTTTATAAAAGATTTTTACAGTTGGCAGACCTTAAGAAAGAAGTGTTTGACCAAGATTTGTTTGTTTTGATGGGTGATTCGGGAGGGGCTCTTAATAGTATTGTCTTGCAGAGTATGTCTATTGCCACTAATGGAATTGAGATGGCTACGGCAACGGTAAGCCTGGAAATTGAAGGGACTATAATGACTGATGCCGCCTGTGGAAATGGCCCGGTAAATGCATTGTTTAATACTATTGATAGGATCACAGGAAATACCGCAATTCTTGAAGATTACACCCTGAAATCTGTAACAAGAAGCAGCGAGGCACTGGGAGAGGCTACAGTTAAGCTGCGTCACGAGGATGGACGTCTTGTAGTTGGAAAAGGTTTTTCGACTGATATCATCGAGGCCAGCGCAAAAGCCTATATTAATGCTCTCGAAAAGAGAGAAATACGCCCCGATTTCGGGGGAAGCGAAGAGGAAGCTTAAACAACCCCATTCATGGAGGGCACCCCATTAATGAAATGGAGTCCTTGACCGCAAAAGGCAGTCGCCAGAAGTACTGGTCGACTGCCTTTCACCATATGAAATCTTATATTTCGGCAAGTGATGAAACTCGTGTTGTTTCTTTGGCAGGAGAAGACTCTTTACTGTTATCATGACTGATCACCTGGGACGTTGCTTCATCAAGTAGTTGACTCATTCCGGTAAACCGAGCCCCTTGGTCAACTTTAAATTGGCGGGTGCTGATATCTCCAAATAAGCGAGCAGTTGAAGTTAACTCTAATAGATCTGTAGTCTTTATGTTTCCGTGTACTTCTCCGGCAATGCTTACAGTATTGGCTTCGATGTCGGCCATCAAGTAAGCGCTGGGGCCGATTACTAAATCACCGGTTGATTGAACAGTTCCCTCGATTTTGCCGTCAATTCGGGCATTCCCATTGATTTTAATAGACCCGGTAATTTGGCACTCCGCAGCAATTAGAGTAGTATCACCACTAGAATGAGAAGGGGAAATTTTTTTAAACATTTCGTTAAGTCTCCTTTAATACTTCAGTAAAGGTTAAGGGGTCGACATTCTTTCCATTAACATAAGTGCCATAATGAAGATGAGATCCTGTACTTCTTCCGGAGTTACCGCTGTAAGCTATAACATCACCCTTTTTTACCCGGTCACCTTCTTTGACCAGTAGCTTGGAGTTATGGCCATAAAAGGTTCTGATACCGTCACCGTGATCGATATCTATTCTAAGACCGAAAATTGAATTTCTAGCGGAAAAGGTGACAATTCCATCGGCCGTCGCTATAATAGGAGTTCCGTAATTACAGGCAATGTCTATGCCGTTATGGAATTCTTTGGACAAGCCACCAAAAGGATTGTAGCGGTACCCATGACGAGAGGTAATTTCACCTTCTACGGGAAGAATGCTTGGTGTGTGGTCTAATTTATCTTTTTGTACAGCGGCTATTTCATAATAACGTTGTAAGGTATTCAAATGGTTTGTCACAATCTGAGCGTATTGAGTGGGAGTGCCAATCGGGGGAGAAACGTTGGCAAGAACTAAGGTTTCAGAGGGAATGCCACGGCTAAGGGATGTTGGTGGGGAGGGCGAATCTAGCTGAAGGATTGAGGATATTTTTTCTTCAAGGTCTGTTATTCGCCTAAGGTCTTCGGTTATTTGAGTGGACTGTTCGCTTAAATTATTGATCGTCTGGTCGCGCTCTTTGATGGTGGACTTGAGCTGAGTGATATGGTCAATTGTGGGCTGAAGATGATTTATATAATGACTTAGATAGAGGTTTCGAGCAAATAGACCGACAATCACCACTCCTATAAGAATCGTAAAGGCACCCAAATACTGCTTACCCCGTTTTGTGATCTGGAATTGGCGAGTAGTAGAGTGATCTGGTGGGATAAATATTATGGTATATTTACCTTTCATCTCATTCCTCCAGAAAAATAGATTGATATGACGATTGCTTATGTGTACAATAAACTTCATGACAGTATTTGTCAAGAAACCCAGATAATTGTTTGCGAATCTTGACAACTTTTCGGTTAAGCAGATACGAAGGGCTAAAACCCCTCATAAATGAGACAATAATACATTTTGAATAAATTAATTCTTTCTAGGAGCTCTATTTAAGAGGTCGAATCAGAAGTTGTATTATGAATACATAATACAACTTCTGGTGGGGTTACTTTAATAGGGAATTTTTATTATAATAAAGAGTATACAGTTACGTTTACTTGGGATTTTTTGATGGATAATGAAGGCGCGCTTAGAGAAAATCGATGCGCGCTTTCTGAATGGAGAAAAATGCTCAAATTCCAGACAAAGAGTATTTGAACCATATTTTAATATGGGAGGACGTGTTAGGTTTTGGAAACAAAAATGCCAATGGTACTTGATGTAATAAGTGAAAATATTATTAAGCATGGTAGTCCCCTGGCCTTGAAGGGTTCTGAAGTCGCTTCTTGGGCCAAGGAATTGAACTTGCCAGTTAAAGGAGATTTGCTTTTTTATACAGGCGGAGAATACCAAATGCTCCCCTTTATTGACTCATTGGTTAAAACAATCACGCATCTTGACCAGGGTAGTAAGGTTTTTTCAATGATGATGGGTGCTAGGAATATTTTAAATAAGACTGGAATCAGCCCGGAAAAGATGTACGCTTCTGTCCTGGCTAAGGACAAGGACAGATATAACTCTGTCTGTTATAAAGCGGCAAAGGTACTCAAGGAATTAGGATATGAGTTTTGCTACTCAGGTAGTGAGGAGTTATACAGTGGAGCCTTGCTCTATGAATTAGGGTATTTAAAGGATATGAAAGACTATGCTAAGAGAGTTGTAGAGGTAATTAAGAAAAGTGGTGCGAAAACTATTGTTTGCTTATCTCCACATGCGGCAGAAGTCTTTAAATTCGTTTATCCAAAACTGATCGAAGGTTTTGATTTTGAAATTCGTACTTATATTGATCTTGTTTGGGAACGACGAGACAAGCTAGCTAAGATTCCATCCCCTGAGACAGTCGTGATTCATGATTCGTGTCGTTTGGCCCGTGAATTAAACATCCACCAAGAATTGAGAGACATTCTAGAAAGTGTTGGTGCTGAGGTCAAAGAAGCTCAGATGAATCGCGAATGGACCTCTTGTTGCGGTGGACCTATTAAAATTCTGTTTCCGGAGTTATCCCATGTTATCGGCGGACGCCGTGTCAATGAATTGAAGGACAGCGGTTCATCCCATATATTAACGTCTTGTCCTTATTGCCTGTCAGCCCTAGAAGGAGGACGAGCAAAAGGTGATTCCGCAGTAATTGAAGACTTGATTGAATTCCTATATAGGGGGGTTAAAGCATGACCGATTTTAGAAAGGACTTTGTCAAGTATGCCAAGTCTCTTAATGAAGCTAGTGAGGACAAAAACATTCGTACAGCAATATCCAGAGCTGTAAGTTCCTACCGAAATACAGTTTCGGAAACTTTAGAGCGTTTCCCGCATACTCCAGCTTTGGCAGAGGAAGTACAAGAGATTAAAACCCGGTCCATGGCTAGTTTAGACACCTTATTAGAACAAGCTATGGCTTCGGTGGAACGGAATAAAGGGAAAGCCTTTTATGCCAAAGATCATCAGGCAGCCCTTGAAATAGCCCTGGGTATTATTGGAAAGGGAAAAACTGTTGTCAAAGGAAAAAGCATGTTAGGAGAAGAACTTCACCTACGTGAATATTTAGAGGAAAATGGAAACGAAGTATGGGAGACTGACTTAGGAGAGTTTAT
This sequence comes from Desulfosporosinus meridiei DSM 13257, assembly GCF_000231385.2. NCBI lineage: Bacteria > Bacillati > Bacillota > Clostridia > Eubacteriales > Desulfitobacteriaceae > Desulfosporosinus > Desulfosporosinus meridiei. Next base: position 3,777,056 of record NC_018515.1, on the reverse strand, counting down.
CCTCCAACTGCGTAAGGAACGGCCAATGCACATTCTTTCTCCTTCTATTCATGTTCCTCGTGAGCAGGTTGCTGAAGTTTTCACCAAGTTTTTCAAGAAAGAAGTCTCGCCTGACATTGCAGAAGAGGTAAAGGTTGTTAGAGAATTCCTGCGTGAAAAGTATTTTACTTCAGACGTTGGTATCAGCGGAGCTAATGTTGTGGCTGCTGACACGGGAGCGATGGTTATTATTGAAAACGAGGGAAATGTTCGTCTGGCGACAGGGGCGCCTCCGGTTCATATAGTCATGGTTGGTGTCGAGAAATTAGTGCCTACCTTCCAAGATGCAATGAAGGTAGCAGAAGTTACCTGGCGATATGCACAGTATGGAGTGCCTGGCTATGTCAATATTGTTAGCGGTCCCAGTAAGACTGGAGATATTGAAAAAGTTACCACTTATGGAGCACATGGCCCGAAGGAGTTCTATGTTATCTTCGTAGATAATGGTCGTAAAGAAATGGCTCAGGAAGAGAAGTTTACTCAAGCTCTACATTGTCTGCGTTGTGGCGGATGTATGTATGAGTGTCCTGTATTCCAAGTTACTGCCGGTCATTTTGGTCACACATATATGGGAGGCATAGGCACGGTCTGGACGGCTTTTGTGTCTGGTGGAATGGAAAAAGCTGCTCCGCTGGTTTATTCCTGTTTGCGCTGTGGTAGATGTGTTGAGCGGTGTCCTATGAGTATCAATGTTCCCGCTATGATTGGCGAGCTTCGCGAGCGTATTGTTTACGGGACTTACGAAGACTAAATAGTTCTAAACAAGCATTTGTAGATCTGTCTGCAAGTGCTTGTTTTTTTATAAAAGAATTAAGGATTTAGATATCATAAAGATAAAAGAATGCGTTTATTTTGATCATTTCACTAAACCTTTAGCTGAACGAGTTCACCGAGATTACCTAGTATTTTATTGAAGACGAAGTAAATCTTTCATCTATAAGAAATCATTGTATTTTTTATTTGAAGGTAATATAATAGAACTAGGACTGAGTAATTTGGCAACGAAGCTTTCTAGAGGTGATATCTCTGGGAAGCTTTTCTTGTAACGCAACGGGAGGTGAAATTTAACAGATAAGTCAGTTATTTATGTAGAGAGAAAAAGGAGGAAACATTGAGATGAATTTAAAGAAAAAAAGTGCAATTTTTATCACCTTATTGGTATCATTACTCTTAGTCATTTCTGGTTGTGGCGCTAAGGCTCCTACAGCTGCACCAGCACCAGCCGATGCAGGCAAAGAGAAAATCAAGGTTGCTTTTGTCTATGTTGGACCGGTAGGGGACGCAGGTTGGAGCTATGCTCACGACCAAGGCCGTAAATACTTAATCGAAAAAATGCCACAAGTAGAAACCACGATTATCGAATCTGTTCCTGAAGGAGCGGATTCAGAGCGTGTAATTACCCAGCTTGCTGAAAAAGGCAACAAAATCATTTTTACAACAAGCTTTGGTTATATGGATCCGACTATTAATGTTGCCAAAAAATACCCTGATGTTACATTTATGCACAATTCCGGTTATAAAACTGCTGATAATGTAGGAACATATTTTGGTCGTATGTATCAGGCCCGTTATTTAACAGGAATAGTAGCTGGTAAAACCACTAAAACAAACACCATTGGTTACGTAGCTGCTATGCCGATTCCAGAAGTTATTCGCGGCATCAACGCCTTTACCCAAGGGGTTCGTTCTGTAAATCCTCAGGCTAAAGTAAAAGTTGTTTGGACAAATACCTGGTACGATCCTGCTGCGGAAAAAGATGCTGCTAAAAGTCTTTTGACCAATGGCGCGGATGTTATTGCGCAACACCAAGATACACCTGGACCTATGCAAGCTGCAGAGGAAGCAGGTAAATACGGAATTGGCTATAACATGGATATGTCAAAAATGGCACCTAAAGCAGTGTTGACCTCTGCAGTTTGGAACTGGGGTCCTTACTATGTAAAAACTGTTGAGTCAGTTATCAATAAAACCTGGAAAAATGATCAATACTGGGGTGCTATGAGTGATGGTATTGTGGACATCGCTCCTTATGGTCCGATGGTAACCGATGATACCAAAAAGCTTGTAGCAGATGCTAAAGATAAAATCATTTCTGGCAAATGGGATGTCTTTACTGGACCGGTTAAGGATCAATCAGGAGCTGTTAAAGTTCCTGAGGGTCAAGTAATGTCTGACAAGGATATGCTTTCGTTTGACTGGTTTGTTGAAGGGGTAGACGGAACAATCCCCAAATAAAATCCGGTTGGCAAAATAGCTTCTTGTAACTTATGAGATTATAACTTCAAGCACTGTAAGTGCCCTTGAAGTTATAATCTCTAAAAAGATTTCTTCTGAGTATTGCCGGAAATTGTTTGTGAATTGAGGGGGACTAATATGAACCAATCCCTAATCCAATTACGGGGAATCGTGAAAAAATTCCCAGGAGTACTTGCAAATGACAATGTTGACCTGGATATTAACCCTGGAGAAATTCATGCTATATTAGGAGAAAATGGATCGGGGAAAAGCACTTTAATGTCCGTCCTAGCCGGGTTATACAAGCCCGATGCCGGCAAAATTTTGGTTAACGGAGCAGAAGAGAAATTTCGTTCTCCAAGGGATGCCATAGCATGTGGTATTGGTATGGTGCATCAGCACTTCAAACTTGTTGAGCCCTTCACTGTAGCCGAAAATATTACTTTGGGCGAGAAAGGTAAATCCTTTTTTCTTTCTAATAAGGAACTTAAAGCTAGAATTAACGAGCTTGGGAAAAAATACGGCTTAGAGATCAACTTAAATGCTAAGGTATGGCAGCTTTCGGTTGGAGAAAAACAGCGAGTTGAAATCGTTCGCATGCTTTATCGGGGATCTAAAGTGTTGATACTTGATGAACCAACTGCCGTTCTGACTCCTCAGGAAGCTAATGAATTGTTCGAAAATTTGCGCAGGATGGCCAGCGCTGGTTGTGTAGTGGTGCTTATAACTCATAAGTTAAATGAAGTTGAGGCAATTGCAGATCGAGTTACAGTGTTGCGACAGGGAAAGTTTGCTGGCGTGTTAGAACGTAACCAGATCAACGCTAAAGAGATGGTTCGTTTAATGGTCGGTAGAGCTGTGGCCTCAAAGTATGATAGAGACTCTTCTCCTGTGGGTGGGGTCGTGCTGCAACTGGATAAAGTAAATGCCTTAAATGACATGGGGCTCCCTTGCCTTCGTGAAATGAGTCTTTGTGTACACGAAGGTGAAATCCTCGGCTTAGCCGGTGTATCAGGCAATGGACAACGGGAAATGGCGGAAGTCATTTCTGGCTTGCGTCGTGTTGAGAGTGGAAAAATCCTCTTAAACGACAGGAATATAAGCAATCTCTCCCCCCGAACAATCATTGACCTAGGGGTTGCTTATGTACCTGAAGATCGCTTAGGCATGGGACTAGTGCCGGATCTGAATGCCTTGGAGAACCTCATTTTAAAAAAATATCATCAGCCTCAGTTCTCTGGACGTTGGTTATTGAAATCTCAGGCAGTAGAGCGAAACGCTGAAACCTTGGTGAATCAGTACCAAGTTAAGATTTCTAGCTTGCACCAGCCTGTAAAAGTACTTTCTGGTGGAAACCTGCAGAAACTTTTGCTGGCTCGAGAAATATCAAGTTCCCCTAAACTGATGGTAGTAATCTATCCGGCGAGAGGATTAGACATTGGTGCAACAGAATCGGTTCACAAACTATTATTAGAATTAAAGAAACGTAAGACAGCGATCCTACTTATATCAGAGGACCTCGACGAAATATTCAAATTAGCCGACCGGGTTGGGGTAGTATTTGACGGTAAGTTAACAGGAGATTTTCCGGTTGAACAAGCCGACTTGGAAGAGGTTGGGCTTTTGATGACAGGTTCCTGCTCCGCGAGAGAAAGGGTGAATGAGAATGAACCGGCTCACATTTAAACTAGAGAAACGCTTAACTCCATCGCCGGTAATGGTTTATATCATCCCTTTAATATCCGTGCTGCTAGCCCTGTTATTAGGGGGGATCTTTTTAGTTTTAACCGGAGAAAAGCCCCTGGACGTGTATTCGTTAATGTTTGTAGACAGTTTAGGATCGAAATATGGACTCACTGAAACAATGGTTAAGGCCATTCCTTTAATGTTGACCTCCTTGGGTGTTTCGCTGGCTTTTAAAATGAAGTTATGGAACATTGGTGCTGAAGGTCAGCTTTATATGGGTGCTATGGCTGCCTCTTGGCTGCCATTGACTATACCTTCTCTTCCAGCCTATATCATGCTTCCCGGAATGCTAATTCTTGGCATGATTGCAGGTGGACTTTGGGCGCTTTTAACGGCTATTCCGAGAGCTATATGGAAGGTTAATGAGATCATTACAACGTTAATGTTAAATTATGTAGCAATTCTTTGGGTGGATTATTTGGTATATGGTCCTTGGAAGGATCCCAATGGATCAAATTTCCCTATCTCTGCATCCTTTTCTGAAGCAGCCAGGCTGCCGGGGTTAGGTGATTCTCGTATCCATGCTGGTTTGTTTTTTGCTCTGGCCTTGGCGGTTCTCTTAGCTATTGTTTTTAAATATTCTCGTTGGGGATACAGCATCAATGTAATTGGTTCAAGTGAACGCGCAGCCCGGTACGCTGGGATGAACATTAAACGCAATATATTACTGGTAATGTTTCTCAGCGGGGCAATTTCAGGGATAGCAGGTATGGCTGAGGTTAGTGGTATTATTGGCAAGCTTCAACATGGAATCAGTCCCGGATACGGCTACACAGCTATTATCGTGGCCTGGTTGAGTAAGCTCAACCCAATTACTATTCTAATAGTCTCAGTATTATTTGGGGCGTTACAGGTGGGAGGATATGCAGTCCAAGTAGAAGGCATACCAGCCGCTGTTGCTACAATGCTGCAGGGGGCAATTCTCTTCTTTGTCCTTGGAGGCGAGATATTTACGAATTATCGATTAAAGCTGATTCGCCAGAAAGGAGAGGAATTAAGTAAGTGAACATTCAAGAATTCTTAATCCCTTTATTGGCAGCTTCAGTGATTGCAGGAACACCAATTCTCTATGCTGCACTGGGTGAACTTATTACTGAACGGGCTGGAGTTATTAACCTTGGAGTTGAAGGCATTATGCTTGTCGGGGCGGTGTCAGGCTTTATGGTGGCAGTAACGTCGGGTAATCCTTGGTATGGTCTGTTAGCATCCATGCTGTCCGGGGGAGCTTTGGCTTTAATTCATGCCTTTCTTACAATAACACTTCGAGCTAATCAAGTCGTTAGCGGTTTGGCTTTAACAATTTTCGGTACCGGTCTTAGCGGGTACTTGGGCAAAGAATATATCGGTATTCCTGTGCCTAAGCCATTTGAGGTTATCCCTTTAGGCCCATTGGGGGAGATACCTTTCATTGGGCCAATATTGTTCCAACATGATGCGTTAGTGTATATTAGTTATATTCTGGTTGTTGCAATCTGGTATTTTATGTTTCATACTCGACCGGGCTTAAATCTCAGAGCACTAGGCGAAAATCCTGCTGCTATGGACGCTCTTGGTTTAAATGTCTTTTATCTAAGATATATCTATGTTGTCGTTGGCGGTGCCTTAGGTGGGATCGGCGGCGCATACTTATCACTGGCCTATGCCCCTAGCTGGCTGGAAAACATGACGGCAGGAAGGGGTTGGATTGCAGTTGCCCTTGTAATATTTGCTTTATGGAATCCTTGGAGAGCTCTCATGGGGGCTTACCTGTTCGGCGGAATCGATGCCCTAGGGTTCCGGTTACAAGTCTTAGGTATTCAAATGTCACCGTTTTTCTTAAAAATGTTGCCCTATCTATTTACAGTTTTAATCCTAGTCTTTGTCGTTGCTCGCCAAAAAGGACGATTGACTGCTCCTGGAGCGTTAGGTCTATCCTATGACCGAGAGGAAAGGTAGCATATTTATGACTTCTTAACAGAAGGTTCTACCACAGAAACACGCCTATGAGGATAGCTTTGATAGCTTGCTCATAGGCGTATTTTTGCTGTTGTTTGGATCTTGTTTATTTTGCTTCTACCCGGTTCGACATTGTAACGGGATGTTGTTCAGAATGAAGTACATTAGCATTTCTTAGCGCAAAAACGACCATTTTTCTCATGAATCTTTCGCTGATGGAAACAGGGTGGGCTAGACTCATTCTGTCAATGTAGGGTTGAGCTGAATTAGGAATGGGTCTAAGCAATTCCTTAAGGATTCCCTTAACTATTTTCAATATATTACCTTTTGCGAGTGCCTTCATGCCTTTCATCGCTCCTGCTAGCTTGATATCAAGCGCCGATAACTCCGTGCCAAATGGGAACTGAGGAAAGAGGCCTTGAGCTTGATAAGGTTTTAACAAAGCTTGTATTTTTTGCGGAGTATTATTTCTATACTCTGCAGGTATTTCATAATTTTGGGGGAGCTTTCCCGCTTTTTTTGCTTTTTCAAGTAATTTTTTTTGGAATCTTGAATCAGCTATGTTAATCATTGCGGCAATCACTTCGCTTTCTGGCTTACTGCGAAGGTCAGCGATCCCATACTCTGTAACTACGATATCTCTCATATGTTTCGGTATTGAACAATGGCCATAATTAAAGACAATATTTGATTTGAGGTTTTTGCCAGATCCTTTTGTGCTTTTAATCATAATTATGACCCGCGCTTTTGGTAAGACGTGACCCATTGCTACAAAATTGTACTGCCCGCCAATTCCGCTCACGACTTGCCCATTTTCCAGTTGATCAGAGGCAATTGCTCCAAAAACACTGGCAACCATCCCCGTATTTATAAAGCGAGCATCTTTACGTTGTAGAGTACGAAGTTCTTCTCCCCCATAAAGCTGGTTGACTTTCTCAACAGCGGACATTGCAAAGAGCTGTCTTTCCTCTTCGCTCATGTTGTTGAGGTCTTTATAAAAGGCTTTAGGTCCTAAAAAGAAGGCTCCCATAATTACTGTGCCTTTGAGCAGTTTTTTGCCAAGTAGTTTTCGAATCTCTAATCGATTTTTTTCCTCATTCATATCTGCGAAGTATCTGGTGTTTTCATCAATAATTGTATAGTGATCATAGGTGAGGCCCTGTTTAAGGATTCCGAATTCTGTAAGAAACTCAAAGTCTTTGGCTTTAATTTTCTTATGAATTGCTTTGATTTCAATGAGTTGGTCTATAATGTCAAGAGGAATGGAATCGGGATCTAGTTTGCCCTCATTGATAAGTTTCATAAGGGGAATACTCTCGTAGACTTTCCGTTTCAAAATTCCTTTTTTGTACATTTGCATAAAGGCATCAACAAACATCTCCGATGAGCCATAAAGACCTTTTTCAAAGGTGCCAGTATCACCCCAGTCAGCTATTAACTTTTCATATCGTCTTTTTATACCAGCTTTCTCCAAGATTTCTTGGTAGATAGCATTATGTTCATTACGCAAAATAAGTCCTGAAACAATTGCGTCCCCGAGGGCTCCAATCCCTACTTGGATAGTGCCGCCATCTTTGATCAAAGGACTGACATTGATCCCAATCATATGATCGCTGAGGGCAACAGAATCCTTGGGAGGGCAGAAAAGCTCATAATCGAAATTTGGACCCTGAAGAATAATATCGTAGGCATCTGCCTCAACTACGGCATCACCATACATAAAGGGCAGCTTTTTATTGGCTTCCCCTATGATCACTAATTTATGACCGTTGGCTCGTAGTTCCCTCATTTTACGAACAGTTTCAAGGCAAATATCCGGGTTACAGGCCATAGAATACATAGTCTTACCATTAATTTCTCTGTAGGATATTAGTTCCCCGAAAACATTTGTGCCAAGAGCTAAAGCATCTCGAACCACGTGTGTATAATGAGAGGATAAATGACGTTGCTGCGCAACAGGATTATTTATGTAGCTGCCAGCCTTAGAGTAAAATTCGAATAGTTCGACATTTTTTGGCAAAGTTCCAGCGCGAAAATCTTTCATATACTCAAACTCAGGGACTCCTGCAAAAACCTTGTCCATTATTGGTTGCATTAAGCGCTTTTCAAGTTCTGAACTGCCCTTAGGAATCTCAAGAGAAAGAGCAGTAATAATTTTGAGTTTTAACTCCGGGTCTTTTTTGGCACGCTTGTATAGTTCATTAATAAAGCGTACTGGTTTTCCTAAGGCTAGGGTCATAGAAAAGGTTATATCCTTGCCGACGTAGTTAATAACTTCATCGACACATTTTTCAACATCGTCATAGATCATTCCCGAGTTTTCTTTCATTGAATAGTTCACCTACCATTTCAACAAATTACAGAAAATGAGAGCAGCTCCAGACTATTGCTATTTCATTGTGAACATTTTATAAATTAAGACTATTCTAAAATGATTTCCCCTCCAATCTTAATTAGTCCATGAATGTTAGAGCGTTCTTCCAAATTAATAACACCAAAAAAAGGAATTTACCTGAATGATAATTCATTCAGGTAAATTCTATCATATGCAGCCTATAAATGTAATAACAATAATCAAAATTATCCATAAATTTTATATATTTTAGATTACTTGTAATATTGTATGATTTACCTTGAAATGAATGAATAAGGATAAAATTAGGCATAATAAGAAATTATTGCAATTTTGCTAATTAGATAATATAATTGGTAATCATTAGAATAAAGGCTCCATAGAGGTTTATGTCTCTATGAAGCTTTTTTTGGTTCTGTCAACATTCTATTTGTAATTAGGGTATACCATATTTGATTAGTTATTTTAGTCCGAGTAGATGGTAAGCTTCAATATTCATCTCTCCGACTAATTCTTTGCAGGTGGAGGTGAATTTGTTCTCATTAGGATCAGGCATTGCTAACGAAGGTAGTATTAGAAGAGCCTTACAATTTCCTGACAGGATGGAGTTGCGTATCGTTGAGTTCAAAACATAATGGGGTCTTTAAACAAATTCTTGTCCTACTATTAGCCTTATTTGGAGCACTTTTAGTAGGTGCCTTATTTCTTATCTTAGCTAAGTCAGACCCTATAAAGGCTTATGGAGTAATGTTTTCAGGGCCGCTTGGGGATAAATTTGGTATAACTGAAACTTTAGTAAGGACAGTTCCGCTGCTATTAGTGGGATTAGGTATTGTAATTTCCTTTCGCAGTGGGATTATCAATATTGGAGCTGAGGGTCAAATACTGGCAGGGGCCATTGGAGCAACAGCGGTCGGGACTTCTTTGTCTGATGTACCTGCAATGATTCTGCTCCCTGCAGTATTTGTGGCAGGCGGAGCGTGTGGTGCAATATGGGGTGGTATTGCCGGTTGGCTTAAAGCTCGTCTATCTGTCAATGAGATACTAAGTACTGTAATGCTTAACCAAATTGCGTTACAGTTATATCTGTTTCTTATAAGGGGGCCATTGATTGATCCAAAAGAGGTTTCCTACGGTACAGGTGTACCACAGACAGCATTAATTCCTGAGCAAATCTGGCTTAGCCGTCTTGTACCGGGAACTAGAATCCATACGGGACTTATTTTCGCCCTAGTTTTGGCTGTGCTTGTATATGTTTTTTTGTGGAAAACAAGCCGTGGATATCGTTTGCGTGCGGTTGGAGCTGGACCTGAAGCAGCCAGGTATGCTGGCATAAAAGTAGAATGGTACTTAATTTTAGCTATGGCTATGGCTGGAGGAATGGCAGGCCTTGCCGGAGTTGTAGAAGTCACAGGAGTACATCATCGTTCATTAGAAGGTCTGTCTGCAGGGTATGGATTCAGCGGAATTGTTGCTGCACTTTTCGGTCGCCTGCATCCATTAGGTACTATCCCAGCTTCGATATTGTTTGGGGCTTTGCTTGTAGGCGCAGATATGATGCAAAGGGCTGTCAATATTCCTGCTGCTATGATTATGGTCATTCAAGGATTGGTTGTCTTGTTTGTTGTTTCGAGTGATTACTTCTTGAGAAGTCCAGATTCTATCGTTAAATTGAAAGCCAAACTTTTGGGACAAAAGTGGATAGGGGAGGTGGGAAGTAAATGGAAGGATTCATGAGTATTGATATTTTTATAATTATACTAGCCACCGGAGTCCGCCTGGCAACCCCCTTTCTTTTAGCTGCCTTAGGTGAAATGTTTGTTCAACGGTCAGGCGTTTATAATCTCGGGGTGGAAGGTATTATGATGATGGGAGCTTTCGCAGGTTTTTTTGCGACGCTCCAACAAGGTAGTCCTCTACTGGGAATAATTATAAGTCTAGCTATTGGAGCACTGATGGGGCTGATAATGGCTTTTGTAAGCGTTACCTTTAAGGCCGAACAAGGAATAAGTGGGATTGGGTTGTATATGTTTGGCTGGGGGCTATCAGGTTTGCTATTTCGTCTCTATGTAGGAGGGGTAACTTCCATTGATGGACTAAAACCTATAGCAATCCCTATGTTGAGTGATATACCTCTGATTGGGCAAGTTCTCTTTAATCATAATGTCCTGGTGTATACTGCATTTCTTCTGGTACCTTTGTCTGGAATAGTACTCTATAAGACGAGTTGGGGCTTAAACATTCGTGCAGTAGGCAATAAACCGGAGGCTGCAGATACTTTGGGCGTGAGTGTCGTCAAAATCAGATATCAGTGTTTGATAGTCGGCGGGATGCTAGCTTCGCTGGCAGGAGCCTTTTTAACAATAGGGCAAGCAAATATGTATGCAGACAATATTACTGCTGGCAGAGGTTTTATAGCCATAGCCCTTGTTTACTTTGGTCGTTGGAGTCCTTGGGGGATTCTGCTTGGTTCACTTTTATTCAGCATGGCTGATTCCTTCCAAAGTATGGTTCAAGTCCTAGGCATCAATTTTCCCTACGAGTTGGCAGTTATTCTACCGTATATGGTAACAATAATTGCTCTGGCAATCTCTTATGGACGCGTCTGGGCGCCAGCAGCACTTGGTAAGCCCTACGAGCGCGGAACCAGAGGTTGATCATAATAAAATTGAAGGAGGAGAAAAAATTGAAGAAAAAGGTATTATCTCTTATTTTGGCTGCACTTACTATGTTAGCCTTTACAGGTTGTGCTGCCAAGCCAGCTGCTGAAACAACTCCCCAGAAAACCGACGCACAAAAAATCCGTATTGCTCTTGTACTTCCTGCTACTGTTGATGATATGGCTTGGGGCCAATCCATGGTTGAGGGTTTAAAAGCTGTACAGAAAAGTATGGGTGAAGACAAAGTCGAAGTTGCAATTAGTGAAAAACTTGGTAATGCTGTGGATGCTGGGGCAGCTATCCGTCAGTATGCAACTCAAGGGTATGAAATTATTTTTGCTCATGGTTCTCAGTACCAAAGTGTTTTAAACGATATAGCTAAGGACTTCCCCAAAACAACCTTTGCTTATGGAACCGGTTTTGCGACTCAACTGAACATTTTTGCCTATGATCCCCAAGCGCAAGAGGGAGGCTACCTCTTGGGAATTTTGGCAGCAAAAATGACTAAATCAGGAGTTGTTGGAATCGTTGGGCCAGTGGAGTCTGGAGATGCTGTTAAGTATAATTATGGTGTTCAGCAAGGTGTCGCTAAGGGTAAAGCTGATGTTCAAACCCGAATAGCCTATACGGGCTCGTTCAATGACATTGTGGGAGCTGGTAATCTCGCCAAGACTCAGATGAGTGCTGGTGCAGATATTATTACAGGTTCTTCACAGCAAGCTGTAGGAGCTGTCAGAGCTATTGGTGAAACAAAAGGAAACTATTGGCTTTCGACAGACATGGATCAAAGCAGTATTGCTCCTGACCACGTATTAGCTTCCCAAGTTTATCATTGGGAAAAAGTAGTGAACAAAATAATTGACCTGAGAAAGCAAGGTACACTGGGCGGACAACACTTGACCCTGACCTTAGCTGATGGAACTATTGAGTTTAAGTACAACGAAAAATTAGCTGATAAAGTTCCAGCTGAAGTAAAGGCTGCTGTAGAAACGGCTAAACAAGAGATTATTAGCGGAAAACTAAAGGTGGAACTACCTAAGAAATAATAGGTGAATTGAATGGTTGAAAAGATTAAACAATTAGAGATGTCTGGAATCACTAAGCGTTTTCCTGGAGTCCTAAGTAACAATAGGGTCAATATCCAACTAGAAGCGGGTGAGGTACTGGCCATTCTTGGCGAAAACGGAGCAGGGAAAACCACTCTGATGAATATCCTCTACGGTCTTTATCAACCTGACGCTGGTGAGATTTTGCTTAACGGTAAACAAGTCAGGATTAATTCGCCAAGTGAAGCTATCGAGCTGGGGATCGGCATGGTGCATCAACATTTTATGTTGGTTCCCACTCTAACCGTCTGTGAAAATGTAATTCTAGGGTTATCCAAAAAATTCTTTGTGGATTTAAAAACGGCTGCCAAAAGAATTAAAGAGATTACCGATAGATATGGTTTAGCAATTAATCCTGATGCCTTTGTCTGGCAGCTAAGTGTAGGGGAACAACAGCGTGTAGAGATTATAAAAGCGCTTTACAGAGGAGCAAACCTGTTAATTCTTGATGAGCCCACTGCGGTACTTACGCCCCAGGAATCTAATGAATTGATCTTACTGTTGAAAAACATGGCTCAATTGGGAAACTCAATAATTTTGATTAGTCATAAACTTAATGAGGTTATGGCAATAAGTGACAGAGTTACTGTATTGAGAGATGGGGTAGTATGTTCAAATGTCAAAACTCAAGAAACCACTCAAGAAGAGTTAGCCAAGTTAATGGTAGGGAGAGAAATGGCTCCCTGTAGAAGAGATGGTAACTATTCTCCGGGAAAGATTGTCTTAGAACTTGAGCAGGTTCATGCAAAAGGAGATAAGGGATCTGAAGCTTTGGCAGGAGTATCACTTCAGATAAGAGAAAATGAAATATTGGGAATAGCCGGAGTATCAGGAAATGGACAAAAAGAGCTTGCGGAAGTAATTGCAGGTTTGAGAAAAATCAGTTCTGGCAATATCTCACTGAACGGTCAAGACAGCACTAATATGTTGCCAGCTGGAATTATAGAGCAAGGTCTTGGCTATATCCCAGAGGATAGAATTCATGTGGGAACTATTCCTTCCTTTAGTATCTGGGAAAACCTCATTCTAAAGGATCATCACCGGTCGCCCTTTGCCAAGTATTCACTTCTCCAAAACCAAGCAATTATGTCTCATAGTTCTTCACAAGTGGAAAAGTACGGCATCAAAACACCGGACTTAGAAACCCCTACGGCAAGACTATCTGGAGGTAACATCCAAAGGGTAGTGCTGGCTAGGGAAATAACCCGTAACCCAGTTGCCTTGGTAGCAGCTTATCCGACAAGAGGGTTGGATATTGGGGCGACTGAATACTTACACAGCAAACTCTTAGAGGCCCGAAGCAATGGTGTTGGAATCTTGTTAATTTCTGAGGATCTTGAGGAATTGACTAGTATTTGTGATAACATTGCGGTACTGTACGAAGGGAAAATTATGAAGGTTATGCCTGTTGAGCAAGCTGATGAACGTACTATGGGCCTACTGATGGCAGGTATTGCCGAGGATGCTCAGTTGCTGAACTAGAATTTTTCCGAAAGTAGAAGATTGAAACAGCTCCCTTAGAGTGCTTATTGGGCCTTTAAGGGAGCTGTTTTCAACATGGGATTGTATAGTTGAGAAGAAAGAAGAAAGTTAGACGATGAAACTTTCTTTTTTTAAAGTTTAAAAGCGGAAATGGGAAGACTTTTCGTTTAATAGTATTAGGACTCGTTTAATAGTTCCTTAAAGTAAAAATGTTAAACTATAGATTGAAAAGTTTAATTGAGTTTATAAGGAAAAATTTCAAGAAATTAGTTAAGTTTTCTTTGATTTATATGAAATATTTAACATATGATCTGTGGTGCTATATTATCCTTCCTCTGGTACAATGAAGAAAGATTTAAACTATTGGGTTTAATTAAAGATAATAACTCAAACTGAGATGAGGCCTTGAATATGGGACGTGTTATTTATTTTATTTATATATTGTATTTGGTCGGAGCGGGTTTTTATATGAGTAAAGTATCAATTGCTGAAGATAAAGTTGTTAGAATCGGTGTTCTATCTCAGAATGAAGATCGTTTAGAGAAGTTTGAGGGTCTTAGGGACGAACTCAGTAACTTAAATTATCAAGAGGGTAAAGATGTTGTTTACGAGGTAATGACCGCCCCAAATGACTACGCAGAAATGGATCAACTTGCTGAGAAATTAGTATCCCAGAAATTTGATGTGCTAGTTGCTTCTGGAGAGGGAGAGACACGATCTCTGTCAAAAACGGTAGCTAAGCTCAACAATCCCCCGCCGATAATATTTATGGGAGCACTTTCTCCTATAGCAATTGGTTTAGTAGAAAGCGAGGTAATCCCGGGGACAAATGTTACGGGACTCAATAATTATCATTATGAACTCATTGCGAAAAGGCTTGATCTGCTTAAACGGTTAATGCCTCACGTTGAAGAGGTTGCGGTTCTGGGAGATAAGAGAACAAATTTATTTCAAGATTCTCAACCGGGTCTTGCGCAGACTGCGCGGGAGTTGAATATTAGCTATAAAATATATGATATTTCCATAGAACAAGATATTCCTAGAATCGTTAACGAAATTAGCAAGACCAGCCAAGCTATCCTTATTATGCCGGGATTATTTTTGGAAACCCATACAAAGGCGATAGCAAATTATGCGTTAATAAAGGGTGTACCGGTATTTGGAGTCTACCCTAGTGATGCAGAAAAAGGGTGCATTGCTTCCTACGGGACATCTTATTATAATCAAGGTGCTCAAACCGCACATATGGTACACAAAATCATGATGGGGTATTCTCCGAAGTCTATTCCTGTTGAAACAGCAGAAAAGTTAAGTTTTACGGTTAACCTAGAGGTTGCGCAAAGATTAGGGATTTCTCTTGAAGAAGCATATATATATTTTGCAGATGAAGTTATCGGACAAGGAGGCCATCAGTGAAAGCGGGAAAGACGCTTTGGAATCAGCGTATTAAAACTAGAGTTTTAGTATTTGGAATTTTAATGTCAATCATCCCCATGGTGTTTATTTCCTTGACTACTTTTAACACTGTAAGGTACAAGTTTAAAGATAGTATTAGAGAACAAAACATACAAAAGACTATGGTTATAGCCACAAAGCTTCAGGTTTCAATTACAAATATTGTAGAGAGTTTAGCTAATCTTACCGATGTAAACTCCACTGTCCTGATTAAAGGCAAGGATAAAGAACAAGAGGGAATCCTAAATATTGTATTGCGTCAGGAACCCTATTTAGAAGATATTAAGATATTGGATAAAAATTTAAATATCTTAGTTCAAGTCTCCAGGAGGGAAGTTATAACAGATGGTATTGTTTCAAATGCTGACTACGTAGGACCGGAAACAATGCCTGAACACTACTCTGTGAGTGATGTTTTTTTTTCTAAAGATCGACGACCGCAATTTTTTATAACATTAGGAATAAGGGATACTCAAACTCGTGAACACCTGGGATATCTTCAAGCTAAGGCTGATTTAAAACTAATGATTAATCAATATATAGATACTCGTATAGGACATAAGGGGTATGTCTTTTTTGTCGATGAAGAGGGTTCTTTAATTGGTCATACGGATTTTAGCAGGGTTTTAAGCCAAAAGGATATCAGAAAAAATCCAGCGGTCAGTAGTTTTTTGACTGGAGAAGAGCCTCCTAATGAGTACACAGGTGATCAAGGAGGGAAAGTCATTGGGTCGTTTGCTCGGGTGGATAAACCTAATTGGGGAGTTTTTATCGAGCAGCCTGTTATAGAAGCATACGAGCCGATTTATGAACTTGCCAGGAATTTAGGGGGAGTTTTATTCCTTACCATTGCGGTGGTGACGATACTAAGTATTGTTTTTGGATTAAAGCTTGTACAGCCCATAGAAGACCTGGAAACCCAAGTCAAAAAGATTAAGGTAACGGGAGATTTACAAGCTGATATTTCCTATTCATCTCAAGATGAAATTGGTAGACTAGCCTACTCGTTTAAGCAACTTATGGCAATGTTAGATAAAAAGAATCAAAATATTAAAGCGGAAAAGGAGCTTTTAAGAACAGTCGTTGATGGCATTGGGGCAGGAATGGTTTTGTTGAATGGCCAAAAACAAATTATTTGGTGGAACCCAACCTTTGCGGAATGGTTTGGTGAGACAAATTACTTTAATCTTTCCTGCGAAGACATTGTGCAGAGTGAAGAAGACTTTGATTGTTCATTTCTCCAAAGTGGACGAGTGAACCCCTTCGTTTTTGACGGAGAACGGAAATATCTTAGGCAATTACACTATCAAATCCCAAGTGAGAATAGTGAAGGAGCGGTATACCTAGTTATACTGGAAGACGTCACACAACAGGTTGAGATGGAGTCCAGAGTTATTGAAACGGATAAAATGGCAACACTAGGGCTTCTAGCATCAGGAATTGCTCATGAAATTAATAATCCCTTAGCGATAGTATCAGCCTATAGTGAGGACCTGTTGGATTGCTTAAATGAAGAACCAAATAAAGTTGACATTGACGAAATCAAAGAGAGCTTGAGAATTACTTCGGAGCAAATTGTTCGTTGTAAGCAGATCACGGATGGCCTCTTGCAATTTTCACGCAAGCGACAGCATTCCTTTAGCATGATGGATATTGGAGCGGTAAGTTCTCAGGTGATCAAACTTTTAGAATATAAAGCAAAGCAAAAATTTATAACTCTTAAAAGAAAGCTGAACCCTGGCCTGTATATTGCAGGTAATGAAAATGAATGGCAACAAGTAGTCTTAAATATTTTATCAAATGCTCTGGACGCTTCACCAACTAATTCCCAAGTTGAAATAGAGAGTTGTCGCATTGATGGCAGTATTTACTTTATAGTAAAAGACAATGGTCAGGGTATCCCCCAAAATCAATTAAAAAGTGTCTTTAATCCCTTTTTCACTACCAAACCGGTGGGTCAAGGGACAGGTCTGGGTTTGTTCGTTAGTTATGGGATTATCCAGCGAATGAATGGACGTCTAATTATAGAAAGTACTGAAGGTAAAGGGACTACTGTGAGTATTACTTTGCCTGCTTATAAAGGTGGTTAAACATTGATATATAAACATCGAATACTGATCCTTGACGATGAAGCTGAGTTGCGTTCCGTCATTAGCAAACGATTAAGACGAAAAGGGTATGAGGTCTTCGAAACAGGAACAATTCAAGGGGGTTTAGAACTTTGTAATGAAAATCTTTTCGACGGGGTTCTTCTAGACTTAAAGCTGCCTGATGGCAACGGACTTGATTTACTGGAACAAATCAAAGTCCAGCAGCCGGATGTGCAAATCATTATGCTAACTGGGCATGGAACCATTGAATCAGCGATTGAGGCAATGAAGTTAGGTGCCTTTGATTATCTGACTAAACCTTGTAATTTAGCAGAACTGGAAATATCTCTTCAAAAAGCCTGTGATCAACGAAAATTACTAGTTGAAAACAAAGGCCTGCGTGAAGTTCTCAATCGTCAAGCCCCAGGAATAGAGATCATAGGGGAAAGCCCTTTAATACAAGACCTTTTAGCGATTACTAGGAAAGTAGCCCAGAGTGATGAATCTGTTCTTATTAGAGGAGAAAGTGGGAGTGGCAAAGAACTTATCGCTCGTGCTGTTCATCTTTGGAGTAACCGTGCTGACCATGCTTTCATCCCCATAAACTGTGGCGCAATTCCCGAAACTCTCATTGAAAGTGAACTTTTTGGCCATGAAAAAGGTGCATTTACCGGAGCAGGAAGTAAAAAGATAGGTCTTGTCGAAATCTCTGATCAAGGTACTCTATTTTTAGATGAAATCGGGGAAATGCCTCTATCCATTCAGGTTAAACTCTTGCGCTTTTTGGAAACCGGGGAATTCAGGCGTGTGGGAGATAATCGACTGCGCCAAGTTGATGTGCGGATTGTTGCAGCCACTAACCGGGATTTGAAAAATGAAATGAATCAAGAAAGGTTTCGCCAGGATTTATTTTATCGCTTAAATGCTATCTCTTTAGATGTTCCGACTCTTCGCCAACGTAAGAGCGATATACTCCTTCTTGCGGATTATTTTCTGAAGACATCCACGGTGAGTCCGGGAGATGGTTTCGAGGCTGTTTATGTATTATCCGAGAAATCTAAAGAAAGATTGTTAGATTATGACTTTCCCGGTAATATTCGCGAACTTGCTCATTTAATAAAACGCGGTCAGATTCTGGCCTCTGGTAACGTTATTTATCCACAAGATATATGGCCGGAGAAATATAAAGGTACTCTTCAAGAAAGAGCCCTGAGTGAGCAGGAAAAAGTATATGAATCAGAATTTGTGCAATGTCTATCACAAATTCAAAAACAAGGTTACCCCGTG
Organism: Desulfosporosinus meridiei DSM 13257; assembly: GCF_000231385.2. Lineage (NCBI taxonomy): Bacteria > Bacillati > Bacillota > Clostridia > Eubacteriales > Desulfitobacteriaceae > Desulfosporosinus > Desulfosporosinus meridiei. The sequence goes on along the minus strand of NC_018515.1, from coordinate 3,758,668 downwards.
CTTGAAGAGGTAGAAAGACTATACATTCTTTCTACACTCAAGTTAGTAGAGGGTAATAGAGCACAAGCAGCAAAGCTTCTTGGTATTAGTGTCAGAAATCTATACCGTAAAATCGAATCCTATGGTAATGACGACATTATACAGTGACACATTGTCACGGTTTCTTCCGTGACAATGTGTCACTGTGACATTATGTCATGTTGAGGCTATAAGCAATGTCAGCAAAAAATTAATAGATGGCAATCGTATGGATAGAAATACAATAATATTATTGCTTATAACAATGGCCTTCGATCCTTTGTTTTCTTTTTAAACAATTTATCCATAGAAAGTACTTATTTCTACAGACTGTAGAAGTCCTCTGAAATTGGCTTATTAATCCAAGGTTCAAGCTTTAAAGGGAATTAATACCGGAAAAACAACCTAAAACCCCTATTTAACCAAAGAAATATCCTTACGGATAGGGACTAATTATAGAATATTTTAATAGATCTTATGAAATATTGGTATAAGGATTGCAATGGAATCTGGTGACACTAATCAAACCAAAATTGAAAGTAGGTGCTGTAAAGTAAAGTTATTTAGACAAGAATAAGAAAAGAAGTGTCAATTTTTAAAGGAGGTATTTTTTGTGAACGAAAGCACAGCTAGTAAATGGATTAAAGTTTTACCCGGACTTTTATTTATGTTTGTTATTGCTTTGTTAGCCATGGGGACAAAAACTTTAGGTGGTGAGTGGGCTGGTCTAGAAGGATGGATTAAAACTAACTCCAAATTCTTAGGAGATGTACTGAAGATTAACCACGTTATTATTGTAATTATCATTGGAATGGTGATTCGAAATACTATCGGAATTCCTTCTTGGGCTCAGGCGGGTGTGAAAACATCCCGTATATTCATTAAAATGGGTGTTATTCTACTGGGATCACTTTATAGTTTAGCCGAATTAGCTACGTTGGGTTCAACTTCGATCTTATTAATTGCAACATTCATGTTTTCAACAATTATTTTCACCATGTGGCTCGGTAAGAAATACAATATGGATCCCGGTTCTGCAGCTTGTCTGGCTGCCGGCGCCGGTGTATGCGGTGTATCCGCCATCGTCGCTGTTGCTCCTGCAGTAAAAGCCAGAGGGGAAGATATAGCCTACTCAATCGCCACAATTCTATCATTTGGAATCGTTTGTCTATTTACCTTCCCAATCCTGGGACACTTAATGGGATTGACCCCTGAGCAGTTCGGAATGTGGGCTGGTACCGGCATCTTAAACTCTGGACAAGTATTAGCGGCGGCCCTGGCCTTTGACCCCGGAACCGCTGATGTTCCTTCCATTAGCTTAAAAGTAGGCGAAATCTACAACTTAACCCGTGTTGTGTTCTTGCCTTTAGTTGTTCTGCTAATCACGATTCTTTATGCTCGTATGTCTGATGACAAAACCGTAGAAACAGCAGCTAGCGCAGGGAAAACCTTCTTTAGCAAATTTCCGTTGTTCGTGCTTGGTTTTATCGCAACAGTTACCTTAACTTCCTTCGGTGCTTTTGGTCCCACTCATCCTGTATCGCCAGATCTGAAAGCATTTCGTGACATTTACAGCTGGTTCTTCTCCATCGGTCTTACTGGCTTAGGCTTGCAAATCTCCTTTGCTGAAATGAGAAAAGCCGGAGGAACTCCACTGGTTATCGGCTCTGTAGCGGGTTTCCTGAAGGCTGCACTTTCATTAGTGGTTGTTCTATGGCTCTTTTAATAATAGTTCCTATTGAGGGCTAATAATCTAAAGGAGGTAATGATATGTCAGAGAAAAAAGAAGAAAAACAATTATCCTTATTTAGTAATGATAAACACGAAGATTTGGTTGCTATTTTTGGTGCTGCCCTTGTGATGATTCTGGTTTTAATTCTTTAATTGAGAAAGAAGGTTTCCGATGAACGGTCACATTCTATTAATTACCGATGGCTCACCTTCTGCGGACGCTGCTGGTCAAATGGCAACCGAGATGTCTCTAGCTTTAAAGCTACCTTTAAAGGCGGTCTTCATATTAGATGAAGGATGGAACAACTTTTTGGGCGATGAATGGATCAATACGTCTTCAACAAGGATGAGATTTTTTCATTGGTTTGAAGACGGAATTCATAAACACTCCCAAGAGGTGTTAGCTGAGGTTACGGAAAAGGTCAAAGAACATGGGGGGGAGGTTGAAACCGAAATAAAGATTGGTAAGACAGAAAAGGTCATTGTTGAACTGACCACTGAACAGGAAACCGCTTTATTAGTTCTGCCCAATCCTCACGCAACCGCTCCAGCCGCTACGGCGGGCCTTAGATTCAACCTTAGTTCTTTGTCCAAAAAGGTAGAATGTCCCATTTATATTGGTCCCCAATAATAGAAGTCTTCTGGTCCCTTACTAAGATTTATTTATTGAAGGCTGAATAGAATTATCACCCTCCCACTTAAAAATGGAAAAGGGTGATAATTTTAATTTGCGAAAATTAAAGTACTTGGCGATCTTTTACCTGATTAGAAGTTGACTTATGATGAAGATTCAAAGTGTCAAAAACGTTATTGTTTCTTAGTGAGAAAATAACTAGTTTTCGGATGACTTTTTCTTTCATAGAAGAAGGTCTTTGAAGATTTAGTCTCTCGAGGTAGGGTCGGCTAGATGCAGGAATAGGCCTCAAGAACTCTTTTATTAACCCTGTAGCCATTTTCAGGCGGTAACCGTTGGCAAGTTTCTTCAAGCCTTTTAGCGCTCCTCCTAAAGCTATCTCAATCTCAGTCAAATCTGTCCCGAAGGGGAATGGTTGAAATACTCCTTGCGACTGATATGGCTTTAGCAAGGCAGTGATCTTTTCGGGAGTATTATTTCTGTATTCCTGTGGGATTTCGTAATCTTTGGGAATTTTTCCGGCTTTTTTTGCTTGATCTAAGAGCTTGTTTTGAAATCTAGAATCAGCTACATTAATTAACTCAGCAATAACTTCTTTTTCAGGTTTGCTTCGAACGTCAGCGATACCATACTCTGTGACAATAATATCTCTTAAATGCTTGGGAACGGAGCAATGGCCGTAGCTGAAAACAATATTGGACTTAAGACTCTTACCTGAACCCTTGGTGCTTTTAATCATCATAATAACTCTAGCATCGGGTAAGGCATGCCCCATTGCGACAAAATTGTATTGCCCTCCGATTCCGCTTATGACTCGGCCGTCTTCAAGTTGATCTGAAGCTATAGCCCCAAGAACAGTTGATACCATGCCTGTATTGACAAATCGAGCATCTTTTCGCTGCAGGGCTCTTAATTCTTCCCCTCCATAAAGCTGATTTACCTTATCAACCCCAGACATCCCAAATAGCTTTCTTTCATCTTCACTCATATTATTAAGGGCTTGGTAGAAGGCCTTTGGCCCAACAAAGAATGCACCAATTATAACTTGACCACCTAATAATTCTTTGCCTAATAGCTTTTGAATTTGATTCCGGCCTTTTTCGTCGCTCATATCTGCAGAGTACGGAGTACCTTGATCAAGAACAATACCATTTTCATAACTTAGGCCTTGCTTGAAAATGCCAAACTTTGTCAGGAACTTAAAATTTTCTTCAGAGAGCCTAGAGTTAATCGCTTTAAGCTTAATTAGTTGATCAATAATGTCAGGAGGTATGTGATCTGAAGCAAGCCTACCTTCATTGATCAATTTCATTATGGGAACGCTTTCATAAACTTTTCTTTTTAGAATTTTACTTTTATACATCTGCATAAAGGCATCAACAAACATCTCCGATGAACCGTAAAGCCCTTTTTGGAAAACTCCTATACCTCCCCAGTTATCGATCAATTGTCTGTATCGTTGCTTAACTCCCAATTTTTGGAGGACGTCTTGATATAATTCGTTATGTTCATTACGCATAATGAGTCCTGATACAATCGCGTCCCCAAGAGCCCCAATCCCAACTTGTATGGTTCCACCATCTTTTATCAGGGTGCTTACATTGATACCAATCATATGATCAGAAAGAGCAACCGGATCTTTTGGCGGACAGAAGAGCTCGTAGTTAAATTGTGATCCTTGCAGAATTATGTCATAGGAATCAGCTTCAACAACGGCATCTCCATACATAAAGGGCATATTTATATTGGCTTCTCCAATAATAGCAACTTTTTTGCCCTGTGCTTTTAAATATTTGAAGTCGTTGATTGCAGCAATACAAACATCTGTATTACAACCCATTGAGTACATATTTTTTCCATTAAATTCACGGTGACTAATTAACTGAGCGAAAACATTTGCACCCAAGGCTAAAGCGTCACGAATAGCATGGGTATAATTTGTTGCTAGATGATTTTGCTGAGCAACAGGGCTATTTAAATATCCTCCGGCTTTGCTGAAAAATTCAAATATCTCAACGTTTTTTGGCAGCTTTCCAGCTCTGAAATCAAGGATGTAATCGAATTCTGGGACACCGGCAAAAACTCTATCTGCTAAAGGACCTAAAAATCGCCTTTCTAAATCGGTATGTCCTTTAGGTTTTTCTAGCGTAAGTGCAGTAATGATTTTTAGATTGATCTCGGAGTTCTCCTTTGCCTGCCGATAGAGTTCATTTGTGAATATGACGGGTTTTCCTAGGGCCAGAGGTATACTAAAAATAACGTTATTCCCAACATAATTAATAACCTCGGTAACACATTTTTTTACGTCATCATAAATTAATCCCTGTTTTTGATACATTATTGTCGCCTGCCATTTCATTTAAAAATTGGGTTAAAGTATCCCCGAAAGTGAAATTTTCGACGAAAGATATATCTGCGAATAAAGTGGATATATTTATAAGGACCTGAAAGAAGGGAAATGAATCCGAATTCATTTAAATGAATATTATCACAAATCTGATAATAAAGTATATAAAAACAAATTAAAATAATATAATAAATTTCGAGTATTTAAACGAAATATGGAATTGAGCTTTAACCTTACTAGACCTCACCTGATAATAAGGGTCAGCCGGCTATGTAAAAGGTACGGGGAGCGATGAACTTTGCAAAAAAGCGACTGAAATCCAGTCGCTTAAAAAATTCTCTATCTTTTTCTAAATCCCATAAATGAGTCCTTAAACATCTCTTCGTTGGCTCCTAAAGCGTCAACATGGTGCATATATTTGAAAACATATAGCAAAAGAACGTGTGAAAAAATTGCAAACATAAATGTTTCAGGGATACTCCATTCCGGTAGAGATATTCTTTCAAGGTAAACTGCTGTAAGGTTCATCAAGGTTGCCCATAACGTAAAAAAAATGACGATCCATATCTGATAGCTAGAAAATCGCCATAACAGATAACCAAAAATTGTAGTAACAGCAAACCAACTGATAGTGAAAAAAACCGGTATATTGTAGATCATAAAAATATCTGCTTCAAAGATCCAGCGCTTCAAAATATTTACTGCAATTATTTGGACTATCCATGTATACACAAATCCACCTAAAAAAGAAAACAACATTAATTTCTTAATATAATAGGGCGGTATAAAAAATAGAACGAGTGACCAATAGGCAACTGCTTGTGTTAGCCAATATAGATCCATGAATTGAAACACCTCCTGACAATATTATGCTTTAAAAGTAAATTTTTATGATTATATTTTTGGCCTGGAGGACAATTAACATCGCAAGCTAGTTATACATATGCTAGAAAAAAAGGAGGGCTAAACTTGCACAATAAAAACATAGGTGATGGACAATGGAAATGTCCTTTATTAAGAATGGGTTCGACAGGAGCCGATGTAAAAAGGTTACAGACTAAGCTATTGGAGGCGGGATTTTCGCCGGGAAAAATTGACGGTATTTTTGGCTCATTAACCAGATCGGCTGTTCTAGCTTTTCAGAAGAGCAGAAATCTTGCTCAAGATGGAATTGTTGGTAAGATGACCTGGACTGCGCTAGGGGTAAATTGTAATTCGCCTATCCCACCGGTAAATCATTGTCCGACTCTTGTCCAAGGAAGTACCGGACCGGCTGTTGTTGACCTTCAAAGTCGCCTAAAAGCAAGAGGATTTTACGCAGGAAACATTGATGGAATCTTTGGACCCATTACTCGTGCAGGCGTTATAGCATTTCAACAAAGTGCTGGGCTAGCTCAGGATGGAATTGTCGGTAAAATGACCTGGACTGCACTTGGGGTGAACTGCGGTACCCCTACACCGCCCCCACCGGTAAACCACTGTCCAACTCTCCAAGAGGGTAGTAATGGTCCAGCAGTTGTCAAACTTCAGGGATTGTTGAAATCGAAAGGGTATTATTCGGGAAATGTGGATGGAATCTTTGGCCCTATTACGAAAGGAGCAGTTCTGTATTTTCAGGAGTGTATGGGCTTAGTTCAAGATGGAATAGTAGGTATTAAGACTTGGACTGCTTTAGGTGTTAACTGTTATTATTAAATCGGCAAAGTAGAGACCCCCATTCTCTTTTCGAGGAGTGGGGGTTATTCCTATGAAGCGGCAGAAATGCTCAAATCAAGATATAATAATATGCATAAGATGGAAATATTGACCACGTTGTAATATAATTATCCTAATTAATTTTTAAGTATAATGTCGACGATGAAGCATCCTGCACCTTTGGCAATTCTATAAAGAGGCAGGATTCCTAGTTGTAACAGTGAGCAAGTATACGCCGGTATTTACTGAAGTTATTGCTATTTACAGCTATTTATTAATAGTTTTTTTCTGATTTCTGTATAAACGTTACTGCAATCATAGACTTGCTGGTCATAAGAGTTATGTTGGCCTGCGATATTGATCCCAAAGGCTAAAGAGTAATGCTTGCGAAAATGGGAGAAGGTAAACCCGAATAGCTGATAGATATTTCTAGGGTTGCAAGCGGTTTGCTTTTTTAAAATAAGCTCAATATTTGAAGGCTTTTGAGAGTCTGTGTCGAATATAGTAATTAACGGGTACTGTGAAAATTTTAAAGAAATAAGAAGGAAATATAACTAGGAAATTTTGCTCGTGCGGGGGTATTAGAAAGAGTGAAAAAATTTGAGGCTTATCAGATTATAGCTTCGGAGATCCAGAAGTTTTTTAATGAAGATGTTGCGGTTACCCTTTTCGATACTGAAAAAATTGTTGCTTATTACCCGGGAAAGACAATTGACACAAAAGCTAAGATTGGCAGCCCTCCGACCCCAGGTTCTAATGTGTTAGAGGCACTTACTAGTGAAAAACGAGTAGTAAGGCGCGTATCGAAAGAACTATTTGGTGTTCCCTTTGTCGGTATTGCTCTTCCAATCTTCGATGACTCAAAGCTCGCAGGTTGTCTGGCGATTGCTTGTTCCCTAGAACTTTATGATAGTCTCTTGGAAACTGGTCAGGAAATACTTGATGCAGTAGTAACAATTTCTTCTTCAGCCCAAAATCTTTCAAGTGCTACGGAAGAATTAGCAGCAACAATAAGGAATATGAACGATGAGACTAAACAAGTTAATCTTGAGATGCAGAAAACCAATGAATTAACTCAGGAAATAAAGAAAATTTCCAAACAAAGCAATATTCTGGGAATTAATGCTGCCATCGAAGCTTCCCGAGCTGGGGAACAGGGTAGGGGATTTGCAATAGTATCAGAGGAGGTTAGGAAACTCGCGACAGATACCGATGCTTCTACCCACGCAATTGAAAGTAACGTTAAAGAAGTGCAATCTTCTGTGGGGCTTTTAATTGAAGCTATAAAACAGCTTACCGAGGCGACTGAAGGCCATGCCAATGATGTAACGGAAATAGCTAACACTCTAGTGAGAATTGAAAGTATGGCTAAAAGACTTTTAGAATTGGGACAAAACTGAACATTTAAAGAGAGGGTTTATCCTGAACTGGATAAACCCTCTCCCTTTAGCTAAAATGAAACTGTTTCCCCAAAGAGCTTAAAGAACTCGAGCATCATATCTTTATTGATTAAGTAACCCTAATTGCTTTATTAGATATGGAATTGCTTTTTCAAAGCAAACACCATATCTTTTTTCTTGTTCAGCTTTTTGAGTCAAAAAAATACACATATGGGTATAGTCCACAGCAATTTTTGTTGCTTCAGCAAGAGGGAAATTGTTCAAAAGTGCGGATAGTAAAGCACTGCCAAACACATCTCCAGTGCCATGGAAGTAACCGTCAATTTTATCATTGAAGGCATAACTGACCCTACCGGTGATACTGTCATAAGCAGCGGCGCCTACTTTGTTACTTTCAAAGGATACTCCGGATAGTACAACTTTATCTGATCCCAAAGCGGACAGTTTTTTCAAGGTTGTTTCGATATAATCCTGTGTGTAGTCTTCTCCAACATATTCTTCCTCTAAAAGAAAAGCGGCTTCCGTCAAATTGGGAACAATAATATCGGCTTTCGCACATAATTTAGTCATTCCCTTAGCCATTTCAGGAGAATAGATTGAATATAAGACACCATTGTCTGCCATCACGGGATCAACCATTATTAAGGTGTCTGGGCTTTTAAATGTGTCAAAGAGGTCTGCGACTAGATCTATTTGCTCGAATGACCCCAAAAATCCACTGTATAATGCATCAAAATGCAGGTTCAACGATTGCCAATGGTTTGAAATAGGTTTGATATCTTCCGTTAAATCTCTATAAGTAAAACCTTCAAATCCGCCAGTGTGCGTTGATAAAATAGCTGTAGGCAGGACACTAGTGTCAAAACCAGCAGCTGAGAGTATTGGTAGTGCAACTGTAAGAGAACATCTGCCAACACATGAAATATCGTGAATTGCAGCAATCCTTTTTTGTTTATTCATAAGAAAATATATCCTCCTTGACAATTAATAAATTGATTATAAAATAAAACTGTTACCCATAGAAGTGTCAGTTTTTAATATATGTATAGTAACAGTTTGGAGGGATCACTTGATTACCTTGCCTTTATGCACTACCAAATTACCTTTATACAAGCAAATTTATGATTGGCTAAAAACTGAAATTCAATGTAAGAACTTTAAGCCAAACGACAAGATCCCTTCAAAAAGGAAACTATCAGAGCATCTTTGTGTCAGTATCAATACGATTGATACTGCCTATAGCCAATTAATTGACGAAGGATATATTTTGTCAATCCCTAAAAAAGGTTATTATGTATGTGACATTGACGTATACCATAATATAAACATAGTTCAGCACGATAGTGCCCCATTAAACGAACGTATAAGGAAATTAAAAATTGATTTTTCTCCCAGTGACATTGACCACAAAGCATTTCCCTATAAAACATGGAGAAATCATTTTAAAAGTTGCTTTAATGAATTTGATAATAGCATACTAAAAAGAACCATAGCCCAGGGAAATCTAGGCTTGCGGCAAGAACTAGTTACATTTTTGCATAGTTCCAGAGGGGTAAACTGTGATGAAAGACAGATTGTCATTGGAGCGGGAACTGAAAGTTCTTTGCGCACTATAAGCCTAATACTAGGCAATAATACCTCTATTGCCCTGGAGAATCCCGTTTATCGAAAGGCTTATAAAACATTCGAACATATGGGCCATAAAATTTTGCCCATACCTATCGATAATAAGGGTATTAAAATAGAGCCACTAAGAGATCTTTCTAATGTTGCAGTTTATCTAACTCCCTCACATCAATTCCCTCTTGGAGTAAGTATGCCAATCGGCCGGAGAATTGATCTGTTAAATTTTGCCAATGAAGCTGATGGCCGATTTATTATCGAAGATGACTATGATAGTGAATTTAGATATATTAGAAAACCTTTGCCTTCTTTACAAAGTATCGACCAAAATGGAAAGGTGATATACGTCGGAACATTTTCTACCTCGATTGCCCCATCTATCAGAATGAACTACATGGTCTTACCCTTAAGATTGCTCAAAATTTACAATCAAATATTTAGTGAATTTGGCTCGGAAGTATCAATCCTTGAACAGAAAATTGTTGAAAAGTTTATTTCAGAGGGCAACTACGAGAAACATCTTAACAAAATGCGAAAACTCTATAAGGACAAAAGGGCCCATTTAATAAGAGAGTTATCAATTTTTGGGAACCAGATTAAAGTTGTGGGCGAAAGCGCAGGAAATCACTTGCTTATTAAGTTAATCACTGAGAAATGTGAAAAGGAAGTAAGAAATGCTGCTATTGAAAATGGGGTCAAGGTATATCCTGTTTCAGACTATTTTATAGGCGAAGTATTAAGTAAGTATGAAAATATCTACTTATTAGGTTTCGGTGCGTTAAGTAAACTAGAGATATCGGAGGGTGTTAAACTATTATACAAAGCATGGCACTAGCAAGGGGTTTTCACAAACAAGTGAAGACCCCTTTATTGTTTAAAATTGAGAGAGGAACTATTGAGATTCCTTATCATAAAACGGATATATGGTAATAATTAAGTGATTCAATGAACATTAGTGGTGATAATTTTAAGGTTCCTTTAATTCAGTGGTTAAAATGAGTTCATAAGTTATTTCTTGAAATAAATAATATTAATGAAGCTATATTTTGTGGCTATAGACAATGGAGAAGAGTTGTGCTAACATTCACTTAAAAGTAATTCTCATCAATTTCCTGTTGACAATTACTATTTGAAGGAGGACGAAGAACATGGGGAAAATTGTAACAGTTGGTAAGGCAGGCAAGCAGCGTAGGTATTGTTCTCAGGCTCAATATTGTTTACTCGTCCTCCTGGTACCAACGTTGCTTTTCTTATTAGGTGCTGGTGCTCTAACTACCCAAGCGCATACTAATTCGCCGCAGTTTCTAACATCCCAGGGTTCAATACCGGTCTTTCAAGATGAATATAAGCTAGGTGAGACCTTTAAGATAGGAAATCTTCAATATCGAATCGACAGTGTTCGGACATCAACGGGCAAAACAGAGATTAGATCGCCACGTCAGGGAAATGTCTATCTCTTTGTAAATCTAACCATTGAAAACAAGAGTCTTAGCGATGTTGAAGTTAGAAGCGTAATAGGATTTAAGCTTAAAGACTCGAATGGTCAGAGCCAAGAATCAAGTCTAGGAGCTTTTCTGGGTGCAAAAAACCATATTGATGGAACAATAAGATCCGCGGAAACAATAAATGGGGAATTGGGATATGAGGTATCACAAGAGGCTAAAGAATTTAGTTTGATTGTTATTCCCGATCCATTAGATTCTAAAGCAAAAAATGTAAGTGTTAAGTTATCAATAGATAAGTAAATTTGAATACACTTTATAACGGTTAAACTCCCCTCTAATGCATTAAGCATAGGAGGGGAGTTTTTATTCCTTAAAAATCATATCAAAAAGCTAACTAGCGATCCCAATCTTCAAGATTTATCGGTTAAATCGCTCTTCTAATAAGGGGCATTATGGGCAGTTTATAATATAAAATGAAAAGAAAATTATAGCAGCAAATTTTAGCTAGTCGGAGATTTTTATCTAAATTTCTAGCCCAATATGGCGAAGTTGATCTAGTCGTTGATGGGCTTGAAGCGCTTGATGCCTATTTGATAGCCAATAAGGACAAAGAACCCTATGACCTAATATGTCTGGATATTATGATGCCAAAAGTCGATGGAGTCAAAGTGTTAAAGGCAATAAGAGAATTCGAGAATAAACTCGAGTTAAAGTCTGAGGAGAGAGTGAAGGTTATAATGACAACTGCTCTTGCAGAAACGGACTATGTAAATCAAGCCTTTGATATTGGATGTGAAGCGTATGCGGCCAAGCCAATTGATACCAACAAACTGATTGAAGTGATTAAGAAGATTGGACTACTTAAAGAAAAAGATGTTTAATGTTTGATATGACTAAAGAAAGAAGTGCCAGAGCGTGAACGCTCTGGCAACTTTTTGTTCGGATTCTAGAACTCCTATATTAGAGATAGTTAGAAGTTGAAGACATTTACGATGACTACCAGACGTAAGACTCCCATCTTCTATAAGTACGAAAACAGCCAGTGAGGAAACCCGGGTGAGGGTTTCGCCCAAGCCGCCTGCAGCAAAGAAAAGCATAACGGCGCAGGTTGCTTTCGCCGAACCGCAAACTACATAGAACAACTTTAGCGGTGAGGATGAGATAACGGCTGCTACGTCCCTGGATAAGTTCTTCTAAGCTTCAGCTGGAGTTAGTATTCCTCTTAGGCAAACTCCATCTGAAGCTTAAGATTCACTCGATTATTAGTCTGCTTAAAACAAACATTATTAGCGAACCTGTTTTAAGAGTTTGGCCATGTTTTGTCCTAAGGTTTGAAAAGTTTGGATGCCTTCACTATCATTTTGGACATCGCCTGGATCCCGTGATAGAGTCAGATTCCAATAGTTTGAACTGCAAATGATCATCTCAGCAATGCCAAAGAAGAAATTAATGGCAGAGTAGGTGAAGGTTGCTCCAGCTCGACGAGCTGAGACGACGGATGCCCCTACTTTTCCTTTTAATAAAGCTCCACCGTTGGATTTTGAGACATAACCACAGCGATCAATAAGAGCCTTTACCTCGGTGCTCACATTGCTGAAGTAAGTAGGGGAACCAATAATAATACCATCGGCTTCTTCGATTTTCTGGATAAATGTGTTCATATCGTCATCCTTGCGAGCACAGCGATTATCTTTAGTTTCCTTACATTTCCCGCAGGCTAGGCAACCAAATACCTTACGGCCTCCCAATTGGATCATCTCGGTTTCAATACCTTCTTTTTCCAACTCATCTAAGACTATTTGTATACTTTGTGAGGTATTTCCCTTACCCCTGGGACTTCCGTTAAATGCTATAACTTTCATTGAGAACACTCCTAACTCTTTGACATAAGTAATTGTTTGATATTATAATAAACTATATAATACATATTAACAAGTACGTACCTTTTTGTTATATAGTACCCAATTGGATACTAAAAGAAAGACAAATGTGTGCTCCCGAAATAAAGCTCTAAGAGGTGTTATTAATTATGATAAAGTTTAAAAATACTGAGTATCAGTGTTCTATGGAACTGACTTTAGCGCTCATTGGCGGTAAGTGGAAGGCTTTAATACTTTGGCACTTAGGGGAGAAAACATTAAGATACAGTGAAATGAGAAAAGTAATACCTAATGTCACACCCAAAATGTTAACGCAACAACTTAGGGAACTAGAAGACAGTGGATTGGTTAAGAGGTTAATTTATACTCAGATACCTCCAAAAGTAGAATATTCTTTGACAAAAGCGGGTAAAAGCCTTTTGCCGATTTTAAATACAATGTGTAAATGGGGACAAAACTACGCAAATGAGTATGAAAACAATAAACAAGAATTAAAGCTTGCTCAAGAAGAGTAGTAGATCTATATTAATTTTCACAACGGATGATTCTCCAGCAGGCAAAAAATAAGACTATTACCGTTGGCCTGCAGGAAGTAAATGGTGTTTGGCTGTTGGAAAAAATGGTTGAATAGAAAAATTATTAGGTTGTATGTCTAAGATCCGAAATGTTAAATTTGTAACAGTAAGTAAACTAGTAAGAAAAACCTCAGCTCAGATTGAATTCTAAGTGAGGTTTTTTTGTTATTAGTTTGTAATTTGTTTATTTGATTAATTAGCAATTAATTCAGATAAGAGTGATATTCATTTTGCAATAATAATTGTCATTCCTATTTTAAAACCAAGAACAATTGAAGATCCTTTTTCTGATAAAAATGCATAATTACTTGAAAAAATGCAGGAATTTATGTTTTTAAGGGAGAAATAAACGCGGTAGGGGGATTGGTAAAATGGCCATAGTTATTGTAGACGATACTATGTTTAGCTTAGAAGTGACAAAAGCATGGCTTAAGGCTGCGGGATATATGGATATTATTACTGTAAAGTCAGCAAGGGAGCTTTATCGGTTGATCGACGGCCATTCAGAATGGGGAATTGTGGAAGTAGATCTAATTCTAATGGATATTGTGATGCCAGAAATTAATGGAATTGAGGCTTGCCAGAGTGTCAAAAAGCGAGAATGGCTTGTTGACGTACCAGTAATCATGGTAACGTCGAGGACAGACAGAAATGATCTACATCTGGCATTTTCTTCAGGAGCTATGGATTATATTAAGAAGCCTCTTGATAGTGTTGAATTGTTAGCCCGAGTGCGTTCAGCGTTAAAATTGAAACATGAGACAGCTCGGCGAAAAGCTCGAGAATTGGAACTGCTTGAGGTTACTCGTCAGCTACAAGCGGCTAACGAGAGGTTGCAAAATCTTTCTTTCTTCGATGGCCTAACTGGGATTGCTAATCGAAGGAATTTTGACCAGAGATTACTACAAGAGAGAAAACGTGCTATGCGGGAGAAGAATCCTCTTTCTCTAATTATGCTGGACATCGATTACTTTAAAGCCTTTAATGATACCTATGGTCATTTAAAAGGAGACGATTGTTTAATAACTGTAGCATCTTTGTTGGTAAAGACCTTAAGACGACCCGGTGATTTTCCCGCTCGGTATGGAGGGGAAGAGTTTGGCGTTGTTTTGCCGAACACAGATGATATTGGAGCAGCTGTTATAGCAGAAGAATTGAGAGCCAGTATCGAGAGAGCGAACATTGAACATATCAGTTCCCCTTGTGCAGATCATGTTACGATAAGTCTGGGGGTTGTGACAAGATTCCAAGGGCATTTGGACAACTCGAATGATTTAATAATGACTGCGGATCGGGCACTTTACTGTTCTAAAAATCAAGGCCGCAATCGAGTAACAATAGATATCCTTAAGAATGATTAATAAACAAGTGGTAGTAAGGATGTTGCAATAAATGGAGCGGATGATTAATAATGTAATATCGAAAAGAAGAGTTACCTGAGATTCCGTTAACTGAAGCTGAAGATGAATTTTGTGAAAAGGGCAATCTCGATGCTCTTTTTTCATTTTTGGGAAAACTTTAGGATGTGAGGACGACATAATTCAAACTTGGAGTAGAAGCTGAATTATTCTAATCCTTCAAATTGCATATTGTAGTAACGTGCGTAGATACCTGCCTTTTCGATTAACTGTTTGTGATCTCCTCTTTCCTGAATACCTTCATCGGTAACGACCACTATTTCGTCTGAATTCTTTATCGTACTAAGTCTGTGAGCAATAACGATAGTCGTTCGATTTTTTGATAGTTTCTCTAGGGAGTTTTGAATGTATCGTTCACTTTCGTTGTCTAATGCCGATGTAGCTTCATCTAAGATTAATATCGGGGGATTTTTCAGAAAGACTCTGGCAATTGAGAGCCGTTGTTTTTGCCCGCCGGAGAGCCTAACCCCTCGTTCCCCCACATAACTATCATACCCTTGCTCTAAAGACAAGATAAATTCATGAATATTAGCGTTTTGAGCAGCTTCAATAATTTCCATTTCGGTAGCGCCAGCTTTGCCATAGGCAATATTGTCTCTGATTGAGCCGTCAAACATATAGACATCCTGTTGTACTATGCCGATAGCGTTTCGTAAGGAGTCTAAGGTGACATCTCGGATATCCTTTCCATCGATAGTAATTGATCCTGCAGTCACATCATAAAATCTTGGCAGAAGAGAACATAAAGTGGTTTTTCCTCCTCCGGATGGACCGACTAGGGCAATGGTTTTACCTGGCTTTATTGCTAAACTAACATTATCTAAAACATTGGAATCATCGTTGTAGCGGAAGGAAACATTTTTATAAATAATATCTCCTTTAACATCTGTTAGAGGTTCAGCGGTATCCTTGTCCGCAATATCAGGTAGGGTTTCCATCACTTCGATAAAACGCTTAAACCCCGCGTATCCTTTTTGAAATGACTCTGTATAGTTTATCAAGACATCAATGGGGGTGATGAAAAGGTTGATGTATAGAACATATATAGCTAAATCGGAAACCTTTAATGAACCATCGGCAATAAATATTCCGCCGGACACAATGATTACAACGTAGAGTAATCCTTCAAAAAATGAATTCCAGGCGTGAAAAGAGCCCATAAGTTTGTAGATTCTATTTTTGGATTCTAAAAACTCATGATTGTGTTTTTGGAATTTTAGCCTTTCTAGGTTTTCATTAGCAAAAGACTTAACCACCCTAACTCCAGCTAGGCTATCTTGAAGGCTGGAATTAACCGCAGCAATTTTGATCCGGCTATCTGAAAAGCTAGGTGCCATCTTATAGTTTTTATAAACGCTGAAAAACACCATAATTATAGTGACTAGCAAGAGAATCAAAGTCATCCTAACATTAATTAGAAGCAGGATGCTAAAAGAGCCAACGATTTTTAGAGCGGAGATAAAAACGTTCTCTGGCCCATGATGAGCCAGCTCAGAGATATCAAACAAGTCTACGACTAATTTGGACATCATTTCTCCAGTATTGTTTTTGTCATAATAGGAGAAAGATAAGCGCTGAAATTGACTAAACAGATCTTTTCTCATGTCGGTTTCCATTCTGGCGCCCATGATGTGTCCCCAGGAAATAATAAAATATTGGCAGAAATACTTAATGACGTACATTAGCAAGAGGGATATTCCGACAAAACCAATAGCATTTAAAATGACGCCTTTGTCTTGGGTGAATAGGTTCTTGGCGAGATAATTAAGAATTTGGGGAAAGGCCAAGTCAATAATCGAAACAAGAAGGGCACAGAACATATCTGCATAAAATAAGTTCTTATAAGGCCTGTAATAAGTAATAAATTTTTTAAGAATAGACATTATAATTCACTCTCTTTCTATCGCTAAGAGAAGAAAGCCCGAAGGCATTCAGGCTTTCTCCCTAAAAGGGAAGCGTGTTTAATTAAACATTTGAAGTATCCTTCTATAATACTCATTACAAATAGTTCATCGTACTTGGTAATGCTAGATTATACAATCTTAGCATACCAGGTTGATTTATCAATAATAAATAGGTAATTAAATGAAAGTTGTATAATGAAATTCTATGTTTTCCAACTATAAAAATAGTGTTATTGGGCATTATAAGATTGTTTCCGGCAAAAAAAATGAATGGGGAGGTCTGGCAAATGAGAAAATTGGCTGCAAGCGTTTTGGCTTTGGTTTTCTTAGTTGTAAGTGCCGTTCCTGCCTTCGGGGCTGTTGATCAAGAGAAATTGAAAGAGATTAAAGCTCTTAATCAGCAAATGACCAACATTAAGGCTCAGATCATTGATAAGGAAGTAGAGGCGGGAATATTAGATCAGGCAAAAGCCGAGAAAATCAAGAAATCCATGCAAGAACGCCAAGCAAAGATTGAGCAAGATATCGACAAAGGCGAATTCCATGGCATTGGGCCCAAAAAAGGCGGCTGCCGTAAAAACTCAAATGCTCCAAAGACAGAGTAGTCTTGGAACTCATTCACAAATTAACTGATGTCGGATAACACTTTGAAGCGACCTCCAATTGAAACATTTTGGAGGTCGCTCTTTATTGGTTCATTTGACAAAAGAATTAGGGAGCATTAGAATTCCTTTATACTGTTAGAGGGTATAAATGAATTTAACTGTGTCATGTCTTAGCCGCTGAGCAGTTCATTTCAGGTTAGAAAGGATATGATTATGGATCAAGCAATTATAATAGGAAGTTTATCAGTAGGGCTATTAATATTGGCAGTTTATATAAAAAGCCGAGGAAAGATCAGCCAACTAAGGATCGATCCTCAAGAAGCAAAAAGAAGATTAGATAAGGAAAAAGGCATCATTTTACTTGATGTTCGAAGCCAAGAAGAATATATCGATAGTCACATACCTAAGAGCATTTCAATTCCTTTATCTGTTTTAAGACAAGAAGCTAGTTCAAAATTACCAGACAAACAAACTACAATTTTTGCCTATTGCAGAAGTGGCAATCGGAGTAGAGCTGCTGTTAAGATATTATTGAAACAGGGCTACACTAATGTTTTTGATTTGGGCGGGATAGTTCGTTGGCCTTTTAGGACGGTTTCCGGAAAATAAGTAAAAAGCGAGACAGGGGGACGATTCGCGTTTGTAGGAGAGGTATAAAACTAGCTGATAAAGATCTCTAATCAGCGAGAGCAATTGTCGCAAATGTGAAAAAAAAGAACTCTGTGTAAAGACTTGTTTAATAGAGAAGGAGAAGGAGAAGGCTTAAATTCCTTCTCTTTTTTGGTTTCATCAGTATCGTAAAATGTTATTCATTTTGAAAAAGTAATGAGAACGTGCTTAAAGCATTGTAATTAATGCCAATGGACACTGACTTATAAGTTGCAAATTCGATATTATAACTAGGAAAGATTAATTATATTACCGTTAATTATCAATTTATAAATCCAAGGAGTGTTTATATGAAGAGAATTTTAGTTTGTGTATTAATTCTTTTTAGTCTTATACTTACAGGATGTGGCCAAAAGATTCAAAATGAAAACCCGGATAATCCTGACAATGATTCGCAGCAAATCGTCAATATAGATGACGATAAAGATATACCAGATATTGCCATAGTCATGAAAACCCTAACAAATCCTTTCTTTATTGAGATGGAAAAAGGAGCGCGTCTAGCTCAAAACGAGTTAGGTGTTAATTTGATTGTTAAAACCGGAGCAAAAGAGACTTCAATCGAACAACAGATTGGTATCGTTGAAGAACTTATAAATTCGAAAGTGGATGCCATAGTAATTGCGCCCGGAAGTTCCACAGATTTGATTCCGGTTTTGCAAAAAGCTCAGAAAGCAAATATTTCGATTGTAAATATTGATAACAGGTTAGATCCTAACTTTTTAAGAAAAATGAATTTAACAGACATTCCCTTTATCAGCGTAAACAACGAAGACGGTGCTTATAAGTCCGCTAAATATATCGCTGACCAAATTAATAAACCAACCAAAGTTGCAATACTGGAAGGAATTCGCGGCGCTGATAATTCTGAACAACGTAAGAAAGGGGCCTTGAAAGCCTTTGCAGAGAATCCTAACATTCAAATCGTGGCCATGGAAAGCGCAAATTGGAAAATTGATGATGCATTCTTTATTACTTCATCAATCTTTGCTAAATATCCAGACATAGGTGGAATCTTTTGTGCCAATGATATGATGGCCTTAGGAGCAATACAATACTTAGATAAATCAAATCGCAGCAAAGTGCTAGTTGCAGGATTTGATGATTTAAGAGAAGCAGAAAAAGCAATTAGTAAAGGAAGTATGCAAGTTACAATTAATCAACACGCAGATATTCAGGGGTATAGAGGCGTGCATTATGCTTATGAAATGATAAAGGGCAAGAAACAACCCTCAGAAACCTTTATTGATGTTAAGTTAGTAACAAAAGCAACAATTGATTGAGCCTTAACCAGACCTACCTTGCTACAGGTAATTTCAATAGTTATAAATGTCATCTTGAAAGGATTAATTATATGTTTCCTAAATCTCTAAGATTGAACATAACCGAAAAACTCTTAATATATCTATTGCTAGCTTGCATAGTACCTTTAGCCTTTTTAGGGTTAATGTCCTATAGTAAGTCAAAATCCATCCTTAAAGAGGAGATCGACAAGACATCAATAAACTTATTGGAAGAGAAGAAACGTTATCTTGAGGTTATTATGGAAGAAGTGGAGGGATTGGTTGCCAATCTTTCCAGCATTGAAGATATCAAAGATGTATTGGCGAAGAATGGTGAAGGAATCACTGATTTCGAAAGACTGGCTACCCAAGCCAGAATTGGATATCTACTAAGCAGTTTTACAAATCTTAAAGGGCTTGTTTCAATTGACATATACTCATTGAGTGGAGAGCATTATCATGTCGGAGATACCTTAGATGTTCAAGATATTAATACAGATTCTAAGAATGAAATACTTAATAAGGCATTATACTCAGAAAGTTCGATCCTATGGCAAGGAATTGAAGACAATCTGAACTTAAAATCAAATAATAAAAAAGTAATTCTGATTGGAAAGGTTCTAAAAAAGATTGACCCCAACACTTTTGCTGAAAAGCCGATTGGCTTGCTTTTAATAAATTATGATATTGACGTTTTTTATAATCATTTTACTAGTACATATAAAGACACGGAATATATGATTATTGACAGAGAAAAACGAATCGTCTATCATCCGGAAAAGTCATTAATTGGAAACAAACTAGATGGCGATTTTCTATCAAATATTTATAAGAATTCCGGCAGATTCAATACGGAGATTAAAGGAGATAACAAACAAGTCATTTATGACAAGACTAAAAATGGCTGGACGCTTTTGGCGTTAATATCGGAGAAGAGTATTTCTGAGAAAGTTAAGGATATTCTCAGATACAATATATGGTTCCTAGGGGTTTCATTCATATTCATGTTCTTATTTGCTTTTGCCATTTCTAAATCATTTGTTGAGCCGATTAGAAAAATTACTAATTCTTTTAAAGAGTTAAAAAAGGGAAGGATAAACCTGGAAACTCGAATCCAGTCAATATCTAACGACGAGATTGGAGAATTATGTCGTTGGTTTAATGAATTCATGATAAGTCTAGAACAAGAAAGAAAAACAGAATTAGAATTGATGCAGGCCAAGGAAGCTGCTGAAGCAGCAAATATCGCCAAAAGTCAATTTCTTGCCAACATGTCTCATGAAATTAGAACACCAATGAATGGAATTATTGGTTACATAGAACTGCTCTCAACAATGCCGCTAGAAAAAGAACAAGCAAGTTACTTAGCTGAAGTTAAAGCTTCAACTGATTCCCTTCTTTTGTTGATTAATGACATTTTGGATTATTCAAAGATTGATGCCAACAAATTGTTGATTGATAGTATTCCTTTTAATCTTCACAGTCTTGTGGAAGAGAGCGTGTCCCTATTTTCTCCTAAAGCAAATGGCAAGGGTATCGATTTAGCTTTATTTATCGCCGCCGGAGTACCGAGCAGTGTTCAAGGGGATCCCAGTAGATTAAGGCAAGTCCTAAATAATATCATAGGGAACGCTGTCAAATTCACCGACCAGGGTGAGGTGACAGTGACGGTAAAGCAGATTAGAGAAAATGCCGAGATAATCCGATTGCAGATTGAAATTCGCGATACAGGCATTGGTATGTCCGAAAAGACTAAGAAAAACCTATTCCAAGTTTTTACTCAAGCAGATGCTTCTACAACAAGAAAATATGAAGGAACAGGGCTGGGCCTGGCCATATCGAAAAAGATAATCGAACTAATCGGAGGCAGAATTGATGTAGTCAGTGCGCTAGGTAAGGGGAGTACCTTTATAATCGCCCTAGAGTTAGAAAAAGCTAAGCTCGAAAACCATGAAGAAAAGCCTAGATTAGTTGAGTTGAAGGATCTTTCCATCATGATCATTGATGATAATGATACTAACAGAATGATCTTTCGAGAATACTTGGGTGAAGTGGGATGTCTTGTAAAGAGTGCAAAAGATGGCTTTGAAGGAATAGAAATTCTAAGAGAATTGTCCTCAAAAAATTTACCTCGAATTATTTTAGTGGACTATATGATGCCAGGGATGAGCGGCTATGAATTTGGAAAAAAGGTGTTAAGAGATGAGAGGTATCGAGACATTAAACTGATTCTGATTACTTCCGCAGCTCAGAAAGGAGATGCTAAATTAGCTAAGACGATAGGATTTGCCGGATGCCTGTTGAAACCTGTCCGCAAGAAGGAGTTAATTGAACTTATTTCTCAGATTGCATTACTAAAAACCTCTGCTTTATCAGAAGAGGTTGAAATAAATAATTCAGTTATTCAAGAGACCCGTGGTGATGAAAAACCTTCAATCTTGTTAGTTGAAGACATGCTAGCCAATCAAAGACTAGAGATGACAATCCTGAAAAAGCTTGGTTACACTGTCGAACTGGCAACTAACGGGCAACAGGCTGTTGAGATCTGTAATACAAAAAAATATGATCTAATTCTGATGGACTGCCAAATGCCAATAATGGATGGCTATGAAGCTACAATCCAAATTAGAAAAAAAAGTGTCTTTAATAAAAACACAACCATTCTCGCTATGACTGCCTATACGATGGAAGGCGACAGAGAAAAATGTATTAACGCCGGGATGGATGATTATATCAGCAAACCAGTCTCTATGGGAGTTCTTAAAGAGAAGTGTGATGAATATCTGCACTAATAACTGCTATTAGATCTTTAGAGAGGAGGATATTATGGATAGAAAAAATAGTATTTTAATTGTTGATGATAGTATCTCGGGACAGAAAGTATTAAACGCATTGCTAGAACGAGAGGATTACTATATAGAATTTGCATCAAATGGCAAGGAAGCTCTGAAAAAGGCCTTTGAGATTAAGCCGGATTTAGTGCTCCTTGATGTCATATTGCCAGATATGGATGGATTTGAAGTTTGTAAGAGAATCAGAAATAATCCCTATACATCCTTAATGCCTGTTATTATGGTTACTGCTTTAGAAGATCGAGCTTCAAAACTAAAAGGTTTTCAATCGGGCGCAGACGAATTTCTATGTAAACCCCTAGATGCTTTGGAAGTAAAGGCCAGAGTGAGGACTGTTCTAAAACTTGATCGGTTTAGAAGACTGCTCTATGACCAGAGCACGGGATTGCCCAATGACATGCTTTTCATTGACTATATTGATAATATTATGATACGTCAAGATCAAAGCAAGACCTGCCAATTTGCCATAGTTGCAGTAAAATTAAGCAATTCCATGTTTTTAAACAATTACCTCTCGAAAATCAATGATCGACAAATGCTTAAAGGGCTAGTAGAAAAGTTCCAAAATGGTCGAGAAGATGTGAAAATAATATCCTATAATAAAGAAGGCAATTTCACAATTTTGCTTCATAGTGCAGGGCCTGAGCAGGCGGCTAGATTTGCAGATGATCTTGTCAAGGCATTTGCCAATCCAATTGAGTATTTGAACGGGGAGTTACTGCTTTCTTGCAAAATAGGGATTTCCCTATACCCTCAAAATGGTTCCACAGGAAATGAACTTGTTA
Source organism: Desulfosporosinus meridiei DSM 13257 (assembly GCF_000231385.2). NCBI lineage: Bacteria > Bacillati > Bacillota > Clostridia > Eubacteriales > Desulfitobacteriaceae > Desulfosporosinus > Desulfosporosinus meridiei. Next base: position 3,735,804 of record NC_018515.1, on the reverse strand, counting down.
ATAATGCTCGACTAGCTAACGAAGAAAAGAACAAGGAAAAATTTTATATTCGATTTTATGACGAGCAACTTGAAAGAAACTATAAGAATCATGTTGAGATTGCTACAAATTTATTTAAGGCCATTGATAATCGTGAGTTTGTTCTGCATTTTCAGCCTCAAGTAAGGGCTGATAATCACAAAATAGTTGGAATGGAAGCACTAATAAGATGGAATAGCAGAGATTATGGCTTTATGTTTCCTGACTTTTTTATTCACCGTGCTGAAGAAAATGGAACTATAATTAATTTAGGCAATTGGGTAATTAAAGATTCCATGAGGTATTTAGCCGAGCTAACTCATAATAAAAAAATATCAACAAGTGTTTCCGTCAATGTATCAGCCTTGCAGTTTAACGATCCAAGTTTAGAAGCTAGGATTTCAAACTTTGCTTGTTTATATGATCTCGCTCCCGAAACTATTAAAATAGAAATAACGGAAAGTGCCATAATTGCAAATCCCGATGAAGCTCAGAAGAAAATGTATGCCCTAAAAGAAAAAGGCTTCAAACTATCGATTGATGATTTTGGCACGGGACAAGCTACCTTAGCCTATTTGAAAGATTATCCAATTGACGAAATAAAGATTGACAAAGTATTTGTTCAAAACTGTCTAACTCAGAAAGTCGACTACGAGATTGTCAAACATATTATTGAACTAGCTAAAACTTTAAATCTCAAAACGGTGGCTGAAGGTGTAGAGGAAGAAAAACATGTGGAGTTACTTGCAAATTTGGGTTGTGATATTATGCAGGGGTATTACTTCAGCAAGCCCGTTGGCGAAAACGAGATGAGCAACCTCCTGCTCACGCAACCCTTTGAAAAACAATAGTCTACTATACTATATGATTTTTTAATGCAAAAACGGCAAGTTGGGTTCTATCTTTAAGTTGAAGCTTTGAGATAATGGTGGTTATCGTATTTTTTACGGTTCCCTCCGCAATGAATAGGGAAGCACCTATTTCTTTGTTGTCTTTCCCTTCCACAATCATACGGATAATTTCCACTTCTCTGTCAGATATAGGAATTTCGATATCGTTAATAATTACTTTATTGTTTTGTATTCGCACTGGTTCTTTAAGGTTTTTATTAAAAGTTGCTGGCCTAAAAACATCTCTATGCATTATCTGTAAACCATGGTAAGTGCTTTTGATAGCCAGCATTAATTCTTCCGTACCAACATTTTTTAGAATGTAGCCATTTGCTCCATTACTGATTGCTTCAGACACATCTTCCTCGTCATCAGAAGCAGTAACGATCAGAACCTTGACATGTGGATAATCAGATTTAATTAATTTAGTTGCTTCGGTTCCATTGCAGACCGGCATAGAAATATCCATTAACACCACATCGGGATTGCACTTGCCGCACAATTCATAGGCTTCTCTTCCATTAGCGGCACAAGCAACAACATTCATTTCCCCGTGGTTTTCAATAATAGTTTTAAAGCTCTCTCGTAAGAGTTTCTGATCATCGGCAATTAATACCTTTAACATAGTACAACCTCTTTTTTAATTAGAATATCGCGTACATTATATCATATAATTTAAGCTTCAGGGGTCTAGCCTTTAGCTTAAGATATGGTTTATCAACATACTTGATACGGGCTAACTAAGGAATAAATTAATTAAAGGGCTGTCACTTGACAGCCCTTTAATTAATCGATTTTGCGACCAGTGATGTTAGAGTTGAATTGTTTCTGAGATAGCTAGAAATACCAAAATATTATTTATTACTTAGCAGAAACAGCTGAGTGAGATACTTTCTTTTTACTAGGATGGTTTGAAGTTGAGAAACGACTGTTGCGAAAATAGATTAGGAGATCCGTAAAGACCATTAAAAAATTAAGCAGATATAAATATACGACTGCATCATACTGATTAAACACCTTATGCATGATCCCTGCAACATAGCCGATAAGTATTACAATTAAAAAAGATACACTTTTACCTGCCGTTGATCGAGAGGTATAGGATTTGTAAATAGAAAGGGGCCAAGCTGCACCAAAGCATATTAACATTATAATTTCAAAAATACTCAATTTAGCATACCTCGCTTCAATTGCATTATTTTACTCATTCAGTTAATTATATAACTTTTCACATCAAAATAGATTGCATTTACTAAAGTTCCAAAATTCGAAATAATAAGGAACAAAATAAAAACTATGTTACAACGGACAATTACCAAGAGTATTTGGGTCAAATTAATGCATTTGCTGCCTGAGTATATTGTTTTGAAATAGTTTTGGAGATTATTCTGAATAGAAAACCAAAGTAATATATAACATTACGTACCCTAGAAACAGCTTGCAGAGAGAAGGTGAAGGTTTCAATGAATCCGCAAATGAAGGATGTCAGAGATTTTCTTAGTCTCTTATCAATAGCCTCGGGAGTTTCCGGGTATGAGTTTTCAATTGCCTCTTTGGTCAGGGAAGGATTTAAAGAATTTAGTGATGAGGTACAGCATGATAAATTGGGCAATGTTTATGCTCTGAAAAGAGGGAATAAAGATTCTAATAAAAAGATTATGTTAGCTGCGCATCTGGATGAGATTGGTCTGATTGTGAAAAAGATTGATTCCCGTGGTTTTCTTCAATTCACCTCCATTGGCGGAACCGACCAGCGCACTCTCTTGTCTCAAGAGGTACTGGTTCATGGAAATCAAGCCATTCCTGGTATTATAGCTTCGTTGTCGCCCCATCTATTCGATAAAATGGAATCAAGTCAGGCTGTCAAAATGGAAGAAATGATTATTGATGTAGGGATGCCTCTGGCCAAAATCCAGGAGGTTATCCAAGTTGGAGATATAATCACTATAAAACGCCAAATCTATTCGCTTCTCAATAACTTAATAGCTGGAAAATCCTTTGATGATAGAGCCGGAGTAGTAGCAATGAAGGTTTGCCTGGAAGAACTGTCTAGGCTTAAGCACTCTCATGATGTAGTTGCAGTAGCAACTACCCAGGAAGAAGTAGGGGCCAGGGGAGCAATCACCAGTGCTTATACTCTTAATCCGGATCTGGCAGTAACTATAGATGTTACTCATGCTTGTACTCCTGATCTAAAAGGGCAAGTTACAATTGATCTGGGAAAAGGGCCGACTGTTGCGCTCGGGCCAAATATCCATCCGGCTATCTATCGACATCTTGTGGACACAGCTTATTTTCATCGTGTACCTATTCAAATTGAACCGATTCCGGGGCATTCAGGAACGGATGCTTGGCCTATTCCATCGCCTCCTTACCGGATGATTTGGAGGGAATGTTATGTTATTAAAGAGTCTTAGCGAATTAAATGGTACTTCAGGGGCGGAAAATCTTGTTCGTAATTTCTTGCGGCAAACAATAGAACCCTTTGTAGACATTATTAGTACTGACAAAATGGGAAATCTGATTGGGATGAAAAATGACTCTCTTTCCGGCCCAAAAGTAATGCTGGCTGCCCATATGGACGAAGTGGCCTTAATGATTATCGATATAACCGGAGAAGGATTTCTTAAATTTCGCCCTGTTGGCGGAATAGATGCCCGAATTCTGGTCTCAAAACCTGTTCAAATCAACAACTCCTGCGTGGGAGTTATTGGGGCGAAGGCCATTCATCTCCAAAAACATACGGAACGGCAAAATGCTTTGTCCTGTGACCAACTTTATATTGATATCGGAGCAAAATCCAAAGAAGATGCTTCAAGCAAAGTAAAACTTGGAGATTATGCCTATTTCACAACCGAATTTGAGCCCTTTGGAGACGGGCTTTATAAGGGTAAGGCCCTTGATGGCCGAGTGGGATGTGCCATATTAGCAGAGCTGCTCAAAAACGATTATGATTTCCCCTTGATTGCAGGGTTTACTGTTCAAGAGGAGGTAGGCCTGCGAGGGGCTAAGGTTGCCGCTCATCACTTGGCTCCGGATTTTGCAATCATACTGGAAGCAAGTGTGGCGGACGATATGTCCGAAGGTGCCGAAGATGGTTGGATCACCGAGCTCGGTAATGGTCCCGCTTGTTCATTAATGGATAGATCGACACTCTATAGTGCCAAGCTCATCCAATGGGTGACGAGTGTAGCTCGACAAAACGGTATTCCTTTACAGTTTCGGCGCGGAAGTGGTGGCGGAAACGATGCCGGTTCGATACATATCAGCAATGTTGGAATACCCACCATTTGTTTGAATGTGCCGTGTCGCTATATCCATTCTTTTGCCTCAGTAATTTCAGAAAAGGATTATAGAGATTGTTATGACCTTGTTAATGCTCTTCTAAAGGAATTACCAAATTTCTTTGAAGGAAGCTCAATTAATTTTGCTAAGGAGGATAAATCTTAATGGATATGGATTTCAGAATCCTGGAACAGTTAACCCAGATATTTGGCCCTTCCGGTTCAGAAGAGCAAGTCGCAGAATTCATATCTGCTCAGATAAGTCCTTATTGTGACGAAGTTATTAGTGACACTTTAGGAAATCTCCTAGCTGTACGTCACGGAACGGGTAAAAAAATCATGGTTGCTGCTCATATGGATGAAATCGGCTTGATGATTACACATATTGATAAAGAGGGATTCTTACGTTTTACCCCTCTTGGTGGAGTGCGTACTGCTAACCTAGTTGGACAAAGGGTTAAGTTTAATACGGGGAGAATCGGAACCATCGGAGTAGAAAAATTAGCTAAACCAAGTGACTTTAAACTAGATAAACTCTATATTGATATTGGTGCAGTTTCCCAGAATGAGGCCGAACAGATTGTCCACCTAGGAGAAACGGCAGTGTTTGTAGGAGATTTCGTGGAAGTAGGATCAAGAATCATGGCCAAAGCTCTTGATGACCGAGTTGGTTGTTTTGTGGTTATTGAAGCCCTTAAACGTTCCAAGTCTACTAATGAATTAGTTTTTGCTTTTACTGCGCAAGAAGAAATCGGAACCAGAGGTGCCAAAACGGCAGCCTATGCTCTTGAACCTGACCTGGCAATAGCTGTTGATGTGACAGCTACAGGAGATACTCCTAAGGACCACACCATGTCGGTGAAATTAGGAAGTGGTGTGGGGATTAAAGTCCTCGATCGTTCGTTGATTACCCCTCCTCAAATAAAACGCTGGATGGCTGGAGTAGCAGCGGAAAGGAATATTCCCTTCCAGTGGGAGGTATTAGAGTACGGAGGGACGGATTCCGGAGCTATTCATTTGTCTAGAGGAGGAGTTCCTTCCGGTGTAATTTCAATCCCGACGAGATATGTTCACAGTCCGGCTGAAATGGTTGATCGAAGTGATGTTCAAGCTGCCGTGGATTTACTCGTGAGTTTACTTGAACATCCTCCGGATTGAGAAAGTGTAAATTGATTAATTGCGTGATTCTCTTTCAATTCGTATAAATGAACACCTCCATAAATTGGTTGCTCAGCTTTGACTGAGTACTTTTTTGTTAATAAAGTGATTCGCAATTTAATAACTAAGGGCGAATTTGTTTTTTACTTGAAGCGAGTACAATTAATAAGTGTTTTTGGGGATTTAAAGTAGAGAATTGCGTAAAAATAAGGTATAGTTTATTAATATTGCTTATTATTGTATTTTAGTAGGAGGTTTAATTTATGAAGAGTTTTTTAACTTCGATCCAAGAAAGGGTTTTACTATATGATGGGTCTAAAGGTGTCATGCTTCAGAAGAGAGGGTTAAAAGGCAATGAAGCGTCTGAATCATGGAATCTATCAAAACCTGATGAGATCAAAAACCTGTATAATCTCTATAAACAAGCAGGATCTGACGTAATCCAAACCAATACGTTTCCTGGTAATAGAGTTACCCTTGATAAGCACCGCTTAGGGGATAAGACTTATCAAGTAAACTTTGAAGGGGTCAAATTGGCTAAAGAGGTAGCAGGAGATAACACTTACGTTGCTGCTTCAGTTGGACCAACGGGAATGATTATGGAACCTGCGGGGGAATTAAGTTTTGACAAAGCTTATGATATTTTTAAAGAGCAATTAAAGGCAATCGAGGATGCGGGTGCGGATGTTGTTAATTTTGAAACATTTACAGATTTAAATGAATTAAGAGCAGCTATTTTGGCCGCTAAAGAAACTACAAGTTTGCCAATTATTGCTTCGGTAACCTTTAATGACAATAGTAGAACTCTATCCGGTAATTCAGCTGAGGTATGTGGAATAGTCTGTGAAGCTTTAAACGTGGAAGTAGTTGGGGCTAACTGTTCCGGCGGACCTGACAGTTTACTTGAACCTATCAAGAAAATGCATGGGGTTGTTTCCATTCCTCTTTCAGTTAAAGCGAATGCTGGTATGCCAGAATTAGTTGCAGGAGAAGCGGTCTATAAACAAAAACCAGAACAATTTAGTGCTTATACAAAAGAATATGTTGAGCATGGAGTAAGACTTATCGGTGGGTGTTGTGGAACCACCCCGGAATTTATCAGTGCCTTGAGGAAAGAGCTCAATGAGATTAAAGTTCCGAACTTAGAATTGCGTTCGAATACGATGATTGCGTCAGCTTTTAGTTACTTAGAACTTTCTAACAAGGAATTATCTATTGAAAAGCTTTTCATTAATAATGATCTGAGAGACGTGTTAAAAAAAGGCGATTTTTATAGCTTGCTGCAAGATTATAAAGCGGCAAAGATGGATTGCTTGTTCATAGATTTTGGGGATATGAATGTAACCTTTGACGTATGGGAATTTATTAGCACTATAAGCTATCTCGTTAAGAAGCCGCTGATTATCAAATGTGATTCTCTTGAAATAGTTGACAAAATCCTAAGATATTATCCTGGAAGGGTGGGCGTAGTTCTATCGAATACTTCAAATCTATCTCGTGAGCAATTAAAACACTATGGTGCTTTAATTCTTAATGACAAATTTGAACCGAGTGTCCAGGAATAACTCCCATAATCCTATAATTGGCCATGCCCTTCCATGCTGTTAAAGCGGCTTCGGGAGGGCTCTCTATTGCTGGTGTTGACTATGTTTTAGATTGTTTCAAGAGTAATATTATTTGGTGGACTATAATTATAATGGATAATAAGAGAATGCCTAAAACATAAAGGAGATATTCGATGACCCAAGAGGATATTCGTTTTTTTAGAACATGGTTTGAAGAATACACGAAGAGATTCCCTTCGGAAGATCCAGAAATAGAGGCTAATTTGTGGTATAAAAAGGAACATTCCATAAGAGTTAGAGAATACATGCTAACCCTTGGCCATGACCTTCGGTTAAACGAGAATCAGATGTTTCTCGCAGAAGTAATAGGGCTTTTTCATGATGTAGGGCGTTTTGAACAATATGTAAGATATCATACATTCAAAGATTATCAGAGTGAAGATCATGCCAAACTGGGATTATCAGTTCTGGAGCGGGAACAAGTCTTTTTAGGTCGAGGGAGTGAGCAGGAAAAAGATCTTATATTTACTGCCATACTTAATCACAATCAACGTGTCGTTCATAAAAAGGTGCTTGGGAATACTCTAAAACTCTGTAAGTTAATTCGAGATGCCGACAAACTGGATATTCTTGAGCAGGTAATCAGTTTTTATGAGAATCCTGCCCGAACTCCTCATTTTGCCATTGAAAGAAATCACAAAGATGAAAGATATTCTTCGGATATTATCCAGGCATCTTAAGGGGAAAACAAATCTCTTACACTAGTGTAAAGACTCCTGTAGATATTAAGCTGATCCGCCTTGCTTGGTTGTTGGATCTGAATTATCCTGCCGCTTTGGATCTTGCTAAGAGGAAACAATTTCTCCCAAGGCTCTTTGCTTTTATTCCTCAAACCAAAGACACTCTTAGAGTTCTTCAGTATATAGAGAAGGTCATTGATAATAGTCAATAAAAATTAACTGCAATTATAATTAGCTAGGCTTCTTATGGGCTTGTACCAAGAATCTTACGCGTGTAAGATTCTTGGTATAAGCCCGGCCGAGTCTGACGTTAACATTTGGTTTACTCTACATCATTTTTAACTCCATGTAACGGTTTTTGACACCAAAGGTTTTCGTATGCACATTTTTCACACGAAACTATCTTTAACTAAAAAATCTATACTTTTCGATAAAAAGCAAGCCTTAATTAGTGATTTGAGAAGGTATTTTAAAGTTATTTGCGAATTAATCTTAAATATCTATATAAGTCTAAGCGCAAACGAAAGAGGTGAATTTGAGTGCGTTCACTCAAACATCAAATGCTCATATTGCTGCTGGGTTCATTGTTTTTGCTGGCAGTTTGCTTTCTCACGGTTCTGGGGTGGTATATGAAAGATCGCGTTGTGGCAGCCACAATTATAAAAACGCAGACAGATTTGGCAACATGTGGAGAGATTATTGATAAGACCTATCCTGGTTACTGGTCAGTGCAAGATGGAAACCTATATAAAGGGGCCACTAAGATCAACCTAAATAACGAATTAGTTGATCATTTGTCCCGTCTAACCGGAGACACAGTGACCTTTTTCTTGGGCGATACAAGGGTAGCAACTACAGTTCTTGGGTCAAACGATGAACGAGTGATAGGAACCAAGGTCTCAGCTAACGTAGCCCGGACGGTATTGGAGGATGGTCAAACTTTCATAGGAGAAGCCAATGTTGTAGGACAGTGGCACCAATCAGGATATGCTCCTTTACGAGCGGAAAATGGCAATATTATTGGGATCTTTTATGTGGGAATTTCCCATGCTTATGAGAAGGAAATAATCACCCGATCTCTAATCACAATGGCGGTCTTGGGTTTAGGTTTAACGATCTTAATAGCACTTATTACCTGGTTTTTTATTCAGAAAGTTATCATTAATCCTTTACATAATATCATGTTAGGAACTAGAGATGTAGCAACTGGGCACGTTACTGAGAAGGTTAAAGTTTCTAGAGTCAAAGAAATTGAAGAGTTGGAGGATGCCTTTAACCAAATGGTAGAACAGTTTCAAACTTCCATCGAGGAGATTGATAGCAGAGCTGATAGTAATGGGGAAATGCCACTTGCCGAAATTGAAGATACAGTTATTGATTCGTCTGAGGACATTGAGACAACCGATCTTTCCCTCTTAACGTCTAACACTAGTGAGCCAGAAGAAGTATCTAAAGCTGACACAGCATGGTCTATCAAAGAGGAGGATTTGCCAAAAGGATTAAACGAAACAACTCTTGAGCAGATCATTGAATTTTTACAAGCTAACCGCCGACCCCTTTCTTCAGAAGAGGTTGCTGAAGGAGTGAAGCTAACTAGGGTAACAGTACGTCGCTATCTCGAGTTCTTAGAAGACCGTGGTCTGTTAATATCCAAGCTTAAATATGGAATTGGCCGACCAGTTAAGCTATTTACTCCAATCTAAAATATCCTCTGAAATAATTTCTCAATATTTAAGACTAGCAGTATGAGTACGGTTTGAGCCGGATCATGCTGCTTTTTTCTGCAATTAACGAAAATTTCGAAATATATTAATTATCCACAAAACATTTTATTAATGTTCAAATGGATGACATACTGGTAGAAGCACGGTAAAGTTAACTACGGTTCATAACTTCTGGTAATCAAATTTGTTTCTGAGGTAGTGAAGAATAAAACCTAAAAAGGAGTGAGCAGAAGCTTATCTTTAGAAGAAACAGTAATTATAAACTTTAAAAGCAGTCAAAAACTATCAAGTAGGAGTGATAACTGTGGAGACAAAAAGTTATTTGCCACCATCTGAAATAACTTATACTGCTATACAAACAGGCATCAAAAAGGTGGGTATGAAATATTCCAATCAATTTATTTTGGCAATTTTAGCGGGTGCTTTCATTGCCTTTGCAGCCGAAGGCTCAAATATGGCGGCTTTTAATTTATTTGCCAAGCCGGAAACCTATGGCTTGGGAAAAGTTCTGGCAGGGGCAATATTTGGAACAGGACTTATGATGGTTGTATTGGCAGGCGGAGAATTGTTTACCGGAAACACCTTAATTTTAGGCGGAGTATTAGATGGAAAAGTAAAATTCAAGGATATGCTAAAGAATTGGTTTTTCGTTTACTGCGGCAATTTCATTGGAGCAATACTTCTTGCTTATATGATGGTTCATTCTGGATTGTATAACAGTGGTGCTAATGTTTTAGGAGGAGTAACCATCAAAATTGCCTCCTATAAAGTAGGGTTGCCGTTTATGTCGGCATTCTATTTGGGGGTTATGTGTAATATGTTAGTCTGTCTAGCAGTCTGGATGGCCTATGGGGCGAAGGATATGGTTGGTAAAATACTGGCGATCTTCTTCCCGATATGGCTTTTTATCACATCCGGCTTTGAACATAGTATAGCGAACATGTATTATATTCCCGCTGGAATTCTAGCAAAAGCAAATCCGAGTTGGGTGACTGAGTCTCATTTGGGATCACAAGCGCTAGAGAATTTAAACTGGGGAACCTTTGTAATAAATAACTTGGTTCCGGTTACACTGGGAAACATTGTAGGGGGATCCTTTTTTGTCGCCGGAGTTTATTGGTTCGTATATATAAAAAATGATGTTAAAGCAGAACGTGCCTTAATAAATCAGTCCAGATCTAATGCTGCTAAGTAAACCTAGTAAACTAAAAAATCCGGCGGTTTTGATGTGAACTCGTCTAGATGAGTTCACATCAAAACCGCCGGATTTTCAAATAAGTGTCTTAAGGTCAAGGTGGACATACATTGTTACTTGTCAATATATGAAATGTTAAAAATATTTACGAAAAACGATAGATCCAGAAGGATTCGCGAGTGAGCATATGGTTGTATGAGTTCTTCGAAGACGGATTCTTAAACTGTCCATTAGAGAGACGGGGAAGAATTACTTGTGATTGGGATCTGTGAGCTCGGATTGCAGCCAGCTTTATCTCAGCAACATCTCTAATGTCGTTTATTATATCTGGTTTTCCGAGCTGATCTTGACAGTCGCGAGCAAAAGCGTGGGCATACACCGTAGGACGTTCTTGAGGGGAAAGGCGGGATACAGCTCGGATGGTCACGTCGCCCAGAGCATTATGATCCGGGTGAACAGCATAACCGGGATAGTGGGTAAGAACCAAGGATGGCTTGACTTCTAAAATGATCTGCTCAAGCCTGTCCGTCAATAATTCAGGGTTTTCAAACTCTATCGTTTTATCTCGCAATCCAAGTTGAATCAGGCGTTGAATACCAAGGGCCTGGCATGCTACCTCCAACTCCACTTCCCGTATAATTGGCAATGATTCGCGGTTGGCAAAGAGTGGCTTACCCATGTTGCGTCCCATTTGTCCTAAAGTACCACAGATATAAGTGACAGGAACTCCAGATTTTGTGAATTGAGCTATGGTTCCGCCACAGCCAAACGTTTCGTCGTCTGGGTGCGGGAAAACTACAAGAACATGTTCTTCCAAGAAATATTCCCTCCACACTATAAGTTACAATTCAAAAGGAGACAGGCTGAGTTCTAGAGCCACTGCTAAGCGCCCCTCTTGATCATGGCCGGCTAGTAAGAGTTGACCTTCCGGATCAATCTCGTAATCCGTTAAGCCTTCGGCGTAGACCCAGCCGATTTCCATTTTAAGACCTACGCGGTATGGGCCTTCTCCTGTGATAATCCCCCGCCCAAAGCGGATAAGACCATTGCGTATATACGCCCCCACGGTCATTTTGCTCTCTTGTCTATGAACGGCATAAGCGCCATTGGTTGTCTCAAGGTGGAGGTAGACTTCACGATTTAGAAAACGATCTAGTTCAGTTTGTACGATAGATTTATTAATCGGATTCATGGACAATCCCTACCTTAAAACAGTAATTTGTAATCATTATATACTATTTTAAGGTTATTTTCACGGAAGCACGCGCAAAAGGGTCTTAGCCAATATTCACTTATTTTAAATTTTATATATTGACCTTAATAGAAAAAGCTGGTAGAATACCAACCATATAACCTATATTTTTATTTGTGATGACGGGGTAAAGTAAACGGAACGATCTTTTCAGGGAGGCGGCGTCATAGACTGAAAGCGCTGCTATGGTATCAACCGTTGAAGGTTCACCTCTGAGCTACCAAACTGAAACCTTATGGAAAGTAGGCTTGGTCGGAGACTTCCACCGTTAAAAGGAAGAGGGTATAAGGAATAGATATTCTATGAATATTATTATTCCCGTACTTAAATGAGGAGGGGTCTTTTTATAGACTCAATCTGGGTGGTACCGCGAAATGCACTTTTCGTCCCTTTAGGGATGAGAAGTGTTTATTTTTTTATTTTATATTTTGGAGGTGAAAATTTCAGCGGTTATTTATGAGGCCTTATAACAAAATCGTAAGGAGTGATTTGCATGAAAAACATGTCAAAGGGATTAAAGAGAAGATTAGGACTTGCGCTTCTATTGGTAATCAGCTTACTAATCAGTGCCTGCAGCCCAACTAAGGAAGCAGATGTAAAGAGTACTACGGCATCGGCAAATGAACCCTATAAAATTGGGGCAGTATTGGATATCAGCGGCAATTCCTCATCATTAGGAGTACCAGAACGTGACACCCTGCTAATGATGGTTGAGAAGCTAAACTCTGAGGGGGGGATTAACGGACATCCGGTGGATCTGACCATCATGGATAACAAAAGTGACGAAACCGAAAGCGTTTTAGCCGTTAAAACTCTGATTGAAAAAGGATCACTGGCAATACTGGGGGCTAGTTCCAGCGGGACGTCTATGGCCATGATCAAGACCGTCGAAAGTGAAAAAGTTCCTATGATTTCCTTAGCCGCTGCCAGCAGTATCGTTGAGCCAACGAGTGATAGGAAATGGGTATTTAAAACAGCCCAAAGCGATATTGTCATGATTAGTAAGATAATTAGTTACCTTAAGAAAAACAACTTGAACAAAATTGCCTTCTTGTATATGAACAACTCCTACGGCGACAATGGAAAAAAAGCGCTCACAGCTGCCGTGAAAAATAGTGGAATTAGTATTGTTGCTGAAGAGAAATTTGATGCCAATGACAAAGACATGACTCCCCAGTTATCCAAAGTAAAAGCCAGTGAGGCTCAAGTCGTCATCGTTTGGGCTATCCCGCCTTCGGCTTCAATTTTAACTAAGAATTTTAAAGATGTAGGTCTCACTATTCCCTTGATTCACAGTCATGGAGTAGGCAACCAAAAATTCATTGAACTTGCGCAAGGTGCTGCTGATGATACTCTCCTGCCCATTGGCAAACTATCTGTGGCTCAGCAAATTCCAGACAATGATCCTCAGAAAAAAGTATTGGAGAGTTACATCGCTGATTATGCCAAGAAATATAATAGCGAGCCGAATTCCTTTGGAGGCTATGCCTGGGACGCCTTTAATCTGCTGGTAAGTGCGCTGGAAAAAGCCGGGCCGGATCGTGAGGCCATTAGGGGAGAACTGGAAAAGACTCAGGGATTTGTCGGTATTTCAGGAGTATTTAATATGTCACCTGAGGATCATAATGGCCTGAAGGAAGATTCTGCGGTACTAGTGAAGGTAGATCAAGGAAAATGGAAGCTTATAGAATAACGGGGTGTTTTATTGATGGGAGAACAACTATTACAACTTTTACTCACCGGACTGACCTTAGGCAGCATATACTCCATCATTGCTTTAACCCTGGTTACGACTTTTAATGTTACGGGCATCTTAAACTTGGCTCAAGGGGAATTTGTTGTCATCGGGGCCCTGATAGCGGTCAGCTTACAAGGAACCGGGATGCCAATGGCTGCAGTATTTCTGGTCTCGGTAATTTTAGTAGGTATCCTCGGTGGTTTGCTGGAGCGCCTGACAATTAACAGAGCGAGAGGCGCCAGCAGCCTGGGGATGTTAATAATAACCATTGGTCTCTCCATATCGTTACGCGGTTTGGCGCTGCTTATCTGGGGAACGGATACCTATTCTCTCCCCGCCTTCTCCCAAGGAGGGTCAATAATGATTGGTGGAGCTGCCCTAAATCCTCAGAGTATATGGATTTTTTCTCTTGTTGCAGTTACCTTAGCTGGATTATATGGCTTCTTTGAGCATACCTTCTGGGGAAAGGCTGTAAAAGCTTCCGTATATAACCAAACTGGTGCGAGACTTCAGGGCATAAACTTAAATACCATCTCCCTGTTAGCCTTCGTATCCGCAGGAGGGTTGGGGGCAGCAGCTGGGGTGAGTATTGGGCCTATCACTATGGTCACCTATGATATGGGGTTTATGCTGGGAGTTAAAGGCTTTGTGGCTGCCGCGATTGGAGGACTGAGCAATGTCGGTGGTGCAGTTATCGGGGGGATTCTCTTAGGGATTCTGGAGTCCTTTAGTTCCGGACTCATTTCCTCGGGTTTAAAGGATGCCATATCCATCATCATTTTGCTGGGGGTTCTTCTCATACGACCTGAGGGAATTATCGGAGCAATTAGAGAACGGAAAATATAATTTTAAAGTATTAGAAGGATTAGAGGTGAAACAATGCATTTGAAGAATCATAAGGGCTTAATTCTGTTGCTTTTCCTTCTTGTCATACCTCTTAAGCTAGATAGCAATTACCTTTACAGCACATTAGTTATTATTGCTATCTATTCAATCGTCGTGCAGGGTTTGGGGATTTTGATGGGATATGCAGGCCAGGTATCCTTTGGGCATGCGGCATTTTTTGGCTTAGGAGGATATACAGCAGCCATTTTAACAACTCGCTTTCATTGGCCCACCCTCTTAGCCCTCCTTGCAGCAGCGATCTTACCGGGAATTATAGCAGCTATAATTGGTCGGCAGACCCTGAAGCTACGAGAACTATATTTGGCCTTAGCAACACTTGGTTTTGGAATATTAGTTCATATAATCTTCAACGAGGGGGGAGAACTCACCGGTGGTCCTTCAGGAATGAGTGGGATTCCAAACCTTACGATAGGGACTATATCTTTCGACAATGATCAGAAATTCTATTTACTGGTCTGGTTCATGCTGTTAATAATATTAGTAGGAATCTATAATTTAGTTCATTCACGCACAGGAAGAGCCCTTTGCTCAATTCGAGAAAGTGAGTATGCAGCCGAAAATGCTGGGGTTGACTGTGCCAGGCTCAAACTCCAGGCATTTATCTTTAGCGCACTTTTAGCCGGACTTGCCGGAGGGTTATATACTTTTTATGTTACCTTTATCAGTCCTTCCCCCTTCAGCTTTCATACGTCAGTGCAATTTGTGCTCATGGCCGTAATCGGAGGTTTGGGCACCTTTTGGGGACCCTTATTAGGAGCAGTTGTGGTGGTTTCCTTGAATGAACTGCTAAGAGAAATTGTACCTTTATTAATACCGGGAGCAGGCGGCGAATATCAAATCATCATCTACGGAATCATTCTTGTAGGTCTCATGATTTTCCAACCCAAAGGTTTAAGCAGTATTGGACGATACTTCAGACAACCTCCCAAAAAGGAACTGAAGCCTGAAGGGTAAGAAGCGGAAAAGGAGGGTTAGCAAAATGCTACTTGAACTAAGCGGGATATCAAAACATTTTGGTGGGATTATGGCAGTCAAGGATATAGGTTTTGGAGTAAAAGAAGGAAGTATCCTAGCTCTGATTGGTCCTAACGGGGCAGGAAAAACTACCCTCTTCAATATTATTACGGGGACTCTCCTACCGGAGACAGGTTCAGTAACCATTAATGGCCGAGAGTTGGTCGGGCTAAAACCCTATGAGATTGCCTCTGCCGGCATAACCAGAACCTTTCAAAACCTTCAGCTTTTCGGCAGCATGACGGTCTTGGAAAATGTTATGGCCGGGGCATATCTAAGAAGTAAAAAAGGATTTCTTCGCTCATTTTTCTCCTTTCCCGGAACTTGTCGTGAAGAAAAAAGGATCCGGGAAGAATCACTAATCTTACTTGAAGAAATTGGGCTGGCGGAAACCGCCGGACTGCCGGCTACTCAGTTGCCCTTTGGTAAGCAAAGACTTTTAGAAATAGCCAGAGCTCTGGCCTCTAAGCCTGCACTGGTACTCCTTGATGAACCTGCAGCAGGCTTGAATCCCTCGGAAACAGAGGCCCTGACAGACTATTTAAAAAAACTCAAAACAAAAGGTACAGCCATGATCCTGATAGAGCATGATATGCAAACCGTGATGGAAGCCGCGGATAGGATTGTCGTTTTAAATTTTGGTCAAATAATCGCGGAAGGAACACCGGCAGAAATTCAGGCTCACCCTGAAGTGATTAAAGCATATCTCGGAGAGGATGAAAAGATTGCTTAGCATTAAAAACTTAGGTGTTTATCACGGCTATGTGCAGGCCATCAACAATCTCTCTTTAGAAGCCAAGGAGGGGGAATTGCTGGTTATCTTGGGAGCGAATGGGGCAGGCAAAAGTACCCTTCTTGGAACGATAGCGGGGCTGTACAGACCCTCAGCGGGAGAGATTATCTTTAGGAATAACTCCATTGCCGGACAAAAACCGGATCAGGTAGTCAAACAAGGGATTAGCCTTGTGCCGGAAAAAAGAGAAATCTTCAGCTCATTAAGTGTCCTAGATAATCTCATGTTGGGAGCTTTTCATCGTTACAGGAAAGATAAGAGCGAATTGATGAATGATGTGAAAGAAATAATGGAGCTTTTTCCAGCTTTAAAAGGGAGAGAGAGGGATCAGGCAGGCAGTTTAAGTGGTGGTTTACAGCAAATGTTAGCTATCGGCAGGGGGTTAATGTCACGTCCGACCCTCTTAATGCTTGATGAACCCTCCATAGGACTAGCTCCATTAGTCGTTCGAGAGATAATGTCCATTCTGGTTCAATTAAAAAAGAAAGGGGTTACGATTATCCTGGTAGAACAGAATACTAAATCGGCCCTAAAAGTTGCGGACAGTGTCTTAGTAATGGAAAGAGGAGGGATAACCCATAGCGGTAGCTCTTCAGATGTCATTGCTGACTCTTTGATTCAAGAGGCCTACTTGGGGAAAGCACACACTAATTAATTTAACCTTTGTCATTAAAAGCAATAGACATGACACTTAATATAGGTGCCCTGTCTATTGCTTTTTCTAACTATGCGGTTTTTCAACACTTACTGTATAATAAATGATCCAATCTTAAAGAAATTTTTTCTTTATAGCGATATGTTAACTTCGGGAAAACATCATTTTATCATCTGAGGTTATCAACTGAGGTTAAAAAATTTAATTTAGGGTCTTCTTTAAAAGCAATTGATATGGTATAATTAATGTCGAACAGTTTGCGGGTGTAGCTCAATGGTAGAGCACTAGCCTTCCAAGCTAGCTACGTGAGTTCGATTCTCATCACCCGCTCCACTTAAGCTATAATATTTTATTTCAGATATATACTAACGCCGTGTTGCAGAGGTTTTGCCTCCACAACGCGGCGTTTTTTTGTTAAATCAATTCAATAAACTTTTCTACAAGCAGAGGGTCAAACTGCCTTCCTTTAGAATTTATAATTTCCTTTAAAGCATCTTCCTTAGACATGGCCTTTCGGTAAGGCCTGTTGTTTGTCATGGCATCAAAGGCATCGACAATAGCAAGAATCCTGCTAGGCAAGGGAATTTCCTCTCTCTTCAACTTAAATGGATAACCATTACCATCCCACCACTCGTGATGTTTGAGTATCCAGTCCGAAATATGCGCGAGGTCCGGCGAAGATTCTGCAATACGAAAGCCAATTTCGGGATGGAGTTTCATTTCCTCCATTTCATCTCTGGTAAGTCTTCCCGGTTTAAATAGAATTCTATCAGGTATACCAACCTTTCCAATATCATGGAATTGAGCAAAAAGATGCATGTCTTTAATCTCATTGTTAGACATTCCAATACCTTCCGCCAATTTGCCGCATAACTCTTGCATCCTGTCACCATGACCTTCCGTTATAAAGTCACGGGCCTCCAGCATCTTAGCAAGGATTTGTATATTCTTACTCTTTTCGCTTTGTCGGTGGTGGAGCTTTTCACGGTACATTAGATTATCGGCAAGCTTAAGGAGTTCCTTCAAATCCTTTTGTGTGCCATTCCCAACCGCATAACCTAAAGACATGCTAATAGGTATAATACGTTCCTCAGTATTAATAAGCTCTAGTGATTTATCGATTTTAGCTACGATGGAGGAGAGGTCAGTTGTAGATGTATGATTTATTAACACGGCAAACTCGTCTCCACCAATCCTAGCAACTACGTCTTCTTTCTTAAAATTCTCGTGCAGTATCGTTGCCGCCATCTTGAGATAATCGTCACCTATAGTATGACCGAGAGTATCATTGACTAGTTTTAATCCGTCAATATCACAAATGACAATACCTACTCCAGAAGTGTCTTTATTCAAATGTTTATTTAAGGTCTCCTCAAAATAATTTCTATTATATAGATTTGTTAGAGTGTCATAAATGCTCATGTTATAGAGCTTGATTTCTGATTCCTTACGCTTAGAAATATCTCTAACTACCGCTAGAACCTTATTGTCTCCCCAAAGAACTAATCTTACTTCAAAGTAAATCTCTTTACCATGTTCCTGTGCACAAAACTCAATGGTTTGGATGTCACCCGTCTCAAAAAGTTTTTCGATTTTTTGGATAGTTATCTGAGAAAGATACCTATCGATAAAGTCTAAATCATTAACATTTTTGCCCATGAAAGCACCCTGCATATGTGAGGGAATTATTGTATTTTCTAAATAATGATCAATCAAATTGCCATTTTGATCTAATAAGAAAAACATGTCTGGTATAACCTTTAAAAATGCATTTAACCTTGTTTCACTTTTCATCAAGGCTATTTCTGAGTTTTTTTGATCAGTTATATCGACGACTGTAACAACTACCTTAGATAACCCACCTGTTTCGTTAAACTCGGGTTTATAATCTCCCATTGCCCACCGAACACCCCCGTTATCAGGAGTCTTTATGCCGATTATTTGCTTATGTAAAGGTTTGCAAGTAGATATTACTTTGAATAGAGGAAACTCATAGATGGACATTCCCTGCCCTTCTTCATTGATATAATGGACAATTGCCTTTTCTAACAAGTCTTTAGGCAAATCCTCATTAAGAGATGGGTCGATCAAAGTCCCAATAGGGCTTACTTCGTCAAGGTTAAAAGGGCTTCCAAGCTCAATAAACTTCCTATTGCACAGTTGCAATTCTCCTTGTGGGGAAAACACGGCAATACCTACATTCAAATTGACAAGTAGGGTTTTTAGCTTATCCTCACTGTCGGTAAGCTTTTTTAGAGTGTTTGTTAGTTCCTTAGCTTTGCAAACTGCTTTTTTTTCAACGGTCTTATTTCGAGTATAAAACGTGACTGCAGTCGTAAAGGTTATCAATAGCGCTATAAGCCAGGTAAAGCCTTTGGGGTCAGAATGTAAATAGATATTATTAGACAATGGAAAGAACAGAAGAGGCATTACTAGCAGAGCTAAGTTTCGAAAAGACAGCGTCATAATCCTTTACTCCTTTAAACTAAGCGAATTGAATTTGTCAGATCCTAACCTGATTGTTAAACCAATCCTTAATCATGCTCGTAACACGGACTCAATGCCAATACCATCATATAGTCTTAAACTTCTACATGAATCACTATAATTCTACAAAATAAGGATAATTCCTTTAAACTTTGATATAAAATTTAATGTGCAAATTTATAATTGATTAATTGACCCTATAAGAATATTAGAAAGTTTACACATAACTGTCATAGTCGGAAAACTAATTACTTTTTTGTGAATTTGTATTTTTTTAAGAAAAATATGTATGAGAGTTGACCATTGACAAATACTAATTTAAGCCTATGATCAAAAAAGCATTTTGAGGAGGTTCTTTGTGTGGCTAAGAAAATGAAGACAATGGATGGAAATCAGGCTGCAGCAGAGGCATCGTATGCCCTGACTGAAGTCGCAACCATCTTCCCGATCACTCCATCTTCACCAATGGCTGAAGGAGTTGACGAATGGGCGGCTCATGGTAAAAAAAATATCTTTGACCAACCGGTAAGAGTAGTTGAGATGCAATCTGAGTCTGGGGCCTCAGCCGCCTTGCACGGTTCCCTTCAAGCCGGAGCCTTGACAACAACTTACACCGCGTCTCAAGGTTTACTGCTTATGATTCCGGAAATGTATAAGATGGCTGGAAATCTAGTTCCGGCAGTCTTTCACGTCAGTGCCAGAGCTTTAGCGGCCCATGCCTTGTCTATTTTCGGAGATCATCAAGATATTAATGCTGCTCGCCAAACAGGTTTTACAATGATTTGTTCAAATAATGTTCAAGAGGCAATGGATTTAGGGTTTGTTTCCCATCTTGCGGCCATTAAATCAAGGGTTCCGGTCTTACACTTTTTTGACGGTTTCAGAACTTCCCATGAAGTACAAAAAATTGAGACTACTAGTTATGACGAAATAGCTAAACTTGTCGACTTCCAGAAAATCCAAGAATTTAGAGACCGAGCGTTGAACCCAAACCATCCAGTCCTTAGAGGTACGGCCCAAAATCCGGATATTTATTTCCAAGGTCGGGAAGTATCTAACCCTTTCTTTGATGCGGTTCCGGATATTGTCGAAGACTATTTTAAAGAGATTAAGAAAATAACCGGACGTGAATATCATCCCTTCCAATACTATGGTGATCCGGAAGCAGAGAACATTCTCGTCGCAATGGGTTCGGTTTGTAATACTATTGAAGAAACCATTGACTTCTTGGCTAAAAGAGGGGAGAAGGTAGGATTAATTAAAGTACACCTCTACCGCCCATTCTCCAAAAAATATTTCTTTGATGTCCTTCCCAAATCGGTTAAGAAGATAGCCGTTTTAGATCGGACTAAGGAACCGGGCTCTACAGGTGAACCTCTCTACCTGGATCTGCTACAGATTTTTAACCATGAAACAGTAAAGCCATTAATTATTGGAGGACGCTACGGTTTAGGATCTAGAGATACAACTCCTTCACAGATTCTCGCAGCTTATCAAAATTTGAAGAAGGCTCAGCCCAAGGATCGCTTTACGATCGGAATAGTTGATGATGTGAGCCATACCTCCTTACCCATCGAAGAGACCATCGATGCATCGCCAGAAGGAACCATTCGCTGTAAATTCTGGGGACTGGGCTCTGATGGTACCGTCGGCGCAAATAAAAGCGCCATAAAAATTATTGGGGATAATACTGACCTAAATGTTCAAGGATACTTCGAATATGATAGTAAGAAGTCCGGTGGGACAACAATTTCTCACCTGCGTTTTGGCAAGGAGTTAATCAAATCATCGTATTTGGTATTCGATGCAGATTATATTGCCTGCCATAATAAGTCATTTATTTATCACTACGATATTTTAAAAGGGCTAAAAAAAGGTGGAACCTTTGTCTTAAATTGTCCTTGGCAAGCTAAAGAATTAGAGGATCACCTGCCGGCTTATTTGAAACGCTATATTGCAAAAAACAATATTAGCTTTTACACCATCGATGCCATAGCTATTGCTCGGGATATTGGACTTGGCGGACGTATCAACATGGTTATGCAGGCTGCTTTCTTTAAATTGGCAAAAGTAATCCCTGTTGAGGAAGCAATTCAATACCTTAAAAAGTCAATCGAGAAGGTGTATGGCAAAAAAGGATCCAATATTGTTGAAATGAACTATAAGGCTGTCGATCGTGGAATTGAAGCCTTACATAAGGTAGAAGTTCCTGCTTCTTGGGCAGAGGTTCCTGATGAAGATATGCCAATTAAGGATGAACCGGATTTTGTTAAAAACATTCAAAGGCCCATGGCTCGTCATGAAGGTGAAGACTTGCCAACCAGTGCCTTTGTCGGAATAGAAGACGGTACTTTCCCTTTAAGTACAACACGTTACGAAAAACGCGGCATTGCAGTCTATATACCGGAATGGCAAATTGACAAGTGTATTCAATGCAACCAGTGCGCTTATATTTGCCCCCATGCCACCATTCGCCCCTTCCTATTGGATGATAGTGAACTTGAAAAAGCACCGGATACCTTTAAGACTAAAAAGCCGATTGGCAAAGGACTCGATGGCTACCACTATCGAATTCAGGTTGCGCCTTTGGACTGTACCGGTTGTGGTAACTGTGCTGATGTTTGCCCTGCTCCTGGCAAAGCTATCATTATGAAACCTGCCGATCATGAGATCGAAATGGAATCGGAAAACTGGGAATATGCCATTAACAAAGTAAGCGAAAAACGTCAGCTTATGGATGTCAAAACCCTTAAAGGCAGCCAATTTGCTCGGCCGCTCCTTGAGTTCCATGGAGCATGCCCAGGCTGCGGAGAAACACCTTATGCAAGGCTGATAACCCAGTTATACGGTGATAGAATGTTAATTGCCAATGCAACAGGGTGTTCTTCGATCTGGGGGGGGAGTGCCCCATCTGTTCCGTACACGGTTAACGCAGAAGGAAAAGGACCTGCCTGGATGAATCCTCTCTTTGAAGATAATGCCGAGTTTGGCTATGGTATGTATTTAGGATCTAAGCAAATTAGAGCTAAGCTTGCGCATTTAATGCAACAAGGGTTAGAAAGTTCTCTCAGTGAAAAACTGAAAGAGGCCTTTAAGGAATGGCTCGATAACATGGAGGATGGAGAGGGATCGAAGAGAGCCTCTGCTCATGTACTAGAGGCCATGAAAAATGAGGATGTTGCCGGCAATCCAATTCTTTGTGAAATCAAAGAAAAGAAAGATTATCTTATCAAACCCTCTGTCTGGATTTTCGGAGGAGATGGTTTTGCCTACGATATTGGCTATAATGGACTTGATCATGTCATCGCTAGCGGGGATGATGTCAATATCTTCATTATGGATACCGAGGTGTACTCCAATACCGGTGGACAATCCTCAAAAGCAACCCAAACCGCTGCCATTGCCAAATTCGCTGCAGCGGGTAAAAAAGTCCGTAAAAAGGACTTGGGTCTTATGGCCACGACCTATGGCTATGTCTACGTGGCTCAAATTGCCATGGGAGCTAATATGAATCAGACGATTAAAGCAATCGCTGAAGCGGAAAGCTATCCGGGACCTTCAATTATCATTGCTTATGCTTCTTGTGTGAACCACGGAATTAAATCTGGAATGGGTACAAGCATCTTTGAGCAGAAGAAAGCAGTTGAATCAGGATATTGGCATCTCTGGCGCTTTGACCCTCGGCTTAAAGGTCAAGGCAAGAATCCGTTTATGCTGGATTCAAAAGAACCTAGCGCTTCTTTCCAAGATTTCATAAAAGGGGAAATTCGTTATTCCTCACTCATGAATGTGTTCCCAGAAGTCGCTCAAGAGATGTTCGATGTGGCCGAAGGGCATGCAAAAGAAAAGTATCAGACCTTAAAGCGTTTCGCAGAAATGCAGTATTGATAAACTTTAAAAAGGATAATCTTGTTACAAGGCATGTCATGGATTTGACATGCCTTGCAGCAATTCTCATTACATCAAACCGAAAATAATTTAATTAAACAATTATCCATTGAAACACCGCAAAACGTGTAAGAGGGACGGTCCTTTTAACACATTACTTTGTGTTAAAAGGACCGTCCCTCTTACACGCTCTCTTACACGTTTATCTTTGACCTCAACAAAAATGACTCCCGATTAATTCAGGAGTCATTTTTGTTAGATTCTTCTTTCAGTTGTTAGGACAAGGAATTAGAATCAACCCATTCCTTAGCATTATGGACAGATTCTTCGCTGGGGATAGGGACATTGGATTCAGGTTTGGTTTTTTCAATATGCCCGCGCCAAGCAGCTGTGTCGTGTCTTTCAATTGGGTTTGCCAAGAACTTTTCCTTTGATTTATTTTCAGCCATTACAATACCTCCTTTAAAGATTCGGTCTTATTATTCCCAATTTTTTATTCTCTAATTGTTATTAATCATTCTTTGAGGATTTTTATAGATTCTCTTCGGCAATGGGAAGTACTATAGAAATCTTAGTACCGATATCTTGTCTGCTCAGAACCTCCATGTGCCCGCCATGACGCTCTGTTATCCACTTGGCAATGGATAAGCCCAGTCCGGTTCCGCCGGTAGCTCTGGCCCGGGATTCGTCAGCCCGGAAGAACCTGTCAAAGATCTTCGGAACTGCCTCTGAAGCAATACCAATGCCTTCATCATGAACAGTTAGTCGAGCAAAGCCACCTGCTCCGGAAACTGAAACAGTAATCCGGTTTCCGGGAGGAGTATACTTAATAGCATTGTCAATCAAGATTCGCATCGCTTGTTTGATGAGACCTCTATCTGCCTTAATAAAAACTGATGTAACACTGGAATTGTATTCGTGTCCGCTGTCGATCATCTGGGTTTCGCGCAGTACTTCTAAAGCAAGAAGGGACAGCTCAAAATGTTCTATTTGCAAAGCCATGGTGTTGTTGTCCCCTCGTGCCAGAAACAAAAGCTGTTCCACTAATCCCTTCATATTCGCAGTTTCTGCTTTAATGGCATCAATAGATTCCTGCAGAGCCTTTTTATCATTCTTTCCCCAGCGATCCAGCAGATTGGCATACCCCTGAATAACAGAAATGGGCGTTCTAAGCTCGTGAGATGCATCAGATACAAAGCGAACTTGGGAACGATAGGATGCGTTGATTCTATCCAGCATGTCGTTAATAGCTCCGGCAAGAGTCTTTAATTCACTCTGGGTTTCGTTTACTGAGATTCTCGTATCTAGCCGGCTAACATTAATATCATCTAGTTTGCCTGCCAGAACTTCTAGCTGTTGAGGAGTAAAGGTACCGTCAGTATTGAGGTTTTGTGCAGTTTCAGCTAATTCTTCAATAGGTCTGAGAGCCCTGCGTATGGTTCCTGCCCCTGAAGAAATGCTGACAAGCAGCATTAAAATCTCCAGAATCAGTAGTAAAACAAATATCCCTAAAAATATTATTAGGGTTTCTTTAAGGCTGATGGAAATAAGATAAGTGCGTCCGTCAGCATCGAATGTCACATTATAGAGGATACCCTCTGAGTGCCGCCAAGAGTCCATGCTTTCTGATTCTGGGATGTGCACACTTCTTGAGCCGGTGACAATGTCGTTGGGGAGAATTTTTTGAATAAAGTTAGGAATTCTAAACCCTTCCTGTTCTTCTGTCAGGAGTGACACGCTGTAACCCTGGAGTTTAAGCCAGCTTTCCGTATCTTCTGAGGGCAGTCCGCTTTGATTGAGCAATTGGGCGGCATTGGTGACAGTCATCTCGGTGCGTACAATTACTGCTGTCACCGACGCAAAGCAGAGAAATACATTAATAGTCAGGAATATAACAACTAAACGAAGAAAAAGTCTAATATTAAGCTTCCATACTAAGGAAAATCGTATTTTATTGCCGATACCGTTAGTAGAAGTGCTCGATGGTTCATTTTTCATCCTTAATCACATATCCCACTCCTCTTACAGTATGAATTAACTTCGTATCAAACACCTCGTCAATTTTTCCACGCAGAAAACGAACGTAAACATCGACGGCATTGGTTTCTCCGGAAAAATCAAAGCCCCACACATTTTCAAGCAATGTTTCTCGAGATATGACCAGCCCTTTATTTTTCAACAGATAGTGCAGGAGGTCAAATTCACGTTTAGTTAAATCAATAGGTATGCCCATCATGGTAACTGTGCGGCGGCCAGTGTCTAATAGCAGACCGGAGGCAGACAAAACCAATTCCTCAGGGGTGCTTTTTCTAAGAGCTGTACGGATGCGGGCAAGAAGCTCCTCAATAGCAAAAGGTTTGGTGATATAATCACTTGCCCCGCTGTCTAGACCGGATACTTTATCCATGACACTGTCTCTGGCAGTTAGCATGATAATAGGAACTGAGGAAGTGCGGCGAATTCTACGCAGCACTTCCATGCCGCTTAGCTGAGGCAGCATAACATCAAGTAAAATGAGGTCGAACTCGCCGGTTTCAGCGAGTTCAAGCCCTGTTCGGCCATCGAAGGCTTTTCTTGTAGTATATCCCTCATAACCAAGCTCAAGCTCGACAAATCGGGCAATCTTTTCTTCATCCTCGATAATTAATATTTTTGAACTCATCGAAGCCCCGCCATTTCTCGTAGATTCTCTGACTATTTATTCATGGACTTTTTAAGATTCTCGGCAGCGTCTGCAGCACTATTCATCACCTGGTTGACTGTTCTTCCCTTAAAGTCCGGCCCGTGGAAGCGATAGCGAAAACCAAAGAAGAACCCGAGTATCATAAGTGGAATAGTAATCCAGAAAGCGAATATCAGCAGTAAAGCAAGGACTGTGACGGGTAAAACTGCTTTGCTTTCCTCGCCTTTTAGAACTTCTAAGGAATTAGCATTTCCTCTTTGAATTAAGTTCAAGCAAAATTTCCAAATTCCTTTCAGAGTAGCCATAAACGACTTTCCGCTTTGATTAGTTTTATGCTTATCCCAGCAAGCGTCTTTGCAGGCCACAGCGCTAATATCTATTGCTTTATGGCTGCTATAGTAACCTCCTCCAGTTGGTGGAGTTAGTTTTCCCAGTTTCTCTAAATAGATTATGGCCTCAAGCAAATCTCCGTTTGAAGCATCCAGAGCAGATTTAGCCTCATCGTAACTTATATTTCCCATTGAGCGTAGTTTTTCCACTTGTTCTAGGGTAGTCATTAATTTGTTCCTCCTAATGTTCTTTTGTTTAGTAAGTCAGATGACTATGAATTAATAATAACCAAAAAAACTTCAAGAAGAATTTGCATATTATTAAAATCGCATTAAAAAAATACTAACCCATAATCCTTTTCGTTTCAATAGAAAAGAGCACTCCTTGGGACGCCGATTTATGCTATAATTATACGAATTTAAAGAGGTAGAGATAAATCCCATCTGTGACTAACTTCAGTGATCCTTTAAAGTGATTCCTCTGTTTCTTTAGAGGTTCATTAAATTTGGGATGAGACGTAATAAAACAGTAATATATTATTGACAATAAGGATAGAATCTCTACTGATGCCGGTAGAATTAAGAATAATAATTTAGGTTAGCATGGAGGGGAATCTGATGAATCAGTCAGCACTGGTCGTATTCAGTGGCGGACAAGATAGCACTACTTGCCTTTTTTGGGCAATGAAAACTTTTGAAAGAGTGGAAGCAGTCACCTTTAACTATAATCAAAGACATAAGAGTGAAATTGATTGTGCAAGGAAAATAGCTGAAGAGTTTAATATACCGCATATGGTAATTGATATGAGTTTACTTAACCAGTTGGCTCCCAATGCACTAACCAGAACTGAGCTGGAAATTAAGACCGGCGAAGAAGGGCAGCCACCTACCACATTTGTGGACGGACGCAATTTATTGTTCCTTTCATTTGCTGCGGTTGTGGCAAAGCAAAAAGGTATTAAACATATTGTTACAGGCGTTTGTGAGACAGACTTTAGTGGTTACCCGGATTGTCGTGATATTTTTATAAAGTCTTTAAATGTTACATTAAATTTAGCAATGGATTATTCCTTTGTCATAGATACGCCGTTGATGTGGATTGATAAGGCTGAGACTTGGGAATTGGCTGATCAATTAGGACACCTAGAATACGTACAGGAAAATACATTAACTTGTTATAACGGTATTATGGGAGAAGGGTGTGGCGATTGTCCTGCGTGTAAGTTGCGAAATGCCGGGCTGAAGAAATATTTAGCTAAAAAAGAGCAGTCAACTTGAGGAAATGTCTTTATTGTTAATGGTTTTTGCTTATTTAAGGTGCTAATGTTCTCGAGGGGGTTTTCTTGGGCTTTACAATTTGACGATTGACACCTTATAATTAATGTTTAAGAAGTTATTTAGGAATTATTTCTGAGGTGAATATTCTCACGGATCTACTAAATGCTATAATAAAAGTATCTCAAGAATATCTATGGATTCGCCTGCGCTCATGAACAACTGTTTTTTATTTTGGGCATACATTGAAGTAGGAGGAGAACATTAGTGGCAGAGAAAAGCTTACCTTTTAACACGCAACAGTTAGAATCAATCATTGAAGAATACGGTTCCCCGTTTCATATTTATGACGAAGGGGCCATTCGGGAAAATGCCCGTAAATTGATAGATGCCTTCAGCTGGGCTCCAGAGTTCAAAGAATACTTTGCAGTTAAAGCAACACCCAACCCTTATATCCTTAAAGTTTTAAGGGAGGAAGGGTTTGGAGCGGATTGCAGTTCCTTGGCAGAGCTTATTTTAGCAGAAAAGGCGAGAATTTTTGACGAAAATATTATGTTTACATCCAATAATACTCCTTTGAACGAGTATAATAAGGCCCTGGAACTAGGTGCAATCATAAATCTCGATGATTTCTCTCATATTGATTACTTAGACAAAAATGTGGGCCTGCCAAAGATCTTATCATTTCGCTATAATCCCGGTCGACTTCGGGACGGTGGAAATGCGATTATAGGGAAGCCTGCTGATGCTAAATATGGCTTAACCAAGGATCAAATTTTTGAAGCATATCGTATTGCCCAAGAAAAAGGGGTAGAACGCTTTGGGATCCATACGATGATTATATCTAACGAACTGGATGCTAAGTATTTTATTGAGACTGCCACAATGATGTTTAAGCTTATTGGAGAAATATACGAGAAGTTAGGGATTAGAATAGAATTTGTAAATTTAGGCGGGGGTATTGGAATCCCTTATCGTCCAGAGCAAGAACCCGTAAACCTGGATATTGTAAGTCAAGGGATTAAAAAGGCTTATGACAAATTTATTGTTGAAAAAGGATTAGATCCTTTAAAGATCGCTATGGAAAGCGGACGGATGATCTTGGGCCCTTATGGTTATTTAGTAACAAAGGTATTGCATAAGAAAGAAATCTACAAAAACTATGTAGGCGTAGATGCCTGTATGGCAAACTTAATGCGACCTGCTCTCTATGGCGCTTATCATCATATAACCGTTATGGGAAAAGAGGATTGGCCCTGTGACTATATTTACGATGTAACTGGAGGACTTTGTGAGAACAACGACAAATTTGCCATAGATAGAGCCTTGCCCAGAATGGATGTTGATGATATTGTAGTTATTCACGATGCAGGTGCACATGGTCATGCCATGGGATTTAACTATAATGGTAAACTTCGCTCTGCGGAGTTGCTTCTCAAGGAAGATGGCAGTGTCGAACTGATTCGACGGGCGGAGACCCTTGAGGATCTTTTTGCAACTTTAGATTTTGCAGGACTTGAGGATTAATAAGGTGGGTCTCTCTTCTAACACGATGGAGACTAAGTTAATCAGAAGCTACAAACAAGATGGTTAAGCAAATGTGCTTAACCATCTTGTTTGTTAAATAACAGAGTTTTTCAGAGCTTGAAGTATTACATTTATAGACCTAAGTAAGCTAAATACATTTTATGAAACAACACTAGTGCCGGTCCTAATCTTTAATCTGCATTTTTTATAAATTTGCAGGCAATGCTTCGTCACGAATAATTTCTTCGATTTTTGGGAATTCAGCGATAAGTTTGGAATACCCCTCTAAGACTGTCTTGACATTGGTACAGTTATTCTAGATGAGGTTAGATTCTGATAATTAGCAGGAATAAATTCTTTATTTGTCGAAAAGATAAGGAAACTTAAGGAAAGAAAAGAGATGTCAGTTTTTGAAAAGGAATTTTGTCAATAAATCTTTTAAACACAAATTGAGAGCTACCTATACAATGCTAATGTTTATTGTTCTAGTTTTAATATGTACTTTTTTATATTATCAAGTAGACAACATCATTAAACCCCTGATAAGTCATATCGGGTTACAGGTTGTTGATGGGGAAGCCCAATATCTTGGCGAACGGTTTAATAACCAAGCAAATATGTTAGAGCAGCTTGCTAGTACAGAAACCTTCAAAAAAGGTCAATATCCAAGTGTTAAAAAAGAAATTGATCAGCAAATGAATCGAAAAGATTTATGGTCTGCTATGAAGTACAGATGGGTAACTGGGGAAGAGTATGCCCATAATCCTGATAATATTAAAGATGCCGATTTTGCAAAGCAATTGTTAGCCGGAGATCAATTGACCTTGGTCTCTAAACCCATTTATGATGAAAATGACGCAGAATATGTTACGTATATTGGTACAAAGGTAATGGATGACGATGGTAATCTTAAGGGATCAATGATTATTAATATTCCCATCAAAAGATTAATGGGATCATTTGTTGAAGAGAAAATGAGCAAATTCACTGAAATGTGGATACTTGACTCAAACGGCAAAGCTATTATTAATCCTAATTTAGAAAAACCTTCGCCATCTATTGAAAACTTTACAGATCTAGTAACTTTACACTCTTCAGGAGAATTGAAAATTACCCAAGAAGATAGAGTCAATTATCTTATTTACGCTAAAATACCTAATTCTGAGGGTTTATATTTAGCAATTGGAATAGAACACAGTGAATCCTTGGAGGCAATGAGATTTTTATTATTCTTAATTATCGCAGGCGCAATGGTAGCCTGTCTCTTTATCTTCATTGCGGCTAATAAAATGACAACAGTAATGACAAAACCCTTGACTCGTATGGTCGAAATTATCCAGCACTCTGATGGTACTAATCTTATCGAAATCCCCTATGATCTAAAAGCCAGTAAAGATGAGATCGGGATTCTTGCCAATACCATTGATGAAATGGCTAGTAATATTCGTAAAAATGTTCAGGCCCTTAACAACGAGATTAAAGAACGACAGCGTGCTGAAGCTGAGTTAATACGGTTGAATGTGGAACTAGAGTGTCGGGTAAAAGACCGCACTATAGCTTTAACGGAGGTCACTAATAATTTAGCTGTTTCAGAAGATAGATTTAGAATTGCCATGGAAGCCTCACATATAGGGCTCTATGATTCAAATTGCAACAATAATGTTTTGGTGGTTAATGGAATTTTTCTAAACTTAATTAATGCACCTGGGTATCAGCAAGGCCTCATCAAAGAGAGTGATTGGGTTCAGTTTAAAGGACAATTAGAGGATTATGTTTATGATAAAGATCTTTCCAATTTTACCCCGTTTCGGGAAGAGAACTTACCAATGATAGGCGAAGACTTTTATACTGAGGTGCGATTAAAAGAAGATCCGAATATCTGGTTTTCATTTATAGGACAAGTCATTGAACGAGATGGGTTGGGGAACGTACAAAGGTTCATAGGAGTGCTGCAAAATATCACGGAAAGAAAAAGGATAGAAGTAGAGCTAAAGGCTGCCATGGAAGAAGCGGAAGAAGCTAGTCAGGCAAAAAGTCAGTTCCTTGCCAATATGAGTCATGAAATTAGAACACCCATGAATGCTATTATGGGGCTGACCCATTTATTAAGACAATCGGATTTAAAGGACACTCAGAAAAGTTATGTTTTAAAAACTGAAGAAGCTTCAAAAGCATTGCTACGAATCATCAATGATATTTTAGATTTCTCAAAAATTGAGGCCGGGAAACTAGAAATAGAAATGATTCAGTTTAATTTAGATAAAGTTCTGGAGAATATATCAAATCTATATACAATTTCTGCAACCAATAAAGGGATTGACATAAATTTTGACCGAGGAGAAGCAGTACCGGATGAGTTGATTGGTGACCCACTTCGCTTAGAACAGATTTTGTCAAACTTAATCACTAACGCTATAAAATTTACTGATCAGGGAGAGGTCAATGTTTCCGTAAGAGTTTTCGAAGAAACCGAAGACAAAGTTAAGCTGCATTTTAGGGTAACCGATACAGGGATTGGAATTAAAGAGGAGCACATAGGAAAATTATTCACAGCATTTACCCAAGCAGATGGTTCAACAACCAGAAAGTATGGTGGGACTGGGCTTGGTTTAACTATTTCAAAACAATTAGTCGAACTAATGAAGGGGGATATTTGGGTCGAAAGTGTCTATGGAGAAGGTACCAGCTTTGAAGTTCTTCTCCAATTTGAGAAGGACTCGGCTCTAATAAAACCAAACTTTGCAGACTATCCGGATTTACGAGGAAAAAAAGTGCTGGTCGTCGATCATAATAAAACGTCCTTGGTAATCCTTGAAAGAATGCTTTGCTCTTTCTCCTTAGAGGTCACAGCCCTAAATAATCCCTTTGAAGCCATTGAACTGATGCATCAAAAAGACTTTGATTTGCTTGTATTAGATTATAATCTGCCTGATTTGTCGGGAATAGAGATGTATAAGAGGTTAGTAGCAAATACCGAAATCACTTTGCCAAAAACAATTTTTGTAAGTGCCGCCGGAAGAGAAAGCTATTATGCTCAAGCAAATCAATTGGGAATCAAATATTTCTTGGTAAAGCCTATTAACCAATCCTTAATGTTTGATGCAGTCATGAATGCTTTAAAAGGGAGAGCGTGGAGTCAGGCGAATAGGATACGAAACGAAGAAGTTCAATTAAAGCATCGACAGAAGCTGGCGGGCAAACGCTTATTGCTAGTTGAAGATAACGAAATTAATCAACTAGTTGCGAAGGATATTTTAGAACAAGCAGGTATCCATGTCAGCATTGCCGATAATGGTCAGGAAGCTATTAAATATGTACATGGGAATAGATATGATGCTTTGCTAATGGATGTGCAAATGCCTATTATGGATGGATATAGAGCTACAGAGATTCTAAGGGAAAGCTATTCAAGCGAGGAATTACCTATTATAGCTATGACGGCCAATGCCCTTAGAGGGGATCGGGAAAAAAGCATTGAAGCAGGAATGAATGATTACATTTCCAAGCCTATCGATCCAATACTATTGTTTGAGACCCTTGAAAAGTGGCTGGTAAGTAAGAATAGCAAAAGCTTTGGAACCCATGCTCCTCAAAGGATGGAAATATTAGATTATGAAAGAACCCTTAGTCGATTGGGTAATAAACAGGAATTCTATTCCGGCTTATTAAAGAAATACTCGGATAGCTACAGCCACCTAGCCGAAGATCTTAGGGCAATGATGATAAATCATCAATATGAAGATGCTAAGCGATTGATTCACAGTCTTAAGAGTGTCAGCGGAAATATAGGGGCAATTAAGCTCAGCACTTTTATCATTCAGTTAGAAGAAGACTATGAATCCTACAAGGAACAGGATTTGGCGCAAAAGCTTGACGAACTTTCCGAATTAAACTTAGAACTAATTGAGACTATTAACGGAATCATTTCGGTCAAGGATCCCAAGAAAAATCGGCTAAGTTCCCATTGTGATCTTGATGATGCCTTATCTAAACTGGCCGAGGCTTTGGAAAAAGCTCGTGCTAAAGAAGTAAAAGATATCATGAGTGAGCTTGGTTCTAATCCTCAAGAATTGCCCTTTATTACACAAATAAATGAGATAAAAAAACTGGTCAATCGCTACCGCTATAAAGAGGCTAAGGTTATGGTTCAAGAATTACTGAACCTGATAAAGGAGCAGAGTCATGAGTAAACAAAAGACTATCATGATAGTTGATGATACGGAAATGAATATTGATATTCTGGTTGAAGCACTCCAAGAGGATTATGAATTGATTATTGCCATTAACGGGGTAGAGGCTGTGGAACTCCTAGAAGGGCAGAAACCGGATTTAATTCTCCTCGATATTATGATGCCTGAGATGGATGGGTATGAAGTATTAAGGACAATTAAGAGGTCCGCTGACTTGGAGAATATACCTGTCATTTTGCTCTCAGCAATTACCGATAGTGATTCAAAGACCAAAGGATTTTTATTAGGGGCGGTAGATTATGTAACTAAGCCCTTTGAAATTGTGGAAGTAAAAGCACGAGTTAGAACCCAACTAAAAATTGAAGAGGCCCGATTGCTGCTGGAAAATCAGAATCAGTATTTAGAAGAAAAGGTTAAGGAAAGAACGAAACTCCTCGAAAGAACAAACTCTGCCGCTATATACTGTCTTGCTGCAGTAGCAGAGACTAGGGATCCGGAAACTGGGGAACATATCAAAAGAACTCAAGGATACATCAAAGAATTGGCCTTAGAACTGCAGGGTATCGACAAATATCAAGGGATTCTAACCAACGACTATATTGAACTCTTATATCAATCAGCCCCCTTACATGACATTGGTAAAGTGGGTGTTCGGGACAGCATTCTCTTGAAACCGGGACGTTTAACCGAGGAAGAATTCGAAGAGATGAAGAAACACACAATTTATGGGGGGGAGTCACTAATGGTTGGAATTAAAGAATTAGGTGAGGATTCCTTCCTGACCCTAGCCAAAGAAATTGCGCTAACACACCATGAAAAATGGGATGGATCTGGATATCCCAGGGGCTTAGCCGGAGTGGAAATTCCGATTTCAGGTAGACTAATGGCAGTCAGTGATGTGTATGATGCCTTGATAAGTAAGAGAGTCTATAAAAATGCCTTTACCCATGATGAAGCGAGAGAGATTATTCTGGAGAGCAGAGGAACACATTTTGACCCGGATATTGTGGATGCTTTTCTTAGAAAAGAAGCAAGATTTATTGAGATCAGGGAGAAATATTTGTCCTGACGATAAACATAAGGTGGATGAGTTAAATTATGGCATACAACGTAGCAGACATCATTGAAAAAGCAGTGAATATTGCAGTTCGCCGAAGAGTTGTTTATCAAAAGATAGGCCAGGACAAGGGGGATATCTTATCAATTAAAATATTAACGAAGGTTTTAAACAAAGAGGTTAACAAGACAATAGAGTATTACGAAACATTATTAAACTTAGTCAATGATAGGGATTTTGAAGAAATAGATTTTTCAATTTATGACAAGATTTCTTTCTTGATTAATGACTTTAATAATCGTATTAATACTGAAAATGTTAGGAATGCACGAGAGTTGCTGAACTTTTCTCTGGAAATGGAGAAAGCTGTTTATTCCTTATTTCTAGATATTCAGGGGCGATTTGTCAAAACCGGTGATGATGTTCGCACCAATACTTATCGAATACTAACAGATATTATTGAAAATAAAGCTAAGCATATTGAAATGTTGGAGCAACTTCGAGAGTGATTAATTACTGATTTTTATTAGAGCTGCAGCTTGTATGGCATTAGTAAGCATTTCTCTCCAAGATTTAAATTGAGTAGTCTTGGCTATATGGGCATCAATTTCCTTATCAGGAATAGAATCATAATCTTCTTCAGAATTAATCACAAAT
This sequence comes from Desulfosporosinus meridiei DSM 13257, assembly GCF_000231385.2. Classification (NCBI taxonomy): domain Bacteria; kingdom Bacillati; phylum Bacillota; class Clostridia; order Eubacteriales; family Desulfitobacteriaceae; genus Desulfosporosinus; species Desulfosporosinus meridiei. Next base: position 3,700,779 of record NC_018515.1, on the reverse strand, counting down.
CCACCGGAGGCTAATAATTCTTCGATTGATTTAAATTCCGTATACTGTTTCATAAATTCTGATGGAAAAAGATCATCGAATTTTGTACCTGCTAAAACATCAGCGGCTTTCTTTTGTAGATGGGATTCACTTTCTAAATCATTATAGTATTTCATAATAGCACCTCTCTTTTGGGTAGTAGTTAAGTTATGTTTCATCAATAAGTCAAAATTTAAGTAAATGTAGTATTCACCAATTTGACATTCATTAACAAGGAAATATTGCAAGAAGAGCCAGTCTGTGATCAATGTAACCGACAGCTATTAATAAAAAGAAAATGGTCAGGATGATTGTTGAAAAAATCCTGACCATTTTCATATAGGGATAGGATATTAGTTAATTTAAGGTCTAATTCCCAATTCTTTGGGTTCAACATAAGTTCAGGGATGCAGAGTCTAGACTATTCCAAATTAAGTCGTTTACTTAAAATGAAATTGGTTATAGCAAGGTAGGCTGAGCAGAGAAGAGCGTTGAAAATGATTCCACCAACCATTGCCAGATGAGCGATTCGTTGCATGCCTAGGATATCATTGGCTGAGATATGAAGATTGGATAAATAAGTGGCTCCTGGAACCATGCCGAGGAATGTGAAAAAGATCTGGGTAAGGGTACTCAGGACAATGAAAGCTCCAAATGTAGCCAACATTTTATGTCGATTGAAGAGGTGTCCGAGAGCGATTGAGGCATAGATAACTAAAATACCTGAAGCTAAGCTAATAAGAAGCATTATAATAATCTCGAAAGACCAAATATAGACGGATGAACCCAATTCTTGAACAGCACGGTGATAAAGTGCCGTAAACTCTGTGATACCTTTTGTGAGATCTCCTTTTTTAAGAGCGATAACCAAACTCGAAATAAAGGCCGTAAATATACTGGCTACTATCCACAGCATTGACACCAGAAGTTTACTGACAATGTGCTGCCAGGGCTTTACAGGTAGTGTAAGCATTAAATAGCCTTCATCAGAAAGCAGATTTTTATAAAAACGCTGAATCATCATGAGAAGGGTCATTACAAACATTCCTACCATGATAATGCCATAGATGACCATGCTTATCACTGCGGGGGTATCCCATGCCTCTGGGCCGATTGAGGATAGCAACCTGGTGATAGTTGCAAAAATTAGCAGAGCAAGAAATAGGGGGAAGAATATTCTTCCTGTGGCCTTAATTTCATACTTCATAAGCTTGCCTAACATTTGAACACCTCCCTGAATAAACTGTCCACAGATTTTCCTTTTTCATCTCGAATATCATCTACAGAAGAGGTCAAAACTACTTGCCCTTGATTTATAAAAATCACATAATCCAAGATATTCTCGATATCTGAAATCAGGTGGGTAGAGATAACCACTGTTGCTTTTTCATTGTAATTGCGAAGTATTGTTTGAAGAATATAATCTCTGGCTGCCGGGTCAACTCCGCCTATAGGTTCATCTAATAGATAAAGTTCTGCTTCGCGGCTCATAACCAGAATTAACTGTACTTTTTCCTTCGTACCTTTGGACATGGTTTTTAGCCGGTCATCAGGATTGATCTTAAGACTTTTTAACATATCGTAAGCCTTCTCAGGGTTAAAATTTTCATAGAAATCGGAGAACATCTCAATGAGTTGGTTTACACGCATCCAATCATTCAAATAAGTCCTTTCCGGAAGGTAGGATACGATTTTCTTAGTATCTACCCCCGGTTTTTTGCCTCCAATAAGAATTGTACCACTGGTGGGGGTTAGGAGTTCATTGGCAAGTTTGATGAGGGTACTTTTACCGCTGCCGTTTGGTCCCAGAAGCCCAACAATTTGTCCGCGTTCGACCTTTATATTAACCCCAGATAATGCTTCTTTCTTGCCAAATTGTTTAGTTAGGCCGCTGCATTCTAAAATTGCACTCATTTCTTCATCTCCTTTACCATGTCATCGATAATAGTTAAGATCTCCTTTTGTTCGAAACCCATCAACTGCATTTTTTCTAAGAAGTGCGAGATTTGCTCTTGAGCCAATTTAGTTTTCGCCTTTTCAATCATCTGTGCATCCTCCGTAATCGATCGGCCGCTTGTGCGGTGAGTAATGATGAGGCCATCGTCCTCCAATTTCGCCAAAGCCCTTTGCATGGTATTGGGATTTACTGCTGCTTCTTGAGCCATATCCCGTACTGAAGGCAGTTTAGACCCCGGGGGGTATACACCGGAAAAAATCATTAGCTCAATTTGTTCAATTAGCTGGGTATAAATAGGTCTGTCATTTTTTAATTCCCAGGGCATCAATATCACCTCTGTATTATTGTATTAACTTCTTAATACAATAATACATCTGCAAATTATTGTCAAGATAATTTGCCATTCTTTCAATCTGAATTCTTTGTATTAGGATAGAACTAAGCTGAAGTTTTAGCGAAGATAAAGTCTAAACTTATGAATTTGTAATTTGGCAGAAGATAAAGAGCAGCCTTGAATAGAATATCATTCTATTAAGACTGCCCCTTTTGGAAACTCTTATTTAAGTAGACTTATGGACTTCTTAAGGGGATTTAGTCTATCAAATCTTTGTGCCAATCCTTTCACCAAGCAACACATAGCTTTCATACCCGAGCTTTGTTTGTTCAACTATGTCTTCGTCAATTTTTACTTTATTAGGCTGGAAGAATAAAATCACTGTCGATCCGCCAAATTTGAAATAGCCCTTTTCATCTCCGCGCTTCAGGGGCTTATGAGGGATATAAGTTTGAATGATTGATCCGACACAGGTCGCCCCTACTTCAACATATAAGACATCACCAAAGTGATCCGAATGGAAAGTACTCCATTCCCTTTTGTTTTCACAAAAGAGTTTTTTAACCTTTCGCAGAGCAACCGGATTTACTGAGTAGTAAGCTCCGTTTATTTTCTTGGTATCCTCACAGGTTCCACTATCAATAAAATGATAACGATGATAATCTGTCGGGCAGAGCCTTAAAATCAAGCAGGTGCCCTTCTGATATTTTTCAGCAACTTGAGGGTTTTTAATGAGCTCCTTAAGGCTGTAGGTGAGCCCCTTGACCTGAACAAGTCTTTCTAAATCTATATTCTCATAGGCAAAAAGCTTCCCATCTCCCAAAGAAACCAGTGAATTCCGATCAGAATCGACTTCACGTGCGGTAGGCTTCAATTTTCGATAGAAGAAATCGTTAAAGGACAAATAATCCTGAGAATTTTTTTCGGTAATAGACATATCAATATTAAACTTTTCAATAAAAGGATTTATTTTATTCTTGCTTATTCTTCTGTCCAGATACCAACCATAGAGGCTTGAACACATTTTTTTCTTGATGACAGCTTCTAAGAGACTCATACCCAGTGGGGAAGAGTAGGTCCAGTTTAAAACCTTTTCTCCAGCCACCTGCTCGATTTCGTAGGATTTATTTTTCCGGTTGTAAAACTTGATCAACTATATCAACTCCTATAAGACATTGTAAGTTATTATTTACTGTTTATGCAAGTGCCAAGGAGCAGGCTTCGATTGGCAGCCGTCGGATTTGCAGTAATATCCATAAAAGAAAAGGATGCAGACGACTTCTCGCCAGCATCCTTTGAGTTCAGAATAAAGGAGTTTCTTAAATTTCTATGGACTTTTTGAGGTTTTCTGCTGCATCAGCTGCACTGTTCATTGCGTCATTGACCGGGTTATGCCTAAGATCAGGCCCGTTAAACCGATAACGCAGACCAAAGAATAATCCGATCACTATCAGTGGAATGGTGACCCAGAAGGCAAAGACCAAAAGCAGTGCAAGTACAATTACTGGAAAAGAGGCTTTGATTTCCTCTCCCTTAAGTACTTCAAAAGAATTTGTATTGCCCTTGCGGATCATTTTCAGGCAAAAGCCGCCGATTTTCTTTAGCCCAGAAATAAAGTGTTTTCCATCGTGACAGTGATGATGAGCATGATGAGCATCATAATCATGATACTGTTTCTTTTCACTACTGTAAAAACCTTCTCCTGTTGGTGCGGTTATCTTTCCTTGTTTCTCCAGATAGATAATAGCTTCCAGTAAATCGCCGTTTGTTGCATCTAAGGCTGCTTTAGCCTCTTCGTAGCTGATTTTAGCCATTGCGCATAGCTTTTCTACTTGTTCTAAGGTTGTCATAATAAATTCCCCCTTGGTTTTTGGATTGAGTATGTCTAAATTCTAACCCGAAAAACTTCAAGGGAAATTTGCTTAAAATTAAAATTTGATTAAAAGTCCCTCTATTAACATAAAGAATTATCTACGCACAAAGCTCCTCATTCCATGTAACGACAGTATTTTTTGAGTCCTTAGCTTTATATAAAGCCTTGTCAGCCAAGTTAACAAAAAGGTCTAAGGGATTTAGTTCATTGGTCTTCGTTTGCAATAGATTGGATACATTTAAGTAGGAGACTACACCGGAGCTAAAGGTAATTTGTCTGGAGTTTATCTCAGAGCCAAAGTTATGTGCTTCAATAATTGTCCTTATTCTTTCCAATAAAGCGTATGCCCCTGGCAGATTAGTATTCGGCATTAGTATTGCAAACTCCTCACCACCCCATCTAACCACGGTATCTGATTTGCGGATATTTTGTTCTAATAATTTAGCCAGTTGCTTAAGTACAATATCTCCGGCAATGTGACCATAGGTATCGTTTATTTGTTTGAAATTATCCAGATCCAGCATCGCTAGGCATAAGCCATTACCTTTTATTCGATTCACTTCTTTCTTAAGGCTATGATAAAACATACCCCTGTTTCCTAATCCGGTAAGAGTGTCTCGGTAGGCATTAAAAAATAGCTTTTTAAGTATTAAACCTAGGAACAGTCCTGTTATAATAAGGATGACAGTGAGCAATACAAACAAATTCAAACGCAATGAAGTTGGAAGAAATAGATCACTTAAACAAATAAAGATGCCAAAACATCCGCCGAGGACAGCTAAAATAGTATGTGGGAACTTTTGCAAAAAAACTGATGTTTTAGCCATTTGTGAGTACACCTTCCTTAAAGAAGAGATGATGAAGCAAAGTTGAGTAGCAAAACTAATCATAAGAAAGTGAGGTTCTTAGGTCATAATTTTGGCGTCAAGTAGTTATTTGCTTGTTCCTTTTATAATAAAGAATACGAAAACTGTTAAATATTTAGGGGGGACACAACTATAATAATTACAATTTGTTTATCTTCCCATCATTGCCGTGGGTAAAATAACTGACCCCTTGGTTGCGGAAGTGTAACATCAATAATCATTAGAAATTATTCGTATTTAGAGGAGAAAAGTTTAGATGCGACTTAGAAAAAGAGCCTGGGCTAAGCCTGAATTGGAAAACGACCAGAATGTCATTTTTAGCCCTTGGGAGTATAAAGGAAAGTGGAAAGGCTTATTTGGTAATGATTACCCAATCCATTTGGAATTGGGATGTGGTCGCGGTCGGTTTATTAACGAACTGGCAAGTGCGAATACAACTACTAACTATATTGCTATTGATGTCTACTACGAACTGTTGGTTCATGTCTTGAGAAGAGCTAATGAAAATCAACTCAAGAATCTTAAGCTGATTCCAATAAATGTTGAGAATATCGAGGGGATTTTTGCTCAGGGAGAAATTGAGAAACTATACATTAACTTTTGCAATCCCTGGCCTAACAGAAGACATCACAAAAGAAGGTTAACTCACCCTAATCTGCTTAGACAGTATCAAAACATTTTAAAGCAAGGATCAGAAATTTGGTTTAAGACGGATGACGAAAGACTTTTTATAGATAGCTTAGAGTATTTTAAAGGGGAAGGCTTCATTGGACTGTATATCGCAGATGACTTACATCAGAGTGATTTTCAAGGAAATATTATGACAGAATATGAAGAGAAATTTTGCAATCAAGGGATAAAAATTAAGTTTGGCCGGTTTAAGATAAAAAGTTAACTTAGATTAGCAGGTAATTCGTTATAGTCTTTAAAGACATTGATTGATATTGGATTAAAAAGTAGATAAAAACCTAAAGTTTGCGGAGAATTCTCCTGCAAACTTTAGGTTTTTTGTGGGCGGTTCTCATTTTGCTGAACGCTGCTTTTACTCGCAGACTTTACCTGGATTGAGAATGTTTTTAGGGTCAAAGGCCAACTTAATGTTTCTCATAAGCTCGACATAGTCTGGTTCATATTGATCAAACATATAGCCCTTTTTGGCATAGCCGATACCATGTTCTCCAGATACCAGTCCATGGAGCTCACGAGACTTTCGATACATTGCTTCAAAAACTTCAGCCAGTTTAATTTTCCAGGCCTCGTCTGACAACTTATCCTTTAACACATAGACGTGCAGATTGCCATCACCGGCATGGCCGAAACTTCGGATTCTAACATTAAACTGTTCCTGAAGAAGATCGGTGTACTTGATGAATTCAGCGACCCGGTTACGGGGCACAACAACGTCACATTCGTCCATGTCCGTGGTAGAGGCTTTTACTGCCTCTAAGAAAGCGCCACGAGCAGACCAAACAGCTTCTTTTCGTTCATCGGTGTCGATGATGAAGGCATCCAAAGCCCCTTCGGCAAGGCAGATATTCGCCACCTTCTCATAATCTTTTTCCAGTTCTTCAGTGCTATTGCCATCGAAAGTCAACAAGAGATAGGCGTCGGAGGAGTTGTCGGGGAATTTTTTGCCGAGAAATTCTTCAGCAGCAAGAATGACTTCTCTCTGCATAAATTCAATGGCTGTAGGAATGGATTTTGATTTGATAATTTTAGGAACCGTACTAATGGCGCTGTCCAGATCGGGAAAGGGGATTAAGAGGGAAATAGCTTTCTTCGGCAGAGGAATAAGTTTTAAAATCACTTTAGTAACAATACCCAGAGTTCCTTCGGAACCACAGATTAAGTCTTTCACACTGTAACCGGAAGAGTTCTTAACGACCTTTCCTCCCACATTAATAACCTTGCCAGTGGGAAGCACTACTTCCAGCCCGCGGATATAATCTCTGGTTACGCCATACTTTACAGCTCTCATGCCACCGGCATTGGTATTAATATTACCTGCGATGGTGGCAGATTTTTCGCCAGGGTCTGGGGGATAGAACAAATCATGTTCCTCTACATATTTACTGATTTCCATTAATAGTACTCCCGGTTCTAGGGTGAGGGTTAGATTTTCTTCATCGAGTTCCAGGATCTTATTCATGCCGCACATATTCAGCATGATCCCGCCAAAGATTGGAACTGATGCTCCGACAAGTCCGGTTCCTGATCCTCTGGCTACTACTGGAATGTTATTTTCATTGGCATAGCTCATAATTTTTGAAACTTCATCCGTGGACAGAACATCCACTAAAACGTCGGGTAATCTACTTATTCCGCCTAATTCATCATGACTAAAATCATCGCTAATAGCCTCTCCGGTATAAACTCGCTCTTCACCTAAAAGCGAAACTAAAAACTCTCTATCTTTAGCATCCAGCGTTTTATAGTTATTCATCTAATCCCCTCCACGATTTTCTATCTGATTCACGACTCCACTCTATAAATTAACGGGCGCAAGCCAGAGGCTTAGAGCTTTTGATATCTTCGATTAGTTGAGGAACGACTTCATAAATGTCTCCGATGATCCCATAATGAGCGATATTAAAGATTGAAGCATGAGGGTCTTTATTAATGGCAAAAATTTGCTCTGAGCTGTTCATTCCCGCAGCAAATTGAACAGCGCCCGAAATTCCCAGGGTTATGATCAGTTTAGGCTTAACGGTTCTCCCAGATAAACCTATTTGCTGCTTGGCATTAATCCAACCGGCCTCCACTAAGGGTCGAGTACCTGCTATTTGAGCGCCTAACAATTGCGCTAATTCCTGGATCATAGCCATGTCTTTCGCGGACTTTAAAGCTCTGCCGACAGCAATGATGACTTCTGCATCAGAGATATTTTCTTCGATCTCTTTGCGGGTTACTTTTAAAACTTTAATAGCAGATACAAGTTTGGCTGGATCTAATTCACAGAGTGTTATCTTACCCCTTGGCTCACACTGTTTTTCAGGAGCATCCATAACTTTATATCTTACCGTCGCCATTTGAGGCCTGGTATTAGGACAAATAATTTGAGCCATAATGTTGCCGCCAAAAGCCGGTCTGATTTGAACCAGGTCGGTATTTTCCTTCATTTCGAGGGTTGTGCAATCAGCAGTTAAGCCAGTTTGGAATCTTGCCGCTACCCTGGGCGCTAAAGAGCGTCCAATGGTTGTAGCTCCGACGAGTAAGGAGGAGGGTTTCATTTTCTGAATAAAGTCTTCGAAGGCAGCGGTATAGGGCTCGATACGAAAATGGTTTAATTCTTCATAATCATAGACAAAGACCTCGTCAACGCCATAATGAAGCAACTCTTGAGCTTTATCTTTAATGTTATTGCCAATAAATACACAATAAACCGGGAAATTGACCACTGCCGCTAGTTCCTTGGCTTTACCGATTAGCTCAAAGGTTACGGGATGTATGTCCCCTTCAACATGGTCAACGTAGACGCCAATACCCTTCCATAAACTTTTATCAACAGTGGTGGACACTTCTTCGATAAATTCCATGACCCCTTTAGGACCCTTTTTAACACAGATTTTGCACATTTTACAGGCTGCTGTGATTTCCAAGGTTCCATTCTTTGCTTCGAGAGCATTAAATGGACAAACCTCCACTAAGGCTTGAATAATGGATTCGTTTAATTTTTCTTGATGACAAATTAACTTACTCATGAATTCTCCCCCTTAAATGAATTTTAATTGTTTGAGTTTATCGGCTATTTGAGAACTAAGCTCTGATGCGGTACCTGTCCAAGTTTCTCGATCCGTATTAACCGAAGGGGGAAAGATTCGTTCAACTTGAGTTGGCGAACCACTAAGTCCATATCTTTTTTCATTTTTATCTTCAAGATCATTGAAGGTGATCGTCTTGATTTCACGATCTTTTGTACTAAGCTTTTTCTTGTAGGAAGGAAGTCGGGGCTGAAAAATGTCTTTTTCCACAGTTAAGAGACAAGGGAATTGGATTTCGGCCATTTCTACAGTGTTGGCCATATCCATTTCCACGAGGATGGAAGTCTCTTTGACTTCGATGATCCTTAAGACATTGGCGATATGAGGTATGCCAAGGTATTCAGCCATTTCAGGCCCCACTTGGGCAGTGTCTCCATCGGTTGTTTGCTTGCCGCAAAGTATTAGGTCCAGGTTGCCCAGTTGGCGAACCCCTTGAGAAATAGCGTAAGAGGTTGCCAGTACATCTGCCCCGGCAAACTTACGATCCGAAACCAATACACCTGCGTCGACACCCATCATGAAGGCTTCTTTAATGACTTCCTTAGCTTGGGGTGGTCCCATAGTAATAACCTTAATCGTTCCGCCCTGTTGCTCTTTGAGCCTCAGGGCAGTTTCTATTGCATATAAATCGTAGGGATTCATCTTGGAATCTACACCGTCTCTTTTTAAGACACCTGTAACCGGATCCACGTCTATCTTTGAGGTTCCCGGAACTTGTTTAATACATACTAGGATTTGCATGACTCAACCTCCTGTAAATGCAATATCATATTTCAAAGAATGACTGATGGTCAGACCGCTTGACCGCTTTTTCATGATAGCATAAGATTCTGAGCCTTTCAAAAATTAATATTCACAAGCGGACAATCGTCAGCATTAGTTTAGAACATGGTAAATAGAATTGAGAAATAGACTGTGAATATAGGACTAACCAGACAAATCTTAGTCAAAAATAGTTATAAAAACATGGAATAATTTAGGTATCAACAAATAATTATCTTAAAACCTTTAAAATAAAGGAGAGCTATGGCACATAGAACTATAAAATCCGGATACCAGCAATTGAGCGAACGTCTAAATCAATTTCCTCAAGGAGCTCCGCCTTCCGATTATTTATTTAAGATCCTTAGTGTCATAATGAATGAAAAAGAAGCCAGGGTTATGTCAGCTTTACCCATAAAACCTTTCTCAATTCAAACTGCCAGCGCAGCTTTAAGAATGAGTAGAGAAGACACTGAAAAGATACTTACCGAACTGGCTTCCCGCGCTTTATTAATAGATATTGAAGGCACAGATGGGGACAGGACTTTCGTTTTGCCACCTCCAATGGCCGGTTTCTTTGAGTTTACCTTGATGCGCATCAGATCAGATCTGGATCAGAAGCTCCTTTCCGAACTGTTTTATCAATACTTAAATGTTGAAGAGGATTTCGTCCGAGACTTGTTTGTCACTGAAACAAAGCTGGGAAGAATCTTTGTAAACGAACAAGCGTTAAGCACAGTAAACAATTTACATATCCTAGATTACGAACGAACGAGCAATGTTATAAAACAAGCCTCCAGTATAGGGATCGGCATGTGTTATTGCAGGCATAAAATGAGCCATCTCGGCAAAGCTTGTAATGCTCCTATGGATATATGCATGACCTTTGGAACTACAGCTTCAAGCCTTATTAAGTATGGTCATGCCCGGGAGGTCAGTGTTTCCGAATGTATGAGCTTGCTTGAAAAGGCTTACGATCACAATCTAGTTCAAATTGGAGAAAATGAACAAGAGGGGTTACCCTTTATTTGTAATTGTTGTGGATGTTGCTGCGAAGCCCTGCTGGCTATTAAGAGATTTGGAACTTTAAATTCAATCAATACTACTAATTTCTTGCCTGAAATTAGGAACGAAAAATGCAATGGCTGTGGTAAGTGTGTCTTGGCTTGCCCAGTTGGAGCCTTAAAGCTGGTTACTCAGGAGACGGGGAACTATAAAGTAATAAAGAGGGCAGTTATAGACGAAGAAGTATGCCTGGGCTGCGGCGTTTGTGTCAGAGCCTGTAATCGTGGGTCAATTACCCTTAAGCATCGGAATCAACGAGTTATTACACCTATAAATTCCGTTCACCGAATTGTGTTGATGAGTATTGAACAAGGGAAACTTCAAAACCTGATTTTCGATAACCAGGCTCATTACAGTCACAGAGCTATGGCCGCAATCCTGGGAGCTGTCTTAAAAATGCCTCTTACCAAGCAAATTATGGCTAGTGAGCAAATGAAGTCGAAGTATTTGCTGGCTCTAGTTAAGAATTATAAGTAGCAGGTGACACGAATTTTATCATCGTGTTCTTTTGGGTCAGAGAATGCCCTTACCCAACTCCCTGAACTAATATCTAAAGCGACAACTCAAAAAAGTATAAACACAAATAGAGCCTGTTCATGAGAATGTAGGCAAGTTCTGGTATGATAATTGGCCATGCCAGAAATGGATTTTCATAATGCCCTTTAGAATTTGCAGAAGCAATATCAGGGTTGTTTTTTTATTGAACTGATTTCAGGTATCTACAATAATTTCAAGATAAGCATTACAGACATTCCGAGTCCCAAGGTTGCAATGATATTGCGGCTCTTATAAGCTACAAAAGCAGCAGTTATGCCGGCAATTAAGTAGTGGTTGTTTAAACTAATATCTAAATATCCTTGAGGTAAAAGTAACGAAGGTATGATTAAGGCCGTCAATATTGCAACTGGGACATACTTTAACCATCTATTTAACCAGGTTGGTATCCCCGTAAACCGAAATAAGGCCAGAGCTCCAAATCTTGTAAAATACGTGACTAAAGCCATCCCGAGAATAATGAACAAAACTTCACTTCGCATGGTTGCTTTCCCCTTCCAATAAACCGCCGATTAAACTGGCTGTGAGGCAGGCCACAATGATGTACCACTTGCCGGGTAGATACAGGGCCCCCAATACCGAGACTACAGCAGCTATGCCAAATACAATAAGACCGATACGGTTAGCCAACATCGGGATCAGTAATACCAGAAAGGTTGCCGGCATGGCGAAATCAAGCCCCCAAGTTAAGGGATCGGATATGTAACTGCCTAAGAATACCCCGGTTACAGTAGCTAGAACCCAAACCAGATAAAGAGTTGTACTCACGGTAACTTGATAGAGCACGCTGTACCCGGTATTAGGAATTCGGCTAATGGTCAGGGCATAGGCTTCATCAGTCAAAAAAAAGGCCATAAATGCTTGAAGGGGGAGGGGTAGTCTAATCATATAGGGTGCCAAGGATGATCCCATGATTAAATGGCGTAAGTTTACCAGTAAGGTAGTCAGTACAATAATTCCCCAGCCTGTTATACCTGCGCCCAACATGGTAATGCCGATAAATTGTGACGCACCGGCGAAAACAAAGACAGACATTAGAATAGTTTCTAATCCTGACATTTGTGCTGTCAGGCCCATTATTCCGCAGGTAATTCCAAAGGGCACTACCCCGAGCACAACAGGCGTACACTCTCGAAGTGCCACCCCCACTTCTTCTGCAAATTGATTCTTTCTTGAGATGAGGTTTAATTGCTGCACGATTACTCCACCTACCTTAAACATTTACTAAATCTTAACGATTAGCTAAAACATTGTAAATATCCAATTGTGACGATATAATAAAAATTGGATACATAATAAGGGGGAGTGATAAATGGACATATCCAAATTTCTGAATAGTGCAGAGTTGGATCCCTTGGATAAGCAACCTCTTTATCTGCAAATTGCCTTACTCATTGCTGATAAAATCCACAAGGAAATCCTGCCTGCAGGAACGAAGCTACCTCCTGAGCGGGAATTGGCTGATCTCTTTTCAGTCAGTCGTACAACCGCTATAAATGCTTATCGTAAGTTGGAGCAAATGGGATTGGTCTGGACAAAAGTCGGCAGCGGAACTTATGTAGCCCAAACCCTTAATGTTGAGTCTTCATCTGAAGTTCCCTGGCCCCAACTGTTTACTGCCTATCCTCAAAATCCCTTAGCGTCAATTCTGAGGGATTTAGTCTCTACTCCTGCCCCAGGAACTATATCTCTCGCGGCAGGTATGGCTGATCCTGCTCTTTATCCTTTGGACATCTTTACCGAGTTATTTAACCGGAATATTGCAACTGCTAATCTTGCTGATTTTGGACATATCCCTACAGAAGGATATACCCCTTTGAGAAAAGCAATTGCGGCAATGTTGAGTGAAAAGGGCATCTCGACTTCGACAGAGAACATCCTAACTCTCTCCGGGTCCCAACAGGGATTATACTTGCTTAGCAAAGTGTTGTTAGAACCGGGTGACTACGTTGTCATGGAAGGGCCAACCTTCATCGGGGCAATACAAGTGTTTCAGGCCGCAGGGGCCAGAGTTTTAAGTCTACCCTGTTCGGGGAAATTATCATTAGAGCTGTTGGAGGACTTTATAGTTCGCTATCGGCCAAAATTGTTTTATAGTATACCGACCTATCAAAATCCCACCGGAAGGGTTATGCCGGCGCAGGAGCGCCAAGATCTGATAAACTTGGCCAAACGTCATCGGCTTGTTATCGTGGAAGATGATCCCTATAGTGATCTGTATTATGACCAAAAGCCCCCTCAGTCTCTTAAAGCTTTAGATTCTTACGGAGGAGTTGTTTATTTAGGGACATTCTCCAAAATTCTCTTCCCCGGCTTACGCACCGGCTATCTGGCAGGCCCGCCTGTTTTGATTAACCGCCTTGCCTTGGAAAAACAGTATATAGACCTCCATTCCAACAACATTGCCCAATGGTTGGTGACGATGTTTTTAAATGAAGGAAAGTTGGCTCCGCATCTGGAAACTGTGCGCAGGGAATATAAAAAACGCCGAAATGCAATGACTAAAGCTCTCCAGCGTTTGTGTGCCAACGATCTTGAATTCACTGTACCCGAAGGTGGATGTTATTTTTGGTGTAAGTTAAAACAAGCGGGCACTTCCCAGCGACTCCTCCATGAAGCAGCCAAGAACCGAATTTCTTTTGTGCCAGGAGAAGCATTCTATACAATGCCCACTCAGGATAAGGAACTTCGCCTTTGTTTTACCGCGCATAATGAAGCGGTTTTACTGGAAAGCGTCCAGCGCTTGGCCAAATCCTTAACCCAAATAACAAAAAAGAATCAAGACAATGATGTATCACCAAGTTCAGTATGGCCGATTATTTAACCTATAGAAATCTATTGTGCATAAATTACAGAATTATGCTGTATCCATCAGCAACAAGATGGGTTAAATACAGAGTGATTTATGTAACTTTTATTGACAAACTAATCAAATTATTCTATCATAAGTCTAATAGAATACATTATTGAATAGGTGCCCGCAAGGGATAATAGGGAACCAGGTTAATAATCCTGGACGGACCCACCACTGTAAGTAGATGTTGAAAATGTACATTTGCCACTGGGTAACTGGGAAGGCGTACATTCTAGTCTATAAGTCAGGAAACCTGCCTATGAAATATTGCAAAAGGACAAAGGTAAAGTTCTAGCTTATTAAGCTGGGACTTTTTTTAATTCAAACTTTAGGAGATGTCATGGAAACGATTGCTAAGATTAAAATTGAAAAACTAGTCTTTCCGCATGAAGAAAAACCAGCACTAAAAAACATCGATTTTGAGATTGTTAGGGGAGATTTCATCGTCATTACCGGAGGAGTAGCTTCTGGAAAATCCATTTTACTACATACTATAACAGGCGCAATCCCTCACTATCATGACGCGGACTTAACGGGAAAAGTCACAATCATGGGGCAAGATATTAAGAATATTCCTCTTAATAGAATGTCGAATTATGTGGGATACATGATGCAGGAGCCCCAAAATCAAATTATTAGTTTGGATGTCTACGAGGATATTGCATTTGGCCTCGGCAATCTGGAAATCCCCTTAGAGCAAATGGATCAGAGGGTTAAAACCGCCTTGCAACTTGTCGGTTTAACGGGCTATGAAAGCCGACAAACGGCTGCTCTTTCAGGTGGTCAAGCCCAACGAGTCGTTCTGGCTGGTGTTTTAGCCCTCAATGCCCCTATTCTAATTCTAGACCAGCCGACGGCTGAACTTGATCCACAAGGCCGCAATGACCTTTATAAGCGGTTAGGTCAGTTGAATAAAACTCAGAATTTAACCATTGTTTTAGTCATGGATCGAATTGAAGAAGTCCTCAACTATGCCAACAGAGTCCTCTATATTCGAGCAGGTGAAATTGTTAAAGAGTATTTACCAGAAGCATACTACATGGAGCAAATGAAGCATCGAAGAGGAAGGATAAAACACCTCTCCTCCTCCAACAAGGATCAAAGTAGGCCCAATGAAATTATTGCAAAAATTTCGAATGTCACCTACCTATACAAAAACAATTTACTAGGTTGTGAAGATATTAATTTAGAAATCTATAAGGGCGATTTTTTATCAGTTATTGGTTTAAATGGTTCCGGAAAATCGACCTTGGCTAAGCTGATTATCGGTCTACTGAAGCCCTCAAAAGGCGAAATTAAAGTGTTTGACCAGCCTTTGAATAAAGGGAAACTGGCAGAGATCCGTTCCCAGGTGGGATTTCTGTTTCAAAACCCTGACTATCAGATCTTTGCAAGCACCGTAGAAGAAGAAGTTGGATTTTCTCTGAAGTTAAGGGGGGAACAAAATGAAGTAATCGGACAAAAGATTGATGAGTCTCTCAAGTTTGTGGGACTACTGGATTATAAGAATATACACCCTCATCGCTTAAGCCGTGGTCAGCGCCAGCTTTTAGCATTGGCCTCCATCCTCGTCAGTGATCCAGAGTTCATTATTGCCGACGAACCAACTTCAGGTCTTGACGAAAACCAAGGGTATATGATCATGGACAAACTCCGTCACTTATCAAAAAATGGTCACACAATCCTACTTATATCCCACGACTTGACCATGGCAAAAGACTATTCCAACAGGCTAGTCGCCCTGCATAAAAATCGTATTCAACTTGATATATCGAGAAGAGATCTCGATCAACATCTTGATACACTTAAAGCCATTGGTTTGAATTTTCATAACCCTATTTCTTTCAGGGAGGTGGAAGATGGGTCTCTCCAAGCTTGATCCCAGAACTAAGCTGGCCTGGTATGTTCTGATGATCAATTTTTCACTGATTAGTGGGACTGCTGTTCAGTTAAGTATTGTTTTATTAGTGGAGGTTATGGCCTCGCTAGTCTGGATGGGTTCCTTAAAGCGGTATAAAGCCATGATTGTGATTTTATTGCTTTTAGGACTTCAGATATTGGTCGTACAGCTGATCTTCTGCCGAGAAGGCGTTCTAATCTACCAATGGGGCATTCTGAAAATATACAGTCAAGCCCTGCCACTAGCAATCACCGGTATACTCAAGGCTAGCATTATTGTTTTGGCAAGTATGCATTTTTTCACATCTTCCTCACCCCAAGAGTTTACCTTGATGCTGATAAAATTTAAGATCCCTTACCGATTTGCTATGTTGGTAGGACTGAGTGCCCGATTCCTTCCACTCATGAAAGCTGAATATATATCAATAATTGATAGCCAACGTGCTCGGGGTCTCAAAATGGAAAGTGCATGGGACAATCTCAAAGGTATTTTTCCAACCTTTCTGCCATTTTTATACCGCTCAGTTCGACGCGCCACTGAAACTGCCTTGGCCATGGAGTTAAGAGGCTACGGACGAACTAAAACCCGCACGTTTACCTCAAGTCTGGAGCTTAAAACCTACGATGTTATTTTAATTTCTGGGATGTTAATAGTAATAATCGTCAGCCTGACAAGCAAGATATCATTAATATAATTTAGAATAATTTTAGGGGGAGAATAAAATGAATGAAAAGTTACAAATGAATGAAAAATTAATCAGAACTGACACAAAGGCACTTGTAGGCTCAGTCATCATAGGAATCGTCATGTTGATCATGATGCAGGTTACAGGACGTATTGACGCAATATTGGATCCAACCCTCTTACTACTTAATGGCACCTGCTGGGCATTCTTTACAGGTCTGATTGTCTTAATGTACAAACAACCGGCGGGTATTATCGCTGGAGTAGTGGAAGCAGTAGTAGCCATGGCAACGGGCTATTCGCCCCTGGGCTTTTTCTTCCTATTCGCCAATGTTATCGGATCCGTTGTCTACACATTAATTTCGGGAAGATTATCCATGGATAAATTAGGCCACCACATATTGGCAATGCTCGGGACTGCTGTTTCCGGCAACCTTTGCGTTATGGTAGGATTAATCTATGTCTTTCATCTTGACTGGAAGATTGCACTTTTATCCTCCTGCCTAACCGCCTGCGTTGGAACGATTGCTGCAGGCATCCTGACAAAGAGTGTCTATGGCTCCTTACAAAAATCTGCATTGCTTTAAAATGTGGTTTCCTATATGAGGAGTAAGCTCCCTACGTTACAGTTGTATTTTTTTAGGGTGTATAGTAAAATGAAAAAATCAACTAGAGATTGGAGATGGAAAGATGCGTAATTTTTCTTGCTAAATACAAGCATAATATGGACAGTCGCAAAACGGCTTGTTTTGTTGTGCTTAGGCAAGAAAGTTACTAATTCTTTTCACTCAAAGGATACATCCTTACCATATCCCTGATAGGGGTCTGGCTTAGCTGTGTATTTAAGAGCTGTAAGAAGTGCTTTCTTGCAGTTCTTATTTTTTCGCACAGGAGGACAAAATTATGTCATTAATAAATGTAACAAATCTGACTTTTGCTTATGATGGGAGCTACGATAACATTTTTGAAAATGTGAGCTTTCAAATAGACACGGATTGGAAACTAGGGTTTACCGGAAGAAATGGCAGAGGTAAGACCACATTTCTTAAGTTGTTGCTTGGAGACTATGAATACAGAGGTAAAATATCGGCACATGTCAGCTTTGCATATTTTCCTTTTCATGTTGAAAACAAGGGAATAAATACCCTTGAAGTAATCAGTGACATTTTTCCCGACTACCTGCACTGGAAACTGATGCGGGAGCTTTCATTGCTTGAAGTTTCAGAGGAGGTTTTATATCGTCCTTTTGCGTCCTTATCCCTGGGTGAACAAACGAAGGTGTTGCTTGCTACTTTGTTTCTCAAGGAGAATAATTTTCTATTGATTGATGAGCCTACTAATCACCTGGATATGACTGCCAGAAAACTTGTCAGCGACTACCTCAAGACAAAAAGTGGCTTTATACTGGTATCTCACGACAGGGCATTCCTGGATAACTGTGTTGACCATATTCTCTCAATTAATAAGACGAATATCGAAATTCAAAAAGGTAACTTTTCAAGCTGGTGGAACAATAAAAAGAGGCAGGATAGTTTTGAACTTGCCGAAAATGAAAAGCTTAAAAAAGATATTAATCGCTTATCGAATTCGGCCAAACGAACGAACAACTGGTCACTGGAAGTGGAAAAGACTAAAAATGGCACAACAAATTCCGGGTCAAAGCTGGATAAGGGTTACGTTGGTCATAAGGCTGCTAAAATGATGAAACGCTCCAAGTCAATCGAAAGCAGGCAGCAATCAGCCATTGATGAAAAGTCTAAACTCCTTAAAAATATTGAAGAAGCGGATAGTTTGAAGATTTCTCAACTTGCTTATCATAAGAATAAACTTGTCGAACTTGAAGCGGTTTCAATTTCTTATGGAGAAACAATGATTTGTAACAATATAAGCTTTACGATCGAGCAAGGTGACCGAATAGCCCTGATCGGTAAAAATGGCTCGGGAAAATCAAGTATTCTTAAGCTTATTTGTGGCGAGGCTATAAACTATACAGGCACCTTTAGGAAAGGG
Source organism: Desulfosporosinus meridiei DSM 13257 (assembly GCF_000231385.2). Taxonomy (NCBI): domain Bacteria; kingdom Bacillati; phylum Bacillota; class Clostridia; order Eubacteriales; family Desulfitobacteriaceae; genus Desulfosporosinus; species Desulfosporosinus meridiei. The sequence continues at coordinate 3,682,140 of NC_018515.1, read as the reverse complement.
AGTCAGCTTAAAATATCCTCAGTTTCACAGGATACTTCCCATCTACAGGGTAATTTGACAGACTATGCCAAAGATAACGCCATTAATGAAAGCCTTTTTAAATCCATTTTGAGAAAGCTGGCCTTTTCCAGAATTCAATTTGAAAAGGATATGTCAACGTTTAGCGGCGGTCAAAAGAAAAAAGTGCTGATTGCCAAAAGCCTCTGTGAACAAGCACATTTATATATATGGGATGAACCCCTCAACTTTATAGATGTAATTTCTCGTATACAGATCGAAGAACTGTTGCTTGAATACCAACCGACTATTTTGTTTGTGGAGCACGATAAGACATTTAGCGGGAATATCGCGACAAAGATTGTAACTATCTGATTCCCTACTATATCTATGTCACTGGGAAATTTTTCTTATATAGACACCCTTGGCAAGTTTCTGACTTGTCAAGGGTGTTTTAAGTATCAACGACAGTCTTAAGAATAGGTCTGAGATATCTTCTAAATAAGCCTAATCGTTGTCAATGCTATATGAAAAAGGTATAGTGTTGTCAAGTAAATATAACAGCAAATATATCAATTTAAAATAATGATAAGCATTAAGAAGACGGCAATTCGAACGGATGTAGGCACGCTAATATTATTGAGGTCATTAAAAATGTTAGAAAGGTAAAGGTATTATGGCGATAAAGAAAGTATGCATTATTGGCTTAGGGGCATTAGGGATTTTATATGGCCATCATTTGACTAAAAGAATGCCCAAAGGAGATTTGAGAATTATTGCTGATCAAGAAAGAATCCGACGTTATCAAAGCGATTCTGTTTTTTGCAATGGTGAGCGCTGCGAGTTCAATTATCTAGCCCCTGAAGACGTAGAAGAACCAGCGGATCTTATTATTTTTGCAGTTAAATACAGTGGACTTAATGATGCTATTAAAGCAGTCAAGAATCAGGTAGGGGAACATACCATCATTTTATCCGCACTGAATGGAATCACAAGTGAACGGATTATTGGACAGACTTATGGAATAGACAAAATACTCTATTGTGTAGCACAAGGGATGGATGCTGTTAAAGTTGGGAATCGAGCAACTTATGATCATATGGGGATGCTGGTTTTTGGTGAGCAAGAACCAGGGTTTATCTCAGAGCGGGTTCGGGAAGTTGCACGCTTTTTTGAAAGCATGGCTGTCCCTTTTGAAGCAGTTACGGATATGAATAAGCGAATCTGGGGTAAATTCATGCTCAATGTAGGTGTGAACCAAACAGTTGCCGTCTATGAGAGCAATTATGGGGAAATTCAAAAAGAAGGAGCGGCTAGAGATACAATGATTGCAGCGATGAGGGAGGTCATGGTTCTGTCAGAAAAGGAAGGTACTAATCTGACTGAGCTGGATTTAAAGTATTGGCTGAATGTTTTAGATCCGCTGTGCCCGGAAGGCAAACCTTCAATGCGCCAAGATATGGAGGCTAAACGTTTCAGCGAGGTAGATTTATTCTCCGGGGCAGTATTAGAATTGGGAAAAAAATATGGTGTTTCCACACCTGTCAATGAAGAACTCTATCGGCGGATTAAAGAGAAAGAAGCTCAATACCATCTCTTGGCTTAATCATTCGTGAATTTGGCTTTCTCTCTGCAACTTTTTTAGGTTGAAATAATAGGATGTTGTGACCTTAAGACAGAAGAAAGCTACTAAGAAGCTAATAGGGGCTAAATAGGCATTGAAGAAAATACCGTAATCTGGGCCTGTTAGAAGAAGGCCATAGCCTAGATTATATAAACCAATAACAAGATTAATAATTCCAACAATACCAATAAACCAAATAATTCGTTGATAATGTTTAATTTGGGAGGAATAATCTGTGAATAAGTGAAAGGGGCCATCTGCTGATTTTCTGCGAAACCAAGCCCAGCGAAAATAGGTTGATACTAACTCGCCTCCGGTATCTTCCAGGAATTCGATATAGTCTTTACTCTCTGGGGCGGTTGGCAGATGCTTCAGTAATTCTAATCGATAGATGTACTCCCCAGGATTACCTATCTCGAATAGATAACGGCCAGGAAGGCTGAAATCTATAAAATTATAACCTCTAGCAGCCATTTGATTCAGCCATTTTTCTTCTTTTTCGAAGTCGATAAAGAATTTAAAAGTCCGGTATTTCATCAGGCATCCCTCCTAGCAATTTTTTTACCATGGGCTAGTAGTTCCTCTAAACGTTCTATTTCCAAGAGCACTGTTTCCCTGCCCTTTAGAGTAATTTCATATTCTTTTTTTCTACTATTTCCGGGACTTGACAAGGCTTTAATCCAACCCTTTTCGATTAGTGTATTGATAGCTCCATAGAGAGTTCCTGGCCCAAGATTTACGCGATCGTTGCTAAGTTCTTTGACGTACTGCATAATCCCATAACCATGCATGGGAGAATGTAGTGCCAAGAGGATATAGTAAACAGCTTCTGTAAGAGCACCACGTTCTGTACTTTCAGGCATATTATTTGATCTCCTAAACTAAACTTAATAATTTTACTATATCGGCTACCGATACTACCTATTGAGATTATATCGTCTGCCGATATAAGTGTCAATCTTCAGTTTGGGTTCTATCTGTTCAAACACGGTATAAGAATTCGTCGCTGGGCGGGGGCGATGCCCTCTTGCCTTCTTAGTACATTAGTGAGAAGTTATTGTAAGAAGCGTCTATATGGATTAAAATGGGCAGAAAGGATGCTCTTGTATTAAGTGGGATATAAGGGGTGGAGGTAGTTGGATAAAATAGAAATACTAAAAATAGCGAATAGTTTTGTGGAAGAGTCTGAGCAAAATATAATACCCGAGGGGATTGCGCTAAGCGAAGCAGTTGTTGGCATGAGAATTTTTGAAAATCCGATATTTGCCTTTGGTTCGGCTATTGACCCTTACTTTAAGAAATTGACTGAACCATCAGTTATAGGACCACATTTCCTTGCACCTAAACAATGGTTGCCGAAGGCTAAAACAGTGATTTCCTTTTTTTTACCCTTTACTGATGTCGTAAAGAAGGGTAACAGCAGGGAAGGGGTATGGCCCTCGGAGGAATGGCTGCATGGCAGAATAGAAGGCCAGGCGTTTGTTGTAAAGCTCTGTCAACATATATGTGCTGTATTGACAAAAGCCGGTTATAAAAGTCTTTCACCATCTCTGGATGAAAGGTTTTGGGCAAAGGTGGGTAATAATAGTGCTCTAAAATCTATTCCATGTGGAGAGGGAGCAGTATATACAAGTAATTGGTCTGAACGACATATTGCCTATGTATGTGGACTCGGAACTTTCGGACTTTCTAAAGGGTTTATAACTGAAAAAGGAATTGCTGGGAGGTTAGGAAGTATTGTTACAGAGTTAGAGTTATCGCCAGATACTCGTGTATCAGATAACATTTATGAAAATTGTTCTATGTGTGGTGCCTGTGTAAAAAATTGCCCGGCTAATGCTATATCCCTTGAGACGGGTAAAAATCATTTAAGATGTTCGGAATTTGTTAATAAAACTAAGGAAATGTTTCAACCGAGATATGGTTGTGGGAAATGTCAGGTCAGGGTTCCCTGCGAAAGTAGTATTCCAAAAAGATAGGCTATAAGGCTATAAGTATGGCTATAAGGATCTAGCAATATAAAAATAAGTGTTGACAACATAAGTTGCAGATGCTAGTATGTACTTCCGGCCAAGAAACAGGCCGAACACTTAAACAACGAGTTGGAAATTAGTTATTGACAACGAGAGTTGGAAATGCTAAGATACAACTCTGGCCTAAACAGCCAAAGAGAATCACAAAAACCAAAAGTACATAGAGTTTATACTCAGTGCTACACGGCTAAAAAAAGTATTGACAACGCTAGTTGAAAATGTTAAGATGTGATTCCGGCCCAAACGGGTCAAAGCCAAAATCCATGGTCTTTGAAAACTAAACAACAAGGACAGCCAATGAGAGAAACTCGTAAGAGTTTCAAAATAAATCATGAGTCAATCATCTTCTTCTAATGAGAAGTTTGAAATAACTTTTTTTGGAGAGTTTGATCCTGGCTCAGGACGAACGCTGGCGGCGTGCCTAACACATGCAAGTCGAACGGAGAGTTTGATAAGCTTGCTTAGAAAAATTCTTAGTGGCGGACGGGTGAGTAACGCGTGGGTAACCTACCCATAAATCCGGGACAACCCTTGGAAACGAGGGCTAATACCGGATAATCTTAGAGCCTGGCATCAGGCATTAAGGAAAGATGGCCTCTGAAGATGCTGTCGATTATGGATGGACCCGCGTCTGATTAGCTAGTTGGTGGGGTAAAGGCCTACCAAGGCGACGATCAGTAGCCGGCCTGAGAGGGTGAACGGCCACACTGGGACTGAGACACGGCCCAGACTCCTACGGGAGGCAGCAGTGGGGAATCTTCCGCAATGGACGAAAGTCTGACGGAGCAACGCCGCGTGTATGATGAAGGTCTTCGGATTGTAAAGTACTGTCTTTGGGGAAGAACGGTGGCTTTGAAAATATTGAGGCCACATGACGGTACCCAAGGAGGAAGCCCCGGCTAACTACGTGCCAGCAGCCGCGGTAATACGTAGGGGGCAAGCGTTGTCCGGAATTATTGGGCGTAAAGGGCGCGTAGGCGGATTCTTAAGTCCGGTGTGAAAGATCAGGGCTCAACCCTGAGAGTGCATCGGAAACTGGGAATCTTGAGGACAGGAGAGGAAAGTGGAATTCCACGTGTAGCGGTGAAATGCGTAGATATGTGGAGGAACACCGGTGGCGAAGGCGACTTTCTGGACTGTAACTGACGCTGAGGCGCGAAAGCGTGGGGAGCAAACAGGATTAGATACCCTGGTAGTCCACGCCGTAAACGATGAGTGCTAGGTGTAGAGGGTATCGACCCCTTCTGTGCCGCAGTTAACACAATAAGCACTCCGCCTGGGGAGTACGGCCGCAAGGTTGAAACTCAAAGGAATTGACGGGGGCCCGCACAAGCGGTGGAGCATGTGGTTTAATTCGACGCAACGCGAAGAACCTTACCAAGGCTTGACATCCTACGAATCTTTAGGAAACTAGGGAGTGCCCTTCGGGGAGCGTAGAGACAGGTGGTGCATGGTTGTCGTCAGCTCGTGTCGTGAGATGTTGGGTTAAGTCCCGCAACGAGCGCAACCCCTGTATTTAGTTGCTAACAAGTAAGGTTGAGCACTCTAAATAGACTGCCGGTGATAAACCGGAGGAAGGTGGGGATGACGTCAAATCATCATGCCCCTTATGTCTTGGGCTACACACGTGCTACAATGGCCGGTACAGACGGAAGCGAAGCCGCGAGGTGAAGCAAATCCGAGAAAGCCGGTCTCAGTTCGGATTGCAGGCTGCAACTCGCCTGCATGAAGTCGGAATCGCTAGTAATCGCAGGTCAGCATACTGCGGTGAATACGTTCCCGGGCCTTGTACACACCGCCCGTCACACCACGAAAGTCTGCAACACCCGAAGCCGGTGAGGTAACCCGAAAGGGAGCTAGCCGTCGAAGGTGGGGCCGATAATTGGGGTGAAGTCGTAACAAGGTAGCCGTATCGGAAGGTGCGGCTGGATCACCTCCTTTCTAAGGAGAACGGTTTAGAGCTTAGGCTTTAGACGAACATCCTAGTGGTCGATTCTTTCAGAGGACGAGGTTGAAAACCAAATCGACTGTAAAGATCAATAACGAGTCGCAAGACTCACGCCGAGGGATCGGCAACTCATTGGAAACAGCTGTTGTTTAGTTTTGAGAGACCAGGAAACATCGAAGGAATTCGATGAATTATGGAACCTCACTCACAAAGGATTGAGGAAAGGCAGTTATGCCTGACTAATATCCTATATTTTTGACGGGTAAGAGTCTTAACAGACTTAAACCAGAACTGTTCTTTGAAAACTGCATAGAGAAAACTAGTAAAGTCGAACGAATTCACATCAATACGGACGTATTGAGTAAACCTAAAAGTAGCGACCAATAGGTCAAGCTATTAAGGGCGTACGGTGGATGCCTAGGCGCTAAGAGTCGAAGAAGGGCGCGGTTAACAGCGAAATGCCATGGGGAGTCGTAAGCAGGCTTTGATCCATGGATACCCGAATGGGGCAACCCAACCGGAGTCATGTCCGGTTATCCTCAACTGAATACATAGGTTGAAGAAGACAACCCGGGGAACTGAAACATCTAAGTACCCGGAGGAAAAGAAAGAATCATCGATTCCCTGAGTAGCGGCGAGCGAAACGGGAAGAGCCCAAACCGAATCCTTCGGGATTCGGGGTTGTAGGACCCTCTTTTAAGAATGGAATTCTAGTCGAACAGATCCGGAAAGGTCGAGCAAAGAAGGTAACACTCCTGTAGACGAAAGAAGGACATTCTGTGAGGGAATCCTGAGTACCGCGGGACACGTGAAACCCCGTGGGAAGCAGGGAGGACCACCTCCCAAGGCTAAATACTACTTAGCGACCGATAGCGAACCAGTACCGTGAGGGAAAGGTGAAAAGCACCTCGGAAGAGGAGTGAAAAAGAACCTGAAACCGTACGCTTACAAGCAGTTACAGCACAGTTATGTGTAGTAGCGTGCCTTTTGTAGAATGAACCGGCGAGTTACGGTATGTAGCAAGGTTAAGGCGAGAAGCCGGAGCCGAAGCGAAAGCGAGTCTGAAAAGGGCGAAAGTTACATGCTGTAGACCCGAAACCGTGTGATCTACCCATGGCCAGGGTGAAGGTGGGGTAAAACCCACTGGAGGCCCGAACTCACTGTCGTTGAAAAGGCAGGGGATGAGCTGTGGGTAGGGGTGAAATGCCAATCGAACACGGAGATAGCTGGTTCTCCCCGAAATAGCTTTAGGGCTAGCCTCAATTGATGATCGATGGCGGTAGAGCACTGAATAGGCTAGGGGCCTTACCAGGTTACCGAACCTTATCAAACTCCGAATGCCATCAGATTTAGATTGGGAGTCAGACTGTGGGGGATAAGCTTCATAGTCGAAAGGGAAACAGCCCAGACCATCAGCTAAGGTCCCCAAGTATACACTAAGTGGGAAAGGATGTGGAATTGCACAGACAACCAGGATGTTGGCTCAGAAGCAGCCACCATTTAAAGAGTGCGTAATAGCTCACTGGTCGAGTGGTTCTGCGCCGAAAATGTAACGGGGCTCAAGTGTATCACCGAAGCTATGGCTTGCGCTTCATGCGCAGGGGTAGGGGAGCGTTCTATCAGCCGAGAAGTCAGACTGTAAGGTCTGGTGGAGTGGATAGAAGTGAGAATGCCGGTATGAGTATGCGAAAGGAAGGTGAGAATCCTTCCCGCCGAAAATCTAAGGATTCCTGGGGAAGGCTCGTCCGCCCAGGGTAAGTCGGGACCTAAGCCGAGGCCGAAAGGCGTAGGTGATGGACAACTGGTTGAGATTCCAGTACCACCTAGAAATGTTTGAGCAATGGGGTGACACAGAAGGATAGGTTAAGCCAACCGTTGGTTGAGTTGGCCCAAGCGAGTAGGAGGTAGGGTAGGCAAATCCGCCCTGCGAGACTCTGAGACGTGACGGGGAGCGAAAATTAGTAGCGAAGTAACCGACTCCAAGCTGTCAAGAAAAACCTCTAGTGAGTGACTAGGTGCCCGTACCGTAAACCGACACAGGTAGATGGGGTGAGAATCCTAAGGCGCGCGAGAAAACCCTCGTTAAGGAACTCGGCAAAATAGCCCCGTAACTTCGGGAGAAGGGGCGCTCTTGGTAACAAGAGCCGCAGAGAAATGGTCCAGGCGACTGTTTAACAAAAACACAGGTCCCTGCTAATCCGAAAGGAGATGTATAGGGGCTGACACCTGCCCGGTGCTGGAAGGTTAAGAGGAGAGGTTAGGGGCAACCCGAAGCTTTGAATTGAAGCCCCAGTAAACGGCGGCCGTAACTATAACGGTCCTAAGGTAGCGAAATTCCTTGTCAGGTAAGTTCTGACCCGCACGAAAGGTGTAACGATCTGGACACTGTCTCAACGAGGGACTCGGCGAAATTGTAATACCCGTGAAGATGCGGGTTACCTGCGACAGGACAGAAAGACCCCATGGAGCTTTACTGTAGCTTGACATTGGATTTTGGTATAAAATGTACAGGATAGGTGGGAGACTAAGAAGCTAGGGCGCCAGCCTTGGTGGAGTCAACGGTGGGATACCACTCTTTTTGTACTGAAATTCTAACTAGGTCCCCTGAATCGGGGATTAGGACAGTATCAGGTGGGCAGTTTGACTGGGGCGGTCGCCTCCTAAAGAGTAACGGAGGCGCCCAAAGGTTCCCTCAGCGCGGTTGGAAATCGCGCGAAGAGTGTAAAGGCAAAAGGGAGCTTGACTGCGAGACCTACAAGTCGAGCAGGGACGGAAGTCGGGCTTAGTGATCCGGTGGTACCGAGTGGAAGGGCCATCGCTCAACGGATAAAAGCTACCCTGGGGATAACAGGCTTATCTCCCCCAAGAGTCCATATCGACGGGGAGGTTTGGCACCTCGATGTCGGCTCATCGCATCCTGGGGCTGTAGTAGGTCCCAAGGGTTGGGCTGTTCGCCCATTAAAGCGGTACGTGAGCTGGGTTCAGAACGTCGTGAGACAGTTCGGTCCCTATCCGTCGCAGGCGCAGGAAATTTGAGAGGATCTGTCCCTAGTACGAGAGGACCGGGATGGACGAATCCCTGGTGTACCAGTTGTCTCGCCAGAGGCATAGCTGGGTAGCTATATTCGGAGCGGATAAGCGCTGAAAGCATCTAAGCGCGAAACCGACCTCAAGATGAGATTTCCCACAGCGAAAGCTGGTAAGACCCCTGAAAGATGATCAGGTTGATAGGCCAGGTGTGGAAGCACGGTGACGTGTGGAGCTGACTGGTACTAATCGGTCGAGGGCTTGACCTAAATCGAGACCGCTAGGTGAGTGGCTCAAATTCTTAGACAATACTAGATAGACTCTGTGCAGTTTTGAGAGAACAGCAATCGAAAGAAAGCGACTATCTCAGACATCTGGTGATTATGCCGGAGGGGTTCCACCCGTTCCCATACCGAACACGGAAGTTAAGACCTCCAGGGCCGATGATACTTGGGGCATAGCCCCTGGGAAAGTAGGTCATCGCCAGGTAAAACAAGCGAAAGACCATCTCGTTAGAGATGGTCTTTCTTTATGTTCATCCTTCCACCTCATCTGGGGTGTCTTAAATTCGCCCACGTGGGCGAATTTGGGGAGCCGGGATTCCACCGGTTCGAGATCCACACTGCAGGAGAATGCGTCACGGGACGCAGTGTGGCGAAAAGCTCATTCCTTCGCCGCTAAGGTTTCCTTTGGGGCAGGCGGCTCGGCGATACTGTCCACCGGACACTATCGTGCCTTTCGTTCCAGGGCCGATGATACTTGGGGCATAGCCCCCGGGAAAGTAGGATCCACACTGCAGGAGTATGCGTCACGGGACGCAGTGTGGCGAAAGGCTCGTCCGCCTTTCGTATCGCCAGGTAAACAAGCGAAAGACCATCTCTGAATGAGGTGGTCTTTCTTTGTGTTCATCTTTCCACCTCATCTGGGGTGTCTTAAATTCGCCGACGCCGGCGAATTTGGAGAGTCGGGGTTCCATCGGTTCGGTATCCACACTGCAGGAGAATGCGTCACGGGACGCAGTGTGGCGAAAGGCTCATTCGTATAGCCAGGTAAAAAACGAGAGACTATCCCTAACGAGATAGGCTTTTTTATTGGGTTAAGTTTTTGTAAAAGGTTTTGATACAACATGGTAGACTATGACAAATTTGAACGGTTCTTTTTGTGTTTACACCCTTTTTAAAACTTAGGAAATTCAATATTTTTATTTATTCTTCAACATGAATGCGTGCTCCATTTTCTCTATTATAATAAACTCTTAAAGTTTTATTTGTGGTTGGATCGATAAAAACCTCATCAGTTTTAAGATAACCTTCAGGAGCTTTCTTGCGATTGTGCATGCGTTTATCATAGAATTTCCAGGAGACGATCCCAACAAAGACAAGCACTAGGAATTGGACTCCATAAAAAATTAAAACGTATTTCATATTCAATCCTCAATAACGACAGCTGTTCCATAGGCTACAATTTCGGACATATTATTCATAATCGAGGAGCTATCGAAACGCATCATAACTATGGCGTTAGCGCCCATGAGGTTGGCGTTTCTGACCATACGTTCAATTGCTTGCCTTCGAGCATCTTCAATCATCTCGGTGTATTCCATAATCTCTCCTCCGACTAAACCTCTTAATCCGGCCATAATATCTTTACCAATTCCGCGAGATCGAACAATGAGCCCAAAGACTTGACCTTTAACTTCTATAACTTTTTTACCAGGTATATTTTCTGTTGTAACAACAATCATTAAAATCATCCTTTCGACCTTCTTAACATTATTATGGCTTTAAAAGGATAAAATTTGCAACCAATTTTAATAGAGTAGCAATTTATTCTGGACACTATTGTGCTTTTTGTTACTTTTGTGAATGGCTTTAGTCATTAAGACGTTGCAGAAGGATATATGTAATCAAGCCGGAAACCAAAATTATAACAATATCAGCTACTGAGAAAGGAATTGCCAAAATCGGTTTTAAGGGAGAACCCCTTACCATATTTAAAACTGATGTAGCAAGTCATCAATGACCACTTGATCTGCACCAAACATAGCATAGCTGGAGACGCCGTAAAAAACTGTAATATTATCTGCTTTTAGTTTGTTGAACCTTTCCGGCTTTACAAATCCTGTCAGTAACAAAGTAGCTGCGAGTATTATCATAAAAACTGTTTTCAAAGCAGCACCCCCCTAAACAGTTGCATTTGTGATAATGGTGACCGCAATGGCCATCACCAATAGAGCAAAGCAGAGGGAGGATAAAAATGTGAGCCTTTTATAGGACAAAATAGTTTCAATGCGTACCTTTGTTTTGGCTCCCCCAAACGCCGATACGAAGAAAGCTTTGCCGGAGGCACAGGTAAGAATGGTGAGAGCATACTCCTTGGTTTGAGTTTCATTCAGGCCTTTTAAAACCTTTGCATCACACGCCAGTTCCATATCAACAAAAAAATACTTTAGAAAGACCCAGGATAGTGGATTGAACCAATGAACGCAGGCCGTTATCACGGCTATCACCCGAAACAGATTGTCTCTGCGTTCAATATGCACCTGTTCGTGCAGGATGATATAATCTATATCTCTATCAGCTATCCCAATAGGTATAATAATTTTCGGACGAATAATACCATATACGGCCGGAGCAGTAATTCTATCTGATTTATAGATATTAGCTCTAATAAACTTCATTGTCTTAAACTCTGATTTTGTTAAAAAGTATAACAACACTGAAGTCAGAATGGCAGCACAGCAAACTGTAACCCAAACCACCGATGCGACTTTGAATACATTTGCAAGCAGGTCGGTTTTATATTCAATAGGGAAATAGCCTTTGGCCCCCATTATACTGTTGGTAGTTGTGATCTGAGGAAGCTCTTTCCAGACGACTACTGTTTTGGTGGTGAATTTTGAAATTAGGCTTAGCAGGCTGAATTCATTGGCAATTCCAAAAGGAAGCCAGAACCTGATCAAAGGAAGAACCCATAAGACATATATCGCAAAACGTGGTAGAGCTTTGAGCTTACGCAGAGACAAAACAACCAATCCGGTAATACTGCCGATAATACTCATATTAAGTACCCAGTAGAATAGTTCGGATAGCATAGGCTACCTCTTTTCCAGCAGCTTTTTTAATGCCTCAAGTTCCTCTTCGGAAATATCGTTTTCAATAAATGAAGCGAAAAAGGCCTTTTTAGAGCCGTTATACAACTTGTCGATCAGGCTTTGAGTTTCAGCCTTCTGTACAGCTTCTCTCTTGACCAGGGAAGTGCAGATAAAGTTCGGTTCAGTCCGTTCAAGGGCTTTTTTTTCGATGAGTTTTTTGATAATCGTATAGGATGTGTTCTTATTCCAGCCGATGGTTTCGGCGGCGATAAGAGTGATTTCCTTTGCCGATACAGGCTCCTTATCCCAGACAATGTCCATAATTTTTAGTTCGCTGTCAAATAATTTTACTGTTTCCAAAGTTAACCCTCCAGGCTATTTGAGTAGTATGCCTATATACTATTAAAATAGTCTGGGTTTGTAAAGACTATCTTAATAGTCTTAATTTATGAATTCCGAGACACCCACTTCCTCAAGTGGGTATTCCTAATTCTATTTCGGTAGGGGGTAGACTCACCCACCGAAGTCTCGATGTTCGGCTTTAGCTGAACGAGTTCATTCAAGCAGCCACAAAAAGAATACAGGAGAACAAGTGATGGTAAATATTACATTAATCATTTAATATTACTTTGCAAGACTGACTAATAAGTTAAAGGTATCAATCGTCGCTCTGTATCTTGACAAGAGAGGTGGTGATTCTTTGGATATCGAGAAACCTGCAATAACTCCTTATTTAACAACCAGAAAATTAAACCCTGAAAACCAGGAAACTCCTATTCATTTTCTTCGTCAAACCATTACACCGACTGAGTATTTCTTTATCAGAAATCACTTCGAATATCCACTTCAAACCCAAGAAGCGTTCTTCCTTCCTATAGCAGGGGAAGCAATGAGACCCACAATCTTTACCTATCAGGACATTATACGTATGCCCTCAAAACACTTGACCCTGCCACTTGAATGTTCAGGTAATAATAGGGCGTTTTTTGATCCGAAGGTCTATGGGGAGCAATGGGAAGATGGAGCTATTAGTCAGGGGCTATGGAAGGGGGTCCCGCTCAAGGATCTCCTTGCCTTAATAGGCTTGAAAAGCACTTCGCTGGAGGTGGTCTTTGAGGCGTATGATTATGGCAAAAGAAAGGATTTGGCGGGAAAGTTTCATTTTACCAGGAGCTTACCTATTCAAAAGGCACTTCATCCCGATACACTCATTGCTTATGAATTAAATGGCAAGCCCATTCCCTATAAGCATGGCTACCCTTTAAGGCTGATTGTACCTCAATGGTATGCCATGGCTTCAATAAAGTGGCTCAAAAGAATAGTGGTTATAGATCATCACTTCAAAGGGCCATATCAGGAAATTGATTATAACTATTTCCCATATAAAGATAATGATCTAGGAAAAACACCCGTAACTCAGATTAACGTTAATTCAGTGATACAGCAGCCGGTAAACCGTTCAATTCTGGATAACGGAAAACATATCATTGAAGGTTTTGCCTGGACAGGCACGGGGGTAATCATAGAAGTTGAGGTTACAACAGATGGAGGCGAAAGCTGGCATAAGGCTAATCTTGTTCAGGAGCAATCACCGTTATATTCTTGGACATTCTGGAAGTACGTCTGGAAAGTGCCTAATAAAGGCGAGTATTTGATTATGTCGAGGGCCAAGGATTCTTTTGGCCATATCCAACCCTTTAAAGCAATGTGGAATAGAAAAGGTTATGGATATAATGGCGTATATACTGTAAAAGTCAAGGTAGAATAGAATCTCATTGACTAAGGCCATTAAAAATGTGTGCCCTATTATTTGAATACCGAAGGTCTTAGCCTTGCTATGATTGACTAGGCACTATACAATAAATCATGCACCCTTATGACATCCATCAACTATTAGTAAGGTGTTAGAAATACATAGTGGGAGATTTACGGTGATTAGCGAAAAGGATTTCTTTGAAGAAATCAAAGCCAGAGGTTTTGATTTAACAGAACAGCAAAAACGGGCTGTGGTTCATAACCAGGGCCCTCTTTTACTTTTAGCGGTTCCCGGCGCCGGGAAGACCACGGTTCTCACGGTTCGTTTAGCCTATTTGATTCTTGTGAAAAACATAGATCCTCGAAGGATCCTTTGTCTAACCTTCGGACGAGCTGCCGCTAAGGAAATGCGAGAACGGTTTGTTGAGAATTTTGGGGCAATGGTAAGGGGGCAAACTGAAGGCTGTGGAGAAATTCAATTTTCTACCATTCACAGCTTCGCTTATGAGATAGTTCGAACCGCTTTTCGACAAAGAGGTACCAGATTTGAAATTATTGAGGAACAAACCGGGGCTCAAAGCAAGACGGGAGTTCTGCGAAGAATCTACGAAAAGCATAATGCTTCCTCAATTACTGATGAGCAGCTGGAAGGGTTGCAGAATACCATTTGTTATGTGAAAAATACTTTGAGCAAACCCGCAGAGCTTTTAAACTGCGACATTAAAAATTTCTCCCTCATATATAACGATTATGAGGACTATAAGGAAAGCAGCCGCCCACGTCTGATTGATTATGACGATATGCTTTCTCTTGCTTATCAAGAGTTAGAGGGTAACCCAACCTGCTTGGAGTATTATCGAAAGCGCTTTGACTATATGCTTACGGATGAGAGCCAAGATACGTCTCTTCTTCAGCACAAAATCATCGAAATGGTCGTTAAGCCTAAGAACAATATTTTTGTCGTGGGGGATGATGATCAATCAATTTTCGGGTTTCGAGCAGCAGAGCCAAAGTACCTATTAGAGTTTGAACAGACTTACCCTGGGGCCAAGATTCTGCGCATGGAGCAGAACTTTCGTTCGACTCCCCAGATTGTCACAGTAGCCTGCGGTTTTATTCGTTCCAATCAGCTGCGCTTTGATAAAGCCATGTTTACTAAGAATCCAAGGGGGGGCGTCCTTCAGAGCAAACAATTTGAAGGTATTCAAGAACAAAATCAATTTATTATTCGGAAACTCCAGAGTCAAAAGGATTTAGCCCAGGTAGGGATTCTGTATCGCAATAATTTATCCGCCATTTCTTTGGCAGATGAGCTGGATCGGGCTAAAATTCCCTTTTATATGCGTGAGTCAGGTAAACAGAGGTTTTTCTCCCACTGGGCCATTAACGATATGTTAAATTTCCTTCGCTTCTCATTTAACGATAAAAGCCTGCCCGTCTTGGAGCGGATATGGTCTAAGCTAAGTTGTCCAATCCGCAAGCAACATCTTGATTTACTAAAGCAAATGCCAATCGATCGTTCAATTTTTGAAATTCTGGCTGAACAACCGGGAGTGACTACTAAGGTAAAAACAGAGTTTTTAGACCTAAAAAAATGGTTTAAGGAGCTTAATACTCTTTCACCTGCGAAGGCAATCCCTTATATCCGAAACCAGCTTGATTATGATAAAGCGCTGAAGCGAATGTGCGAGTCCCTAGGCTTTTCTGAAGACTATGTAGTAAGCCTCTTGGATGTTCTAAGTTCAATAGCGCAGAAGGAACCTACGATTGTAGAGTTTGCCAATCGATTAACCCATCTGGACAAGCTAATGATGTCTTCCTATAAAAATAAACACAAGAATGTCGTAACCCTTTCAACCATCCATTCGGCCAAGGGTTTAGAATGGGATCAGGTCTACTTAATTGATCTTGTCGAGGGGATCATTCCTGAATGGGAGACTATTAGGGAAGATCAAGGTGGCAAGAAGGAATTGTTAGAGGAAGAAAGACGACTTTTTTATGTAGGCATGACTAGGGCCAAACGAGAGTTAACCTTATGTTCTCTGAATTACTATCATCAGAAAAGGGTTAAAGCCTCTCGCTTCCTTGGCGAGGTCAGTCTTGTGCTGCAAGGTAAAAAGCCTCAAGAGGTGACTTCTCAAGTATCGACCCCGCTGAGTGACTTAGTCCCCGGGTTGGTTGTACAGCATAAATCATTTGGAGAAGGAGTTATTCTTAAGGATGAAGGAAATATGATTGTCGTTCGTTTTAAGGATAGTTCACAGCGTTCCTTCATGAAAGATATCTGTGCCAAGCAGAGGTTGATTTGGGCTGTTTGATTCTAAGATTCCATCTATGCAACGACAGGAACATTCTCAGCTCTTGGTATTTCTGAACGGGGGGATAAAATGAGTAAGAGTTTAAAAGCATTATTGACTATTTTAATTATCTGTTTGATAACAACAGGGTGTTCTGTTAAAACTGAACAGCCTGAGAACGGAGTAACTGATGCAGCGCCAAAAGCTGATAACTCTCAAGAAAAAGGAATCATCAAAGTCATAGAATTTGATGATTCCCAGAAAAAGATTATCAGAGGAATTGGAGGTAGTCCAGATGATATTTTTTACTTCGAATACGATGGAATTCCTATAGAATACAACTGGCTAGAAGTATGGATTGAATACTATGAGAAAGGCCAAAAAACCAGTAAGCTTTTGAGTATCAATGAAGGGGCAGCTAAGGACGGGAGTATTATATGCAGGTTTGAAGATATCGATAACAAGACAAGAATTACAATTAACGGTAGTAGCTTGCTAAAAGAGAAACCAATCATGGAGCAGAGTGTTACTACTAATAAAAAGAATGACAGTCCGATCCTTTGTGATTCTGACACTGAATTTTTATTGGCAGTAAGAGTTGTAGATGGTGGTAACAGTTCCGCAATAATACCTGACGAAATTTTTACGAATCAAACCATTGGTGATCAAGAGTTATACCAAAATGATTACGTATATTTGGTAAAAGGGAGATTTTACTCAAAGTGAAGTAGTTTAAAGGCCTGAAAGTCGAACCCCCAGGTCAAAGGCGTTTTGGCAATCGATGGGGAACTGCTCAGCTTTGACCTGGGACTTGTGTTTTACGTCGAACATGGATGCTTCATACTTGGAGTAATCTTCAAACTGATAAGTATCAGCGGAAATCAAAAATTCAGAGGTTCCATTAAGTAGTTGCAGTACAGTTTTGTTTTGTTCAAATAAAGCTTCGTAGTTGACTTGGTGAATATACTCCTTGGGGACATTCATGGTATAAATGAAACCCGAGGATAATTTCCCGGGAAAAACAGAACGATGACCTTCATTATAGGAAAGGTTAGAGAATAGCAAACGTTCTAAAAATGAACGCATTAAACCGGTTACATTGCCAAAGTAGATAGGTGATCCCAACAAGAGAACATTAGATTGCTGAACTTTTTCTAGAACTGCAGTTAGGTCATCTTTCATAGCACAGTGTCCGACGAACTTGGAATTCTTCCTTTTACAGGCAAAGCAGCTGGTACAACCCTTAAAATTCAAGTCATATAAATGAATGGCTTCTGTTTGCGCTCCCACAGATTTAGCCCCTTCAAGGGCTTTTTGCAATAACGTATCAGTATTCCAATTCTTTCGAGGACTGCCATTAAGAGAAAGTACTTTTATCATTAGCCATCGTCTCCTATAAGTTACTTAGTTTTGATTTGTTCAAGGACAGTTTCATTATAATATTTAGGAAGAAATAAACAAGTACGCACATTTTTGTGCCTATGTATTAATTCAGTTAACAACTTAGCTAAGTGCAGAGAAAAAAGACCTACCCAACTATTGCTTCCCAAGGGTAATCTCGGACTAGGTGAAGGTACCATAGATGTGTATCAACTGCGTAAAAATAGTTTATTTTCCACAAGTAAAGACTTCAAATCAAGGTTCACTTTTTACTCCTATATAAATAGTAAATGACCTATAAAGATATAAGCACGTTGATAGCCTAACAGCATTTCAACGTGCTTATATCTTTATATACAAGTTTAATGTAGTTCAAGTGAAAAAAACATTCTTGGAAGTTATAGATTAAAAAGCTATTGACACACAAGTAATTAAAAGAGATAATTAAGTAAATACACATTGTGTAATAGTATATTTGGTGTAATACTACAATTGGTGTAAAACTTGATCTCCCCATAATTCGTGGATTGTATAAGAACAATACATAGGAGGCGTAATAATGGAACCAAGGGATGTGCTGGTAGAGGGCAGGATAGAGCGTAAGAAAAAGGAAACACGGCAGAAAATTATTAGAGCAGCCATGGATTTGATTCAGCGCCAAGGGTTTGACAATACTACCATGGAGCAAATTGCGGAAGAAGCTGACGTAGCTAGAAAAACACTATATAATCACTTTCCTGTCAAAGAGGCAATTGTTGACGAACATGTCCGAAGCCTTTCCAGGGAGTTTACTCAAGAGACCATTAATAAATTGCAAGACCTGCCTGATACAAGGTCACGTTTACTGGAGACCCTCGACAAAGTATATGAACAGGTGGAAATTAACCCGGAAATCATCGGGATTTCAATGGGCTATCGCTTGAAAAATATGTTTCAAGGGGAAGGGTACAGCAGTGGCGGTACTCAAAGTCTTATTACTGAGATTATTAGGCTGGGCCAGCTGGCGGGTGAAATTCGGCAGGATATTCAAGCCAAACTCCTAGTCAAACAATTAGATATGCTTCGGGGAGCAGTGGTCATGGATTGGTTAAATGATCCGACTAGGTTAGAGCTTCGCAAAGAAATGTCTTTGATGGTTGACCTATTTCTGAATGGAGCCATTGGAAAAGGTGCTAAAAAATAGAAATCGGCGTGAGGAGTATTTAAGCAAGGGGTGGTTTATGTGACAGTATGTACTGAAAAGTACTTTTTAACCTGGGATGAAGCTGTTCAATCCGGAGTACAAGTGGCTGGGGGCAAGGGCTGGAATTTGGGGAGATTAGCTCAGTATGGTTTCAAAATTCCTCGCGGAGGGGTTCTTACTACCTGCGCCTACGAGGAGTTTATCAAGTACAACTGCCTACAGGACATGGTTAATAACATTACCCAGACTGTTACCGGGGAAAATCTTGATGAAACTAATCATCAAGATAGTTTGAATCAATTAAGGTCTAAAATCAAAGCTGGAACTATTCCGCCTCTAATCGTGGAAGAATTAAAAGCTAAGCTTGATACTCTAGGAATACTGGAAAGATCAGTGGCTGTCAGATCGTCGGCTTCAGCGGAAGATTCGGCAAAGGCTTCCTTTGCGGGTATCCATGAATCCTTTCTCAATGTCCGGGGGATGGATATCTTTAAGTCGGTGAAAGAGTGTTATGCCTCTCTCTGGTCTAACCGAGCTATTGCCTACCGCCGGAAATTACATATCAGGGATGACGAGGTAATCACTGGTGTAGTAGTGATGGAGATGGTAGAAGCTCAAGCTGCAGGAGTAGGTTTTACCTGCGATCCCCAGACCGGTCGCCAAAACATTGTAGTTATTAATGCAAACTTTGGCCTAGGCGAAACGATTGTCACAGGCAGTGTAGAGCCGGACACCTATTATCTGGATGCCAGTCCATGGAACTCAGTACCTCATCTAATTGAGCGGAGATCCGGGAGAAAGGAGGGATTAACCTGTCTCAATCAGGATGGGGGAACTCAATTTGTCAAGACCCCTGAGTTAGCTGGCAAGCAGGTGTTGTCAGAGGAGAACATTGAAAAACTGGGCCTACTTCTTTTAAGGGTTTTCGAAGCGCTGGGAGATTGTGACCAACACCAGGATGTGGAGTGGGTTTTTGACGGTCGAGATTTTATTCTCGTCCAGTCCAGACCGGTAACTTCCTTGCCTAGAAGAACTTTTGCTGCTTTAAAGAACCAACCTGATATTTGGTCCAACGGAAACTACAGGGATGCGGTTCCAATGGTTCTGTCACCACTCATCCGGCGTCTAACGATTACTACTATCGATAAAATTCTTAAATCAAATTATAGTGAAATTGGTTACAGCCTGCCGGATGGCTTACAGTTCTCCAGGTTTTTCAATGGACGGCTGTATTGTAATCTATCAGCTCTGCAATGGGCTATGTATGATGCGATGGGTGCATTACCCCGGGAATTCAATATTGGTTGGGGTGGCCATCAGCCTGAAATAGAGTTAAAGGATCCTAAACCCTATAAAGGGCTAAGGGGTATGAAACGGTTGTGGCGCGGAATAAAAAGTGTCATTTTGATTAACCGAGCGGCAAAAAAAGCCCCAGAAATTCATGCCCGGTTCTTGGACGCCTTTGAGAGTTTAACTCAAAAAGGGTTTAGCCATTTACAAGATAAGGATTTAATTCAACGGTATAACGAACTTAATAAGATTTCCATAGAATTCACAGGGCAATTCTCGTTTTTAAGTGGAGCAGCCTCGATACCCATCGGGGGATTGATGAAAATTCTCAGCAAATATTTTGGTGAGAGAGCCCCAATGGTTTTAAATGCTTTAATGGTAGGGGGTGCAGCGGGGATAACTAGTGCTGATCATGGTTACAGACTTGTGGAGCTGGCCGAAATTGCCAGGCGGGATAATGACGCGGTTAAATATTTCGATGGCACAGCCTTTGATTCGCTTGATTGGGAAGGATTACCTGAAGGGTCAGCCTTTAAACAGGCTTTCCGTGAGTTTATCAAAGAATATGGGCATCGGGGAGTTTACGAGCTGGATATCATTAATCCCAGATGGAATGAAGACCCTTCCTATTTGCTAAACATCATACGCAGCACGATCAATACAGCTGATCTTAGGCAATTGAAGGCAAAGCAAAAAGAAAAGTTTGATCATGCTTGGCAGGAAATTGAGACTATAGTGCCATCCAACAAGCATTCCTCAATCAAAAAACTCATCAGTAAGGCCCAGGAAGGGGCTGCCGTGCGGGAAAAGACTAAATCGGTACTGGCAGTGATGATGGAGGTATACCGGAAAATAGCCCAAGAATTAGGTTTCCGTTTTTGTCAAAGGGCTATTATCGAGGAAGCAGCGGATATTTACTTCTGTACCTGGCCTGAACTGGTTTCCATATTGAACGGTCAATGGAATGGTGTCGGGCTTAAGGCTTTAATTACTAAAAGAAAAGTCTTTATGAAAGAAATGGAGTCAATTGCCCCACCGGACATTATTATGGGGGATACTCCTAAGTATACTGAAGCCTCTCCTCGTTCTTCCGGTAATTTCCTGACAGGTGTTCCTGTTGCCTCCGGAAAAGCCTCCGGCAAAGCTCGATTGATCAGTCATCCAGCTGAAGGAAACAGGCTGCAGCCGGGAGATGTTATGGTAGCACCATCCACCGATCCCGGTTGGACGCCATTGTTTTTAAAAGCCAGTGCCGTGATTATGGAAACCGGAGGTTTCCTGTCCCACGGTGCCATCGTGGCCAGAGAATATGGGATTCCCGCCGTGGTGAATATACCCGGTGTCATGACAGTCATTCAAGAGGGCTGGAAAGTTGATGTCGATGGGGATGAAGGGAAAGTATTCCTAAAAGGTTAGAAGGAAGAGATCTGAATAGTTCTTTATTAATGACTTAAGAACGTAATTCACATCCTGGTTAAAAACCGGATTGCAAAATATTACCATGAGTCTTCTTGCGACTCATATCCAAGATATAATGGGACAAGGGAGGGTAGCCTATGCGAAAGATGACTTAATTTTATAAATGAAAAAACTAGCCCTGTCTTGGGGCTAGTTTTTTGTGATCAAAAGTACAGTTAAGTTCCTTTAGCTTACAGTTACATAAAGATTATCAAGACTATAAATTTCTCTTTAGATATCGTTTATGACAGTATTTGTTAATCTAAATTTACTCCTCCAAAGCATAGTATAACAATGTCATTTAGCTTGAGGGGAGGAGCTCAATTGGGACTGTAAAAGGAAGAACCCTTCGTAGTCTAGTGCTGTTAATGCTGACAATCCTGATGGTTGCCGACGTCAGCAGGGCAGCCGGTGATTCGAAACTGAGAATTACTCAAGTAGAGTCGAACTTACCAAATCTAAAGTTATTTGTGGAATTAGAAAACGTTAATCTGGATAACAGCAAACTAAAAAAGAATTTGAGCATTAAACTTAATGATACTCCAGCTCAAATAACGGACATTCAGTCTGTTAAGAACGGAAACAAAGTTGCTGAAAATACGGCCTACCTGGTTCTAGTCGATACATCGGCATCAATGCAAAACTCTTTAAGTGAAGTTCAGAGTATATTGAAAGAGTTATTTAGCTTTGTCAGTTCAGAGGACAAAATAGCTGTTTTTAGTGTGAGCAACAAATTGCAACTGGTCAAGGATTTTATGAGCAATGATTCTTCAGATCAGGTGAGTAGAAACCTTCAAAATGCCTTATCTTTGGATGCCTCGGCAGGAACCTATATATATTCGGGGATCAGGGAAGCTTATGACCGAGGTAGGACAGCCCCAGACATCCCTTCCCGGCGGATTATTATACTTGTAACCGACGGCGGGGTTGAAGGAGACTGTCTCAGTTGTGATGACCTGAAAAACTATCTTGATGTTGACAGATTGCCTGTTTATACCTTAATTCTAAGCCAGCAGGCCTCTATAGATGAGGATTTTAGGAACGCAGCTGATCAAATTGGTGAGAGGACGGGTGGACAATCCTTTGTTAGCATGAGTGGAAATAAGCTCTTCGCTCAGTTTAAGGCTTCCCAGGAGAAGAGCAGTGTCCTTATGCTGCGCTGTGATAATTTTAAACCCCTAAACCTGCAGGCTAAGCTTACTGTATCCTTGCCAGGGGGTCAGGAGGAAATCAAGCAAACGGTTAAATTCACTGCCACGCCAGCTGTTGAAAATACAACGGAGCTTAATAACCAGCAAAATTTACGAACGAGCTATTATGGAGTTATGGTGATCCTGATTCCCATGATCCTAAGTCTGTTCATTATCCTGGTTATAGGAAGGGTGTTAATAACTAAGGATGAGCAACCCCTTTAGGGGTAGTTCGGGGCAGAGTGCGGATAGGGTAAACATTTTATACAGCCCATGCTGCCCCAAAATCGGAAACGTTTTCCGATTTTGGGGCAGTCCGTTCAATCACTAGGCATTATGCTCAAGGCCGCAAATAGCACATAATTCTGTTAAACTTGTGATTGTATAGGTGCTTTGAATTTCCGCAGAGCATTTTTGCAATCTGCTATTGATCCAACAGGTATCTATTCCGGACAGAAGGCCACCTTTAATATCGGTATTTAAGGAATCCCCGATAATAAGCGCTTCCCTGATTTCAAAATCCTTGATATGACCAATTACATAATCAAAGAACTCTTTTGATGGCTTTTGGAATCCAATGCTTTGAGAATCAAATATATCTTCAAAAAACCTATATAGTCCCGCATGCTTCAAACGCTTTATCTGAGTTTTGGTTATTCCATTTGTAATGACAAACAGTCTATGGGACACAGATAAACTCTGACACAATTCAAAAGCTCCGTCCATCAGTTGATGCCCATTGCCTAGAAGTTCTCGATATTGATTTTCCCATTCTATACCATCCACAGTTTTGCCCAATTTCAACAAGGTTTCTGAAAACCTGGAATTTAATACTTCTTCTAAGGCAATAGTTCCATTTTCATAATCAGTCCACAGTTGTTTGTTGACGGAATTGTATACTCCAAACAGCTCATCCGAAAAAGTATATCCATGTTGATGAAACAATTTGTTTAACGAATAAATTTCGTTTGCAGTGAAATCTAACAATGTATCATCTAAATCAAATAGCAATATTTTATAACTCATTTTTTTTGCTCCATAATATAAATTATCGGTAACTCTATGTATACTAGATGTAGAGAGAAGCTCATTGGCTGGCATTGTGCAGCCAATATCTGCTAAATAGAAAGGTGATATCGTATGACTCTTGAGAAAATTAGTATTAATGAAATCATGGACGAGGCTAGTCTGGTGTGTAGCCTAAATGTTATCAAGAATTCATTCACTACAGTTGCGAGAGAGTTTAACCTAACTGAAGAAAATTGTTCATCAAATCCTGCATTCATAAACTTGGAAAACCTTATAAAGATGAAAAATAAGGGGATCGCTATGTTTGGTTTGTTTGAAAATAGCAATCAAATTGGATTTGTAGCAATTGAAAAGGCTGATGATAGTTTCTACTTAGAAAGATTATCTGTGTTGCCGGAATATAGGCATAAAGGGTATGGTAAAGTTTTAATAGATTTTGTCTTTAATTATGCAAAGGCTCAAGGAGCAAAGAAAGTATCTATTGGTATTATGGATGAGAATTCAGTACTGAAAGATTGGTATGAATTATATGGTTTCAGAGAGACTGGGTTGAAGAAATATGAGCATTTACCCTTTACTGTATGTTTCATGGAAAAGGCAGTTGAGAGGGTAGTTTGAGATAGGACCTTTCTTAAGGTTTCGAAGAATAGGCCGTCAGGATTTGTTGAATGAGCTCTTGCCGGCTTTCAGGCGTCTCGATTTTGAAGTGCTCAAGATAATCAGCTACTTGCTTAGGGGAACCTCTTCGGCCGACGATGGCATAAGCTAAGTAGAATAAACAGGTACCCCAATTGACCTTCTCCCCTTGTTTGTTTTTGAGTCCATTGCGAGGGAAATTTAAGAGATCATCCCCGATGTCTTGAACGATTTTATCGAGTTCCCCAATGGTTTTTACTCCCAGGTAACTAAAGACCGTTGTCAGATAGCCAAAAAAACGATCCTTTAATTCCAAATCAGCGTTAACGATATAGCTAATCTTCTGGTCGAGTTCACGGATCTGTTGGGATTTCAGAACATAGGATTTTAGCGATGCCTGATTGATAAGCACCGTGGTGGGGGTCTTCTCAATTTGAGCTTCAACTTCGGCCTCGTAATTAGCCAGGTTGGAACGAATCTTGATAAACTCTTCATCCGCTAGCTCCAGCAATCCGGCTAGTCGCGAGAAGCTTCTTCGGATTTCTCGAGGCACAGCGTGTTCATTTTTATACCCTAAGTCATGTTCGATTTCGGCCCAGGTATGTTGAAGAATGGAGCGGACTTGAATTTCTAACTTGCAATCTTTAAAGCGTTGGTACTCAATAAGCTGGAGCCTAAAGGAGGGGAGTTTGACGACATAATGAAGGGATAGATAGCCAAATTTCTCAGGGTCAATCAATTCCCGCTTGTCCACGGAATTTGAACGATCTACTTCAAATTCCTCCTCCACGAAACTTGCGATAAGATCCACTTGGTCAGCAAAATAGGTGATAATCCGAATCCCGGCTAAATCGGTGATGTCCTCTAGCTTTGTGTATTTATCGTCTTCCCGATTGACCTTTCTCTTTAAGCTTTCCCTGCTTTTTACCCGGGAAGTGATGGAGTGAACGTTGATGGCCTTAAGCTGAAGTATTCCTTTTAACAAGTTTTCGGTGACATTTGTAAAATCGGCATATACGGGATAAACTTGGTCAAACTTAGCAATGATGTCGGCTGAATTTTGATTGGTCATCTTATATTTCCCTTCGGCTGCTATAGTTTTCTTTTTAACTATTATGTTATCACATTAACGGATATTTTTGGCCTCGGCCGCGATATATTTAAATACACTGAAATAACCTTCTAAAGTCGAAGATATATCTTTCTATGAAGAAGAAAACCCAATATAACCATATAAAATATCACGTAGGAAACCGAAAAATATAATCATAACCATTGTGCATATTTCCTTCGGCTATTATACTTTGGCTTTGTTTTATTTCCTTGGGTAAAGATCCCGGACAAATTTACCTTTTCAGAGGAAGGTCATTAATGATAAGATTAGATGCGGCAGAAATTAATACTGGCTTTTGCCTTCCATGGCTACAACCTTCAAAAAATTTTAGGAGAGACTGACAAAGTACATGAAACATATAAATGAAATTTTTAGTGATTATGAAGCAGAGGGTAACCTCAATACTGCTATTGTACAAGCAGTGGTCTTAACTAAAAGTACGAAAACCTTGGAGATGAAAATCAGCTCTGATAAATATATTGAAACAAGAGAAATTGAATCCCTCAATCGGTTTATCAGAGAACGATTGGCCTTAGACGATTCAATCATCACGGTAGTTTACCCTGAGGGAACCCAGAAAAAAGACTTAGAAGAGGAACTCAAACATATTTTGTCATTGTTAGCCAATAAGCATCCCATTTTAAATGGAGCGCTTAGAAGTTGTGATTATGAAATAGAAAATCATGTGATCAAATTTACATTTAAAACGGCAGTTTCCTATCTATTAAAAGCTAGAGGTTATGACAAAAAAATTCAGGAGACTATAAAAAATCTCTACGGGGCTGCCTACCAAATTAATTTTGTCGATGATGTGAGCAGTGAAGAATTAAAAAGATTACAAGAAGCTACGGAAGCGAATGAGGCTATGCTTCTGCAAAGGCAAGTTGCTGCTGCACCAGTCACTGAATCCCCTATGGAAGCTACGCCAATAAAGTCGGAAGCTAAAGGGGACGACGGAAAAAAAAGTGATCCTTCCTTGATCTTAGGCCGAAACTCGACGATCAAGGACACGGTCATTAAAATTACGGACATCACACCGGATGAAGGCAGGGTAGCTATCCAGGGTGAGCTATCCAATATCGAAGCCAAGGAATTAAGAAGTGGAAAAACCTTAATATCCTTTGATTTATATGACGGCTCAAGTTCCATGACCTGTAAGGCTTTCATCAAGCCCGGTGAAGATGGTGAGATAATATCCCGGCTGAAAAAGGCTAAGGGCGTCAAGCTGGCAGGAAATGCCGGCTTTAGCCAGTTTTCCGGGGAAATTGAGCTGATTGCCAATACCATCGTAGAAACAGCAGGCAGGAAGAAAGCTCAGCGGCAGGATAGAGCAGAGGAGAAGCGGGTCGAGCTGCACATGCATACCCAGATGAGTCAAATGGATGCCATGACCAGTGCTACCGATCTGATAAAAAGAGCTATGAGCTGGGGGATGAAATCTATTGCCATTACGGATCATGGCGTAGTGCAGTCATTTCCCGAGGCTCACAAGCTCTTAGGTCGAGATAATCCGAACATGAAGGTTATCTATGGTGTGGAAGCGTATTTGGCACCGGATAAAAAGTCCTCCCTAACCAACGCCAAAGGCCAAAACCTTGATACTACCTATTGCGTGTTGGACTTGGAAACCACCGGTTTCTCAGCAGTAACGGAAAAAATCACTGAAATAGGAATTATGAAACTCCAAGATGGCAAGGTCATCGACGAGTTCAGCTGTTTTGTAAATCCGGAAAAGCCGATTCCGGCAAGGGTTGTAGAGGTTACCAACATCACGGATGATATGGTAAAAGATGCCGAAACCATCGACCAGGTCTTTCCTAAACTACTGGAATTTATTGAGGGAAGCGTTTTGGTGGCTCATAACGCTGAGTTTGATATCGGTTTTTTAAAGCATAATGCCAGGGTCTTAGGCTATAGCTTTGATTACACCTATTTGGACACCTTGTCCTTGGCCAAGGAGCTCTTTCCGGATTTTAAAACCTATAAATTAGGCAGAATCGCTAAGAACCTGGGCTTCAAGGTGGAGGTAGCTCACAGGGCCTTAGATGATGTGGATACCACGGTGAAAGTTTTTAAGGTTATGCTGGAAAAGCTTAAGCAACGGGGAGCGGAAACCCTTGAGGATATTGATCGCTATGGTTCCGATGCAGACGCCAAGAGCGTGGAGTATAAGAAGCTTAAAACTTATCATGCCATCATCTTAGCCAAGGACTATGTGGGCTTAAAGAATTTATATAAGCTGGTTTCTTATTCTCACTTGGATTATTTTTATAAAAAACCACGGATTTTAAAGAGCCTCTTTAAAAAATACTCTGAAGGTTTAATTCTGGGCAGTGCCTGCAGTGAGGGTGAGCTTTACCAGGCCATTTTACTGGGAAAATCCAATGAGGAAATTGAAGCAATTGCCGAGGCCTACGATTATTTTGAAATCCAGCCTCTCGGGAACAATGATTATCTAGTCAGAACCGAGCAGGTACCGGACAAAGACTATTTAAAGGAAATCAACCGCAAAATTGTAGCTCTGGGTGAAAAACTAAACAAGCCTGTGGTGGCCACCGGGGATGTTCACTTCCTCGATCCGGAAGATGAGATCTATCGGCGAATTCTGGAAGCCGGTCAAGGCTTTAAAGATGCGGATAATCAGGCCCCCTTATATTTGAAAACCACCGAGGAGATGCTGGAGGAGTTTTCCTATTTAGGAGGAGCAAAAGCCTATGAAGTGGTTGTAACCAACACCAATCTGATAGCCGATATGTGCCAGCAGATCAGTCCTATTTCAGCGGAGAAGTGCGCGCCTCATATTGAAGGTTGCGAGCAGACGATTAAGGATATTACCTATGAGAAGGCCTATGCCCTCTATGGAGACCCCCTGCCGGAAATTGTTCAGCAAAGGCTGGACAGAGAGCTGGATTCCATCATCAAAAATGGCTTTTCTGTTATGTATATCATCGCTCAAAAGCTGGTCTGGAAATCCAATGAGGATGGCTATCTGGTGGGCTCGCGAGGATCCGTGGGTTCCTCGGTGGTTGCCTATATGACCGGGATTACGGAAGTCAATGCCCTGCAGGCTCACTACCGCTGCCCCGGCTGCCGGTATTCGGACTTCTCCGATTATGGGGCTAAAATCGGCTTTGACTTACCGGATAAGGAGTGTCCGGTTTGCGGAGAAAAGCTGGCCAAGGATGGCATCGATATCCCCTTCGAGACCTTCCTAGGCTTCAATGGCGATAAAGAGCCGGATATTGACTTAAACTTCTCAGGAGAATATCAGGCCAAGGCCCATAAATATACCGAAGTAATTTTTGGCAAGGGTACAACCTTTAAGGCCGGAACCATCGGTACCATCGCCGAAAAAACAGCCTTCGGCTATGTGAAAAAGTATTATGAGGAAAAAAACCGTACCGTTAGCAAGGCAGAAACTCTGCGAGTCTCCAAGGGCTGCACCGGGATCAAAAGAACCTCAGGACAGCACCCGGGCGGAATCATCGTCGTGCCGAAAGGACGGGAAATCTTTGAATTCTGTCCCGTCCAGCATCCTGCCGATGACTCTAATTCGGATATCATAACCACCCATTTCGATTATCACTCCATTGATTCTAATCTCTTAAAACTGGATATCCTAGGGCATGACGACCCGACGGTCATCCGAATGCTCCAGGATATTACTGGTGTGGATCCGCAAAAGATACCCATGGATGATCCAGAGACCATGTCCATATTCTCTTCTACTGAAGCCTTAAAGGTAACCCCGGAGCAGATCAATTCCAAGGTCGGAACCTTCGGCATTCCGGAGTTTGGTACGAAGTTCGTTCGAGGAATGCTTTTAGATACCAGGCCAAAAGCCTTTGAGGATTTAATTTGTATATCCGGACTTTCCCACGGGACGGATGTCTGGCTGGGAAATGCCAAGGATTTAATTGATGCGGGAACCGTGACCTTAAGTGAAGCCGTCTGTACCCGGGATGAAATTATGACCTATTTAATTAAAAAAGGCCTGCCGCCTAATACAGCGTTCAAGATCATGGAGCTGGTGCGTAAAGGAAAAGCTTTATCCAACCCTGAAAAATGGGCGGAATATGAAGCCTTGATGAGGGAGCATAAGGTACCGGAATGGTATATCGATTCCTGCCGAAAAATCAAATACATGTTCCCTAAAGCCCATGCTGCAGCTTACGTCATGATGGCCTTCCGCATAGCCTGGTTTAAGGTGCACATACCCCAGGCTTATTACGCAGCCTTCTTCACCATTCGAGCCAAGGCCTTTGACGCTGAATATATGATCTTCGGCAAAGAAAAGGTTAAGAGCAAAATGAAAGAGATTGAGGAGCTGGGTAACACTGCCACCCCAAAAGATAAGGATATGTACGATGACTTGGAATTGGTTTTGGAAATGTATGAAAGGGGCTTTAAATTCCTGCCCATTGATTTATACAAATCCCATGCCACAAAATTCCTGCTGGAGGAGGAGGGCATACGACCGCCTATCAACAGTATCTCAGGTATGGGGACTGTGGCAGCGGAAGGTCTTTATAATGCCGCCCAAGAAAAACCCTTCAACTCCATAGAGGATGTGAAGAAAAGGGCTAAGATCGGGAATGCTACTATCGATTCACTGCGGAAATTCGGCTGCTTTAAGGGAATTCCGGAAAGTGATCAGATGAGCCTTTTTGATGTGATTTAAGATGTGAAATAACAAGCCACCGTTCACTGTGCAACGGTGGCTTAAGACTTTATAACACCAGTAAAAAACCAATACCCAACTCTCTACCGAAGAGGTAGGATAATTCACCATACAAGGGATATTGACTTATGGATTAAATAAATATATACTAATGGTCGGTTTGAAAGAGTTTTGTCTTATAAAAAGTTAATAACAAAAGTTCTCTAGGGTTCCGCAGTTTTAACTGGCCTGTGACCAAGAGAGAACTCACAGTTTTATAGCTGTGTCACGGAAGGATAAAAGCCTGGGAGATATCAAGATGGTATCTTTCAGGCTTTATTTTTTGTAATGGAGGTGAAAACATGGCTTGGACTTATTTGGTAATTGCAGGAGTTTTTGAAGTGATTTGGGTAATAGGGCTTAAATACTCTCATGGATTTACAAAATTATTCCCATCTTTGATTACATTGGGAGGCATGGTAGTCAGCTTTTATTTATTGTCACTTGCTATTAGGTCACTCCCAATTGGCACGGCATACGCTATTTGGACAGGAATTGGTGCTTTAGGCGCAGTATTAATGGGTATATTTCTTTTCAATGAGCCCGTCAATATCCCGCGAATTGTATTTATTTGCTTAATACTAGTGGGTATTTTAGGGTTGAAACTTACTTCTGTATAGTTTTTCTCCGATCCGCACACAACAGAAGAGCAATCCAGTTCACCTAAAGCATAGTGGGATGGAAGTTAGTCAATGAAAGTGAGGAAATAATTAATGTTTAGAGAAATGAGAAGATGTAAGCAATTATTATCAACGGAAGACACCGTAGCTGTAATGGACAGATGCACAAATGGTGTCCTGGCGTGCTTAGGTGATGAAGATTATCCTTACGCAGTTCCACTTAGCTATGTCTATTTGAATGACAAAATCTATTTTCATTCAGCCAAAGCCGGACATAAAATAGATGCTATTACGAAGAACCCAAAGGTATCTTTTTCAGTAATAGATGAAGATACCATAGTAAGTGAAAATTTTACTTCTTATTTCCGCAGCGTTATAGCTTTGGGTAAAGTTAGAATTGTCGAAGGTGATGAAAGGCTGGAAGCTTTTGAGGCTTTAGTTGAAAAGTATTCAGCAGATCAACCTGAAGAAGCCAAGCATAAAGAAATATCCGGATGTACGCGATCTTATATGGTTGCAATTGACGTCGAGCACATAACTGGCAAGGAAGCTATTGAATATGTTAACGCTAAAAGATAATAACAATTTTCTTTTAAAAAAGAGAAGGTGTAATTCATCCAACAGAGATGTTAATTTAGCTCCGCTAGATGAAAAGATTAAGTGTGATGGAACGTAGGGTGTATTGCCGGGGACTTGATGTTTGGGCGCAGGTTAATTTTACATGGGACTGAAATCGAAATCTTATGCAACAATTTCAAAAGGAAGTTGAAGAGGATATCAATAGAATGTATAGGTGATTTGTGTTATAATATGGTAATAATATCAATTTTTGCAGATGAGGGGTGTATATTTTGAGCTTAATTGAACCTCAAGCCATACCAATAGCCGAATATAACAAACTCAGGGAAAATTCCGAGAGCAGATTGGAATACATTGATGGGGTCGTGTATATGACTCCATCTCCTTCGACGAAACATCAAAGGATTTCCAGTAGATTACATGCAAAGTTATTCAATTTCCTTGAAGGAAAAGAATGCGAAGTATTTCCTGCACCCTTTGACATTGAACTTAGGACAGCTGATGATGACCAAGGGGATCAGTCTGAAAAAACCAAGGTTGTTATTCCAGATTTATCAGTTATCTGTGATAAAACGAAACTTGCGGAAAACAAGTATGTTGGTTCACCTGAACTTATCATTGAAATTTTATCTCCTTTAAATCAAGCTCATGATCTCGTTAAAAAACTCAATTTATATATGCAATATGGAGTTAAAGAATATTGGATTGTCAATCCTCTTTTGAATACTGTACAAATCTATGTTTTAAATGAGGAAGGGCAGTATCACCAAGTAGAGGTATTGAAGGAAACAGGGATAGCCCATTCCGAGGTTTTGAAGGGGTTTAGTATAAATCTTGAAGACTTACTTAAATGAGTGCATAAAAAGTCTTCACCAATAGAGCCAAGAGCTATAAGAATAACAACAAGCCATCGTTCAGTGCAACGGTGGCTTGTATAGTTTAAGTAGATGTGCTATTTTTTCTCCGTTAGTCCCTCCAGAAATAAATCTAATTTGTATTCAAGGTTCTCTTGGAAAGGGATTAGTGAACGGCTGGTTATAGCGGATTGGATCAGGCCCATGAACATCTCTGTCACCATTTCAATTGGAATAGTGACTCTAAATTCTCCATTTTCCTGCCCCTCCCGAATAACATTTACTAAAAAATCTCTAAACTCCGGACCATGGGGCGGTTGTATTGGTGATAGTGACTGGTTACGGTATAATTTAAATAATTGTTGATTCTCTTCAAATATCTTGCCTAAAATCAATAAAAGCTGAGAGATTTTTTGTGGGGGATTAGCCGACGATTGGTTCAGCTCTTCCAGAGACCGTTTAACCTCACTGATTTTCTCAGCCAGGGCATATTTGAGGATGTCTTCTTTAGACTGAAAATAGTTATAAAAAGTACCTATACCAAAATCAGCACCTTCCATAATTTCAGCCACAGTTGTTTCATCAACGCCTTTTTCTATGAACAGTTTAATTGCCACATCAACAATCGATTTCTGCACCTGCAGTTTTTTCCTTTGTCTGCGATCCATTAAGTCCTCCGTAAGCTTATCTCCAACAAAGCTAATTCAACAATGAATTTATTCATTGCTAATTATAGACAGTTATTCAATCATCGTCAAATGTTAACATAACCGTTCTATAGCGTTTGAGTATGGAGCGTAAAATCTTGTGGAGGATTTAATGCATACCTATGCAATAGAATTTGTCAGGTATGCATTTTCAAATTATCATTGAGGTATTATTTCCAAATTTCTTCTACAATCTGTACGGAATCTCTAATTACGTGACTACATATTTTTTCAAATATCCCTGACTCATGGGCAAGTTTAACGTTTTCCGGCTTTGTAAAATCTAAACCCGTAAGATCTTTGCAGGTATAACATCCATGCTTTGCTTTAATCTTCTCGATTAGCTCTTGGGTAAGATAGAAAGTTTTCCCTTGAGAGTCTGGGTCGGAGAGGCCCTCATGGTTCCCGTGTTTTAATCCTATGGCTAAAATTCCTCCACTAACAGCCCCACAAATATCACCTTGACAGGATATTCCTGCACCTAGACCAGTTGAAATCTTTAAGGCTAATTCTCGTTCTAAGCCAAGTTCTTCACTTAGTGCAGCAAAAACGGACTGACTGCATAAAAACCCATTTTTCATCATCATAACAGCCTTTTCAGAAACAGACATATTGTATCCTCCTCAAAATATGAATATGTTCATATTTGTATTATATTCATAAGTATTAAGACTGTCAATCAAAAATGAATACATTCATAAATGAAATGAATTTATATTTTTCTGATTGGGAAGCTAGCCATTTTTGAACTCTCTACTGATGGGGTATTTGCTGTATATTTTCCAGATCTGCCGGGCTGTATTTCAATGGGCGATGATTTTCGGCATAGGAGTACCTTGGAGTGGATAGACCTTAAAATCAAGAGGAATAACAACAAGCCACCGTTCACAGTAAACGGTGGCTTGTAAGTTTAATGGAGTTTAAATCGTAATTTAGAACTTAATTACTTTTGGTTCACCGACAAAGGTAGCTATTGTAGCTACTGCATCCTTCAGATACAATACCTGCGTGTTGGAATCTGTCGCCGAATACCGGGACTGTAATGAAGGATAGCTTTCCAGCATACTCTCCTTTGCTTCAATACGGTCATCCTCTACAGCCACGGCCTGAATGCGAATCCATTCTTGGCCATTAAAAGCGCAAATCTCAATTTTGGGATTTGCTATCATTTGCTTGGAAACGTCCTTTACCTTACCGGTCTGAATATAAAGCTTACCCTCAAAAATGTTGACGGTTCCGAAGGGACGAACTCGTGGCTGATCTCCATCAACTGTAGCTAAGTAATAGGTCTGGCACTTCTTTAAGAACTCAAAAACTTCTTGCATTAAAGAAATCTCCTTTCAAATTTATACAACAAATTTACAATAAAAGTCTTGAAATAACAAGTACGATTATTTATCATACATAGTATCTAGAAAGATACCATTGGGAGGAGACTATGGAAGCAGAAAAGGATTTATTTGGGAAATGCCCTTATATGACAGCACAAAAGGTTCTATCTGGTAAGTGGTCAATAATGATTCTCTACCATCTCGGAAAAAAGACCATGCGCTTTGGAGAGTTGCAGCGGCAGTTGCCTGATTTAACCCAGTCAACACTGACTAAACAGTTACGCGCTTTGGAAGAGAACGGATTAATTGAAAGAAAGATATATCCCCAAGTCCCACCAAAAGTCGAATACTCTTTAAGTGATATCGGGATAAAGTTTAAAAAAGTATTGGTCGAATTGGCAATTTGGGGGGGCGAATACATCGAAACTTTAAAGGATAAGAATTGAAGAGGTATATTGTTAATAGTGGTACCACAGAAATAAGAGGATCCCAGCTGTTCTGTCAGTCCTAATTTTCTTTGCGATATTTATTAAGAATAAATTCTTTGAATTCTGCGAGGGATTTTTTTGCTTCTTCTGGCAGATCCTGCAATGGGTCGTCCGAACCGTAAGCGTCTAAAGTACTGTAACCTTGTTGGCTTTCAAATAAATAGGGTCTTGGTTCAGTGATACGTCCGAGAAGAAAGTCAACAGAACAGTTCAGGCATTCTGCCAAAACTTTCAAAGTGGAGGGGGTGGGATATTTTTCGCCTGTTTCAAATTGTGAGATGTCGTTTAGAGATAGGTTAAGACCTTCGGCTAATTGTTCTAATGAGATATCATTTAGTTCGCGTATCATCTTTAGTCTGCTTGGAAGACAGCATTCTTCAATTATAGAATATTCCGTCCGTCCTAATAAGAAATCAATTGAGACTTTAAAATAATCGGCAATTCTATGTAGAGTATCGTAATCAGGTTTACGTCTATCTACTTCATACTGTGCATATGTACTTCGGGACATACAAAGAATTTTTGCTAGTTCCTCTTGTGTGAGTTCGAATTTATTTCTTAGCTGTTGCAGCCTTTTTCCTAACATTACAAACATCCCTCCTCTCTTATATAGTATAGTCGCAATAAGCGACATTTAAAATATGTGTTGCGAATCTCAACAAAAACATTGACAGTCGCGAATTGCGACTGTATTATTAAGATAATTCGCGTCGTGTTACGCAACGTAACAAAGGGGGAGGATTGTGGCTGAATTTGGCAAGACAAGGCTGTGGCTAGTAAAATATCGGGGGAATTTAACACAGCAACAAGTTGCAAATAAAGCAGGAATAAGCAGATCATACTATGCAGAAATCGAGTCAGGCAACAAAAACCCAGGTGTTAAAACTGCTAAAAGAATTAGCAACGTTTTAATGTTTGATTG
Organism: Desulfosporosinus meridiei DSM 13257; assembly: GCF_000231385.2. Taxonomy (NCBI): domain Bacteria; kingdom Bacillati; phylum Bacillota; class Clostridia; order Eubacteriales; family Desulfitobacteriaceae; genus Desulfosporosinus; species Desulfosporosinus meridiei. The sequence goes on along the minus strand of NC_018515.1, from coordinate 3,646,864 downwards.
GACTATTTTTTATAAATCGTGAGAGTTACTATCAGAGTGAAGGTTCACATAGTATTAAACTTAAACCGCACCTAAATTACCGGGTATAGGTTGAACTGGAGTTAAGGTGAAGAACGTTAAAAAATTGGAGGAGGGCTGTCCTAAGCTCTACCCCTATTTGTTTACTTTTCTTTCAATCCTAAGACATAAAATTAAGTCCTCGGTATTGCCGAGGACTTAATTTTTGGGTGCCCTAATCTCCAAAATAAAAATTGACGGAGGATAATATGTCGGAGATCGACGAATTAATAATCCTAATTGAAGAATTACGCCTGAACGTGATTAAGACAAAAGAGGGAAGAGCTTATACGGATCCGGCAGTTGTAGCCGCAAGTCAAGAGTTGGATAATGTTTTAGACAGGTATCAGGAGATGCTAATGAAAAAAGCGGAGATTGGAGGCCCGATCCTATCGAAGTTTTGAAAAGTGAGATGCGATAAGCCACCGTTTCATAGTGAAACAGTGGCTTATCGCATCTCACCAAAGGCGAACACATTAGTGTACTATTTAACTATACAAAACTCTTGTTGTGGAGGAGCATGATTTTTAGTCTAGACGAAGGGATTGATTAGGAGTATTCTAAGATTGGTCGAGATTATCCTATGGAATAGTTTTTTAATCTGAGAAAGAGGCGCAGTAATTTGAGCAATTTGTATTTAATCTTTTTGAGTATTGGTCATTTAGTTGTGGATTTAGGTCAGGGGATCCTGCCGATTTTAACACCTGTGTTAGCGAAAAGTTTTGATCTCAGCTATTTTCAAGTTGGTATAATCGCCCTTGCATTTACCTTTAGTTCAGCTATTATCCAGCCGATTTTCGGAGTACTCAGCGACCGATATAGTATGCCTTGGTTAATGCCCGTTAGTCTATTTCTTTCAGGTTTTGGTTTGGCCTTGACAGGCATGGTTCACTCATACGGACTATTGTTGCTGGCGGTACTATTAAGCGGTATCGGGGTAGCGGGCTATCATCCGGAAGGATCGAAGTTAGCCCATTTTCTCAGCGAGGACAGCAAAGCGGGGTCATCGATGGCAATTTTCTCTGTGGGAGGTAATCTCGGCTTTGGTCTTGGTCCCATGCTGGCCGTTTTTGTTTTAAGTTTTGCCGGACTGAAGTCGATTCAAGGTGTTATGATCCCCGGGGCTTTGGCCGCGCTGCTCTTCTTGTTTTTACTGCCCAGATATAAGGCCATCTTGGCAGAAAAAAGCCACAAACAGAAAAAGAATACAAAACAAGGAGTAAAAAGCAAGGTTAGGATCGGAAGCCTAATCTTATTGCTGCTGTATGTAACCATAAGATCATGGATACAATCCGGTCTGGTTTATTTTATCCCGTTTTATTTTCCAAGCTTTAGGGGAATTTCTGATCCTGAATATATAGTCAGTATATTTTTGATTGCAGGGGCAGTAGGTACGATTTTGGGCGGGCCTTTTGCCGACCGTTTTGGAGGAAAAAACGGGCTGCTGGTTTCTATGATTGTTAGCCTAATTGCAATCTATCCCTTTTTGCATTTAAACAGCACTTTGATCCCTGTTTTGGCTTTTATTGTCGGAGCAGCACTGATCTCGACTTTTTCAACCACTGTGGTATTCGGTCAAAGATTACTGCCTAATAATATTGGACTTGCTTCCGGTATGCTGCTAGGTTTTGGAGTCGGTATGGGTTCAATTGGAGTTACCTTACTTGGAGGAATCGCTGACCACTTTGGTCTGCCCTTAACTATAAACATAATCAGTCTGCTGCCAATTCTGGGAATTATTCTGGCTGTTACTCTGCCGGATATTAGAGCACGGGAAGCTGTCGTTGAGCCGAATCCCGCTGCCTAGAAGTCTGTCTCGTAGCAGAAAACGACCTGCCTCTGAAAATTTACATTTTCAGAGGCAGGTCTTCGATTGTATAGGTCAATTTGATCATAATATCGGAGGGTTTTAGTTGAGACCTTTCCAATTTTAGAAAACTGTCCGATTGTGTACACATTTCCTCCTCCTTTTTTGTCGACAGTATAAGTATAAACCTTCCAGTTAAGGGTAAAGTCAATACCAATCATCTTAGTTCAGGAATTAATAATGGAGGACATATCATGAAAAAAGCAGATTATCATATACATTCCGATTTCTCTCCGGACTCTACACTTACCATGGATCAAGCCTGTGAGAGAGCCATTAGTTTAGGTCTTGAGGAACTTTGTTTCACAGATCACTTTGAAATAGCTGAGGACATTAGAATCGACTATACCAAATACCGACAAGCTGTGTTTAGAGCAAGGGAGCGTTATGGAAAACAGCTGTCCCTAAAGATTGGCTTAGAAGTAGGCTTTGATAAAAACTCTCAACATCAGATTCAGGAGTACTTAGAAGACAAAGACTTTGATTTTGTGATTGGGTCCTTGCACAGAGCTGAGGGTTTGGATTTATTTAATGGCGAATTTTTTAGAGGGAAAGAACTAAAGGTTGCCTTCAGTGACTATTTCAAGGTTATTCATGAGTCCATTCCCAGCTTTGATTTTTCTGTGTTAGGTCATATAACTCTCATTAAGCGTTTCTTTTTACTGCTTAAGGTTAACCCGTCGGATATTGATTGGAGTTATTATGACGAAGGAATACAGGCAATACTGCAAGACTTAATTGCCCGAGGAAAGGGAATAGAACTGAATCTGCGCAACCCCTTGCTTGATCTGGATTTTCGAGTCCTTCGCTTCTACAAGGAGTTAGGGGGAGAAATCATCACCCTAGGTACGGATTCTCATCATACCACAAGTATGCATGCAATGGAGGAGGGATTTCAAGCCCTTCGGGAAGTAGGCTTCCGCTATTATTGCGTTTTTGACCATCTAAAACCTCTTTTCGTCTCAATTTAGCTACGTTTAAAGGAATTTTGTAAAACATGTCGAAAGAAATTATATGAGGAAGATATTCGTTCAAATCTAAAAAGGAATAGTGAGCAATAGGGCTCTTTATTCAACCCTGGTAACCGGGGTTAAATGAAGAGCTCTTTTTTAATATAGGGATGATTAAGAGGAGGGAGTTTTTTGAGTAATTGGTTGAAACGTTACCTTGTACTTATCGTATTTTCAGGGGTTATGTTTTCCTTAGGGGTCATGTTTAGGAATAGCAATTATACTTTTCCATTGCTTTTAGTGAGTATCGGCGGCTTTATGACTATTTGCTTATTACATATCAGAAAAACCTTCGAGTTGTTAGATTACTCTATAGAATACCTGAAACGGGGATCCCTAGGGGATTACATGGTTTTAGAAAAGGGCGTAAAGTTGGTTGAGCAGTTAAACCACCAAATAACGGCAATTCTTGAAAGCAATAATTTAGACCGTGAAATGCTTATAAATATTCAAAAGAAATTGTTAATGGAAAATCCTGAATTTATAGCTTTAAGTTCTTTCTGGGAACCCAATGCATTTGACCAGAGAGACAGTAGTTTCCAAACTATAGATTACTTTGATAAAGGTACTTTTACAGCCTATGTTTACCGTGATGAGGAAGCAGGTGCTAAGGTCATTAGTCTCGGTGATATCTATAATCAGCCATGGTACACTGTGCCAAAGAAAACCCGTAAAATCACAATAACTGAGCCTTATGAGGAAAATATTAAAGGCAAAAAGATTTTAATGGCGAGTGTGGTTATGCCGATTATTTATAAGGGTAAGTTCCTGGGAGTTATTCCCACAGACATTGTCTTAAACGAGATTGAAGAAATTCAAGCAGATGTTGTATTGTATAAAAATAGGTTCAGAAATACACTAACCGAAACAATTGTCGCGCGATTGATCAATAGAAAGGATGAGTTTGGTATTCTCGGACAAGCAATCAAAGCGACAAATGTCAGCCAAAAACAGATTTTGAGTCGGTTGTTGCAAACAACGAACCAAGTTACAGAAACTTCTAAAGAACTAACAGTCATATCACAAGAGTCGGCCAAAGCAGTTGAAGAGATTTCTAAAACCATCGAACAAATTGCATCGAGTGCAACCACTCAGGCCTTAGAAACAGATAACGGCGTCAATGAGATTGCGGAATTAGGTAAGATTATTGAGTTGGATCAACAATATTTGAATGACCTAAACAATTCAGCTCAAACAGTTGAAAGAATGAAAAACGAGGGTATAATCGCTATAACAGAACTGATAGAGCGCACACGAGAAAGAGAACAGTATACCGAGCGGATCGAGGAAGGGATTAATAAAACGAATGTAAGTGCCGAGAAAATTTACTCTGCAAGCAAACAGATTCAGAATGTCGCAGATCAAACTAATTTGTTAGCACTAAATGCGGCTATTGAAGCAGCCCGGGCTGGTGAAGCCGGAAGAGGATTTTCCGTCGTGGCAGAAGAAATTCGGAAGTTAGCAGAGCAATCAAGCAACTTGACCAGCGAAATTCATTCCGTAATAGATGAGTTACAATCGAATTCACAAAGTGCTGTAGAAATCATCGGAAAAAGTTCAGTCATTGCTGAGAAGCAAGAAAGCAGTGTTAAAATTACAAGTGAGCGGTTTGAAGGAATAGCACAAGCTGTTGAAAAGACCAAACAAATTATCGGCAACTTAAATGTTTCTGGGCAAAGTATGAAGGAGAAAGAGATACAACTTATTAATATGGTGAAGAAATTGGATCGTATTGCCGAAGAAAATGCCGCCAGTACCCAGGAAGTTTCGGCAGCTTCTGAAGAGCAAACAGCATCAATGATTGAAATAGCCAATGCAAGCCAAGGTCTTTCTACGTTAGCTTATGAATTGCAACAGGCTATTAATAAATTTAAGTAAGTACGTTTATTGACGAACCAATTTCCGGCCTGGATCCTAAAAAGGCACCTAATGTCACAAAACATATCAAAGAACTATCTTGCATAGTGAGCATAGTCTTCCCAAAAGCAAATACCAGGCCTTCTGAAATTCAGGAGGCCTGGTATTTGCTTTTTCGTTAAAGAAGCACCGCTAAGTAAGAGATAATGAGCGTTCAGAACTACGATCCTTCATTTTGAAGGTGGGAAAGTAGTGGGGAGAATTTATGAGGTTTAAACAATACTTAATAATTTCGCTGCGACGGACAATACCAATAAATATTCCGTTATCGTCAACAACAGAGACAAAATTTTGTTCGGTGGCGTAGGAGAAGAGATCTTCCATTTGGGCATCTACGTTAACCGGATTGTTAAATGTATGCCGTTCTATGTCTTTGAGGGAAATCTTTTGGGTATTCATAAAGGTTAGCCCCGGTGAATTTTTCATTTTCCAAAGGAGATCGCCTTCTGTTAAAACTCCCACGTATTTACCATCATCGTCGATGATAGGTACAGAGGTATACCGATGATATTTCATTCGCTCTAATGCCTGGCGCATGGTTGAATTTATGTTTAAGTGAATAACATCTTTTTTGGGTAAAAGGAAAAATGCGATATTCATTTTCAAACCTCCAATCAGGTTATATTGCATAATTACGTTGTTATATTTCAAAGGTTACTAATGTAGCGAGATATCATAAAAATGTACAACTTGTAAAGATATTCACAAGTATAGCCTAACATTTATGGGAACAAAAGTCCATAGAGCAAAGACATGGTAGATATAAAAATACTCTATGGATTTCTCGAAGTCTGATAACCTTAAATAAAGCGTGGTCAAGGATTGTCACCCTTGACCACGCTTTATTACTTATAGATTATCCTATTTACCTGCTAACATCTTGGGAAGGTCAGTCTTCACAGCTCCGGTCAATTGAAGATTGAAGTTTTCTTGGAGGACACTCAACACACCAGGAGTAATGAATTCCGGAGCTTTTGGCCCAACATAGATGTTCTTTACACCTAAGCTAAAGAGTCCCAATAGAATAGCCACGGCTTTTTGTTCAAACCAGGAGAGAACAATAGTTAGAGGAAGGTCGTTTACACCGCAGCCAAAGGCATCTGCTAATGCTAAAGCAATTTTCACGGCTGAACCAGAGTTATTGCATTGACCTAAATCGATATAACGGGGAATTCCATCAATCGTACCAAAATCATGGTCATTAAAACGGAACTTTCCACAGGAAGTGGTTAATATGACACAGTCTTGAGGAACGGAGAGAGCTAATTCACGATAATAATCGCCGCCTTTTCCCGGGGCATCACAGCCTGCAATGACAAAGAAGCGCTTGATTTTCCCTGCTTTTACGGCTTCAATAATTTGTGGGGCAATACCTAAAACTGTAGTATGGTGAAATCCCGTCAGCAAAGTCTTATTCGATTTGACATCTGCCTTAGGCAAGGACAGAGCCTTTTCAATGATTGGAGTAAAATCGTCATTGGCGATTTTGGCGACTCCTTCCAAACCTGCTACGTCGTATGACCAGAATCGATCGCTATAACTTCCTTTAATCGGCATCACGCAGTTGGTTGTGCCAAGGATTGCTCCGGGAAAAGCTTCAAAGAGCTGCCGCTGATCAAACCAGGACTTACCGATATTACCCTTCAAATGCTCGTATTTTTTTAGATGGGGATAACCATGTGCCGGCAACATTTCAGAGTGGGTATAAATATTAACGCCTTTGCCCTCGCTTTGTTTGAGAAGCTGTTCCAGGGCAAACAGGTTATGCCCGGTGACGACAATACAATGCCCCTCAATTTTGTCTTCGGAAACGGTCACAGGTGTTGGTGTTCCCAGTAAAGCTGTATGAGCTTGGTCCAAGACATCCATAATCTTGACAGTTGCCGTTCCAACTTTAAGGGCCATGCCAATTGTTTCGGTAAGATTAAAATTTGAGTTGGTTAAGGTTGAATACAACGCTTCATGAGTTATCTTCTCGACTTCCGGGTCGCTATAACCCAGTTGCCGTGCATGTGTGGCGTAGGCCGCTACCCCTTTTAAACCAAAAATTATGGTGTCTTGCAGGCTAGCGATATCCGGGTTCTTACCGCAGACTCCGAATTTAGTGCACCCGCCGCTAGGGGTTTGTTCACATTGATAACAAAACATTTGATTGATTTCTTTTGCAGAGGCTGTATCGTTTTGGGATTTACCACCAAATGTGAAAAGATCTTTTAATGACATTGTGTTTTAATCTCCTTTTGTTATGTGACTTATGAATTTATGATACTTTATGAAGAGGGATTAGGCTGTGACTAGTCAGTCCTTTTTTTAGTGCTATAAATCACCTTTGAACTGTTAATTGAATCACAAAACGTGTAGCGGAACGTGTAGCGGGGACGGTCCTTTTAACACAAGAAATTGTGTTAAAAGGACCGTCCCCGCTACACGCCGCTACACGCACCGCTACACGCAAAACCCCGGATTAATCCGGGGTTTTAGAGGAATGTTTTGCTAATTAGATGGTTTCTTGTAATATGGATTATCAAAATAAGTGTTGCAAACTGAGCAGTAGATCTTCTCTTCATAAGGATGATCACTCGCACTAAATAAAGTATTATTACAGTTTGGGCAGAAAAATTTAAACATCCTCGCTAACTCTTTTCTGTTTTTATAATCTTTCTGCTTCGCTTCGCTATAGGTATTATACTAGAAATTCAAACAAAATAAACTATCTATATACAGATGACATGATATCATAGGAGATGCTAGTTTGAATCGGGTTACCTTGACGGATATTAACAAAACAACATTTGAAATTAAGAAAATCCGAACATATGTGATTAAAAGTATTTAAATGACAAAAAAGGAGACTGTTAAGATGATTTTCAGACAGGCGCTGCCCCAAGAGATAAATTATATCTTCAGTGAAGGTTTCAAAGAGTGGAGCAAAAACAGGACGTTTGAACAATATTGCAGGGATAATGCCAAGGAAGATGTGTATGGCACAAGATACGTCCTAGATGTCGATAACGAAATTGTCAGTTCACTGATATTATTAAAACTTAAGGATATTGCAGGAAAAAGAGCATTTGGTATAGGGTCTGTATTAACACCAAAAATTCACGCCGGCCAAGGTTATGCCTCAAAATTGCTAATAAACTGTATCCAAAAAGAAAAAGATGACTGCTTCGTTTTTTTGTTTTCAGATATAAACCCTGAGTTCTATGAACGATTAAGCTTTAAAATTTTGCCTTCGAAATTTCAAAGATACGAAAAAAGTGTCTGCATGGTATATTGTAATGATGCTAACTGGAATGAACTTTTGAATTGTTCATTAGATGCAATACCCAACTATTTTTGAACCGGTCCGGCAGTGGTGCCCATCAGATTTACTAGCTGACAGGTGCCCTTTTGGTATTATTTCGAATATACATAATTGGTAGAAGGAAAATCAGAAAATTCGGCGAATAAGATACTCAAGAATGCGGTATCCCCTGAAAAGGCACAATCTCAAATAATTTTCCGAGAAAAACAAATCGATGAATTATTTACTTTAACGAAGTTATTAAACAAAGTAGAGTGGAGGTAACTAACTTGAACAAATATTTATTGATTGAGTCCGAAGTAGTGTTAATGATCATTGATATTCAAGACAAATTAATGCCTGTAATGAAATACGGCGAACAAGTTATTCAAAACGTCAATACACTAATTTCCGTTGCCAAGAAATTAAGTGCTCCTATCATCGTTACAGAACAATACCCCAAAGGTTTAGGGAAGACGGTTTCAGAGGTAAGCAACAATCTCGAGGGATCATTAACCTACGAAAAGTCTACCTTTTCAGGCTGTACCAGTGAGGTAACTTCGGCACTCAAGGGGCAGGGACGAAAGAAAATCATTGTTACCGGAACAGAAACCCATGTTTGTGTTTTTCAAACGGTAAGGGATTTACTTGATAATGGGTACCAGGTTTTTGTAGTGCGAGATGCGGTGTGTTCAAGAACCAAGGAGAATTACTTAAATGGGTTATCCCTAATGACATCTATGGGAGCAGTAGTGACTAACACAGAAACGGTATTATTCGATTTGGTTAAGCAATCAGGTACACCTCTGTTCAGGGAACTCTCTAAACTGATAAAATAGAGAAGTAATGCAGGTAGCTACAATGGGAAGTTTAGTCATAATTTTAAATTATTATATCTTGTGGGCTGCAAAACTCACAGGTTTTTAAACTTACTCTTCATGGTGAACTTAGACTTAATATAGTCAAACGTACAAGGGGGAACTTATTTATGGTTTGGATGAATGTTGATAAACCAACCAAGAAGTGTACCTTACACATGAATAGTAGTTGTAACTACTTGCAAGAGAAACGTGAGACAGAGTATAAAGGAATAGGTAACTTAAAATGTGATGGTGGATGGTTGAGTTTTACTGATCCAAAATTAGCAAAATTATATCATCAAATTAATTTGCCTGAGTACGAACTTATTGACCATTGTTAAAGCCGAGGTTGAGAGATATTAATGGTTACGAAAGTAGGTATATGTGAGACTATCGTCGAACAGAAAACTTTGTACAATAATAGAGACAAGTCATATGTGAAAGGAATGAACACTGAAACCAAGCTATTATAGGGTTCTAGGAAATACTTAGGATTTTAGTTATATTTTAGAGAAAAAATGGAAAGGATTTGAGTTATGAACTAAGGTCATACATGCGGTGCTGCTTTTAACGGGCACGGTCTGGACCAACGGAGGTGCGAAACAAAATTGTCTACGAATTGTGCCCTTGCTATTGCTATTCAGGCTGGAGTCCCGATCCTAACCTGGGGGCCCCCAGGTGTGGGAAAAACAGCATCCATTACTATGCTTGCGGATGGACTGGCACTCCCCTTAGAAGTTGTCCTGGCATCTATCCGTGAACCGTCGGATTTTTCCGGTCTTCCGGTCATTGGGGAGGAGGGTGTCCGTATGGAGCCTCCTGCCTGGGCCCATCGCCTGGCACGAGCCGGAAAAGGTGTGCTTTTTCTAGATGAAATTTCAACAGCTCCGCCTGCGGTTCAGTCTGCTCTATTAAGAGTCGTTTTAGATAGGGTTGTAGGGGATTTAGCTTTACCTAATAGAGTAACTGTTGTTGCATCGGCAAACCCGCCGGAACAGGCGGTTGGTGGATGGGATCTTTCTGCGCCTTTGGCGAATAGATTCTGCCACCTTTTTTGGTCTCTGGACACCCAGGGCTGGGTAGACGGTATGATTGGGGGATGGAGTATCTCCGACTTACCCCACCTGCCTTCGTCTTGGGAGAATTCAATACGAGAAAAAGAGATGCTTGTTGCCGCCTTTGTCCGGCATAGGCCCCATTTATTACTCCAGGTGCCCAAAGATGAAGGTCAAGCCGGGAAAGCTTGGCCGTCGCCCAGGTCTTGGTCCATGACAGCCAGGTTATTGGCAGCTGCGGAAAGTGTGCTGGCAAATGAGGATGTCGTGGCAACACTTACTGCTGGATGCATTGGCGAAGGAGCCTGTTTGGAGTTCTTAGCCTGGTGCAGGGATTTGGATCTGCCTGATCCAGAAGATATTTTGGCCAATCCGACCTACTTTCGGTTGCCAGATCGGGGAGACCAGGCCTTTGCCATACTTGTTTCAGTCATCGCTGCCGCTGTGGGCAGGCTGACTGAGGAGCGTTGGTCTGCTGCTTGGAGAGTACTTGCCCAAGCATCGGAACATGGAAAAAGAGATATAGCAGCGGTTGCAGCCAAAAGATTAGCTGCAGCCAGGAAACCGGAATTATCTTTACCCCTGAAAGAAGTACAGGAATTTGCTCCGTTGCTTCAAAAAGGGGGACTAATGTGAATCTTCCTTATGTATACCGCAATATCCCCTGGAAAGAAAGTGTTTTCAAGCAATCCGGCCGAGTTTTAGTAAGCATGGAAGGGATGATAAGGGAATCCAGATTGGACTTATTGAATTATGAAGGCTCGAAACTGTCGGCTTATCACATTTATGCTGTTCTCAAAGTAGCCCTCACTGAGGAATGGGTCGAAACACTGGAAAACCTGCATCGAAACAGGAAAAATCAGTGGAAGGCAGAAAAATCTGTAAGCCCTGAAGGGGAAAAAGAGTACCGGCTTTATACAATTAGCCAGAAAGAGCCTGTCTGTTCCTCGGTAATTACCATTTCCAACAACCAAATCCATGACTTCTCCATTCTCTTGGAAGATGCGGCACCTCTCCTTAAGAAAATCATAGAGGATTATCCTCCCGTTTTTCTGCAACGCTACCGAAATCACCCACTCAATCATCATTTGCCATCCCTTTATTATTTGGACGCTAAAAACCAGCAATTCTTGAAGCTTCCAGACCCAATCCAAGAGCAGAGAGAGCGAACCCAAAGAATTATTGTTGATGAGCATGTTTTTTCTTCAGGAATCTCTCGGGCTGGGGAAACGTCTGGAATCCTCGAAACAATTGAAGCCATTAAATGTTTGGAGGTGTTGCAGGCGTGATTCTCCCTCTTGAGCTGCAGGCTGCCCGTATCCGCCTAGCGATAGAACGTCCCTATTTGGCTTCTGCTGCCTGGGCCCTCCAGCCGGTGCCAAAGCCTGGCTTGACATCACTGGCCGTCGATATGTATTGGAGACTCTACTACGATCCTGCCGTATTATCCATGTGGCCGGTGGAAGTACTCGAAGGCGCTTTATACCATGAAATTTGTCATCTTCTCCGCAATCACTCGGAAAGGATGAGAAACTATAATCCCCAATTAAGCAATATCGCTGCTGACGCGGAAATTAATGACGACCTCATCTGTGAAGGCGTTAAGCTTCCGGCTCAAGCAGTAACTCCCGAATCTATCGGACAACAGGATAATCTCCTAGCTGAGGAATACTATGCAGCCTTGGAGAAAAAGGAATGGCCGTCATCAGCCAAGCAAGCAAAGAATAATCCACTGTCAAATTCAACAGTGGAAAAAGAAACTGAAGACGCAGCTGATGCTTGTGATCGGAACTCTTCAAAGGCTGAAGAAGGAGAGTGCAGTGGTTCTAATTCACCGGAAGAAAAAAGTGAACTTCCTTCACCAGGATCAGGCCGGTGCGGCTCTTGTGCAACCGGTCAAATGGCGTCTTGGGAGGATAAACCGCCTAGCAAAGAGTCTTCCTCGGGTCTAAGTGTAACGGAGGGAGAATTAATCCGCCGGAATGTTGCCAAGCAAATCAAGGAACATACAAGAGGTCAAGGCGGTGTACCTGGTCATTGGGTCCGCTGGGCGGAAGATAAGCTTTATCCAAGAGTAGACTGGCGAAAACAGCTTGCAGCAGCTGTTCGATTTGCAGCAGCGGATATAAGCGGAAAAGTAGATTATACCTATCGTCGGCCCTCGCGCCGTCAGGGACAGGTCGGAAATGGTGATGTAATTTTTCCGTCCATGCATTGTCCAGTACCTTCAGTAGCTGTTCTGGCGGATACTAGCGGAAGCATATCTGAGAAAATGCTTGCCCAGACCTTAGCCGAAATATCCGGTATCTTAAAGTCCCTGGGACAAAAGGAACGAATCCACGTTTTGGCTGTTGATCAAACTGTTGAGTTTTGCCATCGGGTGTTTCGCCCAGAACAAATCAAACTTGCGGGAGGCGGCGGAACAGACATGGGGGTTGGCTTGGAAGCTGCTTCAAGATTAAAGCCTAGGCCTCAATTGGGAATAGTTATTACTGATGGGGTTACACCATGGCCCGATCGTCCACCACGAGGGATGAAAGTAATTGTTGCTTTGTACGGAGACAGAAGCGCTCCGGCTTGGGCCAATGTAATCCATATCTGTTCCTAAAAGGGTAAACACGACTTGATATAAATTATCAGAAATCACTTTGCTTTTTCCTGAAACTAGTAATTCAATAAACTAGGGGCTGTTGCAATACGAACAGAGTTCGTAGAGCATCGGCCCCTAGTTTATTTATAAAAAATATAAACAACGTATTAAATGGACACTATCAATTAGTTTTTGAATTTAATTTTAATGTGTTAATACCGAAAGAAGACCAAGCTCGACTGCTAAGCATATTTGGGAGAATTGCTTTCTCACCTTACTTTATTATTTGTAAAAAGGAAAGAGATAGAGTAAACACCTGCTAGACCTACTAGTGTATAAATAATTCTACTTAATCCAGATGAAGACCTTAAGGTTGGAGCAAAGGCTGCCTCCTCGCATACCGGCTCTCTGGCAGGGGTTGACCAGATCTATGACGGTTTTTTAAAACAAACAGGGATCATCAGAATTGATGGGTACGAAGAGATGATTGCTTTTGCCCCATTTACTTCAGCGGGCCGATTACCTCAAGGAAAAAACGTTGCCATAGTGAGCATTTCCGGCGGTATCGGAATTACTCTAGCCGATGCGTGCGAGGGGCTGGGTTTAACTCTTCCCATGCTTAAAGAAAGCACTATGGCAAAGATGAAAGAGGTTCTTCCATTCTTCGCATCCGCCCAGAACCCCATCGATATGACAGGCAAGTTCATGACTCATCCACAAATACTATTGACCTGCTAGGGATATCTAAGAACCTCCTAGCCAGTTTCGGCATTCCGGTTACCAAGGAAAGCTTGGCCCAAAATGAGGATGAGGCTGCTTTCATGGCTAGGCAGATAGGATATCCTGTAGTTCTCAAGGTGGATTCACCGGATATTCCGCACAAAACCGAAGCAAATGCTTTAATGCTTAATCTGTCCTCGGAAGAAGATGTAAGAAGGGCGTACAAGATTGTACTGCAAAATGCAACAAAACATAAGCCGAGTGCCAGGATTAATGGGGTCTTAGTTCAAGAAATGTTGTCGGAGGGTATTGAAGTAATAATTGGGGTTACCAGGGACAAAGTATTTGGTCCAACTATTATGTTTGGCTTGGGCGGAATTTACGTAGAAGTGTTAAAAGATGTTTCCTTCCGTGTAGCACCACTTAGTCCCGGAGATGCCCGGGATATGATTGAGGAAATAAAGGGTTTTGGGTTACTCAAGGGAGTAAGAGGAAAGCCGCCCGCCGATTTAGATGCGCTTGTGGATGTAATTATGAAGGTATCTGCCATGGTAACGGAACTAAAGGATCGAGTTGAAGAGCTGGATATCAACCCCTTAATAGTATATCCTGCTCAAATGGGGGCTAAGGCTGCAGATGCTATGGTTGTTCTACGAAGCAGTTAAATTATTACTCGGCGGAACATATTAGCAGAGCATAATACTTGTCGTTTTAAATACAATCTAGCATTTACAGATTAAACGCGGTATATTTAATACAATACCGAATTTGCAGGTTCACTGATTAGCAAAAGAACTGGGTGTTCACGTGTCAGACTGGCTGAAGTAAGACGAGTCAGAAGGAGATAGTATTATGAGTCTGAAAATAATTGCCTGTGAGGTCATGAAAGAAGAACTGCTCGGAGTTGCTTCAGGTCGGGATATTGATTTTGAGTTTCTTCCCCAAGGAAAGCATAATTATCCGGATAAATTAGGTCAGGAATTGCAAGGTATTTTAGATGGGTTAAGGGGTTATTCACATGTTATCCTGGCCTTTGGTCTGTGCGGCAATGCAACAAAGAATTTACGGGCGGGTGATTTTAAGCTGACCATCCCCAGGGTTCACGACTGCATTCCCCTGTTGCTTGGCTCACAGGAAAGCTATGATAAACATCACCGGGAAGAGGTAGGAACCTTGTATTTGTCCTGTGGTTGGACAAACAGCGAAGGCTCTGTTCTGGGAGAGTATAAGCGTACTCTTGAAAAGTATGGGGCCAAAAAGGCTGCTCGAATCTATGACATGATGTATAGTGGTTATAAGCGGGTATTATTTATTCGGACAGGAGTTGCAAATGAAGAAAACTATCTGAAGATCTCCAAAGAGATCGGAGAATTACTAAAATTGGATCATCAAATTATCCAAGGGGATTTGACATATATTGAAAGGCTAGTCAATGGGCCTTGGCCTGACGGGGAGTTTATTAACATTCCTGCCTACGGAAGCATTGAGGAGTCTTATTTTATGAGGTGAATATCTAAATTAGAAAACGACCGGTAGCCACGAGAATGGATATTGATGCTGACGGAACATTTATTGGGTTATTCTAATAGAACGGAAAAAGACCGCCGAACCTTCAGGACACAAGGAATTGGCGGTCTTTAAAATGTCTTGAATAACCTAGCTAATATGAGTGTACAATGACGCTAGAACCGGAGTTAACAATGGACCGGAAAGTTAACAAAATCTCAACTTATTCAACTATTCATTAGAATATGGATGCTTCTTTAAACACGCTTTATCCCTTCAAACCTTCTGGAATATTTTTTATAAAGGGTTAATTTTAAGACTGTCGAATTAGACTATAATGATACTTTTTGGAGTGATTGAAAATGAAAAGGAATCTTTATGAAAGATTGGAGACTCTGTTTTTTACCATATTTATTGTCATGATTTTTATAGTTGGTACTTGGGATGGAATCCAAGGGTTAGTCAATAAAGTCCATGAAACTATTGAAGTCCATGAAACTAAGGAACAGCTTCTTTTACACATAAGACAAGAGGAAACCTTATTAGCTTTAACGGTTAAAAATGTTAATGACTGGGATTCGGAACCATTACTACCAGATTCGCCTGAACTAACAAAGAAAATGTTAATTACTAAAACTCAAGTAGCCCAAAAAGGTAAGGGTATCCAAGAAACTCGGAGGGATAATTTAGAACTACTAAGAACGGATGCATATAAAATCGGAGATACACAAGTAGCAAATAATCTGCTGCTTTTTGTAGAGATAGCTATAGAAGAGACAGCCATAACATTAAATGATTACGAAAATAAGCTACATGATTTACGCTATCTTCAAGAAAATCTTTATGACACAAGTTCTAACGATGAATCTGTTTTGAAACATCTTTGTAATAGAGTTAAATATACTTCGAGTGAAGATTATACTAACGCAAAAAAGGTTCTAAGTAATACATTACAACGAAGATTTAATAACGTAGATATTAGTCAAGAAATTCACGATATCCTAGCAACTAGCAACTTCTGAGAGATCTAAAATATTTCTGAGTTAACACAACTTGACCTGAATATACTACATTATTTCAAAGGCCAGTTCTGAAAGAAAGGCAGATCCTTCTCTTTCTGGGCTATTTATCAAAAGCAACTAAAAATTCCTTCAAATAAAATATGGTCTCCTGGGGGCGGACTCATATCACCCTGATTAGCACTAATTATTAATCTGATGTTTGGAAGGATTTTCAGCGTTCCTAAATCTATAGTGCTTGCCCAAGAGGGAGTTGGCTCATTTGTTGTTTCGTATAGCGGTTTTGATAGGATATTGTCTATATAGGCAGCGTAGCTGGAGTAATTCCCCAAAAATGACGGAGCCAGCAGGTTAGAGACAATACTTATAGTATGATTACCAGTTGGGCCGATATAGGCAATAGCGTTGGCAATGATACCAGATGGTATTTGTGCCGTAGGCGTAAGTAGGACGGAACATGGTAACGTTAATTGACTCGGTATCTGCCCAGGCAAGCATAAAACATCACTCGGATAAATTACATTTGGATCAGATATTTGAGGGTTAGCTTTAATTAAGTCAGCAAGTTTTACTCCGAATTTTTGAGCGATTGAATACATAATGTCTCCTGATACGACAGTATACATTCTATAACCTGGAGGACAGCTTGAAGGTAAGCGAGGAGGCATAAGAACAATCTCCTTCCAAACTTTTATTTAGGATAAAGCCCTATGGTTTAGTATACGTATATTAAAGTTATTGGTGAAAGAGCCTGGTTATTGATGAGGTTTTTAAGACCATTAGCAGTGATTATTATATTAGATACTTAATAATATTCTTCAAGGATAACAGAACATGATTAGAACAAAACTAGCCGCCTTGTGAGGCGGCCTGAACTCAGTTCTGGGTTCAGGTAAAACTTCAATTATTTTGCGAGTTGCTTATGCTAGCTCCCTACGGAAGAATTGATGAGTCTGTGATTTTATGAGTGAAAGCTAAATTAGATATAAGGGTTGAGATTGCCAATTCAATATTGGACATTATGACTTAAAATAAGATTAGAACGTTTGACAAAACAAATTTTTGATTATAATATAAATTTAAAATATTCCTTTTGTTTATACCTGTATATATAAGAATAATTCTTGCAAAACCCTAAAATGGTTTGGGGAGGAAAAAGATGAATGACTTTACAGAGATAAAGGAATCACTAGTCAGCTATGTGGAACAATTAGACGAAGAAAAGTCCCTGGAATTGGCTAGAGAAGCCTTAAATGCAGGGATTGATCCTCTAAGCCTGATTGATGTAATGAATGAAGGAATGAAGAGAGTAGGGATACTTTACGACTCTAAGGACTATTTTATTGCTGATCTAATCATGGCAGGGATGATTTTTAGACAAGTACTAGGGCTAAAGGAAATAACAGATTACTTCCACAGAACCAATCATAAAAAAATTGGGAAAGTAGTTATTGGAACTGTCAAAGGAGATATCCACGATATTGGAAAAGATATTTTCAGGTATATGTTAGAGGCCAATGGCTTTGATGTAATTGATTTGGGAGTAGATGTAGCGAGAGAAATCTTTATTAAAAATGTCCAAAAGCATAATCCGGATATTTTGGCCCTTAGTGGTGTTTTAACGAGCACCGTAGATGAAATGCGAGAAATCGTAAACGCTTTGAAGGAAGTTCAGCTTAGAGATAAGGTTAAGATCATTATTGGTGCTAATCATCTAACGGAGAATTCTTTCAGGTTCATAGGTGCGGATGGATTTGCTACAGATGCTTCAGTAGGCGCTAAATTGTGTAGGGAATGGATGAATCTTGGCCACGGGCAAGGAGTAGAAGGTAATGGGTGATCCAGTTTATATAAAAATTGTCGAAGATATTAAGAAGAAAGTCAACAGTGCAGAATTGAAGCCCGGTGATACCGTTCCTCCTGAAGCCGCCCTTTGTAAAGAATATGGTGTTAGCAGAATGACGGTCAGAAAAGGGTTAGCAATTTTATCGAGTGAGGGATATATTTATTCTGTTCCGGGTAAAGGAAGTTATGTCCAAAAACCAGAAGTTAACAAATATACGTTATATTATGATGAGATGAATAACCCAATTAATAGTGTGGATAAGGCAAGATTGTTGGAAGTAACGATTATCATGCCCGATGAAAAATTAGCAGATGAGTTGCAGATTACAAGAAATAAGCATGTTATTATGATTCGCAGGTTGTTCTATACCGATGGAAGCCCAGTAGCATACGATGTTAAATATCTGCTGTATAACAAAGGGATGCCTATCGTTGAAAAAGAGATTGAACAGGCTACATTCCAGGAAATGGTGGCAAATTCTTTGCCTATTTTTGCACTAAAGAAAAAGATAAGTATTAGTGCAGAGATACCTAATGAAGATATTAAAAGATATCTCAATATCTATGATGATCTGGCTTTACTGGTAGTTAAACTGAAACTTTACAACAATGAAAATAAACCCATTGGGATAGGCTTTACTAGTTACAGGGGAGATTATATAAAATTACAGGGTAGCAGTGATTAATTTAAGTGTATTGGTCAGATGTTGAAGATATAGGGGGCGAAACATCGTGAACTATCACAGAGTGGTTTTTCAACCAGGTGACGTGCTGCTGGAAGTGCCGGAAGGTAAAAATCTGAAAGAGGCCATGAATGATGCAGGTTTGGAGTTCGATTTTCCCTGCGGCGGCAGAGGAACATGCGGGAAATGTCGGGTCAGAATTTCTAAGGGATTGGCCGCACCGGTTCCTAGAGAACAAGAGATAATTCAAGCTCAAGAATTAGATGCAGGTATTCGCTTAGCCTGTTTAACTACTGTAGACAATGATTTGCTAGTTGAACTTCCAAACAAAAATCAACTTAAACACAATATCCTAATAACATCTGAGGCCAGGTCTTTCCAAATTGCTCCCCACCTGCAAAAACTGTATCTTGAAATTGAAAAACCCTCCCGTGAGGCTCACAGTTCTGATTGGCATCGCCTAAAGGATAGTTTAATAAAACAGGGCTACAAGGAGCGTGCATTGGAATCAGAGATTTCAATTTTCAGGAAGATGCCGGATGTGCTTAGGGAGGCGGATAACCGTGTCACTGCTGTTATGTATGGCAGTGAAGTAGTTGGGATCGAACCGCTGGATTCTAGGAATACATTGCTGGGAATGGCCTTTGATATCGGAACCACTACTATTGTGGGCTATCTCCTCGATCTGTCTTCTGGGGAAGAGTTGAATGTAGTTTCGGCCCTTAATCCACAGACGGCTTTTGGGGCCGATGTTATTTCCCGCCTTACCTTTGCAAGCCATGAAGAAAGTGGTTTAAACAAACTGCACAACGCAGTGATTGAAGCTATTAATAAACTTATTGCCGAGGCAATCCAGAAGACCTCTATTGGAAGAGAGCACATCTATGGCATCTCTATAGCAGCAAATACTTGTATGCATCATATCTTTTTAGGCATAAATCCCCAGAGCATTGCAGTATCTCCCTATGTTCCTGCTCTCAGCGAGCCTTTGGTTTTAGATGCTTCAGACCTTAAGATTGACATTAATCAGGCAGGAAAGGTTTTTGTGCTGCCGAATATTGCTGGTTTTGTGGGGGCTGACACGGTAGCTGTGTTATTGAGCACTGAGTTAGATCAGAGTAAAGATATTAAGCTTGTTATTGATATCGGGACTAATGGCGAAATTGCCCTTGGCTCAAGAGAAAAGATAGTTGCCTGTTCAGCTGCAGCTGGCCCTGCCTTTGAGGGTGCCCAAATTAGCAGTGGGATGAGGGGCGCTGTGGGGGCGATTGATCATGTTTATTATCGAGAAAGGCTTGAGTATGGGGTCATAGGAGGAGGCAAACCTTTGGGAGTGTGCGGCTCCGCTTTACTGGATACCGTTGCCGGATTAGTAGAACTTGGTATCCTGAATAAGAGAGGTAAAATCTTAGCACCTGACCAATTAACAAATCCTGTGGCTCAAAGATTTAAGGAAAACCTTATTGAGTATGAGGGACAAGGGGCTTTTCTGCTTGCTAGGGAAAATGAAACAGGGCATGGCAGACCCATTATGATTACCCAGAGTGATATACGAGAACTTCAGATGGCCAAGGGGGCTATGGCTGCCGGGGTAAGGGTCTTACTGGATGCCTATGGCATTCAGGTTCAAGATATTCAAGAAGTACTTTTGGCTGGGGCCTTTGGAAACTACTTAAACCCACATAGTGCTTGTGTCATCGGATTAATTCCTCCTGAGCTGGAAAGCAAGATTAAGATGATCGGCAATGCGGCGGGTACCGGTGCAAAGTTGGCATTGCTATCGGCCGATGAATATCGAAGGGCAAGGGATATTGCTGAAGATGTAAAGTTTGTGGAATTAGGCAGTTACCCAAGATTTAATAGTATTTTTGGAGAATGCACTTATTTTAAAGTTCCATAATCTAAGCGCAATAAAGCAAGGACGAAGCACTATCTAGGTAGGCGCTTCGTCCTTGTTTTATTTGCCCAAAAACACAACAATTAAAGCTAAAGGCTAGCTCAGAAGCCAATATTTTTAAAATTTACAATATTGGCTTTTGTGAAAAAGATAATTTGACAAAAATATTGAATATTGCTAATATATGAATATAAGATACATGTATATACAGGAATAGATATGCTTTGAGGAGGGATGCCTTTAATGATTATTATTGGAGAAAAAATTAATGGAACAATCCCAAGTGTTAAGAAAGCCATAGAACAAAAGGATGAAGAATTTATTCGTGATCTAGCCCTGCGGCAGACGGAAGCAGGTGCAGATTATCTTGATGTCTGCGCCAGTACTTCCCCGGAAATAGAAGAAGAAACTTTACTGTGGCTTATGAACATCGTGCAGAATACCGTAGATACGCCCCTCTGTATTGACAGCCCCAATCCACTGATTATTGAGAAAGTCTTTCCCTATGCTAAGAGACCCGGATTAATAAACTCGGTATCTGAGGAAGGGGGAAAGTGTGAAATAATTTATCCCATCATTAAAGGTACAAAATGGGAAGTTATTGCCTTGACTTGTGATAATAGGGGTATCCCTAAAGACACTCGTACAAGAGTAGAAATCACAGAGATCATGGTAGATAAAGCCCTTAAATACGATATAACTCCTGATCGAATCCATATTGATCCCCTTGTAATGGCTCTATCTGCAGATAATCAATCCCTTGTAAACTTTGTAGAGACATTAAAGGAAGTAAAAACCTTATTTCCCACTATTAAAGTAACTTCAGGCTTGAGTAATATATCCTTTGGAGCGCCTTTAAGAAAAGTCATAAATCAACACTTTTTAACCTTGGCAATGTATGCAGGAATGGATTCAGCCATCCTGGATCCCTGTAACCGAGATATAGTGACAACTCTGTATGTAACAGATGCTTTACTGGGAAAAGACCGCTTTTGCAGGAATTACCTGAATGCGTACCGTAAAAACAAGATTGGCCCCGTAAAGGTATAAATTAAAATTTAGGATGGAAGGAAATTTTTTTATTCAATAAACTTGTATATACAGTTAAACAATGGTCTATCCAAAGTCATTTTTGTCCTGATGGAACAACATCCGGAGTAAACCTGTCGTCAATAAAGTTCTAATAGGACATACAATACAACCTTTTTAAAGAGACTATTAACTAATTAGAGGAGGTTTCATCATGATCGATTTACAGGCACTAACTCAAGCAGTAGGAGACCTTGACGAAAAAACTATCATGACCATGATTGAGGATTTTGTAGCGACAAACCCCAGCGGTGAAGATGCTCAAAAGATTGTTTTTGCCTGCCAGCAAGGCATGGGAATAGTCGGAGAGTTGTTCGAAAAAAATGAGTACTATGTGGGGGACTTGATTTTTGCCGGAGAATTGCTATCCAAAACAATTGATCTTTTAAAACCTGTACTAAATGATGTAGCCACTGAAAAAGTAGGATCTATTGTTATTGGAACTGTGCAGGGGGATTTACACGACATTGGAAAAAATATTTTCGGCAGTATGGCCGAGGCTGCAGGCTTTGACGTTTATGAATTAGGGGTTGACGTATCACCAAGTGCCTTTGTAGAGAAGGTAAAAGAAGTTAAACCACAAATTGTGGGGATGAGTGGTGTTTTGACTCTGGCTATTGATTCTATGAAAGAAACGGTCAAAGCCATCACGGAAGCAGGTTTAAGGGATAGTGTAAAGATCATTATTGGGGGAAATCCTGTCAATGAAGATGCCTGTAAGCAAATCGGCGCAGATGCTTTTACTACAAACGCCGCAGAAGGGCTGAAAACTTGTCAAGGGTGGGTGAGTTAAGATGACAGATGCTATAGCAAGGACAAATGAACGAAACCAATTATTTAAAGATCTGTTCAGTGGAAAAACTCCCAAAAGAGTACCAATCAGTAACCCTGCAACTCAAGACTTTGCAATTCAGTATGCAGGGTTGGACTTGGCTGAATGCCAATGGGATCTAACAAAGTTAGAGCCTGTCTATGATAAGTTTTGTCAAGATTTCTATACTGACACCTATCCTGGCGGTTCGATCAGAATTCCCTCCCATTATCAAATTTTAGGCTCTACTCCTATTGTCATGAGTTCCAGCGGATTCATGCAGCATCCGGATGTGGTTGGGATGTTGGCTGAAGAATACGACGAGTTTATTGCCTCCCCTTATGACTGTATAGTCGAAACTATTTTGCCCAGGTTGTACACGGAGTTTAACGGCCCTCCCGGAAAAGTGGCAATGGCCTTAGCTAAGGCAATGAAAGCCCAAGCCGACGATCTAGCTTCTTTAGGCGCAATAAGAGCAAAAATGAATGCAAAATATGGCTTCGCTGGTATGGTTGGTGCTTTGACAGAAGCTCCCTTTGACTTTATGTCTGATTTTCTTAGAAGCTTTAAAGGGATTTCAGGGGATGTTCGCCGATATCCGGATAAAGTTGCGGCTGCCTGCGAGGCAGTACTACCTCTGATGATCAAAAAAGGGACTCTGCCGAATCCTTCCATGCTAGGTTATACCTTTATTCCCCTGCACATGGCTCCCTATTTGCGGGAAAAGGACTTTGCAGCCTTATACTGGCCTACCTTCAAAAAGATGGTGGAAACCTTGGCAGGGATGGGACAAAGTGTCCAATTATTTGTGGAACAAGATTGGATGAGATATCTGGACTACCTATATGAATTGCCGGAAAATACCATCATGAGGTTCGAATACGGAGATCCGAAAATTATTAAAGAAAAGCTCGGTAAAAAGCACATTATTTCGGGACTCTATCCTGTGACATTGCTGCAAACCGGGACAAAGCAGCAGTGTGTAGATAAAGCCAAAGAATTATTGGATATACTCGCTCCCGGCGGAAGATATTGGTGGCAGGCGGATAAGAGCATCATTCATTTGGATATCAATGGTCCGGTTGTAGAAAATCTCAGAGCTGTCTTGGACTATGTGCATGAAAACGGAACCTACTAATCTTGAAAGGAGAGGATGAAATGGATACCAAATACTACACAACCTGGGAAGAATATTTAGCAGAGCATCCGGAATTAGAGGGAAAACCTGAACAAGCGATAGCGCCGAAAATTGTAAAGTATGAAGACGCGATGTTTACTTTTATTATGGATTTGTTGTTGTAGGTCTTCAATGAAGTGTTATAGGGCAACACTGCACCTCGTAAAAGGATTGCACTAAGCTGCAAAAAAATTACTTAATCGAGGACGGAGGTTGCCCTCCATTTAACTCCATATATTTCTGAATATTCCCAGTTGGGGAACAAATCTGAGTTTTAAATAGAGGGGAGTAAGGTTGACGGAAGATAAGAGATAAGAAAAAGAAAATGATTTGAGAGGAGATTTTACTATGGAAAAGGGATTGAAAAAGTCCATTATCAATCTTTACGGATTACCATCTTTCGGATTTCAGTTATTCGTCAATATGGAAGTGTTCTATTTTGCGGCGTTTCTAACTGATTTTGCCAAGCTCCCTATGGCCCTGGTGGGCACCGTATTATTGATTACCAGTATCTGTGATATTCTGTGGGTTCCTACCGCCGGAGTCCTCTTGGAAAAGAGCAATATGAGATGGGGTAAATACCGTTCCTGGTTGCTTGTGGGCCCACCCTTTGCGGCATTGTTCTTTATTTTACAGTTTTCTAAAATTGGCTCTCCAACAATCAATGCTATTATCATTACCGTCGGATTTGCAGTCAGTCACTTGATTTGGAATATATTCTACGCCGGGCATGTGGCCTTAAACTCTTCAATGACAACAGTCCGAGAAGAAAGAATCGCTATGTCAACAAATAGAGGGATGTTTAATTCTCTCGGTGCTATTGCATTTTCTTTAATTGGCATGAAGATGATCCTGTCACTCGGCAAAGGCAATCCTGCCATGGGATATACACTTACCGTAGTAATCACAGGTGCTGTGATGATTGCTTGTTATTATACCTTGTTCTTCATTACCAAAGACTATGCTTTCCACGGGACTTCTGTTCAAACAGGTCAAGCTGAAAAGAAAATGTCCATTGGCGAAATGTTGAAACAGATCATCGTCAATCCGCCGCTTATTGGCTTAATGTTAGGTGAAATTGGAAGATACTTAGGCAGGTTTGTTATCTTTGGCTTAGCATTCTATTATTTTAAGTACGTAGTTAATAATCTGGCTGTTATTGCAGTTTTCATGACCGGGCTAAACGTAGTAACATTCGTTGGGGCCTTGATTGCCAACCCCCTGGCCAAGAAGTTCGGCGAGAGAAACACCTACATTTTATCCCTTTCGATCTTTATAGTAGGGCTGTTGGCTGTCTGGGCTTTACCTATGAATTATATCTCCTTCATGGTCATTATGTTCATTGCTTATTTAGGATACGGCATGCCTGATGCCTTGGGTGTAGTTATGTATTCATCTACCGTTGACTACGGTGAATGGAAAACAGGTAAGAATGCCAGAGGGTTCATCATGTCCTTAATCAATTTCCCGATCAAAGTAGCAATTCTGGTCAGAAGCGTCATAATCACGGGAGTACTTGCCGGAGCAGGCTATGTTGCCAATATGGAGGCAACGCCATTACTGGTAGAATCTATAAAGAATGGATTAACCTTAATCCCTGCAGTCATCATGTTAGTAGCATTAATCCTTATCACTCTTCTTTTCAGAATTACGCCTAAAAGCCTGGCTAAAATGCAAAATGAAATCGCAGCTCGAAAGGCATAGACTGACTCCTAAGCTAAGGTCTAATCAGTCTCTTAAATTAAGAGAGATGAGATGCTTCATCTCTCTTTCTTCTTAAAGATTTGGACAGCGGAGACATTTTAAACCATTAATCAATGGCGATTAAAGGAGTTAAATATGGAAGAAAGATATCTGCAAAGATTTATTGAGTTAATGCCAAAATTAAATGAAGTAATGCATGACGATATTACCGTGATAGTTTTTGACCTTAGAAATGAGATTGTCGCTGCTTATGAACCGGGTCAGCTTAAAATGCCTTCTAAAGTTGGGGACCCAATTAAGAATATGGAAAACTTCAATCTTGTGAAGAAATCGAAAAAACAATTGCCGTCAGTAGTTCCCACCAGATTCTTCGGAGTCCCTGCTAAAGGTCTCCTAACCCCGGTCTTTGATGAAGGAGGAGAGGTTGTCGCTATAGTTTCGGTTTCCAAAAGCATAGAAAAAGAGGCCAAAATCGAAGAAGGCACCAGAAAGCTCTTTTCCTCAATGGAGCAATTAAATGCTGGTATTGAAGAAGTTGCTTCTAGTTCCCAGCAACTATCAACGTTTATCAAGGAAATCGATGAGTTCAGCTCTCATACTCACGAAAAAATCAATGCCATTGACAGCATAATAGAGGATATAAAAAACATATCCAAACATTCTAATCTGCTAGCCTTAAATGCCTCTATAGAAGCAGCAAGGGCTGGAGATGCGGGCAGAGGATTCAGTGTTGTAGCTAAAGAAATGGGCAAACTATCGAACTTAAGTAAGGAGTCAGCAGAAAAGGTTGCGGGGTCGCTTATTGAGATAAAAAAGGCAATTGAATTTATCAGTGAAAAAATTAATAAAACAAGTCTTTCGTCAGAAAACCAAGCTGCGGCTACTGAGGAAATGGCTGCTACAACTGATGAAATTGTCTCTATTTCTAAGCAATTATCAGATTTGTCTAAGGTTCAAACAGTTGAGGAATTAATCAGTCAGAAGAAGATATAACTACTTCTTACCTATTTAAAATGTTATAGGAGGAGATGGTTAATATGACGGTACTTAAAGAGAAGGGCTGGCAAAAGTATCACACGATTTGGATCATGCTCTTTATTGGCTGGGTAGTATCCTATGCTGACCGAACATTGACTGGCCCAGTGGTTACTTGGATGATTGCCAATAAGGTTGGTTTTTTAGAAGCTGCCAGCAACCCTCATGCCCTGGGTGGCCTGTTAGGAAGCTTGTTTTTCGCCGGATATATGCTGACCCAATTCCCGGGAGGTTACTTTGGGGATAAATATGGTTATAGGACAATTGTTGTTATCAGTATTTTTTGGGCTGGCATTACCACCCTATTGACGGGCCTAACCGGTGGCTTGGTGGCATTTATAGCCTTGAGGGTTTTCACCGGACTTGGCGAAGGCGTTCTCTACTCGAATGACCGCTCCTTGGTTGCCGAGGTAACTCCTCCGAATAAACTGGGCTTGGGTATGGGAGTAGTAATGGGCGGACTTACTGTGGGCTTGTCGGGAGCCTTAGTAGGGACAGTATATTTAATAGAGTTAGCTCAACCGTCCATGGGTGTCGACGCTTGGAAAGCTCCTTTTCTTATCTTGGGAACAGTCACAATTATTGCAGCAGTCTTTATCCGTCAGGCGCTAAAGCCACAAGGAAAATTAGGGTCAGAGAATTTTGGCAAAGCCTTACTCAACTTGCTTAAATATGCCTTTGTCTTCTTAGTAGCTATAATGGCTGTTTATTTTATCACAGATGCTATGCATTTAAATGATGTGATAATTGCAGTTATCCTAACTTGTTTAGCCTTTGTCTTAATTGCTTTTATCTTTATCAGGAAAGGCAATGAAGTCAACCCGATTTTAAAGGACAAAAATCTTGTGCTTATCTATGTCTCTTATATTGCCGTGTTATGGCATCTCTGGTTTTATGGTTTTTGGGGAGGAGCTGTAATCAAAGATTTTGGCGGCGGTACTCTGGCATCTGCCCTCTTGGTTATCTCCTTTAACGCTATCGCTGGAGTCATCGGTTTTCCTTTAGGGGGAAAGATTTCCGATATGGTAGCCCATAAACCCAATGGCCGCCGCAATGTCTTGATCGGTATGGAAGCTCTTTTGACGGTGTTTATCTTTGTATTTGCAGCCTATGTCATGTCCGGAAGAAATGATATGGTTGTCCAATCGGTTATTCTCTTTACTTCAGGTTTAATCTTTTTTGCTTTGCAAGCAGTTGCTCACGCCCTTACTTCAGAAATTGCCCCAGTTCATTTGCGGGGAGCTGCTTTTGGCATGCTGAATCTTGTCTCGGAAATTGGAGCGGTATTATCGCCAGTGATTTCGGGAGCAATTCGAGATAGTACAGGAAGTTGGGGAACTCCCTTAATTTTAGACGGGGTCTTAATGGGAATCAGCTGCATCATGATTATGGGAGTAAGTACAAAACTCGCGAGTAAAAAGGAGTAAATAAGGTCTATCCCGGTGTGTTGGTATCTGAATGAAAATAATTAAGCAAGAATAGGAGAATGCAACATGAAAAGTGACATCGAAATCGCCCAAGCAGCAGTAATGAAACCAATCCTGGAGATTGCCAAAAACCTTGACTTAAAAGATGATGAGGTAGAGTTATATGGCAAGTACAAAGCCAAAATTAATTTAAGTGTGTGGAATCGCTTAAAAGATAAGCCCGATGGCAAGCTCATCCTAGTTACCGCAATTAATCCAACCCCTGCCGGAGAAGGTAAAACGACAACCACTGTAGGATTAGGGCAAGCACTCTCCAAAATGGGCAAGAAGGCTATGATTGCGGTACGTGAACCATCTCTTGGTCCGTGTTTCGGTGTTAAAGGCGGAGCGGCGGGGGGCGGATATGCTCAAGTCGTGCCTATGGAAGATATAAATCTCCATTTCACAGGAGATTTTCATGCCATTACTTCAGCCCATAGTCTCTTAGCAGCCATGCTGGACAACAGTATTCAACAAGGAAATCCTTTAAATATTGATCCGCGACAAGTGGTTTTCCGACGTGTTGTGGATATGAATGACCGCGCCTTACGTAAAATTGTCATGGGCTTAGGGGGCAAGATGGAAGGAGTACCCCGTGAAAGTGGGTATGACATTACTGTAGCCTCGGAGGTCATGGCCATTCTTTGCTTAGCAAAGGACCTTATGGATCTCAAAGAACGATTTGGCAAGATTGTCGTTGCTTATACCTATGAAGGAGAACCTGTAACCGCTCATGATTTAGAAGCGGAAGGCGCCATGGCCCTTCTCATGAAGGACGCAATTAAACCAAATCTTGTCCAGACTTTAGAAAACACTCCTGTCTTTATTCATGGCGGACCATTTGCCAATATCGCCCACGGGTGTAACAGCATCATGGCCACAAAACTTGGTCTGAAACTGGCAGATTATCTGGTGACAGAAGCCGGTTTTGGAGCAGACCTAGGGGCAGAAAAGTTTTTTGATCTGAAATGCCGTTATGGTGGATTGAAACCTGAGGCTGTTGTCATTGTGGCAACTGTTCGGGCCTTAAAGATGAACGGCGGCCTGGCTAAAGATCAATTAGGTACAGAAGACTTGGGAGCCTTGGCACGGGGGGTAGTCAATCTGGAAAAACACATTGAAAACATGGCGAAATTCGGTGTACCGGCGGTTGTGGCTATCAATAGATTCCCAACGGATTCGGAAGCTGAACTAAACCTAGTTCGCGAAAGATGCCAGGAGTTAGGTGCAGAAGTTGCCCTTTCCGAAGTGTTTATGCGCGGTGGAGAAGGAGGCGTTGAGCTTGCTGAAACGGTCCTCTCCGTGCTCCAACGGGAAGAAGCTAAATTTAAGGTGCTCTATGAATTGGATTTGTCCATTGAAGAGAAAATCGAGAAAATAGCCAAAGATATTTATGGAGCAGATGGAGTTATCTTCGATAAAGCTGCTCAAGCTTCTATGAAGAAATATGTGGAGATGGGTTATGGTAATTTACCGATTTGCATGGCTAAGACTCAGTATTCTTTTACTGACGATCCCACTCGCTTAGGCAGACCGACAGGTTTTACCATCACAGTTCGGGAATTGCGTCTTTCCGCCGGTGCCGGGTTCCTGGTGGCAGTTACAGGTACGATTATGACCATGCCGGGATTACCAAAACGACCGGCTGCCACGAGAATGGATATTGATGCGGAGGGAACAATTACAGGGTTGTTCTAATCCTAGGTTCATTCCTGACTATAGATAGAAAGTGGAAAGACCGCGCGAATCCTTGGACACAAGGAATTCGGCGGTCTTTAAAATGTCCCTGCATAAAAACAATTAAAGAATAACTAAGGGAAAATAAGTGTACAATGACGCTAGGGTAATATCAGAAACATGAGTATTCCCCTACTACTGGAAGTTCGGAATAAGGAGATAGAGTTATGACATTTCAACCGATAGACTATGCTTTTTTTCAACAACCTACCCTTAACTTAGCTCCTGCTTTGTTGGGGAAATTGCTAGTGAAGGAAACAGAGTTTGGCACAGCGTCGGGATGGATTGTAGAAACTGAAGCCTACATTGGACCGGAAGATCGGGCGGCTCATAGTTATGGCAACCGAAGGACTAAAAGAACTGAAGTAATGTTTGGCCCACCTGGGTATGCCTATACTTATGTTATGCATACCCATTGTCTTATGAATGTAGTCAGTGGAGAAATCGGGCACCCGGAGGCGGTGTTAATCAGAGCCCTGGAGCCCTGTTCCGGATTTGATCTGATGTATCAACGCCGGGGAAACGTAAAAAAAGAACTGGAGTTAACCAATGGACCGGGAAAGTTAACCAAATCTCTAGGGATAGTTAAGGAAGATTACGGGAGAGGGATGTTTGAGTATCCACTGTTTATCGCAGAAGGAAAGGAAGTCGGGTCCATTGCCGTAGGTCCAAGAATAGGTATTAATAACAGCAGAGAAGCCGTACACTATCCCTGGCGTTTTTGGGTAGAGGGCAATCCCTTTGTATCTAGATAAGGGACAATAGCTGGAGAGGTCGGTGGATTTCTCTCAGTGCAGGCCCTTATGGTTGAATGGATTCAAGTTTGACAAGATCAGAGGGCCCTGATCTAAAAGGTATCTTGACATCCTCGGTTTTCTTAAGTATGATCATTAGTAAATAAACATAATTTTACAGGTGCCCAATGAGGGAGAATAGGGAACCGGGTGAAAGTCCCGGACGGACCCGCCACTGTAAAGGGGAGCTTTGGCCATGACCACTCTGTAAGGAGGAAGGAGGCAAGGAAGCTGTGAGCCTGAGTCAGGAGACCTGCCTGTAAAATACTTAGCATCGGCTTCGCGTATTAAGCCGGTTTAGGTGAGGATGATGGAAAAATCCGCGCTCTATTGAGTTGCGGGTTTTTTTGCTTTAAAAAATAGCCTAAGGTTATTAATTTCTAAGGAGGAGAGGAAGATGTACCCTTGGGAGTTGCATGATAAACCCCGAGATGAATGCGGGGTATTGGGATTTATGCACCGGAAAACAATGTGTCACTGAAAGCTTACTCTGGTCTCAACGCACTGCAGCAGCGGGGACAGGAAACCGGTTAAAAAGTGACTCTAAGTAAATATGATAACGTTCAGGTGCCCGCGAGGGAGAATAGGGAATCGGGTGTAAGTCCCGGACGGTCCCGCCACTGTAACCGGTAGTCCATCTCATAGCCACCGCTTGTTGTCCGATAGGCAAAGCAGGCGGGAAGGGAGACACGGACGTTACGCCGGAAGTCAGGAGACCTGCCTGAATTGTTGCCAGCTGTTCTTTATAAAGGCAGCAAGACGGGAACGGTGGAAATGTTCACATCTAATTAAGGTGTGGACTTTTTTATTTTAAAAAGGGAGGGTAGGCAAATAACGACTTATTAATAGGGGTTATTTTGAGCAATGAAAGGTTCAAAGGAGGATAATGATGAGTTTATTAACAAGGGCCTTGGAAGGAACAATTACTTCTGAAATGGAGCAGGTGGCAGCCCGGGAGAAAGTCTCCCCGGAATTTATCAGGCAGGGAGTTGCAGCAGGTGCAATTGTCATCCCCGGTAATATCAACCACAAAAATATTATGCCTGTAGGTATCGGCAAGGGGCTGAGGACAAAGGTTAGTGCCAGTATCGGTCTTTACGGCAGTGAAGCTTCCCTTGCTGAAGAAATCAGCAAGGTCAAAACAGCCTTGGCGGCAGGTACAGATGCTCTCATGGATCTGAGCGTCAGCGGGGATATTGATGCCATGCGCCTGGAAACCCTGAATTCTGCTTCCGTACCCGTTGGCACACTCCCTGTTTATCAGGCAATCGCTGAAGCTGGGAAAAAGTACGGTTCCACGGTGAAAATGACAGCAGAGGAAATGTTTGAGGTTATTGAACGGCATGCGGCAGATGGTGTTGACTTCTTGGCTTTACACTGTGCAACGACTATGGATGTTGTAGAACGAGCCAAGAGAGAAAGCCGCCTTGATCCTCTGGTAAGTTACGGAGGTGCTCATTTAATCGGTTGGATGATCGCCAATGAATGTGAAAATCCTCTTTATCAACAATATGACCGGGTCTTGGCAATTGCCCGGAAATATAATGTTACTCTCAGCCTGGCTGATGGGATGAGGCCGGGGTGTCTGGCTGATTCCCTGGATGGAGCCCAAGTTCAAGAATTGGTTATCTTGGGGGAACTGGTCAGACGGGCTAGGGCAGCGGGGGTCCAAATTATGATTAAAGGGCCCGGGCATATGCCTCTTGAGCATGTGAAGGCCACGGTTACATTGCAAAAGAGCCTTTGTCAGGGAGCCCCTTACTTTGTCTTCGGTCCATTGCTGACGGATATTGCCGCCGGTTACGACCATATTAATGCTGCAATAGGAGGAGCACTCAGTGCCTGGGCAGGGGCGGAATTTCTTTGTTATGTCACCCCGGCTGAACATATCGGCGTACCCAGTGCTGATCAGGTGCGGGAGGGAGTCATAGCCGCCCGGATCGCTGCCCATGTCGGCGACCTGGCCAAAGGGAGGAAAGAAGCCTGGCAATGGGATTTGGAAATGTCTCTGGCCCGCAAGCAACTGGACTGGAAAAGACAATTAGAACTGGCCATTGATCCGCCCAGAGCGGCAGAGATCAGGAAAACCCGCAACAACGGGGAATCTACGGCTTGCGCCATGTGCGGGAAGTATTGTGCAATGGAAATTGTCGCCAAGTATCTGAACACAACTAAGCATAGCTGTTAAGAAAGGAAAGGTGGTTAATATGACACAGGTTTTAAAAGCCCGGGC
The DNA here is from genome assembly GCF_000231385.2 of Desulfosporosinus meridiei DSM 13257. Classification (NCBI taxonomy): domain Bacteria; kingdom Bacillati; phylum Bacillota; class Clostridia; order Eubacteriales; family Desulfitobacteriaceae; genus Desulfosporosinus; species Desulfosporosinus meridiei. The sequence continues at coordinate 3,614,506 of NC_018515.1, read as the reverse complement.
CGGGATCATTACCGAGGAAATGGAAGCTGTGGCGACTGATGAGAATCTTGAGGCGGAATTTATCCGGCAGGGAGTTGCCGAAGGGAGAATCGTCATTCCCAGAAACAAAAACCGCAAGGAATTTAAATACTGTGGGATCGGGGCAGGTTTGCGGATTAAGGTTAACGCCCTGATTGGCACCTCCAGCGATCGCGACGACATGGAAATGGAAGCCCGCAAGCTGGCCATTGCGGAAGAAGCCGGCTGCGACAGCTTTATGGATTTAAGTACGGGAAAAGACATCGACGGCATGAGGAAGCAGTCCTTGTCCCTGGCTCATGTAGCCATGGGGAGCACCATGATTTACCAGGCAGGGATCGAGGCCATTGAGAAATACGGCAGTGTTGTCAGTATGAGAGAGGAGGATATTTTCGAGGTAATTGAACGACAAGCGGCGGACGGGCTGGATTTTATGGCGATTCATTGTGCTCTGAATATGGACGTCATCAAAAGAATGCAAAACACCGGACGGGTAACGGACGTGGTTAGCCGGGGCGGTGCTTTCCTCACCGGTTGGATGCTGCACAATCAGAAAGAGAATCCCCTCTACGAAAAATTTGACCGGGTGCTGGAAATACTAAAGGCTTATGACGTTACCTTAAGCCTGGGGGATGCCATCCGACCCGGCAGTATTGCCGATTCCTTGGACGGTGCCCAGCTGCAGGGCATGATCATCCAGGGAGAACTTACCAGAAGAGCCCAGGAGGCCGGTGTTCAGGTCATGGTGGAAGGACCCGGGCATGTGCCCCTCAATCATGTGGAGGCAACCATGGAAGTGCAGAAAAGACTATGCAATAATGCCCCTTATTATATCCTGGGTACTTTGGCCACGGATGTAACGCCAGGTTATGATCACATCAGCGGAGCCATCGGCGGGGCGCTGATCGGAGCCTGCGGTGCGGATTTCCTCTGCTATCTGACTCCGGCCGAGCACTTGGGTCTGCCCACCGAGGAAGACGTCCGAACCGGGGTGATTACGACCCGAATGGCGGCTCATATTGCGGATATTGCCAAAGGCAATCAACAAGCCTGGGCCAGAGATCTGGAAATGGCTAAGGCCCGGGTTGCCCTGAACCTAAACAGGCAAATTAAAGCGGCTCTTTATCCTGAACAGTTGAAGGCTGCTGCGGCAGCTGCCGGTGATGATCGCGGTTGTGTGGTCTGCGGAACCGGCTGTGCCGCTCAGGTTGCGGCCGAATATTTTGAGATTAGGTAAGAGGCCGGGTATGATAAGAAAACCTTTAGCATTTCAAAAACCAACGTTGCCCAAAAATTAGGTATTCCTATCCTCGTCACATAACAATAATCTAAAGGATGTTGATTCCTTAGAACAACTGGTTTTATATAATAGTGATTATAAACTTCATGATATTATTCTAGATATTTTTCTAGTGGTTTTCAGTTTTTGGGGTTACTAGGGCAACCACAAAATGGTGCATCCCGAGAAGCAAGACGCCTAGTATCATGCCCCAGAGCCCGATGGGATAAAACACCGGCGCGACTTGTTGGCAACTCATCAGGACCATACTAACCATGCATAAAGACATGCCCCATACCTGGGGTTTTTCCATGTACAGCCCGGCATATTTAACGCAATGATCGTCATCTTTAGCCGGAAATTCGAACCAAACCCGGTTCCAGACGAGGGCGAAAAGTACGGCGATGGTCGCGCCCCAAGCCATGTACGCGGGAAACAGCTGTGCGGGCATGGGCAAGGGTAAAATAGCCGGAATGACAGCGGTGGCTGCCGCCGGAGGATGATCGGCATCAAAAACCTGCATCAGCAAGGCTGCGCAAAGCAACGCTAGACTAAGTTTAAGCGGAATAACCAAGTCTGTTCCCCCTGCCAGCAATTCTCCTGTCCAAACTCCCGCCAGCCCGCCCATCGCTGAGACAAAATGTCCGACGATGACTGGTTTGGGCCGAGCTACTCGCAAATACACGCAACTGGAATTGATGAAGCAGGTTGCCGCCAGAGGCGGAAAGAGCACTCCTATCCCCGTGACTTTGGACAGCATACCGATAATGGCAAGCGCTATGCCGGCACCTAGGGAGCCCCAGACGATGCGTGACAGCGAAATGACTCCCGGACGGTAAACGTCCCTCGCAAATTCTCTTCGACAAATGGATCTTACTCTTATCTGTACTGAATTGAATTTCTTAGGCACTTAGGCAATCTCCTCTCTATGCAAAGCTTTTGGTTCAACTGCAAGTACGTGGTGGACACGACAAAGCTCTGTGTCACCACGTACTTAATTAATGACTCTTGCCGCAGTACACTGTGAGGCAAGTTGCGTGTTTCAACCGGCATGTCCTGTGCAACGCGACCTCCCTAGGCTTTGAATTGGGAGGGCTAAACGTCCCAGGTAAGCTTCTTTCTTGCGGCCTTAAAATCTGAGATGATCATCTGAGCAAGTTTTTCGGGGTCCGGGTCAACGTTCATGCAGGAACCAAGCAGTTCTCTTGTGCCCCCGTAAAGGAAATCCTTCACCTTTTTAGAACCTTCCACCGGAGCATGGACACAATGGTAGGAATCAAACCCCAGCATACGGAAAGCAAGGGCTGCGCCAACGCCTTTCTCGTTGGACCATTCGGGCGTCACTTCAGCAAAGGGCAAATCTTTGATCGGATGGCCGAGCAGACCGGCTATGGCAGCGAAGGTACCGACAGCATGAGCGTTATCGATGCATTCGCCAAAGTGCCAGACTGGGGGCAGATCCGAACCGAGAAATTCCTGCAAGCTATTTCCGCATTTATCCTGTCCCTTGACTGAGCAGTAACCGAGTTTTAACATTGGAAAGCCGGCACAACCGTTGGCAAAGATAAGGATGTTATTCTTCAGCAAAATGTCTGCAACATCCACAATGGCCTTTTCAAACACAATGCGGGTGTTTGTGCAGCCGGCCAAGTTGATGATGCCGAGAATTTTGCCTTCCTTAAGAGCGTCGGCGATGGGTTTGACGCTTCCGCCATAGTACTCGCTGAGATACTCAAGACCGAATCCCACTTCCGCTTCCACCTCGTAGGGAGGAATATGCCTTTTCACGTCCAGGCGGTTTTTGAAGCTTTCGATCGCCCGGGTTACAATTCTGTTGGCTAATTCCGGAAGTCGATTCAGGTCGGAGAGATCTCGCTTGTAACCGATATGTTCCGCCCCCGGCAGGTGGTTGGATTCGTTCGTGGTGACAACCACGGTTTTAAAGCAGTTGGCGACATCCATAATACCCGGAAAAACTTCTTGGATGTCAGCCAGCCAAAGATCCAACGCGCCTGTGCCCACTACCAGCTCAGCGCCGTTAGCGTTGGAGAGGGGAATGACTCCGCCAAGGCGGTACATGGTTGACAGGCCTGAACAACAGATTCCATAGAACTGGATACCCTGGGCTCCGGCCTCCTGGGCCATGGTGACGAATTCAGCGGTACGGGCCGTTTTGATGACTTCCGTAGCCAGCATGGGGGCATGGCCGTGAATGGCTATATTAACAAAGTCCTTTTTCAGCGCACCCACGTTAGCCTTGATGGTACTGCGGGTGGGAATGCCGAAGAGACAGTCGCTGGCAATGGAGCCGCCCACCACGCTGTTCATGGAAAAGGTGATACCTAAACGCAGGAACTGATCCATGGCTTTACGCCAATCGCCTTGGGTTGCGACTGTGGTCGCGTGCAAGGTCTCAAAAACTTCGTGATAGGAGCTGATCGGAGTTATCCCGAGTTCGTTCCAGACCTTTTGTCGTTCAGGTGGGGCCACTGCAGTAAGGGTTCGGTGCTGGCCAGGCACCGTACGGCTCATATCTTCGAGCAAAATATCCGCAATTTCACCGGCCAAAGCTTCGACGGTTTTGCCTGCAGTCTCCAGGCCGTACATGTTGGCTACGCCAAGCACCTTGCTTTTACCCAAGATGGGGAGATCGATCTCTCCGGAGGCAGCCTTTTTTAGGGTTAGCATGACTTCACGGGCACGAGCTCCATGGGCTGCCACACCTCCGGCTGCCGCGCGGGCCATGTTACGTGCTACGATGAGATCTGCATTCGCTCCGCAGGTACCCCGGGGAGACTTCTCAGTTATCTTGCAAGGACCGAGGGAGCAATTTTTGCAACAGACCCCGGCTAAGCCGAAAGCGCAGTGAGGTTTCTGTTTGTCGAAACGGTCAAAACAGTTTTCCAGGCCCATACTATCCATATAGGCAACCATTTCCCTTACTGCGGGATCAGGAGCCTGGGACATAACGTCAGCTTTGCTGGCGAAGGACTTTCGATATTCCGTTACTGCGGTCATGTAATCGGTGAAATCGTTATCGTGGTGATGATGATGGTGGGGGTGGTCATCATTATCGTGATGGTGGTGGTCAGCATCATGGGTTTGTGAATGTTTCTTGTCTCCCATATCAATACTCCTCTCTAAATAAAAGGTTGTTGCATAAAACAAGTGCTCTGTCGGAATTGCTAAGTCAGTACCTTTATCAACGGCATCCTGATCCCTCCTTTGTGCTTAAACAAGTACCTTCTGCAATTGCTATGCCAGAGTCATTTGTTGTGGGAATAATCAAACAATAGGAGGCGGACAGGAAGTTTCTTGAACGGAAAAACACAATGTCTATAATGATAATCCGTTGCTATCAACGAAATTTCGTTATAAACATTGTGTCTTGGTAGTAAGGGCAGAGTGTTCGGGGGATGTCAAGGCCCGATTAGCCTAGGTGTGCGAGACTAATTGCTACCGTTCCAATCCTCAAGAGTGATCCCCATCTTTTTTAAGCGCGAAATCAGAGTGGTCGGCTTTATCCCAAGTTTCTCGCTTGCACTTCTCGGTCCGTAGATCTTGCCGTTACAGACTCTAAGCGCCTCGATCATATTTTCTCTCTCCAATTGACGTAGTTCGGCGTCAGTTAGGATGCCGCCCTTGTCGATCTGCCCCGTGGTTTGGACTCCGCGGGCAGTGGTGCTGACTGTCAAATGAGCTATGGAAGAAATACCGGAGTCCAGCTTCCCTAAATGAGAAGTAATGACCGCCCGCTCCATGACGTTTTGTAGTTCACGGATATTGCCGGGCCAGTCGTATTTTGTCAAGGACTCAATCTCAGATTGGGTGAGGTGAGGCTTTGGGCGGTTGAGTCTTCGAGAGGTAAGAGCCAAAAAGTGGTTGACCAAAAGCGGTATGTCTTCCTTGCGGTCACGAAGGGGAGGCAAAAGAAAGGGGAAGACATTAACTCGGTAGTAAAGATCTTCACGAAAGCGTCCCGCTGTGACCTCTCGCCCGAGATCGCGGTTTGTGGCGGAAATGATGCGTACATCTACTTTTCGGACTTTTTCCTCGCCGACGCGCTGGTATTCACCTTCTTGCAGGACACGCAGAAGCTTACCCTGCAGTTCGAGGGGGATCTCGCCGACCTCGTCCAGGAATAGTGTTCCCCGATCGGCAATCTGAAAAAATCCCTCTCGATCCTTGTATGCTCCAGTGAAAGCACCCCGAGCATGCCCGAAGAATTCGCTCTCGAAAAGATTCTTGGGGATTGCGGCACAATTTATTTTGATCATAGGATGCCCGGCCCGTTTGCTTCTTGAGTGGATCTCCCGGGCAATGAGCTCCTTGCCCGTGCCGGATTCCCCGGTTATAAGCACACTGGTGTCGATGGGAGCAACAAGAAGGATCTGCTGTAGAATTTCATGGAGGGCGTTGCTTTTACCGATGATACCGTTGAAGGACTGGGCGATATTAACTTCTTTGCGCAGGTAAGCGTTTTCATTCTCGATTTGCCTTTTGAGACGTTTGATCTCTTCAAAGGCTCGCGCATTGGAAACGGCATAAGCTAAATGATCAGCTATCATACGCATCAGCCCGAGAGCTCCCTGATCTAAAGCGATGCGCGTAAACATTGCCAGCACACCAAGGACTTCACCTTTATAGATCAACGGCTGGCCGACGAAGCTGGCGATATGTTCTTTTTTTACCCAGCCTCTATCGGCAATCCAGTCAGAGTTGCCGCTTATGGCTGAGATGTTGCCGGGCTGGCCTGATGAGGCAATCCGGCCTACCTTGCGTACTCCCATGGGGAAGCGTCGAAAGGCACCATGTTGGATTGTGTTCCAGGTGGTTTTGTTGTCTATGGACAGCCCGTGGCTAGCCATCAGGTGGAGGCAGCGGCTTTTGTCCTGGCAGGCTGCGTACTCATTACAAGTGTTGCAAATATCCCCTGGGGTGATCATCCAGACCCTAGCCAGGGCCACGTTATAGGTCGATGCGAGAGATGATGTAACCAATTTTAGCAATTCATCGACCGAACGCTGCTGGGCCATCTCTAGAAGCAAGAGCTGAAAGCTTTCGAAATCTAAATTGAATTTATTTTGAGTCATGGGGCACCTCGGCGGTTTTTTAATTTATAGAATCAAGATAATATTAACACATATGCAGAATAAAAGTCTGATAATTCGATGAATGACGGCAATCCAAATTCGTCGGCACTGCTGGCGAATTTGACCTACACCCGGCACAGGATGATCTGCTCAAAGAAGAACCCCTCAAGGGAGATTTATCGAGAGAGATCCTCAAAACAAAGTGAGGAAATAAAAAGGACGCCAATCAGATTTTAAGACTGACTGACGCGCCTAAGCAGTTGTTGTGTTCCATTTCTTGATGCGGAATTTATCCCGCTAACGTCTGCAGCCTGCAAATTTGATGGTGCAGGATATTTTTTATACTCACCTTTCCTTTGAAACAACTGATTAAAATTGAAAGAGGTTTTAATAAACTGGGTCTTAATTAACCAGAGGTGCTCAATATTTTGAAGAAACAACTATTGTGGGCGGCAAATGAGAGGAATTAAGTGCAGCTTGGCGAAAAAAGATAGATGAGCCAAATTTCGGGTTTTATTAGATGTTAGGTGAAGCCGGAATTATGAGGAGGGTAATTATGAAGTTCTTTCAAAGACCTGTTTTCCGGGTAGTCGGAATAATCATCGTAGCGACGGTAGTTGGTGTTTTAGGACTGACTTCTACAGTATCTGATCAAGCTGAGAATGAAGGGGACATCTTGTCAACTTCTGCACTAAGTGAGAATGGTCCCTTGCCAAGTGAAGAAATTTTAAAGCTGAATTCTCTCGAAAAGACCTTTTTGGACTCGGATTTTTACCGGAAGGATGGAATGCTCCCGCTGACAGTAACTAAGGATCAGAAATATTTTGTGACTTATAAACTAAACAAGCAAAGTATGGCAGCGGAGAATGAGCTGATCCTAATAGGGATGCCCAGGCAGTTGATTGAGCTATATTTAGTTGACCTCAGTGAAAATAAGGCTGCCTTCTTAGGTAAAACAGAATTCGTAATTAATCAGGCCTGGTCGGAAGACGGTGCTCGTTTAGCCCTTGTTTCTCACAAGTCGGTTAAGGTTTTAGATCTTGCTAAGCGAAGTTTGGCAGAAGTACCGATGAAATATGAGACCGATATCTACAATACAAGCTGGGGACTTGATAACCGAACCATTTATTTGCATCTGGATACTACTCCGAACTATTATGCCTATGATACCTATTCGAAGCAGATGGTGAAAGTTAGGGGCGGATTTCAGGAGGGTGATGTTGCTTACAGAGGTAAGGCCGACGGCGGCATTCTTACCAGTAAGGGAGAACGGGTGGGAGTAGCCAGTGGCCTGTATTATGGGGAGGCTGCGGAGAAACAACTGTTTGCCGGGGATGTTATTATTCATGATATCAATCATGAGAAAATCCTGGTTTCCTGCGATGAGGACAATCCTGAGGGCGGTGCCCGATTCACGCTGGCAGAGTACGATCTTAAAACCGGTGCGTCGAGAGTGCTATATAATGAAGGAAATCTTCACACTGTATGGAAGATATTTAAGGCTTCCTATCTTAAAACTACCGGAGATATCATATTTACAACCTTCAAGTTAAGCGATACCGGTGTCAAGTATAGGCTGGTACGCATCGAACCGAAGGGGAAAGAGACCGTCGCAGAGGTGCCCTCACCTTTATATACTTTAACACCAGGAGAAAACCTGCTGCATTTCGCCGCTTTCGTAAACGGGGCAAGCTGTATTATGGACACTGCTGACTTTAAGTTCAGCGACCCAGGCTTGCAGCAAGCTGAGCAAAAAAGTGATATCAGAGATCTTATGCTGCGTGTTCTTTACTTATATGGGTCAGAATCCCCTAAGCTTGAGGAGCTAAAGCAAGTTTTTATTAACACTTATGACCCGATCCCTCAAGAAGCGTTGGAAAACATTGTGCTGGAAACAGAAGGCCTAAAATACTGGCAGTTTATAAGGCAGGAGATTGGCAAAAATGTTACCATGACCCTTAAAATGAAAGCCCCCAACAGGGCAGAGGTTATCCTAGACGGTAAGTATTTCAGAGGACCTCACGAGTTGGTAGAAATTGATGGAAAGTGGTATGTGACAGGGCTTTCAACTTGGCCGGATAGTCAGGCGAGGAAGGATGTCTACAGGGCATGTACAAAATTTATTGATACTCAAATCAAGACCGGCCAAGCGGAGGCTGACTTTAGACAAAAAGGAATTCAGGACGATTATGCTGTCCGAACAGCGGCACTGCTGAATAAGATACGTACTCAATCCTCTAAAATTGAGCTTGGAGAAATAGAGCTCTGGTCTATGAGTGAACCCCATAGGGCGGTTAACCCAGATGCCAAAGAAGCAAGAGTGAAAATGATCGTGACGCTCAATGATGGATCAACTGAAAAGCTCCAGGGTTACTTTTCGAGGGCAGATTCCGGAGATACCTGGATATTTCAAGGGTTAGGCAAGCTGTCACCGGGCCTGTTCCCGCAAACTTATTAGTTAATATCCGAGGTGTCAGCACCTTAGGCACTGCAATAGAGCCTGGATAACCTTCCAGGAACTGACGCACAACAAAGCTATCCAAAAGCGGTTGACAGCTGCCGGATCGGCGATGAAACAAAGGCGTACCTGCGGACTCAGAAAGCAAATAAAGCACTGATAAGTCATGGAATGATGACTCATAGGGTATAACTAAACAAAGTTCTTAAGGACAGGAGTTTATGCTTGTGCAGCTAGCAATTAAAGCGACGGGGGAAGGGGCTGAAATGCTTTCCTTTCTCTTGTCAAAGAATCCTCGAAATCTCTATGACCGAATGGACAAGGGACACCGCGTCCGCTTAACCTATACTGTTTTTAGTGATAGGGAAGTGGAAGCGGTAATCTTTGTTACGCCCGATCCCGTCGAACTAGTTAAGAATAGCCCGGATACTTATCAAATTACTCAATATATCAACGACAGAGAATTTGTTGTCAGCAGTATTTTCTGTTCCGATATCCGGTCGGCCTTAGGAACGGCTCTGAATGGTCGACCCAAAGAAGAATATCTGAACTGGGCAAAGCATGCCTTTCAGCTGAACATGGGTTTTGGGCCGGTGGCTACCGATTTACCCGATTCAGCGATTAAGGAACTTTTTGAAACTTTAGGTTATCAAATAGAAATTGAACGAGGACAAGCAGCTTATAACTTCCAGCTCAAGGAGAGAAGCTCAGCTCGTTTTATAAATTTAAAAGGAACCGTCACTGTCCAAAAAGCTCTCCAACATCTCTTTGTCTTGATTCCGGTGCTTGATAATTATCGGCATTACTTCATTGATGAACGAGAAATAGAAAAACTGGAGCGATATGGGGAAGGGTGGCTATCCGAGCATCCACTTAGGGATCTCATTATTAAACGGACCTTGCGTTTTAGGGAATTGATTGATCAGGTGGGAGCAAAATTCGCTCAGCCTGATATAACGAAAGTTAATATAGCAACCGCAGATACGATGAACGCGGATATGACGAAATTAAATACGACGCCAGAACCTACCCTAGAATCCCAGCCTGTCGTAAGATTGAACCAACTTCGCTACCAAAAGGTTGTTAAGATCGTGGAGAATTTACCCTCCAGAGAAAGTATTGTTGACTTCGGAGCTGGGGAAGGTAAGTTGTCTGTACGACTTGGGTTTATACCGGGTGTCAAAGAGATATTGGCGGTGGAACCCACGGAGAAGGAGCAACTCCGCGCCCTTAAACGATTTTCAGAAGCGAGTTACAAAGATGACTTTATAGCACCGATCCCAATTTGGGGTTCATTATATTACTATGATGAGCAACTGCGTAATAAAGATGTCATGATTCTAAGTGAAGTGATCGAGCATATTGATGAAGGTCGATTGCCGAGAGTCATGGACACGATCCTTGGCAGCTACAAACCCAATGTATTAATTGTTTCTACTCCGAATGTGGAATATAACACTGTTTATCAAATGGATGAGGCAGTTCGTCATAAGGACCATCGATTCGAGTGGACTCGGGCTCAATTTTCCAAGTGGACTCATAATTTGGCAAGGAACTATTCCTACGAGGTTCAATTAGACGGAATTGGTGAAGAAGCCGAAGGGTATGGACACCCTTCGCAAATAGCGATCTTCACAAGACAAGGTGGGATAGAGAATGAGTAAAGAGATCCGATTTCCCCATGCCGGAATCGTATTATTGGTTGGGCCGTCAAACAGCGGCAAAACCACCCTGCTAAATCGGCTGATTGATCAGGGGATCTTGTTGCGGTCAGAAATCGTCAGTTCGGATCAATTCAGGGTCTTAGTTGCGGATACGGAATTTATAGAACTTAATAAACGTCCTAAAGATGAGCAGGATGTGCTTTTGGCAGAGTATCAACTGATTTCTCAAAAAGCCTTTGAGGCGATGGCTGATCTTATAGAAACCCGTTGTGGTTTAGGGAAACTTTCCGTTGTGGATGCAACTCATCTATGGCCTGACGATCGGAAGAAGTACCTTGATTTAGCCTCTCGCAAGCACGTTCCGATCCTGGCCCTTGCCTTAGATATGGACGAAAAATTATTGTATGCGAGAGATGAACAACGGGAGCAGCCCAGAGGACGCAGTCGAATCAAACAGCAGGTCAGAGCCTTTAAGAGTAATCTTCGTTCCTTAAAAACGGAAGGGTTTTCTAGTTCCTACATATTAAATGAAGTGGAAGTAGAAGATACGCTTTTTGGGCGAGCAACCAACCCCTTGCTCAAAGAGGTTGGGGCTGGTCTGGATTTTATTGGGGATATCCATGGCTGCTATAGCGAATTTCTTGCCTTGCTTGAGAAGCTGAGGTATCAGTCGGATGAAGAGGGGTTATACACCCATCCCGAAGGTCGCAAGCTAGTTTCGGTAGGGGATGTCCTTTCCAGAGGTCCCAACAGCATTGACTGCCTGAAATTCTTTATTAACCATGTAGAAAAAGACTTAGCTTATATGGTCGATAGTAACCACGGCTGGAAGATTGCTCGCTGGCTGGACCGTCGAAAGGTGGAGTTAGCCCATGGGGATGAACTCATAGCAGCCGAGTTTGCTAATTATGAAAGAGAACAGGGTCAAGAAGCTGCAGAAGAGTTGAAAGGAAAGGTTAGAAGTCTGCTTCTAAGTGCCCCTTCAAACTTAGTATTTACGAGTAACGGTGTAGGGGTGGTTGTGGCTACCCATGCCGGAATACGAGATCACTATATCGGCAAGGAATCCAAACGCATCCGGGACTTTTGTCGGTATGGTGATACAGAGGGCTTCGAAGAGAGCGGGAAACCGGTACGCAAAGACTGGTTTGTCAATCATAGATCCGGAGAAACAATTGTTTGGGGGCATGACCCCAGACCCCAGCCGATGATTATCAATAGCACGATCAATATTGACCAAGGCGTCGTTTTCGGTGGCAGGTTAACGGCCTATCGCTATCCGGAAAAACAGTTTGTGGCTGTTGAAGCTCAGAAAGACTATGCCGAAGATCCGGAGAGTTTCTTACAGAAGTGGAAAAAAGAACGCTTCAATCCGCCTAATATCCAGAGTTTTCTTAAGGGCTATTCTGTAAAGACAGAAGACTATGGGGAAATTAATATTCATGCGGACTATGTAAAGTCGGCGATTGAAGCTATTTCTCACTATACTGTCCCGCTTAAAGAATTGCTTTATATTCCCCCAACCATGAGTCCTGCACCTGAGCCCTCTTCCTTGGATAATTATTTTGAACATCCGAGAGAGGCTTTTAAGTATTATCGAAATCAGGGAATAACCACCATGGTTGTGGAGAAGAAACATATGGGCAGCCGGGGTATTCTGCTGCTGTTTAAGGATGAGGAAACTGCGCTTGGATATGTAGGTTCACCAAAGTTGGGAACCATTTATACCAGGACGGGTCGGGGTTTTTTTGATGAGGAATTATCCGAAAAGCTTATCAAGCAATTGAATACGGATTTACATCAAGGACAATACTTCAAAAAAAACAACACGGATTTCGTGCTGCTAGATGCGGAAATTCTGCCTTGGAATTTAAAGGCCAAAGAACTCATTAGCTCTCAGTACGCTCATGTTTCGGAAGTATCACTCCTGGATCGCCGGAAGCTTTTAGAGAAACTTGAGTTGGCCAAAGTGAATGGATGGGAGGTTGACTCCTGGATCGAGGAATATAAGGGTAAGCTGGAGAATGCTCAAGTCTTTCGTGAGGTGTTTCAAAAGTATTGCTGGGATACCCAAGGGGTTGAAGGGATCAAAATTGCTCCCTTTCATGTCCTGGCTCATCAGGGACGAACTTATTTTGACCAATCTCATCTGTGGCATATGGAACAGAACCGGGAGCTTGCTAAGCTGTCTGACCTATTGATTGAGACTGAGTTCAAAATCGTGACCAATGAGCGGACTGAGAAAGAAGCAATTCTCTGGTGGGAGGAAATGACGGAAAACGGACATGAAGGCTTTGTCGTAAAGCCGGAAACGTTTATCGCCAGAAATGAAAAAGGCTGGTTAGTGCAACCGGCCATCAAAGTTCGAGGGAGAAAGTATCTTCATATTATCTATGGTATGGATTACTTGCAGCCTGAGAATCTGGTGCGCTTAAAGCAAAGAAATGTTAAACGCAAACAACGTCATGCCCTCATGGAATTTGCCTTGGGAGTGGAAGGGGTTAAACGCTTTGTAAGTCAGGAGCCCATCAGTCGGATTCATGAATGTGTGTTAGCAACCTTGGCTTTGGAAGCGGAACCGGTTGATCCAAGGTTGTGATTCCACCCGGTGCGGCAAAGAGAAAGGGTAAGTGCATTGGCTAACTCTATTAAGAAGGATGCAGAATGGGCCTAAGCAAAAAAGAAATGCAGGCTTAACGAAGAAACCTTGAAAGTGGCTAAAGAGATGGGTTTAAATCCCATAAGTTTAATTAAAAACATACCTAGTAAAAGTGAACAGTGGAAGGCTCCTGTAAGTGTCTGGATCCAGGAAATGTATGAAAAACTACAAGAAAATGCATTTCGGAAAAAGGCCCGCAAGAGAGAAAATCACACCTTTAGGAAAGAAGGGGAAGCAAAATAAGGGAATGTATTTTTTGTAAGCTTCCAGAGACAGCTATCCTTGTCCAGAACGATCTAGCCCTGGCCTTTTTTGATAAGTTCCCAGTTAATGAAGGGCATGTTCTGATTATTCCCAAGAGGCATGTCGTAAGCTTCTTTGACCTAACGGAAGAAGAAGTTCTGGGCACCTGTAAATTAGTTCAGGAAGTAAAAGTTGTCAAGAAAGCGGATAAGGAGGAAATATAGAGCGCGCCGTTTCCGTAAAAAACGAACCGGATGATCCGACAACTAGCTTGACAATTACCTTCGTTCCGCGTAGGTTTAAAAGAGAGTTGTTAGGCATGTTAAAATTTAGATTTTCTATGTTTAAATTGAGCAATCTCTAGAATTCGAGAATTTATAGCGGGGTGATATAATGTCAAATAGACTAGATGCCCTTGTACAGGCAGTGATCCAAGGAAGACATAGAGATGCGGTTGCTCATGCTGAAAGCTTACTGTCTGCAGGGACTGATTTGTATAGCATCGTTGAACATGGATTATCACCCGCTTTAAAGGCGTTAGATGTAAAGTGTACATCTGATGAGTTTAATTTATTGGAAATTATGCTGGCTGGGCGAGCAATGATGGAAGTTATGGATAAAGTCGTTGCCAAGCATCTTGACAATGATCGACCTTTGATACAAAAGGGCACTATTATTCTAGGAACGATTAAGGGAGATATCCATGAGTTAGGGAAACACGTTGTACGGATCATACTCAGTTGTGCCGGTTATAAGGTTATTGATTTAGGTAAGGACGTGGAGCCTGTGCGATTTGTAGAAGCTGCTGCTGAAGCAAAGGCAGATTATATTTTCATTTCCGGGCTAATTAGTGTTATTGTCCCACATGTAAGAGAAGTTAAAGCAGATCTTAAACAGCGAAATTTAACAATCCCAGTTGTAGCAGGGGGAGCAGCCCTCCAACAAATGACGGCTGAGGATTTATATGTGGATTATGTGGCCAGGGATGCTTTTGATGGATTGCACTATGTACAACGGATGAGGTGAGAGCATGAGATCGTTGGCCAGAGTTTTAGGTACCTTAAATTTTACAGACGTTGACCGTACTCCGGTGTTTTTTGAACATAGTGGGTTTGTAGCTAGATCAGCGGGGATATCTATAGAGAAATATCTTACAGATGTTGATATCCTAGTTGCGGTGAACTTAGAGACAGTTAAGAAGTTTAGAACCGACATTATAAGTGTATGCCTTGATTCATGTGTTGAAGCTGAAGCCTTGGGTTCCAAAGTGGTGTATTCAAATACGGCTTATCCTAACATTCCAACTCCTCTAATAACAGATTGGCATCAGCTTGATCGTTTAACTGTGCCTGATCCATGGTCCTCAGGACGAATGCCACTAATGCTGAAGGCTGCCAGGGCCGTTGTCGAAAAGGATGCGGGGGAGCACTTTATAGTTGGACAAGTCTTAGGCCCAGTAACAATCGCCTCGCAAATTTATGGGATCGAGAATCTGATTTATTTAATCGTCGATGATCCTGAGGGTTTTATGGAGCTTTTGAAATTTTCAACCCAAGTTACCGAACTCTATTGTGCAGCCTTGCGTGAAACCGGTATACACGCTATTATGCTGCATGACCCAACTGCTTCACCTGATGTTTTATCGAAGAGCGTCTTTGCGGATCTCATTGCTCCACAGCTAAAAGGGATGATCCAGCGTATTAGGGAACAACAGGAGACTTATTTGTGGCTCCAAATAATTGGTAATACCTCTTCCGTATTGCCTCTTATCGCGGACTTTAATCTTGAGATGGTGACGATTGATTCGCCTGTTAAACTGTCTGACGCGTTTCACTGCCTTGAGAACAAAGTTGTCATCGGAAATATTAATCCCATGCTTTTCCGTAACGCATCGTTTGATCAATTGTCCAGCACTTTAAAGCATATATACGAACAACAACGAAAGTTTGGCTATGTCATTGGTACAGGCTGTGAAACTCCTCTGGATGCCTGTGAGAAAAATATCACTTACTTTTTAGAGTTAATAGGGAGAATAAAGTGTCTCTGCTAGTCCGCATGAAGGCCAAATAGTGGTTTAGAAGGGCGGGGGAACATGTCAGGCCGTATTATGAGAGCAAGGTCAGAAGACTTGTATGAGCAATTGCAGCGGGAGATGGCTGTACTAATTAAGGTTAACAATCTGACGGGATTCTTGCCTGTTAAGCTAGATAATCTACTTCGTGCAATAATAAAAGAAATGGATGACATATTCTTTCCATTTAAATGCGAGCTTCATTTACTTACTGAGGGGCGTCTGGAATCTTGCTGTGAATATATAAAAGCTGAATACTGTAAGGCTTTAAATGACCAACTTCCTTTGACTTTGGAACAGGGAGACAGACTTTGTTGTCAGGCTGAATCCTGTACTAATTGCTATCAATTTCATGTTTGTGTGCCACTTATTGCAGGGATTGAAAAACTCGGTATAGTGACCCTCAAAAGCAAGCAGAAAACAGAATTTAAACGTGATTCGATGGAATTGTTATTAGCTGTTGTAAATCAGATTGCGGCCACGATTCAACGGGCTCGGCTTTTTGCACGTTTAGCTCAGGAAAAGGCGAATCTTGAAAAAGCTAATACAGAAATCAATCAACTCAATCAGGAGTTGCAAAAATCGATTGAGCAGTTGAATAAAACTCTGGAACAGCTTGTTATATCCGAACGCTTAGCAGCTGCGGGCCAGCTGTCGGCTAATTTAGCTCATGAAATCAACAATCCCATAGGGGTTATTCTTTCGAGGCTGGAATGGCTGTTACTAGAAGCCGAGGAGTATGGTTTACCGCAACAAGTCATTGAGGATATGCAAGTTATCGCCAATCATACCGAACGGATTGCCAAAACGACTAAGGGCTTGCTTTCATTTTCACGCCAAACGCTGGATCGCATGTCACCCCTAGACCTAAACACCATTATTATTGAAACAACCGATTGGCTGCGCAGTCAATTCCTGCGTAAGAACATCCGCTTTGACTTAAAGCTCGATACTATTCCGCGGGTTTTCGGAAATCCTGAGCAGTTGGAACAGGTGTTAGTGAACCTTTTCAGCAACGCTAAAGACGCGATGGCTGAAGGTGGAGTAATTATTGTCCGCTCGAAGGTTGATACAGATAAGAAAATGGTTCAAGTCGATGTTAGTGATTCAGGTACAGGGATCCCTGATGAGATGAAGAGCAGGATTTTTGATCCTTTTTTTACGACAAAGGATAAAGGATCAGGAACGGGTCTTGGGCTTTCAATAAGTTACGGAATTATTGAAAACCATGGAGGATGTCTAAAGGTTGTTAGCGAACCAGGCAACGGAAGCTGTTTCAGCGTGATATTGCCGTCATTCGATAGTGGAAAGGACGGTAATTGGCGTGAATGAGGAACGCACAATTCTAGTGATCGATGATGAAAAAGATATGTTAGAAACCTGTTCTCGAATTATTAAGCGCATGGGTTACCGGAGTGTTATCTTCGATGACAGCGTGGAAGCCCTGGATAAGATGTTGGATATTGCTCCGGAACTTATCATAACGGACTTGCAAATGCCGGGTGTAGATGGGTTCCGGATTCTAGAAAGGGTCAAGGAAAGTCTACCTGAAACGCTCGTGGTTATGATCACAGGTTTTGCTTCGGTTGATTCAGCGATTAATGCCATGAAAAATGGAGCTTTCGATTATTTGCCAAAACCTTTCAAGCTTGACCAATTGCATTTTACAATCACTAAAGCATTTCAACAGATCGAATTAAAGGCTGAAAATCAACTCTTGCGGAATCAGCTTCAGGAGGTGATCAATAGCGAGAATCTTATTGGAGCAAATGGTGGATTGCAATGTATTTTTAAACAGATTGGTAAAATTGCTAAAACAACTGTAACTACTTTAATCTTGGGAGAAAGTGGTACAGGAAAGGAACTTATCGCTCATACAATTCATAAGAATAGTCATCGTTCAACAGGGCCTTTTATCCCCATAGACTGCGCATCTCTTCCGGAAAACTTACTGGAAAGCGAGTTGTTCGGTTATGAAAAAGGAGCTTTTACGGGAGCTAACCGTACGAAAGAAGGACTATTCGAACTGGCCAGCGGTGGAACCTTATTCTTGGATGAGATCGGTGAGTTAAGCCTGGCCTTACAAGTCAAGCTGTTAAGAGCTTTAGAAGAGCATGCCTTCCGTCGGGTAGGCGGTAATAAACTAGTCAACGTCGATGTGCGAATCGTGGCAGCGACGAACCGAGACCTAGAACAAATGGTTGCTAGTAGGGAATTTAGAGAAGATCTTTACTATCGCTTAAATGTCATTACCTTAAAACTTCCGCCCTTAAGGGACAGGAGAGAAGACATTCCCTTATTTGTTCAATATTTCTGTACTAAGTTTGCGCGTAAAACAGGCAAAGTAATTAAGGGCTGTACACCGGGGGCTATGGATCTGCTGACTCAGTACTCGTGGCCGGGTAATGTGCGTGAATTACGCAATATTATGGAAAGAGCGGTTACTCTTGCCGAAAACGAAATTATTGGGACTTACGATTTGATCCTGCGGGTGTTGGAAGTCCCTATAGATCCAATTGGTTGTACAGAGATCCCGACAAACCTTCCCTTTCGGGAAGCTAAAGACCTCTGGATCAATCATTTCGAATCCCGGTATCTGCCGAAGTTATTAGAACGCTTTAGTGGAAATGTCACCCAAGCTGCAGAATGGGCCGGGATAGACCGTAAAACAATTCATCGCCTTCTAAAAAAACACAATCTGTCTAGGATTGTTGAATAGGGATCACCAGCTCCTGATCGTCAGAAAGGGGCTGGTCCTTTTCATTTAGGGGAGCTTTAATTTTGAGTTTGATTTCGTTAATATCATCTGGGTTTAACTTTTGTAGTGGAAACATCGCATAACCCTGTAAGACCCTTTTAGGTGGGAGTAGGCCTCCTAAAAGCCCTCCATCATCGGTAGAGCCGGACGTATCGGTAAAAAGTTGTTTCCCTGTATTGGTAGTAACTACGATTTGTTCCGGATAGAAGCGGACGTTTTCATTTGAGATATTTCCGACCTCAAGTCCCAGGGCAAGATGCCCTTGGAGGTCAGTTTGAGACTCTGTGGTATTTTTGATCAAGGAAACACTATCGATCCTCATTTTGATCGAGCCAAGGTCGACAAGTTTATTAAGTTGTTGAGTCCTACTATAGTTTGGAATTTCAGTGTTAGTGGATGTTTTCTGATGACCAGTCTCACCGGTTAAAGTGGCAGAGCAACCACCGAGTGTTAGAGTTGCTGCAGTAATTAAGGTCATCACAGCTAAATTTGCTATTCTAGTGCATTTCATAATTAAGTGCCTCCTCAATACGTATAATAAGTAATCCTCTAATTTAGATTGATGTTAATAGGGCTTATATGCAATTTATATACCTAATTTATGAGAAGCTGGGGTTGTCATGTTTACAGTAGGCAAATAACCCTTCTTTTATTAAGTGAGACAAAAAAGCCACAGGCAAAGGGACATTAATGTCCCTTTGCCTGTGGCTTTTTATACTAATTCAGATAGTAATAACTTCGTTGGAATACTGCAAGAAGGCTAATACGTGCGAAGACAGTGTCTTCGTGCGGGTACCTGCCAAGTTTCTTCTTTATGTTGGTCCTGTTTCAAGTTTAGTTAGTTTGAATTAAGGCGGAATTGAGGACTCTTTGGAGTCTGGCATGGGATTTGCAAAATGTATGTTTCAGCACCAAGGCCTTGAAGGAAGAGGGGTGATGATTTGCTTTTAAAACTTGTATGGAGAAATTTAGTTCGACGGCCCTGGCAAACCTCGTTGACGATTTTTGTGGTCGCCGCCTGTACTGCTGCGTTAGTTGCAAGTTTGCTTACGTTATGGAGTATCGAGAATGGCGCTAAAAGTGCTCTTAATCAATGGGGGGCAGATGTTCTGGTTTTACCGGCGCAGGCAGAGTATAGCCCGGAAGAGGTGCTTTTCACGGGTTCCCCAGCCAACATCTATATGGATGCCCAAGTGCTTAAGGAGATTTCGGGGATTGACGGAGTGGAGAAAGCGACTCCCCAATTTTTCAGTCAAACTCTCAACCAAAGTTGTTGTAGTTTGCCTGATGAATACCGTTTAGTCGGATATGATCCAGTAAGTGATTTCTTAGTCAATGGCCTACTGGCACAAGGTGTTGGGAGAGAGTTAAATCAGGATGAGGTGATTATCGGCGGCGAAATTCCTGCCTTTCTAGGGGATCGGGTCGTCATTTTAGGACAGCCTTTTGATGTCGCCGGTTATCTGAATCCAAAGGGGGGGAGTATAGATCGAACGATTTTTGTTCCCATTGATACAGCCCGGCGAGTGGCCTCTCAAAGTCCCTATTTACAAGAGATTTGGCAAAGAGCCGGGAACCCTCAAGGATTGGTATCAGCTGTTTTACTCAAAACCAGTGAAGGGGTATCGCCCGAGATTGTCGGTCAAAGGATCTCGAAGATATCAGGAGTAAAGGCAGTGACGGCAGGGAAACTCATGCAGAGTTTGCAGGAACAATTGATTGCTTTTCGCTCTGTGATATGGGTCTTAGTACTGATCATATGTGCTATCACTGCAGCCTCCCTCTACACAAGGTATTCATCTTTAATCCTTGAAAAACGTGAAGAAGTGGGGTTGTTGCGGATTCTAGGAGCGAGAAAAAATCAAGTTTTTGGCATGATTTTGGCCGAGTCATTGATTACAGTACTTACTGCTTCGGCCTTAGGTTCACTATTAGGTTTAGGTTTACTTATCTATTTCAAGTTAATGCTTAAAGAATATAGTTCATTTCCTTTTCTTATCCCCAATTTATCACAAATGCTGATTGCTCTAGGCGGTCTTAGCTTAGTGACATTATGGATCAGCCTTTTAGCCGCACTATGGCCGGCAAGACGTTCGGCTCGTCTTGATCCAGTTCTTGCCTTGTCCGAAGGCCAGCTTCGCTAGGGGGGATTTTCAATGCAACTCACACTGTCAAAGGTTAGTCATCAGTATGCTAATAAGTTCGGGGAAGTCATCGTTCCACTCCAAGACGTTGATTTAAGCGTGGATAGAGGGGAAGTGTTAACTATTTTAGGACCGTCAGGATGCGGTAAAAGCACGCTTTTGTTTATTTTAGGGTGCCTGCTTAATCCGACTCAAGGGAAGGTGATGATTGAGGGTAAAGCTGTTTCTACCTTAGGGGAAGACAAGTTAGCCCAACTACGCTCTCGCAAGATCGGTTTTATTTTACAACAGAGTGTTCTCATCCCGACTCTCACGGTGTGGGAGAATGTACTCCTGCCCTTATGGATTGGACCAAAACCTCTTCCAAAGAAAGAAGCAAAACAGAAAGTAAAAGGACTCCTGGAAGAATCAGGATTACTAGAACGAGCAAAGTTTCTTCCGTACCAACTAAGCGGGGGGCAAAGGCGACGGGTCGCTATTGTGAGAGCATTGGTTCATGATCCGGAGCTGATTTTAGCGGATGAACCTACGGCAGAGATGGATGATGCCAATCGGTTCCTCATCAGTAAGCGGTTATTACAGTTAGCTGAGAAAGGCAAATCAGTGGTTATTGCTACCCATGATCCTTATCTTACGAATTTTGCTAGCCGTGTTTACACTCTAAACAAAGGACGGTTACTCCTTAAATCTAAGAGCGATGAACGCCCTAAGGGTCAAGAGATACTTGCCTAATATTGGGAAGAAGGGGAAGGGAGGTAAATGCATGAGCATCAAAAGTAAGGTAACCGGACTTCTGGGTTCCATCATCGGAGTATTAATTATTTTTACTCCATTTCATTTGGCACCAGTGTGTCAGGGATTGATTGAAATGAAAACTGGCAATATGGCTCACATGCGCTGTCATTATACAGGGCAGGCAGAGGTCTATCTTGGTATCTTGACCTTAATAATCTCGCTGATGATTCTGTTCAGCCAGGGTCTGGTGCGCCGCTATCTTGGTTTTATTCTTGCGGCTCTTGGTGTGATAGTGATTCTGATGCCTACTCATTTGGGGATTGGGGTTTGTATGTCGCCTATGGAATGTCATACAACGGCCAAATTTCTGTATGTTTACGGCGGATTGCTGACGGTGGGGGGCTTGGTATTAGGATTTACGAAGGTACCCCAAATTCCTTTGGGTTGAGACAAAAATGTCCCAGTGCTCCCGTTAAAGGAGGTGATGAAATTTGGCAAAAGGATTTTCTAAGAAGATTGCCACAGGAATTACTATGATGATGGTGGGCACGGCAATAGGGCTGTCAGCGATGTCATCCTATGCCCAGCCTATACCTAAAGAAAAGCAGGGAGGAAAGGAATATCTAACATTTCAATCGGTTTGTACCACATGCCACGATGCCAGTAGAGTACAAAATTACAGCGGCACTTTGCCATGGCCGGAGGTTATAACCCAAATGCGCAGTTTTGGGGCCTTTGTTACGGATGATCAAACAAAGGAAATAGAGGATTATCTGCAAAAAACATATCCGAGATAGATAGAACGGATGAAAGGGGGGCGGGCCAGATGAGCCTTGTTCAAGAAGATCAGTCTTCCTACGGGTTACTGCTGGTTGGCTTAGACGCATGGGCATCTCTTATGTTCGCCATGATGGTTGTTAAAAGTTATATTGCTGGGAATTCCCAGTGGGTCAGTATCTTAAGTGGGATGATTTTTATATGTACAGCTATTTCCGTTTATATATGGCGATCCTTAGTTTTAGAGAACAGGGAGGTGATGGAAAACCGTGGAGAATACCAGTAATAGTCGAAAGATAACCCGACGTCAATTTCTAACCTTAACAGCGAGTATACCGCTGGGCTTAGCCGTCGTAACCCCGATGACTTTACTTGCTGGAACTCTTAATCCCCCCCAATCATTAATGCCAACCCCTCCCAAAATGGCGGTCATTAAAGAAGCAGATATTCAGGACGAGCCGCTGGAGTTTGTGTATGATGGGGCTCCGGCGCTGCTATTTAAGCGAGAAGGAGAAATCTTGGCTTTCTCTCGGGTCTGTACTCATCTTGGCTGTATCGTATCGTGGAATGCCGAAGCACAGCAGTTCGAGTGTCCGTGCCATGGCGGAATCTATAATGCCAAAGGAGATGTGGTGAAAGGACCGCCGCCAAAACCTCTGCTCAAATTGGCAACCTGGTTGGAAGAAGGGATTGTCATGGCTCAACTGAAGGAGGCTTAATTGTGGCTATTAATAGCAAGGAAAATGTAAAAAACAGTGAAGCAAGCTTGACAGACATGTTTAAGGACCTTGCGAGTCATCCAGTGCCTAAACATGCTCGAAGTTATATGTTTTGCTTCGGGGGAATAACATTCTTACTCTTTCTAATTCAAATTATTACGGGGATTTTACTGGCGATTTACTACAAGCCGACACCGGAGTTGGCTTATGAAAGTGTGATTTTCATTGAACAAGATGTTTGGATGGGAGCGGCGATTCGCTCAATCCATAATATAGCGGCTAACCTTATGGTAATCACTGTCCTCGCTCATATGTTGAGAGTCATTTATACGGGTTCATATAAGCCCCCGCGTCAACTAAACTGGATTATCGGAGCGTGCCTGCTGATAGTTGTCTTTGCCTTTTGCTTTACCGGTTATCTTTTGCCCTGGGATCAATTGGGGTATTGGGCTGCAGTCATCGGTACAAAAATCATGGGATCAATTCCTTGGCTTGGGGAAAAGTTGCTGCTCTTGAGCCAAGCGGGCAGCAAGGTTACGGGTTATACCTTAACAAGGTTTTATGCTCTGCATATTGTAGTTTTACCTGTGATTGCCATTTTTTCGATGGTCATTCATTTTCTGATGATCCGTAAGCAAGGAATATCCGGTGGGTTATAGGAGGTGAAAATTAAATTGGAAAGTGAACAAAAGCTTAGTCCCATGGAGTCTGAAGATATCCCATTTTTCCCGGGTCACTTTTTAACTGAAGTTGTGATGGCCTTTGCTGTGCTTGGCTTAGTGTTTATATTAGCCGGAGTATGGCCCAAGGAGTTAGGTCCCCCGGCTAATACAATTATGACTCCGTCTCGGATTGTCCCGGAATGGTATTTCCTCTGGCTGTTCGGGCTTTTAAAAATCGTACCGGAGCTATTAGGGCTATTTCTTACAGGACTGTTGTTCGCGGGGGTTTTACTTCTTCCTTGGCTTGATCACAGTAAGAACAATGCCCTTAAAGTAAGGCGTAAGATTCTCATGCTAACAGTTTTGACCTTATGTCTTTTGGTAGTACTGACGGTTATCGGAATAAGGGTATAAGCTGTTAGATGTATAGGAGGTGAAAATGTGCTCAAAAACTTCGGGAAAGGTGTGTGGCCTATTTTTGTCGTGTGGTTGGGGATTGGTTTTCTAACCATGTTTACCTATAGAGTGTTAGCCACACCAAGCTATCCTCCAGCGCTTGATACTACTGTCCAAACCGTTTACAATACGGGACTTCAACCTCAGGCGCAAGCTCAGACGGACACTGCAAATCCGAAAACTCTGGAAGGAGATATCTTTAAGCAGAAAGGTTGTATTCAGTGCCATTCTGTCTCATTCTACAATATCCTGGGTGGTGCCACAGGGCCAGACCTTTCTTTTGCTTATACAGATGCGCCGAAAAGATTCGGGAAAAGTCTTCAGGAGTTTTTGGAAAAACCTGAAGGGACTATGGGTGATTTGCTTCCCCAGCTGACAACGACTGAGGACAGGAATCAAATTCTTCAATTGTTAAGCAAAGCAGCAGGACAAGAAGTGAACGATGAAAAGGATCAGTGAATAATTAGAGACTAAATAATCTTGGAGGTTAGAGTATATGCATAAAGGAAGGCTAAAAACGCTATTCACAGCGGTTGCAGGGCTTTTTGCCGGTTTGTTGCTGGCTTATTCCATACTGTCTCAAATAAACCCTGAAGCTGCAGGGGGGCTGAAGGCTTCTAAAGAGGGAGTGTCAGAGGATGTCGTCGATGCAGCCCTAAAAACCTATGTTCCCCCCGGTCAACTGGATGAATATTATCTTTTTGCATCGGGCGGACACTCTGGCCAACTGTTTGTGTTTGGGGTGCCATCCATGAGACGTATTCGTTCAATTCCGGTCTTTAACAAGGAGTCCGCCGTTGGTTATGGCTGGACTACAGATACCAAAGAAATGCTGGGGGATTTTGATTGGGGGGATGCCCACCATCCTGCACTCAGCGAAACTAAGGGTGATTATGATGGACGGTGGCTTTTCATCAATGATAACGCTAACAGTCGGGTCGCCCGCGTGAATTTAGATTCATTTACAACTCAACAGATACTTGGGCCGGTGCCTAACATCTATGGTCCTCATGGTTCGGTTTTTCTCACTCCAAATTCGGAGTATTTTATGATGGCTTCGCGTTTTGCCGGGCCGATTCCTTATGGTACTTACTCAGATATTGATAACTTCAAAGAGGATTATAAAGGAGTTATGGCTGCTATAGCCGTTGATCCCAAAGATGGCAACATGAGTGTCGGGTGGGAATTGCTGCTTCCTCCATGGTCTTACGACCTTTCCGATGCCGGTAAGGGTGTCAGTGATGGCTGGTGTTTCCTTACGACGTATAATACTGAAGAAGCGTACCACCTTTTAGAAGTTGAATCCTCCCAAAGAGAACGGGACTATATCGTGGCGATCAATTGGAAGATGCTTGAACAAGCAGCTAAAGACGGTAAAGTTAAAGATATCGGTGGGGCGAAAGTCATTGATCCCAACGATGTTCCCGGTTCGGTCTACCTGGTTCCTTGTGCAAAAAGTCCTCATGGAGTGGATGTAACCCCTGACGGCAAGTATTTCGTCGGAAATGGTAAACTTTCTCCCACAGTCACTGTTTTTAGTTTCGAAAAGTTCATGGAGTGTGTAAACAATAAGGATTTTCAAGGGGAAGAAAGGGGCTTCCCGATTGTGAACTATGAAAAGACACGGGTCGCGGAAGTAGAAGTTGGCTTAGGACCTTTGCATACTCAATTTGACGACCAAGGGAATGCGTACACAAGTTTGTTCGTCGAAAGTGCCGTCGCCAAATGGAGTTTAAGTGATTTTAAAGTAAGTGATAAAACCCAAGTACATTATTGTCCCGGACACTTAACTGCAGCAGAGGGAGATACAGTAAACCCTGATGGGAAGTACCTGGTATCCTTGAATAAGCTGGCTAAAGATAAATACCTGTCTGTAGGGCCTTCTCACCCAGAAAGTATGCAGTTAATTGACCTTACGAGTTCTAAGATGAAAGTTCTCTACGATAGCCCGGTGGATCCGGAACCACACTTTGCCCAAATGATTAAAGCGGATAAAATCAAAACCTTCGAAGTCTATCCTAAAGATGAGACAATAGAAGGAGCTGTCTATGCGAAGGAAGATGCCCGGGTTGTCCGTGACGGCAATAATGTCACGGTTTATATGATGGGCTTCCGGAGCCGCTACTACCCGGATACTGTTGAAATCAATGAAGGGGACCATGTTACCTGGTATCTCACGAACACGGACTTCGATGAGGACATTACCCATGGCTTTGGGATCATGTTCTACGACATTAACTGCGAAGCCCAACCCGGTCAGACGCAGAAGCTGGAATTTGTGGCGGATAAAGCTGGGGTCTATCCGTACTACTGTACGAACTTCTGCTCAGCCTTGCATCAGGAAATGCAAGGGTATCTCTTAGTTAAACCAAAATCCTAAATTTGAACCCTGATT
Organism: Desulfosporosinus meridiei DSM 13257; assembly: GCF_000231385.2. Taxonomy (NCBI): domain Bacteria; kingdom Bacillati; phylum Bacillota; class Clostridia; order Eubacteriales; family Desulfitobacteriaceae; genus Desulfosporosinus; species Desulfosporosinus meridiei. The sequence continues at coordinate 3,588,375 of NC_018515.1, read as the reverse complement.
CCAATTCAGGAGTACGGACCTATTATGGGGAGTTACCAATAAAGGTCTGTGCTCCTCCGAAGCTATTTAAGGTAATTCCCCGGAGGTAACTCAAGGAGGGTATAAGATGAAGTTTTTGCAAGGTAAGTTAAGTCTGCCCGGAAGGATTTTGCTTGTATTGGCAGGTATTTGTCTGATCGCGAGTACTTACTTTCCTTTGTGGTATATGAAGTTGGATGCACCCCAGTATCCTGAGGGCTTAGCAATGATTGTTTACATGGATAAAATCGGCGGCCGCATCGATATCATTAATAACTTGAACCATTACATTGGCATGAAGGAAATTGTGGAATCTGATTTTCCGGAAATTCAGTATATGTCCTATATAGCCTTTGGCTTAGCGGGGTTGGCTTTTTTAGCCGCTTTGCTTAGAAAAGTGTGGTTTGGACTAAGCACTTTAGTACTGCTTTTAATCGGGGGAGGGCTGGGAATTTATGATCTTTGGTACTGGTTACACCGCTATGGAACGGAATTAGATCCTCAAGCTCCAATTAGAATCGATCCTTTCGTGCCTCCAATGATCGGGAGTAATGACGTAGCGAATTTCGTGACCCATACAGGCTTTGGTATAGGTGGTTACTTTTTAGGTTTAAGTATTTTTTGCATGATGATTGCGCTTTGGAGGTTTAGGGGATGGGAAAACAAAGAGAGGGATTCCAAGGCAAATATAATGGCTGGATAGTTGGGGTTCTTCTTTTACTGGTACTTTGGGCTAAGCCGGTTCAAGCTCAAACTATTGAGGTAAGCCCGACCGGTCCGATTAGCTCGATAACCGAAGCCATAGCAAAGGCTGCCCCTGGGGATGAAATCACTGTCCATCCCGGTGTTTATCAGGGCCCACTTCTCATCGATAAGAGGGTAAAGCTCATGGGCTTAAATTATCCTGAAATTGAGGGCGGGGGTAAAGGAGATGCCATAACGATCAAGGCTGATGGTGTCACCTTTCAGGGATTTGAAGTGAGGGGCAGCGGTCGAAAACTTGAGAACTCTGATGCCGGAATTAAGATTTTCTCAAGGGGTAATATTGTAAAGGATAACCATATCCTAGATAACTTATTTGGAATTTATCTTAATAAAGCCTCCCAAAACATTTTGGAAGGTAATCTCATTCAAGGTCGGCCCATAAAAGAAAAACTTGAAGAGAACGAAGCTGAAAATGACCAATACTCGGGTTTGCATCCGGCGTTTGAAGGGGATGGAGGAGACGGGATTCATCTTTTTGCAGCGCCTGAAAACAAGGTTATCAATAATATTATTCAGGATACCCGGGATGGGATCTATTTCAACTATGCGGAAGGCAATGAGCTTATTGGGAATCGAATTTCTAATGTCCGCTACGGAATTCACTATATGTACTCTAACGAGAATACATTTCTAGAGAATATATTAATTAACAATGTGGCAGGTGCTGCCTTGATGTTTTCCAAAGATATAACCTTTAGGAATAATGTCTTCGCTCATAGCCGAGGGCACCGATCATATGGTCTCTTGTTTGCAACGTGTGACGATAGCTTGGCCGAAGGAAATATTATTATGGATAATACGCGCGGGGCCTTTTTTGATGTTTCCTTGCACAATGAGTTTCGTAACAATTTAGTCGCTTCAAATGATGTTGGCCTAGACCTGATCTCGAGCTCCACGGATAATCTTTTCGTGGGTAATAACCTAATCGACAACTTGCAACAAGTGGCGATGATTGCAGGCCTAGTCGGTGACGGGAACGCGTTTTTTAAAGATGGTCAGGGAAATTATTGGAACGATTATCGGGGATTCGATCTGGATCGTAACGGAATTGGAGATATTCCTTACTTAAGTGGGGATCCCTTTACGTATTTAATGAAAAAGGCCCCTGCCGTCCGTCTGTTTCTCAATAGTCCGGCGGCAACAGCCCTGGAGTTTTCGGAGAGAATGTTTTCGATTATCAATATCCCTAAGGTAAAGGACCAGTATCCTTATGCCGAACCTGTTCCCTTGCCGCTCCCGAATCTGGCCGAGGAGTTTACGGCGCCCAGAAGCAGCAATAAAGTATTAGGTTTATATTCGATTGTCATGCTGGCGGTTGCCGGATTAGTTTGCTATAGGGTGTTCAGGATAAGTTCTCATACCCAGGAAATGACAGGGTTCAGAAAAAAGAGGGGGAACTGATATGGGTAAAAAGATGGTGGCGATTATCTTCGTTTTAAGCTTGACTTTATTATTGAGCGGATGTTCGACGCAGGTGGATACTTCCCCCCAACCGATTGATTCGAGCCTTGATATCTGCCCGACCTGTAACATGAGCATTGTCGACATGCGCTTTGCGGGTGAAATTGTTACCCAAGAGGGGCATGTGGAGAAATTTGATGATATTGGCTGCCTAGCGTTATACCTTAAAAAGAACAGTCAAGAGCCAGCTATCAAAGAGAGCATGATCTATGTCAAGGACTATAATACCATGGAGTGGATTAAAGCTTCCGAGGCCACTTATATTAAAGCACATATCAATACCCCCATGAATTTTGGAATCGTGGGATTTGGGTCTCCTGAAGCTGCTCAATCTTTTAGAAAAGAGCATGAAGATGCTAGGATAATGAATTGGCAAGAGGTCCTAACGGCAAAGCAGACTGTTAGCTTTTAAGGAGACTCGAATTTTTCTACTACATTTAACATTGGCCTACAAGCAAAAAGGGGAGAAGCCATGATGAGCGTAGCTAACGTAATAGTAGTGGCTGAAAAAGAACTATTGGAATCTATGCGCAGCCGCTGGCTGATTACTTTTACAATTATTTTCGGATTACTAGCCTTACTTATCTCATTTTTCGGTCTTTCTGGTATGGGAGTTGGGGGATATCAAGGGTTTAACCGCGTAACAGCAAGTCTTTTGAATCTTGTTCTTTATCTTCTGCCCTTGATCGCCTTAGTGATAGGCTCCTCTACAATCGCAGGCGAGAAAGAAGCGGGTTCTCTTCATGTTCTCTTAACCCAGCCTGTTAACAAAAGTGAAGTTATTATTGGAAAGTTTTTGGGCTTGGCCTTGGCCTTAACCGCTTCCATCTTAGCAGGTTTTGGCGGTGCGGGAGTAGTTATTGCCTGGAAAACGGGGACCTTAAGTATCTTAGATTATTTGGTGTTTGTAATTTTGTCGATTGTCTTAGCACTTGTATTTTTGAGTATGTCCTTACTGATATCGGTGGTTACTGTGAGACGTTCTCAAGCAGTCGCTTTAGCCATCCTTGTTTGGTTTTTCACGATTTTAGTTTATGATTTTTTAGCTATCGGAATTGCTTCTTTGCAACAGGTAACGGTTGTTGTCCCCCTATTGCTAACCCTCCTGCTGTTAAACCCAGCCGATATGGTCAGAGTACTGGTCGTTTTGCAATTGGGTGGAGAAGAGACATTTGGTCCGACCCTTGCAGCCCTCACTCGGATGATGGGGAGCGGTTCAGGCGAAGTATTACTGGGTGTGGTGCTTCTTCTTTGGCTTTTTGGCCCTCTGGGATTATCTGTCTGGTTGTTTAGCCGAAAACAAGATTATTAGGAGAGAATGCTATGGGACATATATTGGACGTAAAATTCCTGGAAAAGCACTATGGAGATTTCGTTGCTGTTAATAAGTTGAACATGAGTATTGAGCAAGGAGAGATTTTTGCCCTTCTCGGACATAATGGAGCAGGCAAATCCACGCTGATCAAGATGATTTTAGGTTTAGTGAATCCTACTTCCGGAGGAATTCTGATTGATGAGCTTGAATACGGGCAAAAAAGCAAAGAAATCAAGAATCTGATTGGATATCTGCCGGAAAGAATGAACTTTTATGATAATTTAAGCGCTTGGGAAACATTAACCTTTTATGCAAAACTTAAGGGCGTTTCGGCAAACCGTTGTGAAGAGGCGCTGGGGCAGGTGGGACTTGCTGATGTTAAACATCGGAAAGTCGGGGCGTTTTCTAAAGGCATGCAACAAAGACTGGGGCTGGCACAAGCCATTATTCACAGACCTAAATTGCTCGTCCTCGATGAACCGACGACAGGGCTGGACCCGATTGGAATCCTAGAATTAAAAGAGATGATTCGTACCTGGAATAAAGAAGGAACAACGATGTTTTTCTCCTCTCATAATCTCTCGGATGTTCAGGAACTCGCCGAAAACATAGCTATTATGCACAAAGGTTCTGTGGTTGCTGAAGGATCTTTAGCAAAACTTAAGCATGATTACAGATTAAAAACGAGGATCGAAGTGAGAGTCTCCAGAGATCAAATCACAAAGCTCACTAGTCAGCAACTGGCTGATAATTACACCGGGTTGTTTGAGATCCATGATAATGCGTTGATCTGTTATTGTGAATCACAGGAGAAAATGAGCATTTTGCAGACTCTCATAAATGATGGCGTTGTGATAGAGGATTTTTCAGTTGAAGAACCAGGACTAGACATAGTTTACCAGAAAGTCATGAATCAGTTTACCCCTGGTTAAGATAAAGATTTGGAGTGAAGTCTCCTTCCTATTTAAATATATTTAGCAAGTGTCGAGTAGGAACATCAACTTTAAATGTAGAGATAGGTAAAGGAGACCACCCGTTCGGTGAACCGACTTCAAGGTTAACGCCAGACTCTGATTTTGATATGAAACAAATTTACGGAACAACTTTGATATTTGCGCCATTATTAACGGGAAGAGCGGCAGATGTTCCGAAAACTGTAAATACTGTGCTCAATCAGCCTTCTCCACTAGTAAGATCAACGAATATTCACTTTTGGATACTGAAACCCTTGTAAAACTGGCCAAGTACAACGCTGAAAGAGGAGTACTTCGTTATTCCATCGTCACTTCCGCCAAGAAATTGAGCGAAAAGTATATCCTTGAACGCACCTGCTGCATGAGATAAAGCTTTTTTGAAGAATAAACTAACCCGACGTGCCGAGGTTCGATTCCTTTTTCTAAACTGTAATAGCATAATGATTGATTGCTTGCTATATCTCGTTCCGCGTAGTATTCTGGAATAATAGTTATACCAAGTCCAACTCTAGCTAAGGACGCTGCAATTTCATGGCTTTTGGTTTTTATAACGGAGTTGCCATTAGCGGAGTCTCTATTCAGTTTAACGAGGCGTACCTACTATTCGTTTACCGCGCTCGAAAAGCTCGTAATGATTTAAATATAAATATGGAGTAAATTTATGGACATTTTAGCAATTAATATATGCATCATTATCTTCTTATCATCATTTTTACAGTCAATTACTGGATTTGGTTTTGCAATTGTGGGTACACCGCTGCTGCTGTTTTTTATGCAACCGGAGCAGGTTGTTAGTCTGATGACCATCGTCGGTTTATTACTGAACCTTATAGTTATCTATAAGACAAGAGGAAGGTCAGATCCAAAAGTGATATGGCCATTGTTTACGGCCAGTTTGTTTGGAATTATACTTGGAGTATATATACTTAAGGTTATAGACCCTTCTGTACTAAAGCTTAGTATTGGAACTTTGGTTCTATTGTTAGGATTTTTAATGACCTCAAATTATGTTTTCACCATTAAACGTGAAAAGTTAGCGACAATTTTAGTTGGTATTGTCAGCGGTTTTATGGGAGGTTCAACGAGCTTAAGCGGGCCGCCGGTTGTGTTTTTTTTAATGAATCAGCAAAAAGATAAGGAAGCTTTTCGTGCAAATCTCATTCGCTTTTTTTGCTATGGAAATTTTGCGACTCTAATCACAATGTATTACATGGATGCCTTAGATACAGGCGTATTTACACATCTTATATATGCAATTCCCGGAGTTCTAGCGGGTGTATGGCTGGGAGAAAAGACCTTTGCCAAAGTAAGTCCTAAACTTTTCAGATGGCTGACCTTGGCGATTATATTTATTTGTGGCGTAGTTAGTGTTGCCAGCGCATTGGTGAAACAATTCAGTTAATAGACAAGATTACGTGCAAACGGAAACTATTCATTTGATAACAAAAGCATAAAGAGCATGTAACCAGCCTTTTTCTGGTATACATGCTCTTTATGTGTCTCTAAAACGACTACTTAGAGGATCTTTACGATTGCTAAAACAACCTAAGCTGATCATTGCAATAGCCTTTTTTGTATGCTCGAATAATGTCGTCCATTTTGTAAAGCATGCCAAGCCTTTCACACTCACTCTTCATCAACTGCCAGAGCTCGTTGGAGCTTGGGGAGTGACACTCGTAGGAATTACCATATTGACGAGCATATTTCTCTTTAAGATGCGGAAAAATTTCATCAAGTTTTCGATAATACCAATCTCTTTGATTTTGTCTTAGTGTTACACCAAAAGCTGGGTAGATGAATTTAGCGCCATTCTCAGAGGCGAGACGAATAATACCGCTAATGTTCTCTGCGTTATCCTCAATAAATGGCAAGACAGGCATGAGCAGTATCCCTGCAAAAATTTTGTTCTCAGCTAATTGTTTAAGCGCAGAAAAACGCTGCGAGGAAACCGCCACATTAGGCTCAATCTTTTTGCAAAGCACGTCATCACAGGTGGTGATGGTCAGCTTGATGAGAGTTGGGGAATGCTGGCGTATCTTATTTAAGATATCAATATCCCTAGTCACCAAATTACTTTTTGTAGCAATCGAAATTCCAAAACCGAAGGAGTTAATTAGTTTTAAAGCACCTCTGGTAAGTTCATACTCCTTTTCTATAGGGTTGTATGGATCACTCATGGCACCTGTACCGATTACTCCTGTTTTACGTTTTGACTTAAGATCACGGTGAATTAAGGTCAGAGCATTTTCTTTAGCTCTAACATTATCAAAGTTTTCGACATGGTAGCACTCACTTCTGCTGTCACAATAGATACAGCCATGACTACACCCTTTATAAATGTTCATATTATAGTTGTTTCCAAACCATTTATTGTCTCCACTGTAACCTGATATAATTGTCTTCGCCGGTATGAAATCCATATATTATCCCTTTCACTATGATTATTAACAATCTGTCATTTGCAGCTTATCACCTTAGATTAGTATATCTCGAAAATACGACAACTGTCTGTCATATTCATCGTGTCTCAAGGTGCAGGATACGAAAGCGGCGGTACCCATAGCCTGCTTGCCGAGATTATTAACTGATCATTCTATTAAAGTATGCTTCATCCCGATGCTAACAGGAGGTGCAGCTTGCTAAGTTATCAACGGTCGAAATATGCAACTAATATTTAGTTACATATTTCGACCGTTGATAATATATTTAAAATAAGAGGTGCACGATGAGCAAAAGAGATAAACTTATAGACAGATTGCTTAATAGACCTATCGACTTTGAATATGATGAAGCAAGAAGACTGTTAGCAAAATTCGGTTACAAAGAAGACAACAGAGGGCATACTTCTGGGTCGAGAGTTGCTTTTGTCCACTGCGAAACAGGACATATTATAAGACTTCATAGACTGCATCCGGGAAATATATTGAAGAAATATCAAATCGAGCAGTTGATTGAAGAGTTGAAAAATCAGGGAGTGGTTTGATTATGAAAGATGTGATGATATACAAAGAATATATTGGTTCAGTGCATTACAACACAGAAGACGAGATTTTCTATGGCAAGATTGAAGGCATAAATGATTCAATCAGTTATGAAGGCAGTAGTGTCAGTGAACTAAAGTCAGCATTTGAAGAAGCGGTTGAGGATTATCTTGAACTGTGCAATTTGAACGGTAAAGAACCTGAAAAGATGTATAAAGGTAGCTTTAATGTAAGAATAACCCCTGAGCTTCATAAACAAGCAGCACAAAGGGCCTTGATAGCGGGCAAATCATTGAATCAGTATGTTGAAGAAGCGATAGAAAAGTATTCAGCAAAAGAACAAAAATGAAGAAGAAATAACCGCCCCTGCCAGGGTTTGCGGTTATTTCTTATAACCCGTAAATCTGGCTAACCGTTCGGTTAGACAATCTGCCGGGCTGGCGTGCCTGCAACACGTCAGTCCTTATATAATAATATATCCATAGATTGTAAAATTAAGAAGGATGCAGAATGGGCCTAAGCAAAAAAGAAATGCAGGCTTAACGAAGAAACCTTGAAAATGGCGAAAGAGATGGGTTTAAATCCTAGAAGTTTAATAAAAAACATACCTAGTAAAAGTGAACAGTGGAAGGCTCCTGTAAGTGTCTGGATCCGGGAAATGTATGAAAAACGACAAGAAAATGCATTTCGGAAAAAGGCCCGCAAGAGAGAAAATCACACCTATGTCTCAAATCCCCTGGGCGGAGTTCGGAATGTTAAGAAGAGTATCGTTCCATATGCCGGAGATGGGGAGAAGTAGAGAAGAGCAAAACAAAGTACTCCGAGCTATTTGACTAGGCCCGGAGTACTTTGCTTTGCTAAGATCACCGATGTAAAATGTAAAATCCCAGACCAATCTGGGATTATTTAGATCATTCTATTAAAATATGCTTCATCTTTTATACTACCAGATTTCCATGCCGCTTTGCGGCACCACTGATGAATGTCGCTTCGGCGGCATTCCTTTTGACCTCCGAATTGAACAACCTAATGCTGAAACCTTGGCTGCTTTTGATGATGTCAATAACAATCGCAATATGAGCAAAACCTTGACAAGATTAGTATTCTTCAAGGATAACAGAACATGATTAGAACAAAACAGGCCGCCTTGTGTTGTGAGGCGGCCTGAACTCGGTGATCAGAGATATCATTCATCTATTTTTTGGAATATTATGCCATAATGTTTTGAACAGGTTGTCGAGGAACGGTTAGCCACACCCATTTGCGACATTCATTGTTATGATCATGAAATGAGGGGGATGTCTCAAATCCACGCGGTGAGACATTCGCAATCGGCACAAATATTACCAGAAGGAAAATTCATCACGCCAACGAATACTAAACGTAAGCCATAATATTGATCATCAGGTCAAATTTACTTAAGTCTAATTAGAGGCAGTAAGATGCTTCGAGAGCGATGGTTAAAAAGAAATCTAAAGAGACGTGAGGCGAAAAAATAATAATGAGTAAAATTAAAAAAGCTTTAGCTGCTCTAGTTATGGCCAGTATGGCATTGACAATGGTTCCTTTTACCGTATTTGCTTCCGACACGGTTCCAACTCGATTGGCAGGTACAAATGCTGAACAAACCGCAGTCAGAATTGCTGATCAAACTGGTTGGGCCGGAACCGCAATTCTTGCTTCCTCAACTTCCTATGGTATGGTTGATGCCTTAACCTCAGGTCCGCTGGCCTATTATTTAAAAGCGCCTATCCTTCTGACCGGAGCTGGAAACAAACTTGACTCTGCTACCAAAGACGAACTTGTTAAACTCGCCGTTACTAAGGTTTATGTGACCAGCGGAACGGCGGTGATCAGGCAAGGAGTCCTCGATGAGCTGAAAGCAATGAATATTACGGTTGTACCTCTTGGTGGAGTTGACCGTTTTGAAACCTCGGTTAAGATCGCTCAACTGATGGTTACTCTCGGTGCACCGGTGACAAAGGTCGCGGTCGCCTACGGCTGGTTAACCCAAGACGCGCTCTCAATTGCCTCTATTGCTTCCCAGGGGAGTCAGCCGATTCTTTTAACGAACAGTGCTAAACTTCCTGATATTGTCCAAGAATTCTTAAAAGAAAATCCTGGCATCACGACGTCTGATGTCATTGGCGGAACCGGCGTCATTAATAGTACGGTATTAAATCAACTTCCAAAGCCTACCCGCCATTCAGGAATCACAGCTTACGATACGAATGATCAAGTCATTAAAGACTTCGCCGGTTCTCTATTGTTTGACCAGGTATACTTGGCCAATGGAGTTACGGGTATTGATGCTCTTTCCGGTGCACCGCTGGCTGCTCAAACTAAGTCTGCCATAGTCCTCACTGACGGCGTTAAGTCTCCTGCTGCAGGCGTTTTTGTGAAAAGCAAGATGTCCGTTGACTGTATTGTCACTGCACTCGGAGGCGAAGCAGTCGTTACGGAGAGTCAACGTAATCTTGTAACTACAATAGATACAAATGTAAAAAACGCAATAATTGCCCAAAAAATAGAGGATATAGCCAATCAGAATGATATTCCGCCCGCGCTGGTTAAAGCTATTGCATGGATAGAGAGTGGATGGAAACAATACGAATCAGATCCAACAACGGGACAGCCTCTGACCGATCAACCCTTTATATCTGCCGACGGCGGCATAGGAATTATGCAGATTTCTCCGGCTAATTATCCCGAATACGATGTTGCCAGGCTGAAAAGTGATCTGGATTATAATATTGACACAGGCTGTAAAATTCTCAATAACAAGTTTAGAGCCTACCCCAAGATTGGAGACGGGAATCGCAACGTCTTAGAAAATTGGTATTTTGCCGTATGGGCCTATAATGCTTGGACTAAAGAAAATAACCCGAATTACTATACGGGTCAAGACGCCTATCAGGATAAGGTATTTGGCCTTCTCGGTCAAAAATACAACAGTGCAATTACATTTGCTCCAGGTGCCACAATTCTTCCCAAATCCCTATTACCCCTTACAGATCCGCCGAATCTCTCCAGTTGCTGGAGCACGCCAACTCCCATGCACAGCGGAGATCTGGCATTTGATTCTGAGTCATTGATGACTAACGGGGATTTCTGGTATAACTATGAAATCCCTCAGCAGCCCAGGGGCGATTACTATGTACAGGCCTTAGCATTTTATAATACTCTTTATAATAGCCCATTGGTTTCGTCAGGGGATAAGACGATGGTTTCTCAGAAAATCCTTAACACCTATAACAACCTCTTAGATTCAGCAGATGCTTTGGTGTTAGAGAATAATGCTGCATCCTCCGCAATTGCAGCAAAATATTACTGGACCGTTCTTCAAGGACCGAACTTGGATTCTGCAATTAAGAACCGGGCTGGTTCCGGTTATCAGAATACTTCTGCTAAAGCAAACCAGTCCTAAGATTTAAAACTGTTTATACTGGCCACACCCTTTTAGAAAGGGGGTGGTAGGATGATTTCAATGGTTGAGACGATGTATCTCATGATTGCATTTGCGACACTCATTGTTATGATCATGAAAAAGAAATAACCGCCCCTGCCCAGGATCGCGGTTATTTCTTATAACCCATAGTTCCGGCTAACCGTTCGGTTAGACAATCTGCCGGGCTGGCGTGCCTGCAACACGTCAGTCCTTATATAATAATATATCCATAGATTGTAAAATATGCAACCGGCTCACCTATGGTTAAATTGA